>NZ_JBBUTK010000002.1:0-1043435 GCF_039592695.1 Allomuricauda sp. d1 | reverse complement strand
GGTCGGGTCCCCGTCGCCGTCGGCGTCCTCGTCGGGCGTGTCGATCCCGTCGCCGTCATCGTCGAAGTCGCGGTAGTTCACGTCCTCCGTGCCATCGGTGTCCGGAAGGTCGCTGGCGGGGTCGTCTATTTCATCATTGACATCGTAGCCGTCGTCAACGTCGGCCCCCTCGTAGCCGTCGTCGAGCCCGTCGTTGTCCGTGTCGGTGCCCGTGAAGGCCTGGTCCGGGTCGCCGTCGAAGTTGAAGTCGTTGCCCTCGTTGTTGTCGGGCACCAAGTCGTTGTCGGAGTCACCGTCAAGGTAGTCCGGCTGGTCCGTGCCGTCCGTGTTCTCCGGGGTGATCCCCTGGTCGCCCGTGCCCTCGTAGGCGTCGTCGAGCCCGTCATCGTCACTGTCCTCTCCGCTAGGGGGAACGTAGCCGTCCGTCGGCTGGCCCTCCACGTTGTCCGGGATGCCGTCGTCGTCCGAGTCGATGTCAAGGTGGTCGGGCCTGCCGTCGCCGTCACTGTCCAAGGGGTCGGTCAGCGGATTGTCGTCACCGTCAAGGTTCGGGTCCTCGGTCGTGTCCAGGATACCGTCGTTGTCATCGTCGATGTCCACCACGTCCGGCACACCGTCACCATCGGTGTCGGGGCCGTTGTCGGGGTCCAGGTAGTCGGGCGTGCCGTCGCCGTCAGTGTCGTCATTGGTCGGGTCCCCGTCGCCGTCGGCGTCCTCGTCGGGCGTGTCGATCCCGTCGCCGTCATCGTCGAAGTCGCGGTAGTTCACGTCCTCCGTGCCATCGGTGTCCGGAAGGTCGCTGGCGGGGTCGTCTATTTCATCATTGACATCGTAGCCGTCGTCAACGTCGGCCCCCTCGTAGCCGTCGTCGAGCCCGTCGTTGTCCGTGTCGGTGCCCGTGAAGGCCTGGTCCGGGTCGCCGTCGAAGTTGAAGTCGTTGCCCTCGTTGTTGTCGGGCACCAAGTCGTTGTCGGAGTCACCGTCAAGGTAGTCCGGCTGGTCCGTGCCGTCCGTGTTCTCCGGGGTGATCCCCTGGTCGCCCGTGCCCTCGTAGGCGTCGTCGAGCCCGTCATCGTCACTGTCCTCTCCGCTAGGGGGAACGTAGCCGTCCGTCGGCTGGCCCTCCACGTTGTCCGGGATGCCGTCGTCGTCCGAGTCGATGTCAAGGTGGTCGGGCCTGCCGTCGCCGTCTGAATTGATAGGCGTCAAACCCTCGCCGGAACCTGGTGTTTCTTCGTAATGATCGTCCAAACCATTTCCATCGCTGTCTATCCCACAAGGTGCTATAAAATCAGCCTGAGTTTGTGCTTCTACAATATCTAAAATTCCATCATTGTCAGAGTCAATATCTAGATTATCGGTTATTCCATCACCGTCAGTGTCAGGGCAAGTTATTGGAGCTACACTAATAGCAATTACACTTTGATTGTCAGTAGTGGTGTAAAATTTAATTTCAAAAGCCGTAGATTTTGATTGCCAGCTAAAATCTTCTGGATTTGATATGGAAGAGGGTGTTGTGTTTTCAACAAAGTAATTATTACCCGTATTTCCAGCTATCAATCCTGACTCTAAAGACGAAGTAGTTAGTTCATATTGAATGCCGTCCAGAGCTATAATGCCATCTTTTTTTAGGCCTTTGAGTGTTTTAGAATGTGCCCCTTTAACAAATACCGGAATATTACCCAATAAAGTAAATTTCATTGGATGGTCTTTATTTACCGCAAACCTATCCCCACTGGTAAAAGTACTTGCGCTTTCTACACTTACTAAAACACTCCCTGCTGGAAGCCCCCACTTTAAACTTATGTCTACATCTGTGGCACTTAAGCTACCATTAGATACCCCAGCTGGAAAACCAAAATCTGAAGGCCGTATATTTTCGAAGGATAAAACTGAACATTCTACGGTATCTAAAATACCGTCGTTATCGTCATCAACATCCACATTGTCAGGAACACCATCACCATCAGTATCCGTATACAAAAGCTCCATTGAACTTTTGGGCACTGAATCAAAAGAAATTAGAACAGGAGATGAAACAAATAATAGCAATGTAAAAAGGGCCACAGAATACCTCTTTATGCTAGAAGCTGAAATCGTAATTTTTTCCATAGGAATAGTTTTATATAACTAATCACCATGGCATTGTAGGTCTTCAACAAGAATTGGGATATCTATAAACCTTTCGAAAAAAATCTTTCCGAATCAACTACATAAATACTTCGAAAAAACCATAACTCCTACTTTATTCGACAAAATGTATACACAATTATTTTAACAACACTTTACGATTTAAATACGAATAAATCTAAAGAATGGATTATCTACTTACCATATTATCAGTCAAACCTTTAAATCTATAATGTTTAGCTCAACGAATGGTACATTTCTAGATTTTGGATACATAATATTGATGTACTTTTGCGCAAATTTTTTTCATGGATTTTGAAAAGGAAATTGCCAAGCGCAGAACTTTTGGTATTATCTCGCACCCTGATGCAGGAAAGACCACTTTGACCGAAAAATTACTGTTGTTCGGTGGTGCCATACAAGAGGCCGGAGCCGTTAAAAGCAATAAAATCAAAAAGTCGGCAACCAGTGATTTTATGGAAATTGAACGGCAACGGGGAATCTCTGTTGCCACTTCTGTTTTGGCTTTTATCTACAAAGACAAGAAAATCAATATTCTCGATACCCCAGGGCACAAAGATTTTGCCGAAGACACTTTTAGAACCCTTACTGCAGTTGACAGTGTAATCGTGGTCATAGATGTTGCCAAAGGTGTAGAGGAGCAAACCGAAAAACTGGTAGAAGTGTGCCGTATGCGCAGTATTCCCATGATTGTTTTTATCAACAAGTTAGACCGTGAAGGGAAGGATGCATTTGACCTCTTGGACGAAGTTGAACAAAAGCTAGGGCTGAAAGTTACACCTCTTAGCTTCCCCATTGGGATGGGACATGATTTTAAAGGCATTTACAATATCTATGAAAAAAACATCAACCTGTTTAGCGGTCAATCAAAGAAAAAAATTGAGGATACCATCAATTTTGATGACATAGACAGTCCTGAACTTGAAAAGTTAATTGGAACAGAAGCTGCTGAGAACCTCAGAGAAAATCTTGAACTCGTGAAGGGAGTTTATCCTGATTTTGATAAGGAAGCCTATCTCAAAGCTGAACTACAACCCGTTTTTTTTGGTTCAGCCCTTAACAACTTCGGCGTTCGTGAATTACTGGACTGTTTTATCGAAATAGCGCCCCAACCCCGCCCTAAAAAAGCAGAAGAGCGTGTGGTACAGCCCAATGAAAAAGATTTTTCAGGTTTTGTATTTAAGATACATGCCAACATGGACCCAAAACATCGAGATCGACTCGCATTTGTGAAAATAGTATCCGGAACTTTTGAACGAAATACCCCTTATCTGCATGTTCGCCATGACAAAAAGTTGAAATTTTCGAGCCCTAATGCCTTTTTTGCAGAAAAAAAGAAAATTGTTGATGTTTCGTTTCCGGGAGATATCGTCGGGCTGCACGATACAGGAAACTTCAAAATTGGAGATACCCTTACGGGAGGCGAAACTTTAAACTACAAGGGCATACCAAGTTTTTCACCGGAACACTTCCGTTATATCAACAATGCCGACCCCATGAAGGCAAAACAGCTCAACAAAGGCATTGACCAATTGATGGATGAGGGGGTGGCCCAATTGTTTACGCTTGAAATGAATGGTAGAAAGATCATTGGTACTGTTGGGGCTTTACAATATGAAGTCATTCAATATCGCTTGGAACATGAATATGGGGCCAAGTGTACTTATGAAAACTTCCCGGTGCATAAAGCATGTTGGGTCGACCCTGAAGCCGACAATGAAAAATTTCAAGAGTTCAAGCGGGTCAAACAAAAGTTTCTGGCCACTGATAAGCAAGGGCAATTGGTATTCTTGGCCGATTCGGCATTTTCATTACAGATGGTGCAACAAAAATACCCTTCTGTCAAACTTCATTTTACTTCAGAATTCAGCTAATACTTATAGGCTGGTCAAGCCTCGCCCGTTGGCCCAAAGTTCAAAGGGATTGGTGGCTGCTCATAGTCTTTGATGGTGCCATGCGCTTTTTCAAAACGGTTTACGTTATCGTTCAGCGCCTTCAAAAACTTTTTGGCATGCTGGGGAGTCAATACAATACGGCTTTTGACCTTCGCCTTGGGAGCTCCTGGCATCATACTTATGAAATCGACCACGAATTCAGAAACTGAATGATTGATGATTGCCAAGTTTGAATAAATGCCCTCTGCGGTCTTTTCATCCAACTCTATATTGATCGATTTTTGTTTTTTTTCGTTTTCAGCCATGATACATGCATTAAAAAAGCCCTGACGTAATTGTCAGGGCTTTTGTTTGCTATTATTTAGAATTTGAATTCTTCTTTGCGTGCCATAATCTCATCGTACTCCTCTTTAGAGCCAACAATGATACTATCGTAGTCACGCATTCCAGTTCCTGCTGGAATCTTATGTCCAACAATCACGTTTTCCTTCAAACCTTCCAAAGTATCCACTTTGCCATTTACAGCCGCTTCGTTCAAGACTTTGGTCGTTTCTTGGAACGATGCCGCAGATATAAACGACTTCGTCTGAAGTGAAGCTCTTGTGATACCCTGTAGGATTGGCGTAGCCGTAGCGGCAACCGCATCCCTGGCAGTGACCAAAGTCTTATCGGCACGTTTTAAAATGGAATTTTCATCCCTTAAATCGCGTGCAGAAATAATTTGGCCTGCTTTCAGGTTTTCAGATTCACCAGCATCTTCAACTACTTTCATTCCGAAAATTTCATCATTTTCACGAATGAAATCGTCTTTGTGAACCAGTTGGTTCTCTAAAAACGTGGTATCTCCTGAATCTTGAATCTGAACCTTGCGCATCATTTGGCGCACCACTACCTCAAAGTGCTTGTCATTGATTTTTACCCCTTGCAGACGGTATACCTCCTGTACTTCGTTCACCAAATATTGCTGAACTGCAGAGGGGCCTTTAATGGCCAAGATATCATCTGGAGTAATGGAACCATCTGACAAAGGCATTCCGGCTCGTACATAATCATTCTCTTGAACCAAGATTTGGTTCGATAGTTTGACCAAGTATTTTTTGATTTCCCCAGTCTTCGACTCAATGATGATTTCTCGGTTTCCTCTTTTGATTTTTCCAAAAGAAACAACACCATCAATCTCAGAAACCACCGCTGGATTGGAAGGGTTTCGTGCTTCGAACAACTCAGTCACCCTTGGCAGACCCCCTGTGATATCACCTGCTTTGGCAGATTTACGCGGAATCTTCACCAACGTCTTTCCTTCCTTGATTTTATCTCCATCATCAACCATGATATGAGATCCTACCGGAAGGTTGTACGAACGCAATGTTTCTCCCTTACCATCTTTTATCAATAAGGTCGGTATCAGTTTTTTGTTACGAGATTCTGAAATCACCTTTTCTTGGAAACCGGTCTGCTCATCAATCTCTACCTGATACGTAACACCCTGTTCGATGTTTTCATAGGCTATTTGTCCTGTAAATTCAGAAACAATGACACCATTGTATGGATCCCATTGACAAATGATATCGCCTTTCTTCACTTTGGCACCGTTCTTAATGAACAACTGCGAACCATAAGGAATGTTGTTCGTGCTCAGCGTGATGCCTGTTTTTTCGTCGACAATCTTAATCTCTGAAGTTCTGGAAATAACGATGTTGGCCTTTTCACCTTCGCTGTTTTCGCCAACAACGGTACGTAAATCTTCGATTTCAGCGACACCATCAAATTTGGCTTCCAATCTGCTTTCTTCAGAAATGTTACCGGCAATACCCCCTACGTGGAACGTACGCAAGGTCAACTGTGTACCAGGCTCACCAATGGATTGTGCTGCAACCACACCTACGGCCTCACCACGCTGTACCATTTTATTGGTCGCCAAGTTTCTACCGTAGCACTTGGCACAAATACCTTGAGGAGCCTCACAGGTCAGCGCTGAACGAACCTCAACCCGCTCTATCGGGGCAGCCTCTATTTTGGCCACAATGGCCTCTGTGATTTCTTCGCCTGAAGCCACCAACAACTCCTCTGTTGCTGGATTGTACACATCGTGAAGTGACACACGACCAAGAATGCGCTCGCCAAGTGTCTCAACAACTTCTTCATTTTTCTTCAATGCCTCAACTTCGATACCGCGAAGTGTCTCACAATCTTCGATATTGATGATGACATCTTGCGAAACATCCACCAAACGACGGGTCAAATACCCTGCATCCGCAGTTTTCAAAGCGGTATCGGCGAGACCTTTACGCGCACCGTGGGTTGAGATAAAGTATTCCAAAATCGACAATCCTTCCTTAAAGTTGGACAGGATGGGGTTTTCGATAATTTCTCCACCACCAGCGGTCGATTTTTTAGGCTTAGCCATAAGACCACGCATACCTGTCAACTGACGGATTTGTTCTTTTGAACCCCGTGCACCAGAATCCAACATCATATACACTGAGTTGAACCCTTGCTGGTCTTCACGAATTCGCTTCATTGCCAACTCGGTCAACATAGCGTTCGTAGACGTCCATACATCAATGACCTGATTGTAACGTTCGTTGTTGGTGATCAGACCCATGTTATAGTTCATCATGATACCATCAACCTGTCCGTTGGCATCGGCAATCATTTCATGTTTTTCTGCAGGAATAATGATATCACCCAAGCTGAACGACAATCCACCCTTGAAGGCAAATTCATAGCCCATGGTCTTGATCTTGTCCAAAAACTCTGCAGTGGTCGGTACATCGGTTACACTCAAAATCTTACCAATGATGTTTCGCAACGATTTTTTGTTCAATACATCATTGATGAAACCAGCCTGTTCGGGCACTACTTGGTTGAAGAGCACTCTACCTGCGGTGGTCTCGATGATTTGATTGACCAATTCACCCTCTTCATTGAAGTCTTTGGCACGTACCTTAATACCAGCATTCAAGTCAACACGGCCCTCGTTAAAGGCAATAACCACTTCTTCATCAGAGTAAAAGGTCAAGCCTTCACCCTTCACGGGCACATCGTCGGTTGACTTACGCTCTTTGGTCATGTAGTACAGACCCAAAACCATGTCTTGTGATGGAACCGTAATCGGTGAACCGTTTGCAGGGTTCAAAATGTTCTGTGAGGCCAGCATCAACAATTGCGCCTCTAAAATTGCTTCAGGGCCCAACGGAAGGTGCACCGCCATCTGGTCGCCGTCAAAGTCAGCATTGAATGCCGTACAGGCCAATGGATGCAGGCGAATCGCCTTACCTTCAATCAATTTGGGCTGAAATGCCTGGATACCCAATCGGTGCAATGTGGGAGCACGGTTCAACAATACCGGATGCCCTTTGATGACGTTATCCAGAATATCCCAAACTACAGGCTCTTTTTTGTCGATGATCTTTTTGGCGGATTTTACCGTCTTTACAATACCCCTTTCTATCAGTTTTCTGATGACAAAAGGCTTGTAAAGTTCGGCCGCCATATCTTTTGGTAGACCGCATTCGTAGAGTTTCATTTCAGGACCGACAACAATCACAGAACGTGCAGAGTAATCTACACGCTTACCGAGAAGGTTTTGGCGGAAACGTCCCTGCTTACCTTTCAACGAATCTGAAAGTGATTTCAACGGGCGGTTTGACTCTGTTTTTACGGCAGACGCCTTTCTCGTATTGTCGAAAAGGGAATCCACAGCTTCCTGAAGCATCCTTTTTTCATTACGGAGGATGACCTCTGGGGCTTTGATTTCCATCAAACGCTTCAAACGATTGTTACGGATGATGACCCTGCGGTACAGATCGTTCAGGTCAGAGGTGGCAAAACGACCACCATCCAACGGCACCAACGGACGCAATTCAGGTGGAATCACAGGCACCACCTTCATGATCATCCATTCTGGATTGTTCTCACGATTGTCTTGCGACTCACGAAAAGCTTCCACCACCTGAAGTCTTTTTAAGGCCTCGGTCTTACGCTGTTTTGAAGTTTCAGTGTTCGCTTTGTGGCGTAGGTCATACGACAATTGTTTCAAATCAATTCGAGACAAAAGATCGATCAAACACTCCGCACCCATCTTGGCAATGAACTTGTTGGGGTCTGAGTCTTCCAAATATTGGTTTTCCACAGGAATGGACTCCAATATGTTCAGGTACTCTTCCTCAGTAAGGAAATCCATTTTGTTGATTTCCTCCCCTTCAGGACCTTTGGCAATACCGGGTTGAATGACCACATACCTTTCGTAGTAGATGATCATATCCAACTTTTTGGAAGGCAATCCCAAAAGATATCCTATTTTGTTCGGCAATGACCTAAAGTACCAGATATGGGCCACCGGCACTACCAAATTGATGTGCCCTACCCTATCACGTCGTACTTTCTTTTCGGTGACCTCTACACCACATCGGTCGCAAACGATACCGCGATAACGGATACGTTTGTACTTACCACAGGCACATTCGTAATCTTTGACGGGGCCAAAGATCCGCTCACAGAAAAGTCCGTCACGTTCTGGTTTGTGCGTTCTGTAGTTAATCGTCTCAGGTTTCAAGACCTCGCCCCGTGACTCTGCCAGAATTGATTCTGGCGATGCCAAGCCGATTGAAATCTTGTCGAACCTTTTTGGTGTGTTGTTATCTCTATTTCTAGCCATTATAGTATGGTACTAAATTTTTATTGTGTTCTATGTTATTCTTCCAAACGGATATCAAGGCCCAAGCCCTTGAGCTCGTGCATCAATACGTTGAAAGATTCTGGCAAGCCAGGTTCTGGCATGGTTTCACCCTTGACGATGGACTCATACGTTTTTGCACGACCGATAACGTCATCAGATTTGACCGTCAAGATTTCGCGCAAGGTCGATGAAGCTCCGTAGGCCTCAAGTGCCCAAACTTCCATCTCACCAAAACGCTGGCCACCAAACTGGGCTTTACCACCCAACGGCTGCTGCGTGATCAATGAGTACGGTCCGATGGAACGTGCGTGCATTTTGTCGTCGACCATGTGGCCCAATTTGAGCATATAAATCACACCCACGGTTGCAGGTTGATCAAAACGTTGACCTGTGCCCCCATCATAAAGATAGGTGTGGCCAAATCTTGGTACACCAGCCTCATCGGTAAGTTCGTTGATCTCGTCCAGAGTGGCACCATCGAAAATTGGGGTCGCGAATTTCTTCCCTAATTTCTGACCGGCCCAGCCCAAAACGGTCTCATAAATCTGACCGATGTTCATACGCGACGGTACACCCAGTGGGTTCAATACGATGTCCACAGGGGTGCCATCTTCTAAGAAAGGCATGTCTTCTTGACGTACGATACGTGCCACGATACCTTTGTTACCGTGACGGCCCGCCATCTTATCGCCCACTTTCAGCTTACGCTTTTTGGCGATGTAGACCTTGGCCAACTTCATGATTCCGGCAGGCAGTTCATCACCCACTGAAATTGTGAATTTGTCTCTTCTCAAGTTACCTTGAAGGTCGTTCAACTTGATTTTATAGTTGTGCAACAAATCGTTCACCAAAGCATTGGTCTTGTCATCTGTCGTCCAAGTACCGCTTACCAAATGGGCAAAGTCATCCACAGAATTCAACATCTTGATGGTGTACTTTTTGCCTTTTGGAAGCACTTCTTCACCCAAGTCGTTCTGAACACCTTGTGAGGTTTTACCGCCGACAAGACCAAAAAGTTTTTCAACCAACACATCTTTCAACTGCTGGAATTTCACTTCATATTCCATCTCAAGTTTAGAGATGGCCTCTTTATCTTCTGAACGCTTACGCTTGTCTTTGATGGAACGAGAGAACAATTTCTTGTCAATGACCACACCACGCAATGAAGGCGATGCTTTCAAAGAAGCATCTTTTACATCACCCGCCTTGTCTCCAAAAATTGCACGAAGCAGTTTTTCTTCAGGTGTTGGGTCTGATTCTCCTTTCGGGGTAATCTTACCAATCAAGATATCGCCTGGCTTCACCTCGGCACCAATACGAATCATACCGTGCTCATCCAAGTCTTTGGTCGCTTCCTCAGAAACATTCGGAATATCATGGGTCAATTCTTCAGCACCCAATTTGGTATCACGGACTTCAAGCGCATATTCATCAATGTGTATGGAGGTAAAAATATCCTCACGAACCACTTTTTCAGAAATCACGATGGCATCCTCAAAGTTATACCCTTTCCATGGCATGAACGCCACTTTAAGGTTACGACCAAGGGCCAATTCACCTTCTTGGGTCGCATAACCCTCACAAAGTACCTGACCTTTCTTCACTTTGTCGCCCTTTCTTACGATAGGCTTCAAGTTGATGGAGGTACCTTGGTTTGTTTTTCTGAACTTGATGAGTTCGTAGGTCTTTGAATCTTCATCGAAGCTTACCAGTTTATCCTCATCAGAGCGGTTGTACTTGATGACAATTTTATGCGAATCCACATAGTCAACAACTCCGTCTCCTTCGGCATTGATCAATACCCTAGAATCTGTGGCCACCTGTCTTTCAAGGCCCGTACCTACAATCGGGGATTCAGGGCGCAACAATGGCACTGCCTGTCGCATCATGTTCGAGCCCATCAAGGCACGGTTCGCATCATCATGCTCCAAAAACGGAATCAATGACGCTGAAATGGATGCAATCTGGTTTGGTGCCACATCGGTATAATTGACCTCTTTGGGATCAACCACAGGAAAATCACCCTCTTCTCGGGCAATTACCTTGTCATTTTCAATGGTTCCGTCTCCCTTTAAAGGGATGTTGGCCTGGGCAATTTTCTTTTCTTCCTCTTCCTCAGCACTCAAGTAAATGTGGTTCTTCACATCAACTTTTCCCTCTTCAACTTTTCGATACGGAGTTTCCAAAAAGCCCATGCTGTTCACTTTCGCAAAAACGGAAAGCGAAGAAATCAAACCAATATTCGGACCTTCAGGAGTTTCAATCGGACATAGCCTACCGTAGTGGGTATAATGAACGTCACGAACCTCAAAACCTGCCCGTTCACGTGAAAGGCCACCTGGCCCCAGCGCTGAGAGACGACGTTTGTGCGTAATCTCAGCCAACGGGTTGGTCTGGTCCATAAACTGTGACAACTGGTTTGTACCAAAGAATGAATTGATTACTGAAGAAAGTGTCTTCGCATTAATCAAGTCAATCGGGGTAAACACCTCATTGTCACGAACATTCATTCGCTCACGAATGGTTCTTGCCATACGCGCCAAACCGACGCCAAACTGCTGTGACAATTGTTCACCGACAGTTCGTACTCGACGATTGGACAAGTGATCGATATCATCAATCTCAGCTTTTGAGTTGATGAGCTCAATCAAGTATTTGATTATGGTGATGATATCTTCTTTGGTCAAGACCTGCTTGTCCATACCAATATCAAGACCCAATTTCTTGTTCATTCGGTAACGTCCTACCTCGCCCAGATTGTAGCGTTGATCTGAGAAGAACAACTTATCGATGATACCGCGGGCTGTTTCTTCATCAGGCGGCTCAGCATTACGCAACTGACGGTAAATGTGCTCTACGGCCTCTTTTTCTGAATTTGTGGGATCCTTCTGCAGGGTATTGTGAATGATGGCATAATCTGATTGCGCATTATTCTCTTTGTGCAAGAGGATGGTTTTTACGTCAGCATCGATGATTTCATCGATATGCTCTTTTTCAAGAACAGTATCACGGTCTAAGATGATTTCGTTTCGCTCGATGGAAACCACTTCGCCGGTATCCTCATCAACAAAATCTTCATGCCATGTGTTCAAGACACGGGCAGCCAACTTGCGGCCCAATACTTTTTTCAATCCGGCCTTTGACACCTTGATTTCTTCAGAAAGGTCAAAGATTTCCAAAATATCCTTGTCGCGCTCAAAACCAATCGCTCTGAACAAGGTGGTCACCGGTAATTTTTTCTTTCGGTCAATGTACGCGTACATCACCGCATTGATATCTGTAGCAAACTCAATCCATGATCCTTTGAACGGAATGACCCTGGCAGAGTACAGCTTCGTACCATTGGCATGGAAAGACTGGCCAAAGAAAACGCCCGGCGAACGGTGCAATTGTGAAACCACGACACGTTCGGCGCCATTGATTACAAAAGTGCCACTTGGTGTCATGTACGGAATGGTACCCAAATACACATCTTGCACAATGGTCTCAAAATCTTCGTGCTCTGGATCGGTACAGTACAATTTTAGACGCGCCTTTAAGGGCACACTATAGGTCAAGCCGCGCTCGATACACTCTTGAATGGAATATCGTGGGGGATCGATGAAGTAATCCAGAAACTCCAGTACAAACTGGTTTCTGGTATCTGTAATCGGAAAGTTCTCCATGAAGGTATTGTAAAGACCCTCATCTGCTCTTTGATCCGACTTTGTCTCCAACTGGAAAAAATCCTGGAAGGATTTTATCTGAATGTCCAAGAAATCCGGATATTCCGGTATGTTCTTAGCGGATGCAAAATTTAATCTTTCTGTCTGTTGTTTGGACATCGATGGACAATTTTAGAACGTGAATATTATAGTGGGTAGCGTACTACTTTATACGCCTATCTAAAAACAGGCTAAGGTCTTAACTCCGCCAGAGGCGAAAAAAAGACCTTAACCAAATCAATATGGTAGCTGCTATTATTTAAGCTCAACTTCTGCTCCTGCTTCTTCCAATGATTTTTTGATACCTTCTGCCTCATCTTTGGCAACTCCTTCCTTAACTGCTTTTGGCGCGCTATCAACAATCTCTTTAGCGTCTTTAAGACCAAGACCTGTCAATTCTTTCACCAATTTGACAACAGCCAATTTAGAACCACCGGCAGCCGTAAGAATTACATCAAATTCTGACTTTTCTTCAGCGGCCTCAGCTTCACCACCACCAGCGGCACCGCCACCAGCAACGGCCACAGCTGCAGCTGCAGGCTCAATACCGTATTCTTCTTTTAAAATGTCGGCCAACTCATTCACCTCTTTTACGGTAAGGTTTACCAACTGTTCTGCAAAATCTTTTAAATCTGCCATTTTTCTATCGTTTAAATAAAATTTTAAATATGTTGTTTTAGTGCGTACAAATTATCGTTCAGATAGTGTCTTGAGGATACCGGCCAATTTGCCACCACCTGATTTCAAGCCAGAAATAACATTCTTGGCAGGTGACTGCAGTAAGCCAATGATGTCGCCGATGATCTCTTCTTTGGATTTGATGCTCACCAAAGTATCGAGTTTGTCGTCGCCAACGAAAATCGCCTCTTCAATAAATGCACCCTTCAAAAGGGGCCTATCTGATTTTTTTCTGAAATTTTTGATGAGTTTTGCAGGCACATTGCCTGTTTCTGAAAACATCAAAGAGGTATTGCCCTTCAATACTTCAGGAAGCTCGCCAAACTCTTTTTCAGATGCTTCCATTGCTTTTGCAAGCAAGGTGTTCTTGACCACGGCCAGTTTAACGTTCGCCTTGAAACATGCCCTTCTCAAATCTGAAGTGGTCATGGCATCAAGACCCGAGATGTCTGCCAAATAAATGGTGGTATTCTCGGCCAACTGGGCAGTCAAGTCTTCAATTACAGTTGCTTTTTCTTCTCTTGTCATTGTAAAATCTTTAAACTACCGTTGGTTAAACTGCTTTAGGGTCTAATTGAACGCTGGGGCTCATGGTGCTTGACATGTAGATACTCTTCATGTAAACGCCCTTTGCCGCAGTCGGCTTCATTTTTACCAAGGTGTCAATCAATTCTTTGGCATTGCCTGCAATCTTGTCGGCCGTGAACGATGACTTGCCGATGGCTGCATGAACGATACCGGTTTTATCGACCTTAAAATCGATTTTACCGCCTTTTACATCAGAAACCGCTTTGCCCACATCCATGGTCACGGTACCCGTTTTCGGATTGGGCATCAATCCCCTTGGGCCTAAAATTCTTCCCAAAGGACCTAATTTGCCCATGACGCTTGGCATGGTGACGATAACGTCAACATCCGTCCAACCGCCTTTGATTTTATCCAAATACTCATCCAACCCTACATAGTCTGCACCAGCTTCTTTTGCTTCCGCTTCCTTATCCGGGGTGACCAACGCCAAAACTTTCACGTCTTTACCCGTACCGTGTGGTAAGGTGACGACACCGCGTACCATTTGGTTGGCCTTTCGTGGGTCAACGCCCAGGCGAATTGCCAAATCAATGGATGCGTCAAATTTTACGTTGGTGATTTCTTTTACCAAAGCTGAAGCTTCTTCCAAAGAATAGAGTTTATTTCTATCAATTTTGGCATGTGCCTCTTTTTGCTTTTTACTTAATCTAGCCATTATAAATTGCTTTTAAGATTTTAAAAAGGTCTTTTGCCAGCGACCTTCAGGCCCATTGAACGTGCCGTACCTGCAACCATGTTCATTGCAGATTCTACGGTAAATGCATTCAAATCGGCCATTTTGTCTTCTGCGATGGTCTTTACTTGATCCCAAGTAACCGACCCCGACCTTACTCTGTTAGGTTCGCCAGATCCTTTTTTAATCTTAGCTGCTTCCATCAGTTGAACTGCCGCCGGTGGTGTCTTTACGACAAAGTCAAAAGACTTGTCTTTGAATACGGTGATAACCACGGGCAAAACCTTGCCCTGTTTGTCCTGCGTACGCGCATTGAACTGCTTGCAGAACTCCATAATGTTAACACCGGCAGCACCTAAGGCGGGTCCGACCGGTGGCGATGGATTCGCAGCACCTCCCCTAACTTGTAGTTTTACAACCTTATCTACTTCTTTTGCCATTGTTTTTAATTAAAATGAATTGTGTCAAATTTTGGAAGCAACACAATTTTTATATGTAACAGCTCTAAAAATTTATACTTTTTCTACTTGCATGTAACTCAGCTCTAAAGGTGTCTTTCTGCCAAAAATCTTCACCATTACCTCAAGCTTGCGTTTTTCTTCATTGATTTTTTCAACAGTACCATTAAAACCGTTGAATGGGCCATCGATTACCTTGACCGTTTCGCCCAATATGAATGGTATGGCCACATTATCGGTGTTCACTGCCAACTCATCGACCTTACCAAGCATTCGGTTCACCTCAGCTTTTCGCAAAGGAACGGGGTCACCACCTTTGGTCTCGCCCAAAAAACCGATGACATTGGTAATCGAACGGATGATGTGGATCATCTCACCTGCCAAATTGGCCTTGATCATGATGTAACCGGGAAAGTAGGTACGCTCTTTGTTGATTTTCTTTCCGTTACGGATTTGCACTACCTTTTCTGTAGGCACCAAGACCTCTTCAAGATAATCACCAAAGCCGGCTCTTTCAACCTCGCTCTCAATATAGCCCTTGATTTTATTCTCTTGGCCACTGACAGCGCGAACCACATACCATTTTTTCTCCAGAACCTCCGACATCATTTATCCTATTAATCTTTCAAAATACAATGCGATCAACTTACTGAAAAGTGTATCGACGCCCCATGTTGCCAAAGCAAACAGAATGGAAAAGACCGCCACTATGACCATCAGGTTCGAAGCTTGCTCCCAATTGAGCCAAGTAACGTTGTTCTTAAGCTCTTCCCAAGATTCCTTTACGTAAGTCAACATATATTTTTCTCTTATCTGGCACGGGAGGAGAGGCTCGAACTCCCGACACCTGGTTTTGGAGACCAGTGCTCTACCAACTGAGCTACACCCGTTTATAATTACACCGAAAGGTATCCCGCCACGCGGGACACCCTTAAGTGTAATCTATTTCTAAATGAATTAATCTAAAATCTTGGTAACCTGACCCGCACCTACGGTTCTACCACCTTCACGGATAGCAAATCGTAGACCTACGCTCAATGCGATGGGCTGGATCAAATCAACAGTAATGGTCAAGTTGTCACCGGGCATTACCATTTCAACTCCGTCAGGAAGGTTAATGTTTCCTGTAACGTCAGTGGTACGTACGTAAAACTGAGGACGGTAGTTGTTGTGGAATGGCGTGTGACGGCCACCTTCTTCTTTCTTAAGGATATAGACCTCAGCCTCGAACTTGGCGTGTGGCTTTACAGAGCCTGGCTTACAGATAACCATACCTCTTTTGATATCAGTCTTTTCAATACCTCTCAAAAGGATACCTACGTTGTCACCAGCCTCACCACGATCCAAAATCTTACGGAACATCTCGACACCAGTAATGGTAGAACCTAATTTTTCGGCACCCATACCGATGATATCAACAGCATCACCTGTATTTGCCACACCAGTTTCAATACGACCGGTCGCAACTGTACCACGACCTGTAATGGTAAATACATCTTCAACGGGCATCAAGAAATCTTTATCAACATCCCTTTTAGGAAGCTCGATCCACTCGTCAACCGCTTTCATCAACTCCATTACGGTATCGACCCATTTTTGCTCACCGTTCAATGCACCAAGTGCAGATCCAGAGATAACAGGTCCGTTGTCACCATCATATTCATAGAAAGATAGTAACTCACGTACTTCCATCTCAACAAGCTCTAAAAGCTCGTCGTCGTCAACCATGTCAACTTTGTTCAAGAACACAACAATTCTTGGAATACCTACTTGGCGACCCAAGAGAATGTGCTCACGAGTTTGCGGCATAGGACCATCAGTTGCGGCAACCACCAAAATGGCACCGTCCATCTGGGCAGCACCCGTTACCATGTTCTTTACGTAATCGGCGTGACCAGGACAATCAACGTGTGCGTAGTGACGGTTCTCTGTCTGATATTCAACGTGAGATGTATTGATGGTAATACCTCTCTCTTTTTCTTCTGGAGCATTATCGATTGAATCGAAGCTTCTAAGCTCAGATAAACCTGCGTTTGCCAATACGGTTGTAATCGCAGCGGTCAATGTGGTTTTACCATGATCTACGTGCCCAATGGTACCGATGTTCAAGTGCGGTTTGGAACGATCAAAAGTTTCCTTTGCCATGTTAAATAATTTTAATCTTAGTTTATATTAGTGTACAAATCGTTTTCTTTGAGCCAACGACGGGAATTGAACCCGTGACCTCTTCCTTACCAAGGAAACGCTCTACCCCTGAGCTACGTCGGCTTAATGGGTTTCAGGTTCAAGGTGTTGGTTTTCAGGTCAGAAACCGTGAACGCTACCTTGGTTTTTGAGCGGGAGACCGGGTTCGAACCGGCGACATTCAGCTTGGAAGGCTGACGCTCTACCAACTGAGCTACTCCCGCATTCGTTAACAACTTCAAAATTTCACATCAAAAATTCCAATCTCACATTGTTGACTTGGAATCTGAACTTTTAGCTCTTCTTGTAGTGGGGAGAGCAGGATTCGAACCTGCGAAGGTGAAAACCAACAGATTTACAGTCTGTCCTCGTTGGCCGCTTGAGTATCTCCCCTCTTTTGATTTTCAGTAACTTACGAGCCGATAGAGGGACTCGAACCCACGACCTGCTGATTACAAATCAGCTGCTCTAGCCAGCTGAGCTATATCGGCCTTTTCAGCATTTTTTAACACAAAAAAAGCCCGTTATTTCTAACGGACTGCAAATGTATATATTTATTTTAGGATTCAAAACAAATTTCCAAAAATTTTGGCTAGGCGTGCGCCCGCAGTTTTTCTTTCTTTTTCTTAAGTTGCCGTTCTAAAGAATGGCAGGCAGAATCGACCGCTTCTTCAAAAGATTTACATTGTTTTTTGACCATGAATTTATCGCGTGGCACATTGATTTTTATCTCGACGATTTTGTTCTCTTTCGCACTGGTATTTTCAACTTTTAAATACACATCTGAACTGATGACCTTGTCATAGAAAATGTTCAGTTTGTTCATTCTGTTCTTGATGAAATCAAGCAATTTTTGGTCGGCAACAAAATTTACGGATTGTGCATTTACTTCCATGTGTCAGTTTTTAGTGCCCACAGATAAAGAAATCGGTGAGCGGGTTAGACAATGCCCAAGACTGGGTTATTTTTTATTTCTAGGATGGGCCTTTAAATGCGCTTTTTTGAGTTCAGCTATGCTGTTATGCGTATACACTTGCGTTGATGCCAAGCTAGAGTGGCCCAGTAGCTCTTTGACGGCATTCAAATCTGCGCCTTTGTTCAGCAAGTGGGTCGCAAAGGTGTGCCTCAGTACGTGTGGGCTCTTTTTCACCTTTGGCGATACCATACTAAGGTACTTATTTATAACACGATAAACAAGGGTTTCATAAATTTTATGACCGGGAGGGGTTAAAAAAAGATACTCGTTATTTTCAACGGATTCGAGTTTGTTTCTTTCTATCATATATGTATTTATGGACTCAACAATCGAGGCAAGCATGGGTAGGATTCGTTCTTTATTTCGTTTGCCGATGACCCGAAGCGTGCTTTGGTGAAGGTCAACATCTTGCATTCTTATATTGACCAGTTCAGCCCTGCGCATACCTGTTGCGTACAGCAGTTCAATGATGAGTTTATCTCGAATTCCCTCAAAATCATTTTCAAAGGGAATCTGCACCAACACCTGCTGCATTTCCAATTCTGAAAAAGGCACCCCCATTTTCTTCTCGGTCTTCAGTGCTTTATGCTTTTTCAGTGGTGAGGTTTTGATTTCTCCTATTTTGACCAAAAAGTTGTAGTAGGCCTTCAAGGAAGCAACTTTACGATTGACAGACTGGTTCTTGAGACCTTTACCGACCAGTTCTACGATCCAGCTTCGAATGCTTCCGTAATCTGTCTTATCTATGTCTGGTGTCAAAAATGCTTCCTCATGGTAAGCCGTAAAATCTTCTAGATCTCTTTTGTAGGCACTCAGGGTGTGGCTTGAGTAATTTTTTTCAAGCGATAGATATGAAAGAAAGGCATCCAAAGACATCAACCAAAGATAATACCATTACCCAATTCAAAATGGGCCAATAAAAAATATTCCATCTTCTTCAGCCCTTTTTAAAGTGGGAAATGGCTTAAGAAAATTGATGAAGAACTTCATTAACGAAAAAATCCCGCTCTGTTTTGAACGGGATTGGAATATATTTTGGAAGAAAGGATGCTAAAGTTCTTCGCTATCCTTGAGACCTTGAATATACTGTGCCTTTTGAATTTCGGCTCTACGTTTTACCGAAGGCTTGGTGTATTGCTGTCGCTTGCGCAACTGGCGCATTCTGCCGGTCTTGTCAAATTTTCGCTTGAACCTTTTCAGGGCCCTATCTATATTTTCGCCTTCTTTTACTGGTATTATCAACATTGGCTACAACCTCCTTTCTTTAAAATTTCGAAGTGCAAATATACAAATGTATCCGTTCTAAGAAACACTTACCTTAAAATCTTTTTTCCCAATTTCTTTTTTAGGAGGCTTATATTCTTTTTTGTCAATTACGATTTTCGCTATAATCTCCCTTAAAATCTCAGAAGTACCACCACCGATGGGCCCAAGTCGGCTATCTCGCAACAATCTGGCCATAGGGTAATCTTCTATGTAGCCGTACCCCCCCAAGAATTGCAAACAGCTATAAATGACCTCATCTGCCATTTTGGTGGATTTCAATTTAGAGATCGTGGCTTCTTTGACCGCATAGGTTCCTTTATCAAGCATAGCGGTGACAGCGTAATTGTATTGTTTGCAGATTTCAATATCGGCATGTAGGTCAGCCACTTTGTGCCTTAGCGCTTGAAATTGATCAATGGTCTTGCCAAAGGCCTCTCGCTCTGACATGTACTGAATGGCATATTCCAATGCATATTCAGCCCTCGCGTGCGCATTGATGGCCATTACCAAACGTTCCAATGCAAATGCTTCCATGATAAAAGAAAATCCTTGTCCCTCTTCACCAATCAAATTCTCCACAGGAACCTTCACATTGTCAAAGGCCAGCTCGGCGGTGTCTGAGGCCCTCCAACCCAATTTGTTGAGCTTATTCGCCGAAACACCGTCACTATGGCGGTCAACTATAAAAAGGCTCATCCCCTTATGGGCAGCACTGGGGTCGGTTTTGGCCGCCAAAATGATATAGTCGCCATAGACCCCGTTGGTAATAAACGTCTTTGAGCCGTTGATGATGTACGAATCTCCTTTTAACACAGCCGTGGTTCGCATACCGGCCACATCACTGCCCCCAAAAGGTTCGGTTACGCCAAGGCAGCCTATTTTTTCGCCAGATACGCTTGGCTCAAGATATCTTTTCTTTTGGTCGTCATTGGCATTCTTGTTCAAATGGGTCATGGCCAGATATGCGTGGGCCCACATAGCTGCCGCAAAACCGCCAGAGTTGATTTTCTGAAGCTCTTCTAAAAAGATTGCGGTGTAAAAAAGGTCAAGCTCCAAGCCACCGAAGTCTTCGTGGGTTGCCAATCCAAAATAGCCCATCTCGCCAATTTTCTGCCAGATCGATGGGTCTATTTTTCCTGTTTCTTCCCATGTATCAACATGGGGCACCACTTCTTTTTGCAAAAAAACCTTGAGGCTTTCGCGAAACAGTTGGTGTTCTTCGGTGAAATATGTGGAATTCATTGCAACTTTTTAGAACAACAAATATAGCCCAATTCTGGCAATCTTTTCTTTTGGAAAGCCCTCAACAGCAGCCAATTCGTCAAGAGAATCGATTCTACCGTTTTGTTGCCGATAATCAATGATGCGTTCGGCAAGGCCGTACCTGATATAGGCCAGTGATGCCAGTTCATCAATAGAAGCGGTGTTCACATCTATTTTTTTGATTTCTGGAGGATGCAGCACCTGAAAATGCTCCAATGCCCGTTCAACGACTTCGGGTTCCAATCCGTAGACATCATACAGCTGTTCGTTGACCATAAAGCCTCCCAATCGATTTCTGAACTTTACAATTCGGGCAGAAAGTTTTTCACCAATACCATGTATTGATCTTAGCTGTTCGGCCGTTGCTGAATTTAAATCGGTAACAGTTTCCCCCAGCCCCACCAAAGTAGGGGAGCTTAATTTCTGTTTGTTGTTTATTGTGGACTTTTTACGCTTCACAACCCAATCGGGGAATTTGAAGTAGGGCGAAATTGCGTTGAGCAATGAATCTGAAACGTGGGTCACCTGCTGAAACTCTGCCGCAGAATTTACATATAGATTTTTCTCGCGAAACTTGTGAAGCCTATCAATTTCTTCGGGAGACATTCCCAAAGCATATCCTTTGTAATCGGTTATAAAATTCGGGTTGAAGGGATAGGTTTTAACAGCCTTTTTCTTTGAGGCGATAGCTTTTAAACTGTCAATAGCTGCTTGTTGGGCTTCATCAATTTCGAAACTGGAATCATCTTTATCGATGGCATTCCATTTTACAAAAAAATAAGCGCCCTGAAGAAGAACTATGATGAGCAGTAAAAAGAAAATCCCTCTTCGTTCTTGCTTGGTGAACTTGAAGTGGGATTTTCTTTTCATCATTGCTGTTCTCTTATTCCGCCACTTGTTGTTTTTTGAACAATTGGTTTGACTTTAATTTTTTCCAATACTCTCCCAAATCTGCCTTCACCTCACCTGACATGATATACAGGCCTATGATATTGGGGAATGACATGGCCAAAATCATCATATCAGAAAAATCCAATACGGCGCCCAGACTGACCGATGCCCCAACGACCACGAAGACCAAGAACAAAAGTTTGTAGATCATTTCTGAACGCTTGCTTTTTCCAAATAGATAAGTCCAAGCCCGCATTCCATAGTACGACCATGATATCATCGTAGAAAAGGCAAAAAGAAAAACAGCGATTCCCAAAACATAGGGAAACCAAGATATTTGACTGCCAAAGGCATCTGATGTCAATTGTGCACCAGCCATGCCTTCCACTTCATGCATGCCCGTAAAAATCAACACCAATGCTGTCAATGTACATACCACAACAGTATCAATGAAGGGTTCTAAAAGCGCCACAAAACCCTCAGAAGGCGGATGGTTCGTTTTCGCCGTGCTGTGTGCAATCGCTGCCGAGCCCACACCAGCCTCGTTAGAGAATGCTGCCCTTTGAAAACCGACAACCAACACCCCAATAATACCACCTTTTAAGGCACTTGGGCTGAAAGCACCTTCAATAATGGCAGAAAAAGCAGGCGCAATGTTCTGTATGTTCATGATGATGACCGCCAGAGCAGCCAAGACATATATTGAAGCCATAAAAGGCACCACTCTGCCCGTAACCTTGGCGATACTCTTTATCCCTCCGATGATGACCACCCCGACCAATATGGCGGTAACCACACCAAACCAAAAACCGTTGCCCTGAAGAACCGTAAACTGGCCCGCAAGCTGTTCGAAGGACTGGTTTGCCTGAAACATATTGCCGCCGCCGAATGAGGCACCGATGGCCAAAACAGCAAAAAGTCCTGCCAATACCTTGCCCAGACCTTTCAAATTGCGTTTTTCAAGACCGTAACGCAAATAGTTCATGGGGCCGCCAAAAACCCGTCCATCTGGTAGGATATCACGATATTTTACGCCCAATGTACATTCCACAAACTTTGATGACATCCCCAATAGTCCACAGACAATCATCCAAAAAGTAGCCCCTGCGCCACCGAGCGATACCGCAACGGCAACACCTGCGATATTGCCCAATCCTACTGTGCCAGAGACTGCAGTGGCCAATGCCTGAAAATGGGTCACTTGACCTGGGGCATTAGGGTCATCGTACTTACCCTTTGCCAAGGAAAGGGAATGTCTGAACCCCCTAATGTTGATAAAGCCCATTCTAATGGTAAAAAACAAGGCGCCCAACACCAACCAGATGACAATAAAAGGTATTCCCTTGGTTACTGGGTCTCCGTTCGGGTGTTTCAACGAAACGGGTTCGTCATATTCAATATCGGCCAAATATTGTGCGCCCTGTTCTATGACATGTTCTTTGTTGTCAGAGTTATAGATGACACCGCCTTCCTTCACCAAGTGGTCCAAAGTTCCATTGGCAGTTGCAAGCACGGTTTTATCGGGCTCATTACCTGAAGAGACAATAGCGATCTCAGCACCCTTCTTAACATTTTCACCATCTTTCTTGAGCCATTTTTTTAAAATGAACTTGCCTTGAACGTCATACGACCAATCTGGAATTCCAATTTTCTTTACATCAGCGTAAGCAATAGGATCATAAATACCGACTGCAGCAAAAGGATCCCAAAAAAGTACACTGCCCAACCCGCTTACCGCAGGTGTCATCACACTGTTCAAAACCTCGGTTATCGCATGGGCCTCTACGGTATATTCTTTGGTAATCGACTTTCCGTTGGCATCAGTTACCGTTACTGTATAGGGTATGCCCTCAACCAAGCCAACCGCCTTTTTTGAGGTCAACGGTGTTGATTGATTGCTCCATTTATAGGTGTAGGGTGGTTCACCCCCAAGAACCTGTAAATCTATGGCCCCGTCATTGATATTGTTCGAAGGATTCATGATGGACTCCCTAATAATAAGTTCTTGGGAAAACATGGAAAGGGAGACCAACAGAAATAAAGATAGGATTGATTTTTTCATACTTAATGTTAAATGGCCAACACTAAGTAAATTGGCCGGCTTGGTTATGTTAAATTAATGTAAGGTCGGCAATATCCTAAAAAAAATCGATGCCATCAAATTCAAAGATTGTTAAACTAGCCGATTTGAAACATCTGGTTCAGCTTCTGAATCTGCTCGGGGCGCCCCAAAACAATGACTTTTCCCTTGGGTTCCAATTCTAGATCTGCTTCGGGATTGATGATGTACTTTCCGTCTGGTTCTATATAGCCAATGATCGTGCAGCCCGTCTTTTTTCTCAAATCAAGATCTCGAAGCGATTTACAATCCATCTGGTCTGTAAAATCCTTTATTTCAACTTCTTCTAGGTTTGTGGTATGCTCACCTTCCACAGAAAGTTTATCCATAAAAGTGATAAGGTCAGGCATGACCACCAATGATGCCATGTGATCCCCCCCTATCTTGTCGGGCATGATGACCTTATTGGCACCAGCGAATTCCAATTTTTTTAATGAGGTTACCTGTGAGGCCCTACTTATGATAAAAAGGTTTTGGTTCAACTGCCTAGCCGAGAGTACCACAAATAGATTTGTCGCATCATCAGGCACAGCGGTAATCAGGTACTTTGCCCGATCTACGCCTGCCTCGAGCAATATTTCATCTTCATTGGCATCACCTTCAACAAAAAGGATTTCCTCTTCATGTTTCTCAATGATGTTCTTATCTTTTTCTATGACAACGAAAGGCATTTTATAGGCCTTCAACTTATCGGCTGCTTGCATGCCGTTTCTGCCATATCCACAAATAACCACATGATCAGAAAGGTTCTTAATCATATTTCTAACTCTTTTCTTTTTTAAGATTTGTAGTGAGTTTCGGCTCAAAATGTATTCAGTGATTACTGAAATGGCAAAGCCAAAAATAAAAACACTGGTGACGATTAAAAATACGGTAAAAATCTTTGCTTCGGTATCCAATGGTTTTACCTCTGCAAAACCTACAGTCGTGACCGTAATAATGGTCATGTAGATAGCCTCTACCCAAGTGTAATCAGAAATCAGCTTGTACCCCAATACCCCACAAAAGAGTACAAAAACCATCAATATGAGAGCAACGACTATTTTTGAACGGAACAGTTTGAGCATAATCAGAGGTCAAATACAGAGGTTCTTTTTGTGTACACCAAATCTTTTATCCTGAGCCAAAAAGCCATAAAAAGATAAAGGGCGAAGCCAAAACCCAAGGTCACAAAAGTCAGGTAGATGAACGTGGTTCTTACGACCCTCGCCCTAATGCCCAATCGTTCGGCAATGCGGCGACACACTTCGAAACCGCGTTTTTGAAAATAGTATAGAATGTCATAAAACCAACGCATGCCCAAAACTAATTATTTCCCTTTAATAAATGTGTGCCCACCGCACAATGCAAACATCTGTTTTTAGTACAATATTCATTATAGAGTTGAATTTTCGCCTGACTGTGCATTGCACTTTGTGTCTTTGCGCCATGTAAATCAAACTGTTCAACAATGGTGTTCTTTTCAGGTCTGATCTTAGTCAATAGGTCGATTAATTCATTATTTATCTCTTTGCCCAGATATCGGGAATAGCAAAATTTTAGGGGAACAATGGTGTTGATGAGCAGCAAATCCACAAAGTTTTTGGTGAGTTTTTTTGTGCTCTTTTTAGACACTTTACCAAAAGTATAATGGTTTTGCCAATAGGCACTTGTGGAAATATCGAACAAATCGTAATACTCATTGAGGTCCCTGATTTCAATGAGTCGGGTGAAAAGATTCTGATAGGTATGATAGAGTTGTGCTATTTGGGATAATCGTATGGTTGGAAAATTATTGGGCCGCAAACCAAAGAACTGGGGTTTTTGGTAAAGTTTCACAAGTTGGAATTTATGCTCGAGGTAGTTGTATTCTTCCTTTAACTTCAAAAAATAGGAGTCAGAACTTTCATCATCCAACAAACCTGCGGTACCCAACAACAGTACTTCCGTTTGTAGGGCATCATTTTGAACTTTTCGGAGCACGGAAAAATCCAACGCCTTGGCAATTTCAAGAAATAGGGGGCCGTTCACGTTGAGTCCGAAGTTTTTCATCAGCAAGCAGAATAGCACTTTTTCCCAATCGTTTTGGGAGGATTCCAACAGTCCATAAATCAACACGGATTTTTGCTCCAACCGTTCGAAAAAGAGCCGTTCAAGCCAACTATCCCAAAGGAAATCATTGACATCCTTCAAATCATTTTCACAATTGACGAATTTTGTGCTGGAATTTTCAAGCAACTTTCTATAACCCTGTAGAAGCGTTGCAGGAATATAGTTTTTGAGCTCAAGCGTTGGGATTTCAGTACCGTCTTTTCGAAAAACCGACACATCGTCTTCCCAAACGACGTGCAAGATGACATTATCGTAATTCGAATCTTTCTCATGGCCGTGTACATACCAATCTGAGGCCTTGATGTGCATTTCAACGTTGCCCGCCCAAAGCTGGCCGTCGATACGCAATTTGGCATTGAAAAAATCTGGGCCCGCCAAAAGGTTGTGCTGACCGGTATTCTCAACATGAATGGGGTTTCCTTTAGAGGTCAACAGCGAGTTTGAGGGCAGTTTATGATGTTTCCAGGCAAAATGTAGCAAATCTTCTCGCATTTAACACTGATTTATGAAGCGTTAGCAGTTGATGTCACTAAGTTTGTTCAAAGATGTGTCATTTTCAATAATGTCTTCAAGCACCATCATAAATTTAAGTCTGTCGTTCTTTCTTTCATTTTGTTTGTTTTTGAGTATAGTCAACTACGGTAAAAAGGGGGAGCTTGCTGCAATTGAATGGAAAGCTTCAAATCCAAAAATATACAATTCTGCTTTCAAGTTATCTTTTCATCCTGAAGGAGGAAACCTAGTTAGTGGCTATGTGAATCGTGTGGCGGTCACCATTGATAATATTGAGGAATCACCACTACCTCTAAAGGCATTTTTAGTGGATGATAGTGAAAAAAGACTTTTGGAGTTCAATATCTCTACACTCGGATTGGGAGAATTAAAGTTCATACCTGAATATCCAAAAAATTATTTCGTGGTCATTGAATCAAAAGGCAACGACCAGCACCAACGCTTTAAGCTCCCAACAGTACTTAAAAAGGGATTGTCATTGCAAATGGTGCCCTATGACGACCACTATCGTGTAAACCTTAAATCTAGCCTACACACAAATCTGAAGGGCTTTTCATATACCATTGAGCAAAACAACGGCTTGGTCTTAAAAGGAGATATAGTAAAAGAAACTAAAGAATCTATCATTAAAATTCCAAATAAACTTTTAGCAAAAGGTGTGTTTGATTTCACACTCTCTGACAAAAAAGATTCAATAATTGCTAGGAGAATGGCTTTTAAACAACCTGATGATGATTTTTTAAAAATGCACGTGTCGGCGCTTGAGTCCTTAGAGACAAACCAAGATTCTCTTTCTTTAGAAATCTCTTTTAACAATTCAAAAAATCAACCACTATCCAATACCTGCTTTTCGATTCAAAAACTAAACAAATTCAATATTTTTCTAGCACTGGCATCCGAGGAAAATGAAACGGAAATTTTTGATGACCGTCTTACCGATACAGAGAGAGCCAATCATCTTGATATTTTAATGTTGGCTTCCATCAAAAAACCAGATGACCTCTTAGATGGATGTGGCAGTATTCTAAAAAAAGAAAGTTACGTCACTATAGCGGGTTTGGTAAAAAATATTTTTACAGATAAACCATTAAGTAATGTATATGTAGGGTTATACTTTAAAAATAAAGATGTAGTGGGTATGGATGAAGCCAAAACAGATGCTGATGGTAGATTCTCTTTCACTCAGCTTGATTTTTCTGAAAATACTTTTGTACTTCTACAATTAAAAAATTCTGAAAAAGACAAGAAATCAGGCTTCGAACCTAGTGATTTTATGATTGAATTAGATTCTGTAAAAACCTTTTACCAAAATCACAAAAATAATTTCAGTCAAAAGACAGAAGCTTCGGAATTGAAAGATTTAAATATTTCAAAAACTGATAAAGAGAAGTTGGATATGATGTACTTGGCTTCGAGAAATCTTATTGCCCTTTCAAATGTAGATGTTGATGCCGAAAAGAAAGATGTCCGCGAAGAAATATTCAAGAGTAGACGAATACTCTATAAAAATCCTTCGCATACTATAGATTTCGCAGAATTGCCAACAAATATTACGATTAACCCATTGCAGGCTTTGGTAGGGCGAGTTCCAGGGGTTATTACTTACAACGGTCAGATTTTTTTACGTGGTATCAATTCGCTTAATGCCGAAAACTCTGAACCACTAATTTTATTGGACGGAATGCCAGTAGATTTAGAAACAGGAGTGGCCATAAGCGGTAGTGATATACCTTTTGATGACGTGGACTTTATTGATATCATTAAGGGGCCAAAAGCTGCCATTTACGGTTCTAGGGCTAGCGGTGGTATTATTGCGGTCTATACCAAAACTGGAAAAAAAGGTAGTGATAGTTCTTCTGAAGCTAAAAGCTATCAAATCAGTTTTACGCATCCGGGGATACCCGTTGGCATAAATCAAAAAGGGTTTGAAAATAATTTCGCCTATCAAAACCCAGCTTTGGCAGTCGAAAGTGGCACATCTGATGTGATTGTTAAAGTTCCTCGAGAACCAGGTTATTATTTAGCAATTTTAGAAGGAATAGACCGAGAAGGAAAACCTTTTTACACTAAAACCTATTTTAAGGTAAAACTTTAAGAAAAATTTACCAATTCCCTGCATAGGCCAGGTCATCGCCAGAGGTAAACTTTAAATAATCACGCTTGATGGCATTGATCTGCCGAATGTGGTGGTAATCGTGGGCAAGCCAGTTGAACAGAAATGATTTTGCAGAAATTTTTCCCAAGTCCGCATTTTCTATGGCATTTTCCCAATTGGGATTTTCCAATGATTTCAACCATTCAATCGAAACTTGCCGTTCAAACAAAAACTTTTTGAGGGTCTCTTCAAAATTTTGCTCCAGATAGTTCCTTTCTTGCAACCACCCTACCGGATTTATCGATTTCAATGGCAATTCTGGTGATTCGAGCGCATGTTTTGTCCGCGCCCTGAAATCTTCCACTTCTTCATCCAACAAATGACAAACGATCTCTAAAAGGCACCATCTTTTAGCACTTGCCCTCCATCTGATAATTTCATTGGAGAGCTCGCCCAAAAGATTTTCAAAAGTGAGCTTGTTGCGCTGAAATTCTGATATGATTTCTGGGAGTAGCATCAGGGTTCTTTTACCTCACCTTCCCATTCATTGAAACCACCCATCAAGTTATAGGCATTGGCAAAACCTGCTTGGTTCATCAAGGCACAAGCCTGCCCACTACGGTTGCCCGAACGGCAATACACGTAGTAGTTTTTTGATTTGTCAAGCTTTTCAAGTTCATCCAGAAATTCTTGCCCCAGATAAATGTCAATATTGGTCGCACCGGGAATATAGCCTTCGTCAACTTCTTCAGGGGTGCGAACGTCTAAAATAAAGGCATTGTCATCTGTAGCGAGTTGTTCTGCCCATTCGTCTTGTGCTAAATCTGCCATTTTAATCCGTTTAAGTTTGTCAAAAATAAAAATCCGAAGCATAGCCCCGGATTTAAATCGTTTTATTTTTCGCCACAATTGCATCAGACCTTGATAGAGCAACCAATGGCCTTGGTGGTCTGCACCTCGATTTCTTCACCAGCGAGCATCGAATCAACCGCATTTTCAACATATTTTTCTTCAACAGCGGAAGCATTCTTGTAATTATCGTCGATCGCACCAATATAACGGACAATATTTCCGGCGTCGGTCTTTTCCAATAAATAGACATGGGGGGTGCGGGTCGCACCGTATTGCGGATAGATTTCTTGGCCCTCATCCAAAAGATACGGAAATGTAAAGCCCTTTTCCTTCGCCCGTTTCTTCATATTCTCAAAATTATCACCAGGTTTGGTGTCGGGGTTATTGGGCATGATGGCGATGACGGGCACGCCTTTTGACTTGTATTTTTTGTCCAACGCAACAATACGGTCTTCATAAGCAACAGCATAAGGGCAGGTATTACAGGTAAAAATGACCAAAAAGCCTTTGACATTTTCATAATTGGATAGCGAGACCATTTGCCCATCAATATTTTTTAAGGAAAAATCAGTGGCGGTGTCACCAATGTCATACCCATCATAAATAGCGTTTTCAATTGTCGAAAAGGCGCCAAGCACAAAAATTAGCAACAGCGCTGGAAAAATTTTAAGCATTTTCATCTTACAGGAATTTTTTTAGTTCTTCGTTCAGTTCTTCATACGTAAAACCACGCTCAAAGAAAGCACGTTTCTCTTTGTTATATATTAAGGTCGCGGGAATGCCTCCGCCCCAATTCTCATCCACTTTCGGAATCCAATCGTTCATTTTGGGGTCATCAAGGATGACTACTTTGCCTTGCAGCCCCCTTTTTTCTACAAAGGGCTCCAATCGGGTCTTCCACATCGCGGGCATGTCAAGGCTGACCAAGACCAGCTCAACCCCATTTTGTTTTTGTTCTGCATAGGTCTTTTCAAAATAGGGCATCTCTTCAATACAGGGTTTGCACCATGTAGCCCAAAAATTGACGATGTAGGTTTTATCATCTTCCTTATTCAGCAATGGCTTGAAAGACTCAAAATCATATATTGGGAATTTTACTTCATCCTGTTCTTCTATCAACTCGGTATTGTCTTTGGACCCATCTAAAGCTACAGCTTTCACGTCTTCATTTGTGTTTGACTTACAGCCTATCAACAAGAACAATGCGCTTATCAAAAGCGTGACTAATCGATTCATTACATGCAAATTGTTGATTAAAATTAACCAAAGTACCCCCCTTCAATATTCATTTAACAAAAATTTATCTGTTCATCCTTTGGAAATGAACAATCAATAAGCATATATTTGTATATACAACTATTGTAATAACATGAATGTCGAGGAAATCATAAAGACATCATCAAAGCTGCCCCTCGAAAGGCGCACCATTATTCACCTGACATTGGTACAGAATAAGGTCAATGAAATGATAGCAACTGCCCTAAAGCCATTTGATGTATCGCTTCAACAATTCAATGTATTGCGCATTTTAAAGGGGCAACGTGGCAATCCGGCCAACCTTTCTACCCTGAACGAGCGCATGGTGACCAAAATGAGCAACACAACACGACTGGTGGATAAACTTTTGGCCAAAGGATACGTCAAAAGAAACGTGTGCAGAGACAATCGCCGAAAGATTGAAATTTTTATCACCAATCAAGGTTTAGAAGCTCTTGAGTCAATGAACATGGCTGTAAAACAAGCTGAATCTGAGGCGATACAGGCTTTTTCTGAAAATGAACTGAAAGAATTGAACAGATTATTGGACAAATTTTAGCAATGAACAACGTACTGGAAACCAGAAATTGGCGCTATGCGACCAAAAAATTCGACCCCAACAAAATAGTCTCCCAAGGCGACTTAGATACCTTATTGGAAGCCACCAGGCTCAGTGCCTCATCGTATGGGCTGCAACCCTATAAAATATTCGTGGTCTCTGACCTTGAACTAAAAAAGAAACTTCGCCCTGTTTCGTGGAACCAATCACAAGTTGAAGATGCTTCGCACCTCATCATTTTTGTCAACGAACGTAATTTTGGTGAAGAACTGATTGATGAATACATCGAAAAAGTTGAGGAAATCAGGGGTGTACCCGAAGCACAGCTCAAAACGTACAGTGATTTCATGAAATCAAAGTTGATGGATTTGCCGCAGCATTCCAAAAACAACTGGACAGCCCGTCAGGTTTGCATCGCCCTCGGCAATTTAATGCAGGCGGCGGCAGAGCTAAAAATCGACACCTGCCCCATGGAAGGTTTTGAAGTCGAGAAATACAACCAGATTTTGGGCCTGAACGATAACTTGAGCGTTTCTGTGGTGCTTCCTATCGGCTACCGATCACAAGAAGACGAGACCCAGCACTATCCGAAAGTCAGAAAAACAAAAGAAGAACTATTCACATACATATAAATCGTAAACAAGTAATTAAAATCATGAAAAAGACACTATTAAGTTTAGCATTGACCACCGTATTCGCTGCGACAGCAATGGACAACCCAATTGACGGTGAAAAGAAAGAAGTGAACACTGAAAAAAGTACGGTAACATGGAAAGGTTATAAAGTTACTGGCTCTCACCACGGTACCATAGCACTAAAATCTGGAGCATTGGAGTTTGACGGCGAAAAATTGATAGGCGGAGAGTTTGTTGTAGATATGTCAACACTAACGAACAATGACCTAGAAGGTGATTACAAGGGTAAATTGGAAGGCCATTTGAAATCTGATGATTTCTTCGGTGTACAAAGTCACCCAACCTCAAAATTGGTCTTTACCGATGTAAATGCAGATGGGAAAAACTCTTACAAGGTGACCGGAGACTTGACCATCAAAGGCATCACAAAACCTGTAACCTTCGACGTATCGGTGTATGGCAGCAAAGCTACGGCAACGCTGACCGTTGACCGTTCAAAGTATGATGTGCGCTATGGTTCAGGCAGCTTCTTTGACAATTTGGGCGACAAGACCATCTATGACGATTTTGAATTGGTGGCAGACCTAGAATTTTAAAATACTGATTTTCGACTCATCGAAAATTTGGTTTAGTGTTTGAAAATCCCGCTCGTTGGTTCCCCCAGAGCGGGATTTTTTTATCCAAACATTTTTCAGGACTTTGATTCTAGATAAGAATCAAGGTTACCCAAGGCATTATCCCAAAACTGTTCGTAAAAATTCAGCCACTTGTTCAATTCTTTGAGGGGAGCGGCATCGGCAATACAGTACCGTTCCCTACCCTTGACTTGAATCTGTACCAATCCTGCCTGCTCTAAAGTCTTTAAATGTTTTGTGACTCCCTGGCGGGTTATCTCAAACTGACCTGAAATCTGGGTGATGGGCATAGCGGTTGCTGTAACAATCAGTGCATGAAAAATTTCACGTCTCGTTGGGTCCGCAATGGCTTTTAAGATTTTAGTTATGCTATCATGCATGTACTTCTCTATTTAAGAATTTGGTGAGCTCTTCGGCACAATTGTCCCAACCGGCACTAAAGCTGTTGAACATGCTTACGGCGGTTTCACCTGCATAGTTTGATATGCCTGAATGTTGTAGGTTCAATTTTGTCTTTCCATCAATTTGCTCTAACCTCCATGTTACTGTGGTTACAGCTTTTGTTCCTTCAACTACCCAAGTATAAATCAAAGTGTACGGATTCGCCTCTTTGACTTCCCCTGTGATCTGTGTACAGCCATGTTCTTCATCGGCTTTAAAAGTGTATCTGTACCCTTTTTCTGCCTTAAAATTCGCTTTGATGAACCAAGAAGAAATTTCTTCTTCTCTAGAAATGGCGTTCCATACTTTATCTATGGAATGGTTAAAAAAATACTCTTTCGTGATAGTGTCTTTCATGACTGATAGCTTTTGATTAATATGCAACTTATTGGTTGCAAATATAGCATAATTTTTTAAACGCAACCAAGTAGTTGCTTTTTTTATTCGATTGATTATTGTTTTCGATTTGCCAAAACCAATTTTCGTTCTATATTTGAACAAATGAAAATCAGTAACAAAACTTGGTGGTGGATAAACTTACGTCGAACATCGTGAGCTAGTCCCTACTGTAACCATATATGAGGCTTGTCATCACGACAGGCCTTTTTTAATTCTCCCCTCTTGAGAGGGGTGTCCGCCTTTGGCAGACTGGATGTGTAAAATAAATCTAGAAAAGTGACTTTTAAGCTCAAAACCACATACAAGCAAATACTCGCAGATACAATAACTCCCGTCAGTGTCTATCTAAAGATTCGCGATCGCTTTCCGAACAGTATTCTATTGGAAAGCAGCGACTATCACGCCAACGACAACAGCTTCTCCTACATCTGCTGCAACCCCATCGCTTCAATAAAGATTGAAGGCGAATCGTTGACCAAGGTTTTTCCTGATGGCAGCGAAACCATCCAAGAAATCACTAAAAAAACTGATGTTCCATCAGAGTTGGATGCTTTTGCAAAAACCTTCGAGGCTGAAAACCTCAATTTCAAGTTCGCCACAAACGGACTGTTCGGCTATATGGCCTATGATGCCGTTCGTTATTTCGAGACTGTCGAAATCGCCAAAAAGCAAAATTCTGTGGCCATCCCCGATATTTACTATGCCGTCTACCAAAATATCATCGCCATCAACCATTTTAAGAATGAGGCTTACATTTTTTGCCATTCTGCGGATGGTACTGACAATACCCCGGCATTGGCCCAACTTTTGAACGTACGCAATTTTGCGACCTACAATTTCAATCGTGAAGGTGAAGTGGCCTCAAATCTTGAGGATTCTGATTATCGCGAACATGTAGAGCTTGCAAAAAAGCATTGCAAACGTGGTGACGTATTTCAATTGGTGCTTTCAAGACGTTTTTCTCAAAAATTCAAGGGCGATGAATTCAATGTTTACCGCGCGCTGCGCTCCATCAACCCTTCCCCCTACTTGTTTTTCTTTGATTATGGGAATTTTAAAATATTCGGAAGCTCGCCCGAGGCCCAGTTGGTGGTCAAAGATGGCAAAGCAGAGATTCATCCCATCGCTGGCACCTACAAACGTACCGGAAACGATGAGCAAGATGCCGAGCTTGCCAAAAAACTGGCGGCAGATGACAAAGAGAACAGTGAGCATGTCATGCTGGTCGATTTGGCCCGCAACGACCTCAGCCGAAATGGCAACGCCGTGAATGTGGAGACCTATCGAGAGGTACAATACTTTTCACATGTCATTCACTTGGTCTCCAAGGTCACGGGAATAAAAAAGCCTGAGGTGTCAACGCTCAAAATAGTGGCCGATACCTTTCCGGCAGGTACATTGAGCGGAGCCCCAAAACATAGGGCCATGCAGCTCATTGAACAATATGAGAAAACGAGCCGAGGATATTACGGTGGTGCCATCGGATTTATGGATTTTAAGGGCAATTTCAACCATGCCATCATGATCCGCACTTTTTTGAGCAAAAACCATGAACTGCATTTTCAGGCAGGTGCCGGTCTGGTGGCTGCTTCAGACCCAGAGGCCGAATTGCAGGAAACATACAACAAATTGGGGGCTTTGAACAAAGCATTGAAAATTGCTGAATCGATTTAACATGGGACGAAGGATATTAATGCTAGACAATTACGACAGTTTCACCTATAATTTGGTGCATTATCTCGAGGATTTGGATTGTGAGGTCGTCGTAAAGCGAAACGACCAGCTAACGCTCGAAGAAGTGGCCGATTTTGAATACATCGTGCTCTCACCAGGCCCCGGAATTCCGGATGAAGCGGGATTGTTAAAACCTATTATCGAGAAATATGGCCCGACGAAAAAAATCTTTGGGGTGTGTTTGGGGCAGCAGGCCATCGGTGAGGTATACGGTGGCGATTTGGTCAATCTTGATGAAGTGTATCATGGCATTGCCACACCCATCAAAATCATGGGTGCCGATTATATTTTTGAAGGAATTCCAGAGGAAATCGAAGTGGGCCGTTACCACTCATGGGTCGTGAATACCGATTTGCCTCAGGAACTTGAAGCAACCTCTTTTGATGAAAACGGACAAATTATGTCATTGCGACATAAAGAATACGATGTGCGTGCAGTGCAGTTCCATCCCGAATCGGTACTGACCCCGCATGGAAAACAAATTTTAAGAAACTGGTTAAAAGATTAAAAGTGAATGACCTGCAAGGTTTCCAGAACCTTGTAAGTCTTAAAAATTAAGATTCCCGCCTCCCGATAGCTATCGGAGGCGAGAATGACAAGAAAAGGGTAAACTGATGAAAGAAACACTGAACAGACTCATCAATCACGAAATCCTTGAAAAGGAAGATGCCAAGATGATTTTGGTGAACATCGCCAAGGGCGATTACAACACCAGTCAGATTGCCGCTTTTCTAACGGTGTACATGATGCGGAGCATTACCATTGAAGAGTTGGAGGGCTTTCGTGATGCGCTGTTGGAATTGTGTTTGGCAATAGATTTGAGTGACTATAATCCAATCGATTTATGCGGAACAGGAGGTGATGGCAAAGACACTTTTAATATTTCAACATTGGCTTCTTTTGTGACGGCAGGAGCGGGAATCAAGGTTACCAAACATGGTAACTACGGGGTGTCCTCAAAATGTGGTAGCAGTAATGTGATGGAGTTTTTGGGCATCAAATTCAGTAACAAGGCAGATTTTTTAAAAAAATCCATAGAGGAAGCGGGAATCTGTGTGCTACATGCGCCCTTGTTTCACCCTGCCATGAAAAATGTGGCTCCCATCCGACGGGAACTCGCGGTAAAGACGTTTTTCAATATGTTGGGTCCAATGGTGAATCCTGCTTTCCCAAAAAACCAAATGGTCGGGGTTTTTAATTTAGAGTTGGCACGAATGTATGGTTATCTCTATCAAAACACGGATAAAAACTTCACTGTACTTCATGCCTTGGATGGTTATGATGAAATCAGCCTCACAGGGCCTACAAAAACCATTTCCAACGGTACCGAAGCCGTGTTGAATCCATTGGATTTTGGGGTGGATGCTATTTCCTCCGAAGAAATTGTTGGTGGAGATGATGTGGCCGATTCCGCCAAAATCTTTATGGATATTTTACAAGGAAGGGGCTCTGAGGCACAGAATAATGTCGTCTGTGCCAATGCTGGAGTGGCAATAGCTACTATTGAAAACGTATCACCAAAACAGGGGTTTGAAAAAGCAAAAGAATCATTGCTGGGCGGTAAAGGGTTAGGGGCTTTAAAAAAATTGCAGGAATTGAGTAAAAATTGAGACGTATTTGCGAGGTACTAAGCAAACTGTTTCATTCATGAAAACAGATTCCTTCGTTTCGCAATTGAGCTTTGGGAAAGGGGGCAACGGATTCCTTCGCTTCGCTCGGAATTAATGATTAAAAAATGAACATACTCGACAAAATAATCGTTGACAAACGTAAAGAGGTTGCTTTGAAAAAGTCAATACTTCCAATATCACAATTGGAAGCGTCCGTGCTTTTTGAACGACAATGTCCATCACTGTCCAAAGCTTTACGCAATAGTGAAACGGGCATCATTGCCGAGCATAAGCGGCGTTCTCCTTCCAAACAGACCATTAACCAAAACACCAATGTGGCTCAAGTGGCAAAAGGCTATGAAAGAGCGGGCGTATGTGGTATGAGTGTTTTGACAGATATTAAATATTTTGGTGGCTCGCTAGAAGATTTACTCTTGGCAAGGGTGGTAGTGAATATGCCGTTGCTTCGCAAAGAATTTATCATTGATGAATACCAAATACTGGAAGCCAAGGCGCATGGAGCCGATGTGATCTTGCTGATTGCTGCCGTGCTATCCAAAGACAAAATCAAAACCCTTTCTGAATTGGCAAAAAGTTTAGATATGGAGGTACTGTTGGAAGTACACAACGAAGAAGAACTGCAAAAATCAATCATGCCGAGTTTGGATATGCTTGGGGTCAATAATCGTGACCTAAAGACTTTTGAAGTCAGTTTAGAAACGAGCAAGTCACTCTCAGATAAGATTCCAAGCGAGTTTGTCAAGGTTTCTGAAAGCGGCATGAGCAGTGTGGAAGCCATCAAAGAATTAAGACAATATGGCTATCAAGGTTTTTTGATTGGAGAGAATTTTATGAAAACGGACAATCCTGGTGAGAGTGCGAAAAAGTTTGTTGGAAAACTGAAAGCAAATTAAATATTTAAAAGCCTGCTCCTATCCCCTCATCCTGAGCGTGTCACACTGGGCATAGTCGAAGTAAAAGTGGAAGACGGAGGACATTGTTAACAAAAAATGATGAGATTCCCGCCTCCCGATAGCTATCGGGAGGCGGGAATGACAAAAATTATGAAGTTAAAAGTCTGCGGTATGAAATTCAACCCGGTAGAGGTTGAAACTTTGCAACCCGATTATATGGGTTTCATTTTTTGGAAAAAATCACCTCGCTATCTTGATGGGGTACTTCCAAGCATATCAAGAAAAATCAAAAGGGTTGGTGTTTTTGTAGATGCTTCGGTCGAAGAAATTTTGCAAAAAGTGACCAAATATGGTTTGCAGTTGGTGCAACTTCATGGGCAAGAATCCCCTCAAGTATGTAATCAACTCAAAAATCTTGGTATTGGGGTCGTTAAGGTTTTTTATGTAGGAGATACTTTTGACTTTTCGCTTTTAGAACCCTACGAAGATGCATGTGATTACTACTTATTTGACACCAAGGGAAAACTGCCAGGTGGCAACGGCTATGCATTTGATTGGGAAGTTTTGGAAAATTACCCCTCTACAAAACCGTTCTTTCTAAGTGGGGGAATTGGATTGGAAAATATTGATGATGTCCTCACTTTTCTCTACCGACCTGAATCAAAATACTGCCACGCCATTGATGTGAACAGTAAGTTTGAGACCAAACCCGGTTTAAAGGATATTGAAAGACTAAAAGAGTTTAAAAAAAGATTGGAAGATGAGTTATCACGCTGACGAACGTGGCTATTACGGAGAATTTGGAGGGGCGTACATTCCCGAAATGTTATACCCCAACTGTGAGGAGTTGCGACAGAACTATATCCAGATTATGGAAACTGAGGAATTTCAAAAAGAGTTCCATCAGTTGCTAAAAGACTATGTGGGTCGGCCCAGCCCGCTCTATTTTGCCGAGCGGCTATCGGAAAAACACCAAACCAAAATCTACCTCAAGCGTGAGGATCTGTGCCATACGGGTGCCCATAAGGTCAATAATACCATCGGTCAGATTTTGATGGCAAAAAAATTGGGCAAAAACCGTATCATCGCTGAAACAGGTGCTGGTCAACATGGCGTGGCCACTGCCACGGTCTGTGCGCTCATGGGCATTGAATGTGTGGTGTACATGGGTGAAATTGACATTGCCAGACAAGCCCCGAATGTGGCCCGAATGAAAATGTTGGGCGCTGAAGTGCGAGCTGCAAAGTCAGGAAGCAGAACTTTAAAGGACGCCACCAATGAGGCCATTCGCGACTGGATCAATAATCCCGTTGACACACATTATATTATTGGTTCCGTGGTTGGGCCACACCCCTACCCAGATATGGTAGCGCGATTTCAATCGGTGATATCCGAAGAGGTAAAATGGCAGTTACTAGAAAAAGAAGGACGTGAAAATCCCGATTATGTGGTTGCCTGTGTGGGTGGTGGCAGCAATGCTGCAGGCATATACTACCACTATTTGGATAACCCGAAAGTTGGAATCATTGCTGTAGAAGCCGCTGGGAAAGGTGTCAATTCTGGTGAAAGTGCCGCAACTTCTGCTTTAGGGAAAGTGGGCATCATCCACGGTAGTAAAACTTTATTAATGCAGACCGATGACGGACAGATTACCGAACCATACTCCATCTCGGCTGGATTAGATTACCCTGGTGTTGGACCCATGCATGCCCATTTGTTCAAAAGTGGCAGGGGAGAATTTATTTCCATCACCGATGATGAGGCCATGACAGCTGGACTGGAAATGTCCCAGCTCGAAGGAATAATTCCAGCTATTGAAACAAGCCATGCCTTCGCCATATTTGATTATAAAAAATTCGAAAAAGATGCTATTGTGGTTGTCAACCTTTCCGGTCGTGGGGATAAGGATTTGGACACGTATATCAGATATTTCAAACTGTAAATTGTCCCCTTGAGGGGACAGCGCAGCAAAGTTTCACTTTGCTAGCAGGGGTGTTAACATCCCCCATCCCGAATAAATTCGGGATTGCTCCCTTCAAAAGGGGAATAAATACCGAAATGATGAAAGAAAATAGGATAAAGAATAAACTCCAAGAAGATATCCTGCCTGCCGGCAAGGCAGGAAAACTTCTCTCCATCTATTTTACGGCGGGCTACCCCAATCTAGAAGATACGGTGCCCATCATCCATGAGCTGGAAAAAGCGGGGGTGGACATGGTTGAAATAGGCCTTCCGTTCAGTGACCCCTTGGCTGATGGCCCCACTATTCAAGAAAGTTCAACCACGGCGTTAAGAAATGGAATGACCACAGAACTGCTATTCGAACAATTGAAGGATGTAAGGAGTTCGGTTACCATTCCTCTGATTATTATGGGATACTTTAATCCTGTGTTGCAGTATGGAGTTGAAAAATTCTGTAAAAAATGTGCTGAAATCGGTATTGATGGATTGATTCTTCCCGACCTACCATTGGATGTCTATCTGGAAAAATACGAATCCATTTATAAAAAATATGGATTGATCAATGTGTTTTTGATCACGCCGCAGACCAGCGAGAAACGTATCCGCGCCATCGATAACGCTTCTGACGGATTTATCTATATGGTCAGTTCTGCAAGCACGACAGGAGCAAAAAGTGGTTTTGGAAAGGAGCAAATGGAATATTTTCAACGGATTGCTTCACTATCGCTCGCAAATCCTCAAATTGTTGGTTTTGGCATTAGCAATGCAGAAACCTTTCAAGCAGCTACAGCCAAAGCAAAAGGAGCCATTATTGGTTCAACCTTTATCAAACATTTGACTCAAAATGGCGTTCATAAAATTGCTGACTTCATTCAGGAAATTCGATAGATTGTTATTATTTCTAGACAGGGAAGAAGAAGTCATAAAATGACAAAACTGCTTTTCATGTAATCAAACAAATCCTAAAATTGAATAGTGTCAAGAAAAAGTAGAAAGCTGAGAATTAATTCTATGCGATTTCAATTTTTCAGAGTTATGGACACTACCCCATTCGCTCCCCTCATGCCATATCGGCCAGACTCAGAGCTTTTCATGATTTTAATTGATTTGACTTGATCGGGGGCAATAGCCGCTATACTAGAAACCGGTGATCCGTTGACTAAATAAAGAGGTTCTCTGTTAACATTTTCGGTCATAGAAGCATTTGCTGAACCCCTAATACTGATAGTGTCATCAACAACGGTAACACCGGCAAACCTTACTCCGATCAATTGAAATATATCTGTATAGTTTAAAACACTTGGATCATTCTCAAAATTGATTTCACCCGATCCATAAACTTTTTTAAAGGGTTCACGATAACCCATATCAGCAAGATCATCTATGCTTAAGAATTTACTGTCTTTTGAAAATGAAAAGTCAATGACTGCCTTGCCCCTATAAGGCACATTCCCGATTCCGTGTGTGGGTGAATAAAAAGATAATGTAGATGGAGTTTTATCAAGCTTTAATTTAAAGCTCCCCTTCTTATTGGTTTTTCCTTTTGTTTTGACCGAATCAACATAAATAGTAACCCCTCGTATTGGGTGATTTTCAAAATTCGTGACTGTTCCCGTAACATTTAGTTTTCCGCCCTTTTTTTGTGAAAATAAAGGCATGGCAAAAGAAACAGCTAAAATTATCAAAACAAGTGTTTTCATCTTTTTAGATAGCATAATTTGATATTAATATGAATTACAATAATACACACAAACTACAGATTATGCGTCTTCATCACGCCCTAATGACTCTCAATCAATTTAAAAAAAGACATTAACACTCACTAACAAAGTTTTACAAGGCTCTTAACGGAGATTGGAATGCTAAGCCGTTATATTCCTAGCTAACACAAATAGAAAATATGGGAATTATAAAAGATAAAAGAAAGTTTAGAAGAAAAACAGAACAAAACGATCCAACAAATCCTATTGGCAACACCAATATCGATACCAACAAATTCGATATTGATGAGAAAACAATAAAAAATCAACAGAACAAGCAATAGGACTTGGATAATCTTATAAAAAAGCCCCGAAAATCGGGGCTTTTTTATGCTGAATTGCGGCTTGCGTTGATATTGCCGTAAAGTGAACGGGTCACTATTTTCTCGTACAACTGTTTGTACTCAGAATTTTGGGTGATACGGTACAATGCGTTCTGTTGAATCACCAACAAGGGCAATACAATTTTCTCGCGAATTTTTACTGATTCCCTAGAAACTGCCTCATCCTCCATCAAAATCTTATGGCCAGAAATCTGTAAAAGCATCTTTTTTGACAATTGAAACTCATTATACAGAATAGTCCAGAATGTTCCAAATTCGGCATCCTCTTTCATGTAACTGGTCAAATTGAAATTGGTCTTGGCCAAAGACATCATACTGTTGTGCATCAATGCCCTAAAAAAGGGAACTTCTTTGTACAGCTTTTTTATCTCATTCAATCTGCCTTCATCCTTAAACTTTTGAATGGCGGTTCCCAGACCAAAATACCCCGGTACGTTTTGTTTCAATTGGCTCCATGAACCCACAAAAGAAATCGCACGTAAATCTGAAAGGGTCAATTGTTTTTTATTGCCCCGTTTACCAGGTCGGCTGCCAATATTTGCATTGGAATAATATTTTAACGTACTACGCTGCTCCAAATATGGAATAAACTTCTCGTGTTGTTTGAGATTCTCATACTTTTCAAAGCTTAACTCAGAAAGTTCTTCTATCAACTTTCGTTGGGCACCTGAAATGACATGCTCTTTACCAAACAGGTTATTGCTCAAACCTGCCGTGAGCATCTGCTCGGCATTATGAATGAACTGTTCTTTCGTTCCGTAGGTACTTGTAATGGTCTGCCCCTGTATGGTCAATTGAATTTCATGATTGGCGACATCTTTGGTCTGGGCCGCGTAAAAACGGTGCGTTTTACCGCCACCGCGTGCAGGTGGCCCTCCTCTGCCATCAAAGAAAATCGCCTTGATGTCATTCTTTTTGCAGACTTTGCTCAAGGTCTCTTTGGTCTTCAAAATGCTCCAGTTGGCCTTTAAATAGCCCCCATCTTTGGTGCCATCAGAGAAGCCCAACATAATGGTATGGGTATCGCCCCGCCTTTCTAGATGTTTTCTGTACATTGGAGTGTCAAATAGCGTTTGCATCACAGCTTCTGACGCTTCCATGCCCTTCATCGTTTCAAATAGGGGGATGATATCAAAAGTGATTTCCTCTGCCTTCCAACCGCACCAACGGAACAGTCCAAATACGAAGAGTACCGAAAAGATGTCCTCTGAATTGCTGATGATGTACCGGTTGCAGCCCCCTTCCCCATTTCTATCTTGAATTTCTTTAAGCTGGAATATATTGACAATCGTATCGCTCACAATGTCTTCGTCAAAATCATTGGGGTTCAATGACAGCTCTTTCTTCAACAACCATGAAACCAGTTCCTTTTCTGAGAGTTCGTTTAAATTGTCTTTGATGGCACCTTGCTTCTTTAAAATGGTTTCCACTACCAGATAATGCTTGCTGTGGTCTTGACGGATATCCAACGTGGCGAAATGGGTCTTGAAAATATGGACACGGTTCAATAGTTTGTTCAAATCATCCAAATACAAAGAATGGTATTGTTCGATAAGTATCTGTCTGATTTCGGAAAGCTTTTCCACAATTTCATCATACGACAGCAAAAAATTCTCTTGAAACATGGCTTTGTAAAGCTTGATGTTCAAGTCGTTCAGAGGTTCTTGAAGACCTTTGAAGGTCAGTTTTTTGCGCAATACCTTTAGGTCATTATAGTAGCATTTCATCAGTGTCAGCCGTAGCTCGTCTGCCACTTTTCTGGTCATTTTTGCAGTTACAAAAGGATTGCCGTCTCTATCGCCACCGGGCCAGAAACCCAGTTTTATGATGTCATAGTTATCAAAATTGGCATCCCTGATGTTGCTTTTCACATATTCGAACAATTCACCGATGGCGTGGTAATACGTATGTCGCAGAATATGGATGATGTTCTTGGCCTCATCCAGCGGGGTGGGCTTCTTGGCATTGATAAGCGAGGTCAGGCCCAACTGCTGCAAGGTCAAATCAATATCATCAATCCTGTTTTCATCGATCAACGCCCTGAGCTCCGCGATAATATCCAAAACGGCAGGGGTATAAAATTGGGTCGGGTGTGCCGTCAATACGATTCGAGCGCTGAAAGTGGACAGTTTTTTTGCAATCTTGTCCCAATTCTTGTGCTGGTCGACCAATTCAAAATAATCCTTTATGGACAGCGAACTGGTATATTCCTGTAATTTGGGAAAAGCAGCATCTTCGACACTATCAAAAAGTACTACCTGCCGCTCAACATACTGAATGATACGGAACATAAAATCAATACGCTCTTGCTCGTTGTCAATGTTGGCCAGATTTGCAAAAAAGTTTTCCAAAATATCTTGGGGTGTCATGCCAGCTGTCAATCCTTCTTCACATTGTTCGAAAAGCAGGGGCACCAACATGCCCACATTTTCCATATCGGTGTAGGGCAAACTCAAAAAGAGGCTGTTGTAGATGTTGAACCTGTTGGTGACCGACTTCTTGAATTCTTCCAGCCGTTTGGCCTGTTGCATGTGATCCATTGGGTTTCAGCAATTTTATTGACAAACGTCAAAGATCGTTATTAAACCCATAGCAATCCAGTTATTTTATCCACATCACATTTTGTTTAGAGCCTGTTTAAATTTTTGTGATTAGAATTGTTACAGATCATTTTTTTGACCTTTTAGGCAAAATTTTGGAGCATAGCCCAAGCTACGGTATAAAATTTTAACGAAGAAGGGTGGAAAAAGGGTCATAAGAAAATAATTGACAAAAACTTAAACAGGCTCTTAGAAGCGTGTCAAAAAATTAACTTTTGAAAAAGGGTCTGTACTGCATCACCCGAAAATCAAAGGTGGTGAAATCTGCATTTTCATCCTTCAATTTTTTATACAGTGACAGACTGCCCACAGCACGATTGGCAGCACCTGACGGGGCGGTCAATGACACTGTTTTGATGGTTTTCTCTGTGGATGGATGCACAAATTGATGGATGCGTGGCACTTCTGATGAAACCACCTCTAATTTCATACCATGATCCTTCAAATGTCTACGGAAGAAATATTCAGGACCGTTCTTGCTATTTCCTCCTGTGAAGAGAAGCGTATGCACGGAAGTGAATCGTTGCAGATACTTCAAAATATCACGGAGCACAATATGCTGCATGCCCAAATCGGAAGCATCCACTTTTTTGCGTTCTGCACTTTCGACAATATCACAGATACCGATGTTGTGTTCTAACAAAAAGTTTTTTCGCTGTGCAATGGCTTCCTCGGTGGTCTCAAATTTAAGGTCCAGTTCAAAAATTCGATCCAAAATCGGCCAGAGTTGGCCATCTCTACTTCCGTAGCAAAAATCAACATCGCCAGTTTTAAATTCTTGGGTACTGAACCGTGGCGGGGGCAGCGTGCCCACAATCAATTTTTCAACGCCTTCGAACAAAAAAGGAGGATACGGATGTCGATGCAGAAACATGGCCATAAAGATACTAAACGACCATTTTGGGAAATCGTTCATTTTATTTAAATTAAGAATGAATAGTTTAGAGATTCCCCGCCTCCCGATAGTTATCGGGAGCGGGAATGGCAAAAAGTTGAATTTAATACTCTTTGAATTTAAAGGGATAAATTTAGATTTCCTCCTTCGAGGAAATCAAACAAAAGAGAATAAAATATGGGAAAAGGAGATATCAAAACAAAACGCGGCAAGATTGCCAACAAATCGTACGGTGCTAGACGTAAGCGAAAAATAAAAAAACGCACAACCATTGAAGAAAAGATAAACCCTGCAAAAACAAAATAGGTCAGTCTACCTTGAACACCAATTCAATTTCACCTTCTTCAGAGATGTAGATTTGGTAGGTGTACAGGCCGAGTGGCAAGGGGTCAGAAAGCGAATCGGGCTGAAAATTCAAAAATGTCGAATCGGTTTGAACCGTCAGTGCATCTTGTTGATACGCAACCTCATATTCCAGATAGTCAGAAAACCCGCCAGACGGAACGTTTTCATACACCATACTGTCATTGCGAACCTGCACTTGGGCGAAATTTAAATTGCTCAGGTTTTGAATGCGAATGTTTGGTGCCATCAAATTATCATCCCTATCATCGCAGGCCCAAAGCGCGCAAACCAGAACCACACCAAAAGATAGCAGTACTTTTTTCATCAACATCCTTTCTAAAAAGAACGTAGAATCCCAAAAAATATTCTATCGCACAAAAACAGGGTGATTGGGTTTCACCGTATGTTCTTTGCTAAAAATATAGTCGTCATAATCAAAGCCTTTCACGTCGTCTAAAGTTTTAGCGTCTGTATCTAGAATATAGCGCACCATTGAGCCCCGGGCCTTTTTGGCGAAGAAGCTGATGACCTTCAGCTTGTCGTTCTTCCAGTCTTTAAAAACAGGCGTGATGACAGGTACTTTTAGTTTTTTCTCATCAATGGCCCCAAAGTATTCGTTACTTGCCAAATTGATAAACAATTCATTGTCAGACAATTCATTGTTCAAAGATTCGGTCAATTCTTTCTGCCAGAACTCGTGTAGGTTCTTTTTTCGACCAATCTTGAGTTGTGTGCCCATCTCTAAACGATAGGGTTGTATCAAATCCAACGGCCGCAATATGCCGTACAATCCTGATAGAATCCGCAAAGTGTCTTGCAGACGGTCGAGTTTTTCTTCGGCTATGCTGTATGCATCCAGTCCTTGGTACACATCGCCATTGAAGGCGTACATCGCAGGGCGGGCATTCTCAGGGGTGAAGGGCACTGAAAAATCTTGGTTTCGCTGCCAATTGAGTTCCGCCAAATTTTCAGAAATCGACATCAATTTTGATAGTGCCTTCGGCTTCTTCTTGGCCAAGACTTTGTTCAGCTTTTCCGACTGTTCCAAAAACTGGGGCTGAGAATACTTATTGGTAGGCAGCTCTGATTCAAAATCAAGCGATTTTGCTGGTGAAATTACGATTTTCATAGAGTGGCAATTTGCTTAGAGCCTGTTTGGAAATGTATTGTTAGAATTATTATGTACCTATTCTTGATACGCAATTAAGCAAAATTTTAAAGCATAGCAGTGCTACGGTTTAAAATTTAAACGACATTGGGTGCAAAAAGAGGGCATAAGAAAATAACCATGATATTTCCAAACAGGCTCTACAAAAATAATGGGTTTTTTGATTACATTTAATTCACATAATCCACTTAAAACCAACCTTATGAGAATTGTAAAGTTAGTTGTCTTTATCCTATTCGGATTGTTCATGTTGAATTCTGGCCTGAACAAGCTCTTCAACTATATGCCAATGCCCGAATTGACCGAGGCGCAAATAGAAATGTTTGGTCATTTTATGGCCATTAAATGGCTTTTCCCTCTTGTGGCCGTTGCCGAAATTGTTGGAGGAATTCTTCTGATGATTCCCAAATACAGGGCTTTGGGCGCTTTGGTGATGCTACCGGTATCAACGGGCATTTTATTGCACCATGTGGCCATTGAACCCGCGGGGCTTATTATTGGCATTGTCGTCTTTGCCATCAATCTTTGGGCCCTTTTAGATAACTGGGGCAAATACAAGCCATTGTTTGGATAAAAATAAGGGGTCAGGCGTGCTTGGCATAACTGCGCCATTTCTCAATGCACGCCCCCATATCATTTGGAATATCGGAATCAAACCGCAGCACCTCACCTGTCAACGGATGGCTGAAACCCAATGTTCTGGCATGTAATGCCTGCCGCGGCAGTACCTTGAAGGCATTTTCAACAAATTGCTTGTATTTGGTAAAATGGGTACCCTTCAGAATTTTGTCGCCCCCATATCGCTCGTCATTGAACAGGGTATGGCCCAAATATTTCATGTGGGCACGTATTTGATGGGTGCGGCCTGTTTCCAGTCTACAGGAAACTAGTGTTACATAACCGAACCGTTCCAAAACTTTGTAATGGGTAATTGCTTCTTTTCCTTGTTCCCCATTGGGAAAAACCTGCATCTGCAATCGGTTTTTGGGGTTTCGGCCTATATGGCCCTCGATGGTGCCCTCATCTTCCTTTACATCACCCCAGACCAAGGCCACGTATTCACGCTCGCTGGTCTTCTCAAAAAATTGCTGGGCCAGACTCGTCATGGCAGCCTCGGTCTTTGCAATGACCAAAAGGCCCGAAGTATCTTTATCGATACGGTGTACCAGCCCCGGGCGATTGGAACTATTGTTGGGCAAGTTTTCAAAATGATGTACCAGCGCATTGATGAGCGTACCCGAATAATTGCCATGGCCGGGGTGCACGACCATGCCCGCAGGTTTGTTGACCACAAGCAGTACCTCATCCTCAAAAACAATATCCAACGGTATGTCTTCGGGAGTCAATAAAAACTCATACGGCGGGTGTTCGAACAGCACTTTTACCTCGTCACCAGCTTTGACCCTATAATTTTGCTTCACAATGGCATCATTTACCCAAATGTGTCCGTTTTTTGCTGCTTGCTGTATTTTATTACGGGTGGCGTTCTCAATAAAGTTCATCAGAAATTTATCTACCCGCAAAGGCTCCTGGCCTTTGGCTGCTGTAAACTTATGGTGTTCAAAAAGTTCCTCTTGTGATGGCTCGTTGCTGTCAGAATCCATGGTTAATCAGAATCTGATTCAGACTGTATGACCGCACTTCCGGGTATGGTACCATTGCCACAAATAAGCTCAATCTTTGAGGTTTTGGGCAATTTATCGCCGGGCTTTACATATTTGCCCTTATGCTTCATGTTGTAAACCATGTCTTTGCCCAACTCATCAATATAGGTGACACGCTGCACATCAAGCCCAACAGCTTTCAACATTGAGGCAGCATTGCGTCGGGTCACCTGGATGATATTCGGTACAGTGACTTTTTTATAACCTGACGGATTTACGGTAAAATAAATCTTTCGGTTGGTCTTGACCTTGCTTCCGGCTGGTGGATCTTGTTCCAAAATCGAAAAACGGGGATATTCGGGATTATAATTCGTAGAATCCAACACCTCATAACGTAGTCCGGCATCATCAGCAGCTTTGCGCATTTCCTGCACTGACATTTTTGAGAAATCGGGCACTTCAACAAACTCGCCGTGATTGGTCGTGCCATTCAGCCACCGTAGTGCCAAAAAGCAAATCAAGATAATGGCCAGTAACGCCAAACCCAGGTTTATCAAGAAAACCCTACTACGCAAAAAATCAATAAAATTTCTCATCGGCCACTGTTGAAAGGCAAATATAGAAAAACAGGCTTTTTTGTTTACTTTGGACGTGTGATTTTCTAAGGATGGACAAAAGAAACATCGCCATCATCATGGGTGGCTATTCAAGTGAATATGATATTTCAATCAAGAGTGGCAATGTGGTCTTCAACCATTTGGATGCTTCAAAATACAACCTGTACCGTATCATCATTGCCAAAAATAGGTGGGTATGTCTTGATGAGAATGGCAATGAACACCCGGTAAACAAAGCGAATTTTAGCGTTGAAATCGGCAACAAAATCACTTTTGAATGTGTGTTCAACGCCATACACGGCACCCCGGGCGAGGATGGCCTGATGCAGGCCTATTTTGAGCTGTTGGGCATACCGCAGACTTCTTGCGGACATTACCAAGCTGCCCTGACCTTCAATAAAAGAGATTTACTCAGCACGATGAAACCCCACGGAATACGATGTGCCGAGTCATACCTGTTGGACAAAGGGGATGAAATAGACGAAGACGCCATAGTAAGAAAAGTAGGTCTCCCCTGCTTTGTAAAAGCGAACAAGGCCGGTAGCAGCTATGGCATTTCAAAAGTGTACAAGAAAGAAGACTTGGCTTCCGCTATTGAGAAATCCTTTGCTGAAGATGATGAAATCATTATCGAATCTTTTTTGGATGGCACTGAGGTTTCCGTAGGGGTCATCACCTACCAAAGCAAGGTGAAGGTATTGCCGATTACCGAGATCGTGAGCGAAAACGATTTTTTTGATTTTGAGGCGAAATACGAGGGGAAATCCCAAGAAATCACTCCGGCCCGCATTTCAAAAAATAAAGAAGAAAAGGTTTCCGAAATGGCAAAAAAGATTTACAACATCTTGAAACTGACCGGTTATTCAAGAAGCGAATTTATTTTTATGGGTGATGAGCCCTATCTGTTGGAGGTCAACACCACCCCGGGCCTTACCGAAGAAAGTATTTTGCCAAAGCAGGCCAAAGCAGCTGGCATTTCATTGCCAGAACTCTTCGAAAGCAGTATAACAGAAGCCCTGAAAACCTAATTTAGTACCTTTACGACAAACCAAAACTGATGAGACGCGCCATTTTTCCCGGTTCTTTTGATCCCATTACGTTAGGGCATTACGACATCATCAAGCGGGGTATCACCCTTTTTGATGAGCTGATCATTGCCATCGGAATCAATGCGGAAAAAAAATACATGTTCTCACTGGAGGAACGTCAAAAATTCATTGTAGCCGCCTTTGCCGATGAGCCCAAAATCAAGGTACTCACCTATGAAGGCTTGACCGTAGACTTTTGTAAAGAAGTCAATGCTGGGTTTATTTTAAGGGGGTTGCGAAATCCGGCTGATTTTGAGTTCGAAAAGGCCATTGCGCACACCAACCGAAAACTTTCAGAAATCGAAACTGTCTTTTTGCTGACCTCATCGGGCAAATCGTATATCAGCTCCTCCATAGTCCGCGACGTTATCAGAAACGGTGGCGATTACACTGGTTTAGTGCCCGATACCGTTGTGGTATCAGATCAATGAACATCCCTAATTTTCATATTGAGGCCCAGAGAATGGTACAATTTCTCACTGTAACAACAGTTTTCTTCAAATTCACAACATAAAATTTTCTGTGCTGGGGCACAATCATACTTTCGTAGGAAAAGACGCACTTTTTTGAAATCCAAGTCTAACCTACTTCCCGAAAGCAAAGTTTCATTGGCCACGAGTTACTTGATTCGCCAGTTGCCGACCGTCACTGCCATTATTGACAATGAAGCAAACTTTGTGGCCGTATCGGATAAATGGGCCGATTTCTTCAGCTCTGAGCCCAAGGATTTTAGTTCAAAATCAATACATGACATCTTCGGCAACGCTGAAATTGAATTAAAAGAGCTGTTGAACCATTGTATTGCCGAGCAAAAAGAGTGTCATCACATTGTTCAATTAAACTTAAGAGATAAACTTTTTATAAGACTGATTTCAAAGCCATGGTTCGATGAAAGTGAGAACCCAATTGGCATACTGGTGAACCTTGAGGATATTTCAAAGCAAATTTCCCTTGAGGAAAAAAATAAAAAACTCTACCATCTTCTTGATGAGACAGCAGAAATATCAAAAGTCGGGATGTGGGAGTTTGATTTGGAAACCAATAATCTCTCATGGTCAAAAATGACCAAAAAAATACATGAGGTTGCAGAAGACTACACTCCCGAAGTGAATACGGCCATCAATTTCTATAAAGAAGGGCATAGCCGCAACACGGTTTCCATGCGTTTTCAAAAAGCGCTCGACAAAGGTGAGCCCTTCAGTGACCGCTTACAGATATTGACTGCCAAGGGCCGGGAGCTTTGGATAAGAAATGCCGGGAAACCCATCTATAAAGATGGAAAATTGATAAAAATCATCGGCACCTTTCAAGATGTGGATGAACAGGTACGCAGCGAAATGAAGATTCGTGAAAACGAAAAGCTGCTGGAATCCATCATCGACAACCTTCCCCTGAACGTCTATGTAAAAGACAAAGATTCTAAGAAAATAATGGTTAACAAATCAGAGTGCGAATACTTGGGGGTAAAGCACAAAAGCCAATTGATCGGCAAAGATGATTTTGACATCTATCCAAAAGAAATAGCACAAATTTCACGAGAAGAAGACGTTGAGGTGATAAAGCACCAAAAGCCTGTGATCGGCCGTGAGACAAAGAGTGTGAAAAAAGATGGGGTCGAAACCACCTTTTTGACCTCCAAAATCCCTTTGACAGGTATTTATGGCAATGCCATTGGTATCATCGGCATCAGTATGGATATTTCTACGCTGAAGAAGAAAGAGGCAGAACTGAAAGATTTGATCAACGTGACCGCATTGCAGAACAAGAAGTTGTCAAACTTTGCCCATATTGTTTCCCACAATCTAAGGTCGCACTCTGCAAACTTTGCCATGCTTTTGAATTTTTTGGTCGATGAAAAAGACGAATCAGAAAAAGAACGTATCACCAAAATGCTTGTGAATGCTTCCCAAAACCTGATGAGCACCCTTGAAGACCTAAATGAGGTTGTCGACGTCAATGCCAATGTTAATCTTGACAAAGAAAAAATTGACCTGAATGAAAAATTGGCAAAGGTCAAACAGGATCTGGCCACTTTTTTGAATGAGAACCGAGCCAAAATCATAAATAAAGTTCCGAAAGGCACAAAAGTCTTTGCTGTACATGCCTATTTAGAAAGTGTGCTCTTGAATCTTTTGACAAATGCGGTGAAATATCAACATCCAGATAGAACGCCCGAAATCACGTTGCGCATAGAAACAGGTGCATCGCACACAATTCTATTGGTACAAGACAATGGCCTGGGCATTGATTTAGAGAAGAATGGCAATAATCTGTTCGGTATGTACAAAACCTTTCACAACAATAAAGATGCGAGGGGCATGGGCCTCTACATCACCAAAAATCAAATGGAGGCCATGGGCGGCAACATAACTGCCGAGAGCGAGGTTGGTATTGGCACGATTTTTAAAGTGTATTTCAATGAAAACTAGAATAGATTCAATTTATATTGTAGATGATGATCCAATCACTGTATTCGGCATCAAAAAAGTGTTGTATGATGTGGTGGAGTGTGATAATGTGGCCTCTTTTGAAAATGGAAAAGAGGCATTGGATGCACTTTTGCTACAATTGGAACAGGGCAAAGAAATACCCGATATCATTTTTTTGGACATCAATATGCCCGTGATGGATGGTTGGACGTTTATGGAGGAGTTTCATAAATTGGAAATCAATAAACCAATCAGAATCAACATTGTCACATCGTCGATAGATCCGGCTGACCATGAAAGATGGCTCTACTATAGAAAGAAATCCATGCACTTTGTCGACTACAAAAATAAACCCATCTTTAAATTGACCGCTCAAGATATAGATTACATCAGCAAGGCCTCATAAATCTTTATTGGCTAATTTTGGTATCGGTTATACTTTTTACATCCTTAACAAAAACCGTAACCTTTGATGAAAAAAATTGCTGCATCAGTCGCCATTATTTTGTGTTTTGCCTGTAAGACCGAAACGGTTGACAAAAAATCATCATATCCCACGATTTTTGAAGAATCTGGAGGAAAGCAGACCGCCACTTACACTGAAACCATTGATTTTTACCTTGCTTTGGCGAGAGAATTTCCTGAAATCAATATTCAGTCCATCGGGCAGACCGATATTGGGTTGCCACTCCACATGGTCACTTTCAATGCCGAAGGCAGCTTTAACTTTCAAAAAATCAGGCAAGGTAAAACCATCATCTTGATCAACAACGGCATCCATCCAGGGGAAAGTGATGGCATTGATGCGACCATGCTCTTGTACCGTGATTTGGCCACTGGCAATTTAAAATCTCCAGAAAATGTGGTTCTGGTGACCATTCCAGTGTATAACATTGGGGGCGCTTTGAACCGAAACTCTACCTCTAGGGCCAATCAAAACGGGCCCGAGTCCTATGGTTTCAGGGGCAACGCACAGAATTATGACCTCAACCGCGATTTTATAAAAGCCGATACCAAGAATGCGGCATCGTTTGCGCAAATTTTCCATTTGGTAAAACCTGATATTTTTATCGACAACCATGTGAGCAATGGTGCCGACTATCAATATACCTTGACCCATTTGTTTACGCAGCACAATAAATTGGGAGGAGATTTAGGGGAATACATCGATTTAAATTTGAAACCTGCCCTTGAACAATCACTTTCAGAAAAAGATTGGCCTGTGACACCTTATGTCAATGTGTTCAACAGGCCGCCCGAAACAGGTTTTTCGCAGTTCATGGATTGGCCACGGTACTCCACTGGCTATACCACACTTTGGAATACGCTGGGGATGATGGTCGAGACCCACATGCTCAAACCGTACAAAGAACGGGTAGAAGGCACCTATGAATTGATGGCCTCAATGGTTCAGATTGCAGATGCTGGACATGAGAACATCAAAAAACTACGTAAAGAAAGTAACCAAAAGCTATCAGAACTCAACCAATACCATTTGAATTGGCAATTGGATTCTACCAGAACGTCTACACTTCAATTTTTGGGCTACGAAGCTGACACCGTACTCAGTGAGGTGACGGGCCTGAACCGACTAACGTATGACAGAAAAAAGCCCATCACGAAAGAAGTCACGTATTACAACCACTACGTACCCGCCGATACCATTAAGGTTCCAGCAGCGTACCTTATCAAAAAAGGTTGGCATGAAGTCATCAAAAGGTTAGAACAGAACGAGATTGATTTTTACAGATTGGAAGCTGATACCACCCTACAGGTAGAATCGTATCGCATCAAAAATTACCAGACCACAAATACTGCGTATGAAGGGCACTATCCCCATTATGGCACTTCGGTCGATGCCACAGTAAAAGAAGTGACATTTCATGAGGGCGATTTCGTGGTACCCGCAGAACAAGCTGGGTTGCGTTATCTTTTGGAAACTTTGGAACCCGCTGCGGTTGACTCTTTTTTTAACTGGAATTTCTTCGATTCCATTTTGCAGCAAAAAGAGGGATTTTCTCCCTATATTTTTGAGGATGTTGCCCTGAAATTGTTGAAAGAAAATAAAAATCTTCGAGACAGTTTTTTGCTCAGGAAACAGACGGATGAACCGTTCTCAAAAAGTTGGTACGCCCAATTGGATTGGGTCTACAAAAATTCTGAAAACTATGAAAAGGCGCATTTGCAATATCCCGTATATCGAATTTTGAAAGACACTGAAGCGGCAGGCATCGTTGCGAAAGATTGAGTCTTAATCCTCAAAAAGCAATTTGATGTTGTGGTATGCTTTTTTCAGGGCTTTTTTGGTTTTCTTGGGGCCTTTCCACCGTACTTTGGTGATACCCTCATTCTTTTGGGGCTTCAGCTTGCCGTCATACTTGGTGTGCATTGTGAACCAATAAACCTGTTTCAGCTGAAATTGACCATTCCTCTTGAAAATATGATACGTAGTCTTGAGGTAGTCATCGACGACAAGGCCTTTTACGCCTGTTTCTTCCTCAACTTCCCGCAGGGCACAGTTCTCAATGGTTTCCCCTTTGTCAATCTTTCCCTTGGGCAAATCCCATTTATCATTGCGATAGATGAAGAGTATTTTTCCCTTTTTGTTCTTGACGAGTCCGCCTGCAGCCGTCACAATCGGAATCTTGGCACTGAACTTTTTTAGAATGGTATCATCGGGGTCGTAGATATAGGCTTTTTTGAGCTTCTTTTTCGACAACTTTTCGATAGCCTCAAATATGGCTTCATCCTCCATTTCGAAGAGGTTACCGTTGGCATTTTCAGGTCGTTGGGTAGTCAAAATCAGGGGAGATGCATTGACAAAAACTTCATACATTTGCGCAATGGTTTTAGAAGAGCAAAGTGCCAAAAAAACGGCAGAACTTCTGTTGCAAATTAATGCAATTAAGTTGAGACCAGAAAATCCCTTCACTTGGGCCTCTGGATGGAAATCCCCGATTTATTGTGATAACAGAGTCATTTTGTCCTACCCCAAAATCCGTAATTATGTTCGGGATGAAATGGCGAAACATGTTGATTTGCTCTACGGTAAACCCGATGTGATCGCAGGTGTGGCAACCGGTGCCATCGGTATCGGTATTTTGGTTGCCGAAGCCATGGGGCTGCCCTTTGTGTATGTTCGACCTGAACCAAAGTCACATGGCAGGCAAAATCAGATAGAGGGGCATCTAGAGGCTGGGCAGAATGTGGTCGTTATTGAAGACCTTATCAGTACCGGAAAAAGCAGTCTCAACGCCGTCGTAGCTCTAGAAAACGCAGGGGCTACCATCAAAGGTATGATTGCCATTTTCACGTATGGTTTTTCCACAGCAGAAGAAAATTTTGAAGATGCCAATGTCACGTTGAATACGCTCTCAGATTATGAACATTTGATCGGATTAGCTTCAGAAAAACACTTTATAAAAGAAGAACAACTCAATACCCTACTGCAGTGGCGAACTGACCCTGCACAATGGAAACCCTAAATTTATCATGCACATAGAAACACCCAATAGAAAACTGGCAAGAAACGACAAAACTGTTTTTGAATTTTTGAACAAGGTCGAAAATTATGAACTTTTGATGCCCGACAACATTGAAAAATTTGAGGTGTTGGATGAGAAAACATTCAAATTTGCCCTCAAAGGAATGCCAGAGATTGTTCTGAGACTTAAAGAGCAAGAGCCGTACAAAACCGTTGTGCTGGGCGCTGCCAGTGAAAAGCTGCCCTTCACCTTGACGGCGGTCATCAACGCCTTGAATGAACATGAGAGTGAGGTTGGTTTAAATTTCGAAGGAGAGTTCAATGCCATGATGGCCATGATGATCAAAGGGCCCATCACAAACTTTATGGGCACCCTTTCTGAAAATATGGGCAAAATACCTCAGTAGAGCAAGATCACTTCCTTGAAACCAAATTCGGTCATCGAATCGTCTTCTCTTTGAACCTTCAATCTGCCCTCTTTGGTCACACCTTTGATAATGCCATTAAAACTTATGTTGTTTTCAGTCTTGAAAGTCGAAACTTTTTCTTTTCTGAATAGCGCTTCCTCATACTTCTTGAATAGCTCATTGCGGGGCACATGCTCATAATTTTCTAAGTTTTCTTTGATTTTAAATAGGATTTCCAGTAGCAATCCATCCAAATCAAACGTTTTTCCACTTACAGTCTTAAGTGATGCTGCTCTTTCAAGATTCGTGAATTTTGTCTGGTTTACATTAAGACCAATACCGATAATCGAGCGTTGGATCGCTTTCACGGTCAAAACATTTTCAATCAGGATACCACAAATTTTAGAATTGCCTGACAGAATGTCGTTTGGCCATTTGACAGACACATTTGGCACATTATGTCGCAGCAGTACATCCCGCAGGGCCAATGACACGACCATGTTCAAGTCGAATGCATGCTCGATTGTAAATGCATCAAAGTATTTTAAGATACTGAAAGTAAGGTTTTTACCCTTCTCTGATTGCCAAATGGCGCCCCTCAGGCCCCTTCCCGTTGATTGATGCCCAGTTACCACTACGGTAAGGTCATCGAGCGAGTTTTTACCTGACAGATCTTTTAGGTAGTCATTGGTCGAGCCAATGGCATCAAGTTTGATTATGTTGAATTGTTCTTCCAATGAAAATGCGCGTTGAACGTTATGTTAAAACCTAAGGCCAAAAAAACAAAAAAAGCCTAAATTTGTAGAAACTAAAACTTTTGAATGCAGAAATCGAAAGCGAATGCAGATGAGCTGATTGCCTTGATAATAAATGGAATAGAAGAAGTTAAGGGACTTGACATCAACCTACTCGACCTCAGGGAAATTGAAAATACTGTATGTGACTATTTCGTAATCTGCAATGGTACTTCAAACACGCATGTGAATGCGATAGTGTCCTCCATCCAAAAAACAGTCAGCAAAGCAAGTAAAGACAAACCTTGGCACGTTGAGGGTTCTGACAATGCAGAATGGGTACTGATGGATTATGTCAATGTGGTAGTTCATGTTTTTCAAAAGCACATTAGGGAATTCTATGATATTGAAGGCCTCTGGGGCGATGCAAAGGTGACCATGGTAGAGAGCAGTTATAACGAATAAAAAAATGTCGAAAGAAAACAATCAGAATACCCCTAAAAAACCCCGCTTCAGTTCTTGGTGGGTGTACGGTATCATTATTGCGCTTATTATCGGATTTCAATTTCTCGGTAGTGGTGCCTTTTCAAGTACCGAAACAACCACTACCTCTGAGCTTCAAGAGTTTCTTAGAAATGGGGATATTGAAAAAATCGTAGTCATTAAGAATCGTGGCCAGGCCAAGGTATTTCTTACTGATGCAGCACTTCAAAAAGATGTACACAAAGCAGTTGCCGAAAAACCTTTGATTCCCTCTACGGGGGTCGTACCGCAGTATGTGCTTGATTTTGGTGACCTTCAGATATTTCAGAACGAAATCAATGAAATCAAGACCGAGAACAGCCTCGACACCATTGTAGAGTTTGATACCGAAAACAATTATCTGCTCGACCTTTTGGTATCCATCATTCCGTTTGTATTGATAATCGGTATTTGGATTTATCTGATGCGGAGGATGTCAGGCGGTGCCGGAGGTGGCGCCGGGGGACAGATTTTCAACATCGGCAAGTCAAAGGCGAAACTTTTCGATGAAAAGACCGATACCAGAACTTCTTTCAAGGATGTTGCCGGACTCGAAGGTGCCAAGGAAGAGGTACAAGAAATTGTGGAGTTTTTAAAGAATCCCGATAAATATACATCGCTGGGCGGAAAGATTCCGAAAGGAGCTTTATTGGTCGGCCCTCCGGGAACCGGTAAAACATTATTGGCCAAAGCCGTAGCAGGAGAAGCCAAAGTACCTTTCTTCTCCCTGTCAGGTTCTGATTTTGTGGAAATGTTTGTGGGCGTTGGTGCTTCTAGGGTACGCGACCTCTTCAAACAGGCTAAAGACAAGTCACCGGCCATCATTTTTATCGATGAGATTGATGCCATTGGCCGCGCCCGTGGTAAAAATAATTTCACAGGATCCAACGACGAGCGTGAAAACACACTGAACCAGTTATTGACCGAAATGGATGGTTTTGGCACCAATACCAATGTAATCGTATTGGCAGCAACCAACCGTGCCGATGTTCTGGATAAAGCGTTGATGCGTGCCGGTCGTTTTGACCGTCAGATTTACGTTGACCTACCCGATTTGCGTGAACGAAAAGAAATTTTTGAAGTCCACCTTAGGCCAATCAAGACCGCTGAAACACTTGATCTCGATTTTCTTGCGAAACAGACTCCTGGGTTTTCAGGTGCAGATATTGCCAACGTATGTAACGAAGCTGCACTGATTGCCGCAAGAAAAGAGAAGAAAGCGGTCACCAAACAAGACTTTTTAGATGCCGTGGATCGTATCGTGGGCGGACTTGAAAAGAAAAATAAGATCATCACCCCAGAAGAGAAAAAAACCATTGCCTATCATGAAGCGGGCCATGCCACCGTTAGTTGGATGCTCGAACATGCCGCACCATTGGTCAAAGTGACCATCGTGCCACGCGGCCAGTCTCTGGGTGCAGCTTGGTACCTTCCAGAAGAACGATTGATTGTCAGGCCAGAACAAATGCTCGATGAAATGTGCGCCACCATGGGTGGGCGGGCTGCCGAAAAGGTAATTTTCAATAAAATCTCGACCGGTGCGCTCAGCGATTTGGAAAAAGTGACCAAACAGGCCCGTGCCATGGTTACCATTTATGGACTGAATGATGAACTGGGCAATATTACCTACTACGATTCTTCAGGCCAAAACGAATATGGTTTTACGAAGCCATACAGTGAAGAGACGGCTCAAAAGATCGATGAGGAAATCTCAAAAATGATTGAAGAGCAGTACCAACGTGCCATCAAATTACTCGAAAAGAACAAAGACAAGCTTACTGAACTTGCCGACAGGTTACTTGACAAAGAAGTGATTTTTAAAGACGATCTAGAAAAAATATTTGGTAAACGACCTTTTGAAAAAGAAGAGATTCCGGCGCCCTCTGTAAATGGTGAACATCCGACAGGAAAACAAACTGAAGCAGAAAAAGAAGCAGAGGAAAAATCAGAAACTTAATGGGGGTATTTGACAAACTTTTCGGGGGCGGTAAAAAAGTTCCGAAGGAAACTTTGGAGACCCGTGGAGAGCATGCACCCGACCTGAAAATTCCCGTGGATGAAAAATTCACCATCTACTTTAAAAAAAATGGGGGTAAGTTCATCTACTGTGAAAATTTCACCGAAGTCTCTGAAGCATTAAAGAGCATCATTTCAGAAAATGATTGGCAACAACGCCTTTTCTACACACTGGATCCGAGACTAAAAGAACGCTTTGTCACCGAAAACATTGGGTTTACAGACAACCGTAATGAAAGTGAGATTTTTTTCACGACCTGTGAACATCTCATTGCCCACAACGGTTCGGTGCTTGTCTGCTCTAACCAAATCAAAGGAAAAAAACTTGACGAGCTACCGTCAAACCTCATCATTTTTGCCACGACCAGTCAATTGGTAGAATCCATCAGTGAGGCCTTAAAGACCATTAAAGAGAAATACGGCAAGAACATTCCCGACAACATTACCACATTAAAACACTTTCAGCCAACCACTGAAAACAAAGACGATTTTCTATCCTACGGCAGTGCATCTAAAAATGTCTATCTGCTGCTGATGGAAGACTATTGATACATGAACTTTTCATTCGAAGCTCACTATGCAATTCTAAAAAGTCTTTCACTGAGCAAAAAATCCCTATTTTTCGCAACAATCAAAAGATATAAATAAGTTCAATGAGAGAACTTTTTCGTAGGGCCATTACCGGGGCCATTTACATCATCTTACTATTGTCAGCCGTTTTTTTGAGCTCAGATGCATTTGACTTTCTTTTTATGGTCTTCGGGCTTGCCTGTCTCTATGAGTTTAAAAGACTTGCCAAAATCAAGGGATATTATATTTTTATCGCATATCTGGCACTGTGGTGGGCCTATATTTATTTGGTTCAGGATGATGTGCTGATCACCATATTGATGTTTTTGACCATTACGGTTGATATTGCCTTACTTTTTTTTCTGTTCTCAAAAAAGCAAAGAATGTTCAATGACATCCAAAAATTTATCATTGCCCTTTTTTATATCGGCGGGGGATGTATTTTTTTGACCATGATTCCATACAAAGACAATGAATTTGCACAACATTTGATTTTGGGCATTTTTATATTGGTGTGGGTCAACGACTCATTTGCTTATTTGGTGGGCAAAAGCCTGGGCAGAACAAAAATTTTTCCTTCAGTTTCTCCAAAGAAAACACTTGAAGGTTTTATAGGAGGTTTTATTTTTGCATTGGTAGCGGCTTTTTTTTTAGCAAAGCATGAAAGTAGGCTCAGCATATCAGAGTGGATGGTGCTTGCCATAGTCATTGTGGTCACCGGTGGTCTTGGGGATTTGTTGGAGTCAAAATTCAAACGATCTGCAGGTGTAAAAGATAGTGGTGCGATTTTACCGGGCCATGGTGGTATGCTCGATAGGCTTGATAGTCTCATATTTGCCGCACCGTTTGCATATTTAACATTGATACTATTCTCTTATGTTTCATAAAGAAGGACAAAAAATTATATTGACCGCTTTTTTTCTAGTGGTTGCCACCGTATTGTTATCCCACTTTTTTCTGGACAACAATTGGATACGTTGGGGCGTACAACTTGGCGCAATAATAATTTTTATACTCATTCTACAATTTTTCAGAAACCCAAGACGGTTGGTCACACCCAATTTTGATGAAGTCTTGGCGCCTGTAGATGGCAAGGTGGTCATCATTGACGAAGTGGAAGAACCAGAATATTTCAAGGATAAAAGAAAGCAGGTATCCATTTTCATGTCGCCACTCAATGTACATGTCACCCGCTATGCGGTAAGCGGTACGGTAACCTATTCAAAATACCACCCAGGAAAGTATTTGGTGGCATGGCACCCAAAGTCAAGCACAAAAAATGAACGGACCACCGTGGTGATCCACACCCCGAAATTTGGTGAGGTCATGTACCGACAGATAGCTGGTGCCGTCGCACGTAGGATTGTAAATTATGCAGAAGAGGGCGAGCAGGTAACCCAAGGTACCGATGCCGGCTTTATCAAGTTCGGTTCTCGGGTAGATCTTTTTCTTCCGCTGGATTGTGCCATTGGCGTAAAAATGAACCAAAAGGTTACAGGCGCCAAAACCGTAATAGCAGCTTTAAAGCAAACCGATGGCTGATGAAAAACTAAAAGTAAGGTTTAAAAAGGCAGTAGATTATGTAAACAATTACAGTGAGCCACTACCCGCCGACTTGCTCTTGAAACTCTATGCCTATTTCAAGATTGCCAACAAAAATTATGATCACCCCAACAGCCGCACTCCGCTCATTAATGCCTTTAAGGCCAATGCTTTGATACAGGCCAAAAATGTGAATATCAAAACAGCGATGAAGAATTACATTGACTTGGTAGAAAAAGAAATCAAAAACTCAGGTGACTAGATTTGTAGTCGATGATTTCTGATTTTCAAAAAAGGTGAAGTATACACTACCGAAAATGGTGATTACAAAATAAAGTGCCACAAGAGAGCTGCCCCAGAACAAATGTGCATTGATCCCAAACCAATCCTTTGTCACAAAAATCAATGACAACCCGGCTATGCCTCTTAGGATTTCAATCCAAAGAGCATAACTTTTTTTGTCCATTAATGTGGTATATCCAAAAATACCCATGAACACAAAAGCCCCAAACAATAACAAACCATTGAACCCAATTTCAGAATAGTTGTAAAACATGAAGAGCATCAAAAAGGTATTGAAGAGCAGCTGAAAAATGGCATAGCCCTTCAAAGCGTTTGAAGCAGCAGGCATATATTTTTTAAAGTTGTAGACGTTCTCAATTTTTTTGATGGGATATTTCTCGGCAACATCGCTTGGGCGCCAACCTGTGGGCATGAACCAGATACGCAGCTTATCCCACCAATTGTTCGTGCGCCAGGCATCTACCATCAATCGCCATACATGCTGAAAGTTGATGAGAATGGGGTTCCATGTGGCGGCAGGTTTCAAAACTCCATATTGGGGCGGTACCTCGTCAAGCTCTTCTTGAAACGTACCGAACATTCGATCCCAAACACAAAGTATCTGCCCCAGATTTTTGTCGATATACTCTGGATTGATGGCATGGTGCACCCGGTGTTGCGATGGGGTGACAATCACATATTCTAACCAGCCCATTTTACCGATATGTTGGGTATGGTACCAAAACTGCGCGAACAGGTGGATAGGTGCCAAAATGGCGATTATCTCGTTGGGCACACCCAAAATTGCCGCTGGAATCAGCATCAAGGCGAAATAACCCACCACATTTGAGATGGACTGCCGCAATGCACAGGCCAGGTTAAACTCTTCGCTACTGTGGTGAATGACGTGTTGGTTCCAAAAAATATTGACATGGTGGCTCAGGCGATGGTTCCAATAGCCGGCAAAATCGATTGCAATAAAAGCGATGACCCATACCAACCATGTTGCCTTTATTTCAAAAAGGGCCAGGTTTTCTACCAAAAAGGGATAGCTGACAAGTACCAAGACCAGACCCAGCGAATCTTTGATGATGTTGGTGAGGCCTGAACTCAGGCTGCTCACGGTATCCATCACATTGTGCTTTTGGTCTTTTACAAAATGTCCGTACAGAATTTCAATCAAGACCAATCCCACAAAAAAGGGAATGGCGTACAACAAGGCGTTGGCATAAGTCTCCACGGCCTTAAAGATACAAATTGAAGTTTTTTATGTCGTCGGCGTTCGTCAGATCGGGTATGCGCTCGGACCGTGGAAGGCAAATCGTGCTTTTGGGGTCATCCTCTACGATATTTCGTACCGCTTCAGGCAACTCTTTTTCATCCCTTTTCGGATTGATGGGGCAATTCTCAAGATAGGATAATACCAAAGCCCCCGTAAAATTAAAGATGTTCATACTGATTCGTAGTTCGCCCGAAGCATCGCGATAGGCCTCCATCTGTTCCAAGCCTGGTTTTTCGATAATCGTTTTGAGACACCCCTCCGAAGAAATATCCATGACGGCAAAAGCGGCCAGGCGCTCATTGGAAAAACCGAGGCCCGAGCCACTGTAACTGATGATCGCATGGGGAATCTCACGCGCTTTTCGCAAATCTGCCAAGGCCCCAGCAGAATAAAGATTATCGCCGTTACAGACGGTAAAACGTTCTTTTTTCAATGTAGGATGTTGCTGCATGCACTGCAGCAATGCATCGGCCGTTCCCATGGGTTTCTCGCGCCCTTTGGGCACGTGCTGTACCGCAAAATGTACCTTGACGCCTTCATACTCGCTATCGCTATCGCCGACCAAATCTTTAAAAGCTTGGTTTTCCGTGTTGGTGATGATGTAACAATCATTGTACCCAGCGTCTTTCGCGTTTTTTATGAGGTAGTGCAGTAACGGTTTTTTTGCCTCACCCAACGGAATCAAGCTTTTGTGCTGTGTGTAGGCAATCTCTTTAATGACCTCGTCCAAATCAGCGTTTTCAAGGCTTTGTTTCATTCTCGAAGAAGCTCCACCAGCCATAATCACCAAACTATTGTTTTTCATTCGCTAAGGATAAACCAGTTCTACTTCATAAGCGGCCTTGGCGCCATTCTCTAGAAAGGCATCTATGACCGTACTTTTTGAATCGTCATTTACCATGGCGACCATACAACCGCCGCCCCCTGAGCCGATGGTCTTGGCGCCCAAAGCGCCGGCATTGCGTGCGGCATTCATCATTTTGGCCATTTCTGGTGGTGTGTTCTGAATGCACTCTTCTAGAATAACTTGGTGCTCGTTCATCAACTGCCCCAACTCCTTTAGGTTACTTTCTGGGGATGATAAAAGCCTTCTTGCCTGCTTCGTATTCTCATAATTATGGATAGCGGCATACCAATGGTCACGATATTCTTGTGAAACCAGATCCAAATAACGTCGGTAGTCTGCCAAGGTTGATTTTTGCATTTCAAAATCTGGATGTGCTGCCTTTACCTCAGCGGCGGCATTTTCTTGAAAAAGCCTGGCGTTTTTGAGAACATCCAAAGTTTCTTTCGCTATGCCAGATTCAGCAACGACCAATTTTCCAAGGTGGCCGGTCAAAGGTTCGGTTTTGCCCATTTGGGTATCAATATAAAGCAATCCTTGTTGGGCGATTGTGTATTGATCCATAAGTCCGCCCGGGCTTTTAAAAAAAGTAACTTCAGTCTCGTAGGCCCATTGTCCAATTTCGATATCGGTTGCCGTTATTTCTGAACTTTGGGCCTCTACTAAAAATCGAATCCATGCTATGGTCAAAGCCGAGGAGCTTGAAAGACCTGCATTCACCGGAATATCACCCGAGATATTGAGTCGGTATCCCCGTGCAAAGCGAAATCCTTTTTGGATCAGAACAGCAAGTGCTGCCAATAAATAGTCACTTTGTGAGATGTCATGCGCGTCGATGGTCAGTGGAATCGTTCTATGCGCATCAATGTCTTTTAGATCTAATCGAAACTCACTTGCTGAAATGGGCTCTGCCCTTAGATTTATATATTGGTCAATACTTCCGGCAATAACCGGAAGCCCTAAATAATCTTGATGGTCTCCATAAAAGCAAATCCTCGCAGGGACTTTGATTGAAATAGGGGGCATTAAGAAATAATTTTTAAAGGTTGGGTATTCTTCCAATTGCCACGTGTGAAATCGGGAAATGGCTGTGGATAACCCCCACTGGCCACCGAGCGTTCACTCAAGGGGGCGACGGCACTCCAAAGGCAACCTTCATACACGTTTTGGTCCAAAGGTAGTCCGTTCTGAAGACATTCTACGATGCGGTAGACCATAATACCATCCATGCCGCCATGCCCACTGCCCTTTGCGGTTTGGTTCAGACGTTTGTACAACGGATGGTCATATTTTTCGTAAACTACTTGCAACTGTTCGCCCTGTACCCAAGAATGGTGATCTTCGGTCAATCCCTCTACGCCGCCTTCCAACGCCACCCGTGTCGGAAAACCGGCCAACGTTCCTTTAGTACCCTGAATCAAGTTCAAACGCGAATAGGGCCGTGGACTGGTTTCATCCCACTGCACCAAGATAGTTCGGCCCAAATGCGTTTTGATGATGGAAGTGTTCAGGTCACCGCCCTTGAAATCCAATTGGTTCCATTTATGATTTTCTGGATAATTTTTTTTCGCGTAGGCCTGTCTTCCCATGGCCGGGGTTGAAAAGGAGACCAAACTGCCAAAAGTGTCTTCACCACGGCCCAAATTCATATATTGAGCCACTGGCCCCAAGCCGTGTGTCGGGTACAAATTTCCGTTGCGCTCTGCATAATGGCCGGTGCGCCATGAGCCAGTACCCCGATCGATCTCATCCATCTGCCATCGCAGTTCATGAATATAGGCCGCTTCGCCATGCAGCAACTCGCCGATGACCCCTTGACGGCACATATTGAGAAATAGCAGTTCATCGCGACTGTAATTGACGTTCTCTAACATCATACAGTGCTTCTGTGTCTTTTCAGAAGTATCTACAATATCCCACATTTCCTGAAGCGTGACCGCAATGGGCACCTCAACCAAAGCATGTGCTCCCTGTTTCATGCTCTCGACGGCCATTGGCGCATGATTGTTCCAATTGGTAGCGATAAAGACCACATCAGGACGCACTTCTTTTAACATCGCCCTCCATTTTTCTTCATCGCCCCAATACAACTTGATGTTCTTGTGCCTTCCTTTCTCAGAAACCTCCCTGACCCAACCTTCTTTTTCTTTTACAAGATTTTCATACAAATCGCTTATGGCTACCACTTCGGTACCAGGCAGGGAAGCAAAAAATTTTAAATGATCGCCACCGCGGGCCCCTACGCCAATGAACGCTGCACGGACCGTTGAAAGCTTTGGTGCGGCAAAATCGCCCATGTAGGTCGAAGTGATGGGACGTTCAGTTTGTCCGCGTACATATTCAGGAAGCAAAGAGGCGGCACCAATGGCTGCAGAGGCTAAGGAAGTTTTCTTGAGAAAATTTCTCCGGCTTACTTTTTTCATTTTCTTCAGATGGGTTTGCCGATTTTTATAAACTTAATGATTTTATCGGGATTGAAATAACGGCGCTGTCAATGTGTATAAATACTTTGTGACAAACTCGCCAAACTTCTCTAATTTCCCCTTTGAAGAGGGTGCCACTAACATGGGTTAGTGAAAGAAGAAATGAAAACTACCCACCCCTTCTTGTCCGCTTTAATGCGGACAATTCACCCCTCCGAGGAGGGGAAATACTCACTCAAACGAAGCCAAACTCTTCTCCAAGGTCTCTATCTTGGCTTCGGCATCGGCGGCCTTTTTGCGCTCGAGTTCCACCACTTTTTCGGGAGCGTTGTTCACAAAACGCTCATTGGAGAGCTTTTTCTGCACCGATTGTAGAAAGCCACGGGTATACTTGAGTTCTTCGTTGATTTTTTGAATTTCGGCCTCGACATCAATCGCCCCTGAAATGGGTATGAAATACTCGTTGCTCTTGACCCGAAAGCTCAATGCGCCATCAACAGCCTTGTCAACAGTGGCTATTGCTGAGATATTCCCCAGCTTTGTGATGATGGCATCCATTGTTGAACCCAAATCTTCGACATCCAGTTTTTTTAACTCCAGTACATCTTTATGGGGAATGTTCTTTTCTTTTCGAATGGTTCTGATACCCGAAATCACCTCAGCGGCAAAATCAAAGGTCGAAACCAAATTTGCATCAAATTCTTCACCTTTAGGCCAATCGGCGACACACAAAGCGTTTTCAGGTTTTCGCTCTGCGATATGCTGCCATACTTCTTCGGTCAAAAACGGCATAAAAGGATGCAATAACTTTAGGTTTTTTTCAAACAGTTGAATGACCGCATTCCATGTTTTTCTGTCAATGGGCTGTTGATAGGCTGGTTTTATGATTTCGAGCAACCACGAGCAGAAATCATCCCAAACCAATTTATAAATGGTCATCAGGGCGTCTGAAATACGGTATTTGGAGAAATGGTCCTCGATTTCGGTCAACACTTGATTGAAGCGGGTCGAATACCAGTCCAACCCGATTTTTGAAGCTTCAGACTGTGCAATGTCGGCAACTTGCCAACTTTTGACCAATCGAAAGGCATTCCAGATTTTATTGGCGAAGTTTTTCCCCTGTTGGCACAATGCCTCATCAAACAACAAATCGTTCCCCGCAGCAGAACTCAACAACAATCCCACACGCACGCCATCGGCCCCAAACTCCTCAATCAATTTTAGTGCATCAGGGGAATTGCCCAACGATTTTGACATTTTTCGTCGCTGCTTGTCACGCACCAATCCTGTGAGGTACACATTCTCAAACGGACGTTCACCACGAAATTCATAGCCCGCGACAATCATACGGGCCACCCAGAAGAACAAAATATCAGGGCCTGTCACCAAATCGTTTGTCGGATAATAATACTTCACCTCGGGATTGTCAGGCTCTAAAATGCCACCAAAAACACTAATGGGCCATAGCCATGACGAAAACCAAGTATCGAGCACATCGGGGTCTTGCTTTAAGTTCTGAGTTGTGAGCTCTGGGTTTTGAGTTTTTTTCTGTGCAAGCTTTAGCGCTTCTTCGATATTCTCAGCGACTACAAAATCGTCTTGGCCGTCACCGTAATAGTAGGCAGGTATCTGCTGCCCCCACCACAATTGGCGTGAGATATTCCAGTCACGGATGTTCTCCATCCAATGGCGATAGGTGTTTTCAAATTTCTTGGGATACAATTTTACCTCACCCGATTTCATCACAGCTTCCAAGGCGGGTTTGGCCAAACCTTCCATTTTCAAAAACCATTGGTCTGAGAGCCGTGGTTCGATGACCGCTTTTGTGCGTTCAGAGGTGCCAACCTTATTCGCGTACTGTTCCGTCTTTACAAGATGTCCTTTTGCTTCCAGCTCTTTGATGATTTCTTTTCGGACGACAAAACGATCTTTGCCTTCGTAGTGCATTCCGTAAGAATTCAGGGTAGCGTCTTCATTGAAAATATCGATGATTTCCAGATTGTGTTTTTCCCCTAACGTCTTGTCGTTCTCATCATGGGCCGGGGTCACTTTCAGGCATCCGGTGCCAAATTCCACATCCACATAGTCATCCTCGATGATGGGAATCACACGATTATTGATCGGTACGATGGCTTTCTTACCTCTCAGATGCTGGTATCGTTCATCGTTCGGATTGATGCAAATGGCCGTATCGCCCAAAATGGTTTCGGGCCTTGTCGTAGCAATTACAAGCCCCCCGCCCCCCAAAGGGGGAGTTTTTCCATCTTCCTCAACAACTTCATATTCAAGGTAATAAAGTAGTCCTTGTCGCTCTTCATAAATCACCTCTTCATCAGAAAGAGTGGTCTTGGCCTCTGGATCCCAATTGACCATTCGGTGTCCTCTGTAAATCAATCCCTTATTGAACAAATCAATAAAAACCTTGATGACCGAGGCTGACATATCGTCATCCATAGTGAACTTGGTACGACTCCAATCGCAAGAACAGCCCAGTTTTTTCAACTGTTCTAGAATCACACCACCATACTTGTCGGTCCACTCCCAGGCATGCCTTAAAAATTCTTCTCGAGAAATATCGCTTTTAGAGATCCCCTCTTCCTTCAATTTGGCCACCACCTTCGCCTCAGTGGCGATTGAGGCATGGTCCATACCGGGTACCCAACAGGCATTTTTCCCTTCCAAACGAGCCTTCCGAATCAATACATCTTGAAGCGTGTTGTTGAGCATGTGGCCCATGTGCAACACCCCGGTGACGTTGGGCGGGGGTATGACAATGGTATACGGCTCACGACCATCGGGCTTTGAGCTGAAAAAGTCGTGTTGCATCCAGTAATCATACCAACGCGATTCGGCCCGTTGCGGGTCATATTTTGATGGAATATCCATTTTTCGGTACGGTTTTTGACAATTAGAATCCGGATTGAGCAGTATCGGGGAATGGTGTGTTAAATTATCGCTATTCTTCGGTTAATGACCCATCCTGTAAATACGAAACAAAAATAAGTAACGTTATTACAAAACAAAAGAATTTTGGAGGTAGTCTGAAAAGGGCTAATTTTGAAGTTCACCCAAAACTATAATGATGAAAAAGACTGTACTATTGTTATTCATGGGATTGTTGGCCTTCGGCCTTCAGGCCCAGACGGCAAAAATTGAATTTAAGACCGAAACAATCGACTACGGCCAGGTTGAGCGTGGTGGTGACGGTGTGCGCACCTTTGAGTTTACCAATACCGGTGATGCCCCATTGGTCATCAGCGATGTAAAGTCAAGCTGTGGCTGCACGATACCCAAAAAACCAGATGGGCCCATTGCCCCTGGTACTACTGGGTCGATTGAGGTAAAGTATGATACCAAAAGACCTGCCGGGCCTTTTAGAAAGGCGATTACAGTGCTCTCGAATGCTGAGACACCGACCAAGGTCTTGAAAATTAAAGGTGAACTGGTCGATGGTGCCAAGTAACCTTGTAGGCCATTATAAAAAAGCCTTGACTTTTAGCGTCAGGGCTTTTTTTTATTCAAATAAGTTCTTCAACACAAAACTGAAGGTCATATCACGATCGTACCGCTCTATCAACACACGTATTCGCTTACCTTCTTTTTCATTCAGCATCTTTAAAATTTCCTGTAGCTTGTAGTTGTGCACACGTTTGCCATTCACGGCCAAGATTACATCACCCTCTTTGAGCCCGGCCTCTGCCGCAGGGCTACCGGCCCTGATACCAGACACGATGATTTCTGGCACGAGGTTCAATCGGGTTCGGTTCTGTAATAGAATCTGCACATTACCGAACGTAGATTCTTTATCAGGATTTCTGACCACCCCATTTGAATCAGCAATTCGCTCGGCGATATAACGCATGCCATTGTGCTGCAAATCGATACCGGCCATATTGTACTGAAAAGGTGATGAAAAATGGACATTTCTACGCAGGGTCACCTGCTCATTCTGATAATCAAAGACAATGTTGAAGCGCTTTAAAATCTCTCCACCAACACTACCGTTACGATCGCCCAAATTTGTAATGCCTCCAAAAAATTCCCGATAGGGAAAAGCAGCTTTTGCATTTTTAAATTCAAAATCACCTATTTTAATGCCGCTTACCTTGGTGCGCTTACCAAATATGTCACCGTTCAACCCCCTGCCCAAAAAATCTTCATAGTGCTTTGTTGGCACCTCCAATCCCTTATCGGCATCCTTGAACAACCAAAGGGCATCACTGCTTCCTGTATCAACAAGCAGTTTTACAGGTATGTCCTCTGATTTTTTTACAATGATGGAACCGTCTACATAAGCTTTTCTGTTCACAATGCTCAAGGGCAGTGTCACCGCTTTTTTCTTGTGTTTTTTGGCATATAACTCAGGGGCATGCAGTTTGATCCATCGTGAACCGTAATTCAATTCAACCACAAAATCACGGAACAGATCATAGCCAATGATGCCGTGGACGGTCACCCCCAGAAAAGGAGAAAAATTGATATCCTTGTCCAAAACCACATACAATTCTTGGTCAAAGCTTGCCGCATTACCAAGCTTAAAAGTGTTATGTACAGACCTAAGCGCCTTGATCGGGTCGCCATCCCCCAAACCATTGATGGTTATTTCAGATACATTGTTAATCTGGATGGAGTCTTGCTCTGTGATGTTGAACAGAATAGGTTTGCTGACCCCAGAATCAAGCACAAATGACAGTTCAGCACCGTTGATTTGCAAAGGCACAACTATCAGATTGTTGATCAATTCAAATTTGATTTTCTGGTGTTTTTGTCCGTCGGGAAGCCCAAACCCTTGTGCCATACCCATTGGGGGGCACAAAAAACAACAAAGTAGTATGGTTCGGATGATACGACCCATTGCGCTCGATACTAATAGGTTACACTTTCTTAAAGTTAGCAAATAATTTGTCAGCTAACCTTAATTTAACATAATATCGGTCATTCTACATCGGGAAGGGGTTGTCAGGCCAAGGCTTTAAAGTTTAAGGGTTGAGGAAAATACTTCTTTTGGAATTTGTTATTTGGGTTTAAAACTTGAACTCAATACGTTGTTTCGCAGCGCAGTGCAGAGAACCGTAGAGTTTCACAGAGGATTGTATGTCATAGCCCAACAACATGTATTCTTTTACATTCGTATTTCGTACTTCTAACCTCGTACTTCAAAAGACACGAATTTCGCTAATTGCCACGAATTGTTGTTCAGTTTGAGTTTGGCTTTTGAATTTGAACTTGACACTTTAGCTTGAACTTGCTTTTTACTTTTGCCCAAACGGATAGCTTTTGCCATTTTTGCGTAAAATTTGTGACATGCCCATCATTTCTACCAAAGGGAATAAAATGCCCGCTTCACCCATTCGAAAATTGGTGCCTTATGCAGAGGCTGCCAAAAAAAGGGGCGTTCATGTCATTCACTTGAATATTGGGCAACCTGATATAAAAACACCCAAAATTGCGATGGATGCGGTCAGAAACCACAACCTTGAAGTACTGGCCTACAGCATGACCGAAGGTTCAGAGCAGTACCGCAAAAAAATAGCGTCTTATTACGCCAAAAATGACATTGGGGTCACCGCTGAAGACATCATTGTGACCACAGGAGGCTCAGAAGCGCTCTCTTTTGTAATGGGCAGTATTATGGATGATGAGGATGAAATCATCATTCCCGAGCCCTTTTATGCCAACTACAATGGTTTTGCAACGGCTTTGGGCGTAAAGGTGGTACCCATAGTTTCGAGCATTGATGAAAACTTTGCGCTGCCACCCATCTCTGAATTTGAAAAGCTGATCACCAAAAATACCAAGGCCATCTTAATCTGCAATCCCGGAAATCCCACAGGATATTTGTACAGCAAGGAAGAAATTGGGCAATTGGCCACTTTGGTAAAAAAATATGACCTCTTTCTGGTCGCTGACGAAGTATACCGCGAATTTGCCTACGATAACCGAGAACATTTTTCCATCCTTCAAATAAAGGATTTGGAAGAGAATGCCGTCATGGTAGATTCGGTTTCTAAGCGATACAGTATGTGCGGAGCGAGAATTGGCTGTTTGGTGTCAAAAAATAAATCTGTGGTACAGACCGCCTTAAAATTTGCACAAGCAAGGCTCTCGCCCCCAACGTTTGCACAAATTGCCAGCGAGGCCGCTTTAGAGACCCCGAAAAGTTATTTTGACGAGGTCATTGAAGAATATGTCGGACGCAGAAACCTATTGGTTGAAGAACTGAAGAAAATAGAAGGTGTCAAAGTAGCTGTTCCCCAAGGGGCCTTTTATTGTATTGCCGAGCTGCCCATCAACAACTCAGATGATTTTGCCCAGTGGTTGCTTGAACATTTTGAAATTGATGGCGAGACCGTTATGGTGGCCCCTGCAGCCGGGTTTTATGCCACCGAAGGTCTTGGGCTCAATCAAATCAGGATTGCCTACGTACTTGAAAAAGAGCAATTAAAATGGGCCGTGACCATTCTTTCGAAAGCTCTTGACCAATATCTCGGCCGTTGAATATTGTAGAAAACATATCCCTTAAAACATACAATACCTTTGGCATTGATGTCAAAGCGCGCTTTTTTGTTGAGATAACCAGCCTTTTACAACTTCAAAAAGTGTTGGAGCTCACCGCCTATCCAGAACATTTTATCTTGAGCGGTGGCAGCAATATGCTGCTTGCCAAAGACATTGAGGCGCTGGTGGTCTTCATTAATCTCAAGGGAGTTTCTGTTGTTGAAGAGACAGAAAATGAGGTCATTATCAAGGCAATGGCCGGTGAAAATTGGCATGGGCTTGTATTGTGGGCTTTGGAAAGGGGATACGGAGGCCTTGAAAACCTGTCGCTGATTCCCGGTAACGTAGGTACGGCTCCCATACAGAACATTGGTGCCTATGGCGTTGAGCTCAAAGATGTCTTTGTGAGCTGTGAGGCCATGAACGTTAAGAGCGGTGAGTTATTGGAGTTCGATAAAGATGCCTGTCAGTTTGGTTATCGAGAATCCATTTTCAAAAATGAGGAAAAGGGCAATTACATCATTACATCCGTAAAGCTAAAACTGACCAAGCAAGATCACCAATTGAACACATCCTACGGTGCCATTGAACAAGAACTGCACCGGCAGAATATTGTACACCCCACGATAAAAGACATTTCAAATGCGGTCATCGCCATCCGCCAGAGCAAGTTGCCCGACCCTAAAGAGATAGGCAACAGTGGCAGTTTTTTTAAAAACCCAGTGGTGGGAAGAAACAAATTTGAAAAACTGCAAAAAGCGCATCCTGATATGCCTTTCTACGAGACCAGTGATGATACCATAAAAATTCCTGCGGGATGGTTGATAGAGCAATGCGGGTTCAAAGGAAAAAGGATAGGTGATGCCGGGGTACATGACAGGCAGGCATTGGTATTGGTAAATTATGGCAATGCCACTGGTAAAGAACTTTTAAGCTTGGCCCGTGACATTCAAAAAACAGTCAAAAAAGAATTTGGCGTTGAGCTCAAACCAGAAGTGAACATCATAAAATAACCCCTGTATCTGAGAGATTACAGGGGTTATACCAAACCAAACTAACCAAAAATTTATATACGAAGTAAATTTTTATGCTTTCGTATTCACAACGCCAATCATATAATCAATTTTATATTTTAGCGTTACCTTATATACGCCCAAAGAATACTTTTGGATTTTTTAGCGGGTATTTTTTTCTTGAATGAGCACACTACTTGAAAAACACATCGTCGAATTACTCGCAGAACGCAACGAAAAAGCGATTTCACTGCTCTATGACAACTATGGCGACACCTTATATGGCGTTGCCCACAAGGTGGTAAGAGATGATGCATTGGCACAAGATGTATTACAGGAGAGCTTTATCAAAATCTGGAAAAATGCCGATGCTTACGATTCGTCAAAGGCAAAGTTGTTCACATGGCTCTTTCGGATTACCCGTAATACGGCCATTGACAAGTTGCGGAGTGCGAACACAAAATCGGATAAAGAAATCCAAATTGATGTTTCAGACGTATATAATCTGGGTGTGAGTACCACCCGACCAGAGTTTTTAGACATTCAGGAGAACCTGGAAAAGATAGAGCCAAAGTACCAAATTGTGCTTGATGCCTTATTTTTTCAGGGAATGACACAGCAAGAGGCCAGCGATGAGCTGGATATTCCCCTTGGAACCATCAAATCAAGGTTGAAAATCGGTCTCAGGGAATTGCGAAAGATTTATGATGCCCCAACATTGGTTCTTCTTATTTTAAGTATGATATCATGAAAGAAAAAATACATTCTTTTTTAGCATCTGACCTGTTGGAAAAATACCTATTGGGTGAGACCTCAACCGAAGAAGCACTCAGGGTAGAGCGCTACATCGCCATGTATCCAGAAGTACGCAAGGCTTATGATGAACTTCAAGAAAATCTTGAGGTATTTGCCAAGATGCACGCGAGAAAGACACCCGAGGGGCTCAAAGAACGTATTCTGAACAGAATTCGCAATGAAAGGGCCGGCCGTAGAAAATTCTATCGTTGGGCTGTCGCCGCCAGTATCGTGGCCATGGTCTTTGCAGGGTCTTCCTATTTTTTCTGGAACCAGAACCAAGAACTGCAGCAGAAGAACACCTTGGTCAACAATAAAATAAAGAATCTCGAAGAAGACATGAAAGTGCAGCTCGAAGACTTGAGAAACCAATACATCGTGCTGAACAACCCGAACACCAAGAAATACAATGTCAACGGAAATCGCAAGGCAAAAGACCTGAAGGCAGTGGCCTACGTAAATCCAGTAAAAAAGCTATCGTATATCAATGTCAGCAATTTGCCACAGCTTCCTGAAGATCAATGCTACCAAATGTGGGCAGAGGTGAACGGCGAGCTTGTGAACCTTGGCATCATAAAGCAGTTTGAAGACAAAGAAAATTTGTTGGCGCTGCCCTACTCTGACCAGAATGCCGTGGGCTATATCACCATTGAGCCAGAAGGTGGCAATGATGCTCCTTCGGTAGAAAACATTGTCGCCAATATCAATTACTGATATTCTGCCAAAATAACTGTAAACAGACCCCTGCTTCGCCAGGGGTTTTTTACCTTTGCAACAAAAGCAGATGGAACTTATATTACTCACCATAGCACTTTTAGCGTTCGCATTCGCAGGAATAGCCATCAAAATCTGGGCAAAAAAAGACGGTGAATTCGCAGGTACCTGCGCCAGTCAAAGCCCGTTTCTCAACAAAGATGGCGAAGCATGTAGCTACTGCGGCAAATTGCCCGATGAACAAGAATGCAAAAAAGATACCGTAAGCGCAGGTTGATGCCGTTCCATCAGAGGCTGCAAAAACACTTTCTTGGATAAATCCGAAGCTATCTTAAAGGAAACCATCGAAAAGGCCAAAGCGGGCAATCAAATTGCCTTCAGTACACTTTTGGACACATTCTGGGGCGATGTCTATGGTTTTCAGCTATTGCGTACCAAAAACGAAAACGATGCCGAAGACATCACCATAAGAACCTTTTCACGGGCATTCGATAAAATTGATACTTACGACGATACCTATGGATTCAAAACATGGCTCATCACCATTTCGAAGAATTTGCACGTAGACCTCATCAGGAAGCGAAAAAAGAATATTTTAGATGAGATGGATTCCCATGGGGATGCCGTCAAAAAAGTACTTGATGAAAGTCCGTCTGTAGAAGACCAGCTCATCATCGAGCAAAACCTGGCCAATCTGCTGCAACATATCAAAAAATTGAAGCCCCACTACCAAAAGGTCATCAACCTGAGATACTTTAACGAACTCACTTATGCAGAAATCGCAACTGTACTCGATGAACCCGTTAACAACATCAAAGTCAAACTATTGAGGGCAAAAAAATTGCTTGCAGAGATTATCAAGAACAAGAAATCCTAAATACTGCTTTCAAACTGCAATCCGTATATTTGTAGTTGGTTCAAATGAAAACTATGAGCACTGAGACTGCCGAACATGTGATGCCCCCGAAAGGGAAACCCAAGTGGTTGAGGGTCAAGCTCCCCACCGGAAAAAAGTATACCCAGTTAAGAGGTTTGGTCGATAAGTATGACCTGCACACCATCTGCACTTCGGGCAGCTGCCCCAATATGGGTGAATGCTGGGGCGAGGGTACGGCCACGTTCATGATTTTGGGCAATATCTGTACACGCTCATGTGGTTTTTGTGGGGTGAAGACCGGTCGCCCAGAGAGTGTCGATTGGGCAGAACCTGAAAAAGTGGCCCGCTCCATCAAAATCATGGGCATCAAACATGCGGTGGTCACTTCTGTTGACCGCGATGATTTGAAAGATATGGGCTCCATAATTTGGGCAGAAACGGTTAAGGCCATCAGACGCATGAACCCCGAAACCACACTTGAAACCTTGATTCCTGATTTTCAGGGAATCGAATCACATTTGGACAGAATTTTGGCTGTCGCCCCAGAAGTGATTTCACACAATATGGAAACAGTCAGAAGGTTGACACGTGAAGTGCGCATTCAGGCTAAATATGACCGAAGCCTTGCCGCTTTGGACTATTTGAAAAGAAACGGTGCCAACCGCACCAAATCAGGCATTATGCTGGGCTTGGGCGAAACTGAGGACGAGGTTATCGAAACCCTGCGTGATCTGCGCAACGTTGATGTCGATGTGGTCACCATTGGGCAGTATCTGCAACCCTCAAAAAAACACCTGCCCGTCAAAGAATTCATTCTTCCCGAGCAGTTCAAAAAATACGAAGCCATCGGGTTGGATATGGGCTTCAGGCATATTGAAAGTGGGGCACTGGTACGCTCATCCTACAAGGCCCACAAACACATTCATTAGCGTTAGTATTTAATTTTTCCCAAAACTCCTATTACTCATGAAAAAGCTCCGAATCGGCATCAATGGTTTCGGTCGTATCGGCAGAACGCTTTTTCGATTGCTGTATGGGCATCCCCATATCGAGGTGGTCGCTGTCAATGACATCGGTCATTTGACTACATTGGCGCATTTGCTGAAATACGATAGCATACACGGTATTTTCAAGGCTTCCGTCACTTCAGAAAACAATCACCTTTTAGTGGATGGGAAGAAAATCGAGGTCACCGATCATACACATCCCAAAGAAATCATTTGGAAAAAAGCGGAAGTTGACCTGGTTGTTGAAGCATCGGGAAAATTCAAAACCAGGACCGAATTAAATCACCATGTTGAAAATGGGGCCAAAAAGGTGATCCTGAGTGTTCCACCCGTTGATGAGACCATCAAAATGGTGGTCTTGGGGGTCAATGAGCATTTGATTGAAGAAGAAGATTTGATTATATCGAACGCCTCGTGCACAACCAACAGTGCTGCACCGATGATAAAGGTGATCCAAGAATTATGCGGTATCGAACAAGCGTACATTACGACGATACATTCTTACACGTCAGACCAAAGCCTGCATGACCGACCGCACCATGATTTACGAAGGGCGAGGGCTGCTTCACAATCCATAATTCCGACTACCACAGGGGCCGCAAAAGCACTGACCAAAATTTTTCCCAATCTTTCAACCGTAATAGGCGGTTGTGGCATCAGGGTGCCCGTGCCCAATGGGTCATTGACCGATATTACGTTCAACGTAAAAAAGAATACCTCGATAACTGAAATAAACCATGCTTTCAAAGAACAGGCAGAGAACGGTTTGAAGGGTATTTTGCAGTATACTGATGCGCCCATAGTGTCCATCGATATAAACAATAGTTCTTACTCTTGTACGTTTGATTCAGAGATGACTTCTGTAATAGGAAAAATGGTCAAAACCATTGGTTGGTATGACAATGAGACCGGTTATTGCTCAAGGTTAATTGATTTGATAGCTTTGCTTATAGAAAAAAAATACATCTGACTGCGACTTTTTTTAATAAAACCTTGGTTTTCATAGTGTTACTGTTTTTTTCAGTACTGCTATCCCCAAGTTTTGCCCAATCGAAACTACGGCCCACCTCTGAAATTGACCAAATCTTTGATAGGGTGCTTACCTACCAGCACCAAAATAAAATAGACAAGGCCTTAGAATCGTTGAACAGGGCAAAAGCCCTTGCTGAGGAAAATGAAGACCTAAAAGCCTTGTTAGACTGCCATTTAAGGTTTGCGTTGCTTCACTTGGAATTGGACGATAGGGAAACCGCCCTGTTCTATAAAGATCGTGCCGACATTCTTTTGAACGATATTGCGTATCCGCATGGGGAAGCCGTAAAAAAATATATTGAATCAGTGTTGCTCTATCGCGATGAGAACAACTATCAGGCATTGCGGATGCTCGAAGAGGCCAAAGTCTTGAGCAATGACCGGAATTTGAACAACAACATTCTTTTGATCGAGGCAAAAATTTATGTGAACATTGAAAAGTATGAGGATGCCGAGAAAAACCTCAATGCGCTTCTGGTCAATGCAGATGATAAAGAAAGAGCCTTCCTCGCTACCCAAGCCAACTTGGTACTGGCTGAAATGAACTATAAACTTTCCAACCTTGAAAATTCCATCAAACATGCCAAAGCCGCATTGGAACTGGCCGCCAAAAATGGGTTTTTCAGGGAAATACTTCGTTCAAACGAAGTTTTATCAAAGTATTATGAAGAATTAGGTGCCTTTGACCAATCGCTGGGCCATAACAAAAGCCTGCTCACTTTAAGGGATTCACTGTTCAACATTGAAAAAACAAAAATAGAGGCGAAGACGGCAGATAAAATCCGTTTTGAGAATATGAGCGGTGAAATTGAAAAATTAGAGGAAGAAAAAGAAGAACTGAGCCAATCGGCCAATCGTTCTGAAATCACCTCAATATTGACCTCTGCCTTTCTCATCATCATTTCATTGCTTGCAGTTTCACTTTACAGGAACAATCAAATCAAGCTCAAAACAAACGATCTACTGCAGACAAAAAATAAAGAGCTTGAGTTGGCAAGAGATTCAGCCGTCACCGCCATGAAGGCAAAGACCAATTTTCTCTCTACCGTTACCCACGAGCTACGTACACCATTGTATGCTGTGACCGGCCTGACCCACTTGTTGTTGGAAGAAAATCCCAGCGACCATCAAAAAGACCACCTCAAGTCACTCAAATTTTCGGGCGATTATTTATTGAACTTCATCAACGACATCCTTCAAATCAATAAGATTGATGCGGACAAGGTCGAAATAATGAGCACAGAGTTCAAGCTTAAAAAAGTACTTACCGATGTAATCGATTCATTGCAGCAAAATGCCAAAGAGAACAAGACGAAGATCGTTCTGAATTACGACAAAAAAATACCTGATACCCTATTGGGCGACCCCGTGAAGCTGTCACAAATATTTATGAACTTGGTGGGCAATGCGCTGAAGTTCACGAAGAATGGTACAGTAGAGGTCATCGCAAAACTGGTAGAACGCGATGAAGATGACCTAAAGCTATATTTTGAGGTGAAAGATGATGGTATCGGCATCTCTGAAGAGCAGCAGAACAACATTTTTGAGAGTTTCGAACAGGGATCCATACAAATTAACAGGGAGTATGGCGGTACCGGATTGGGCTTAACGATTGTCAAGAGTCTTTTGGGACTGTTCAATAGCGAAATCAAACTGCACAGTCGATTGGGCAAGGGCAGTTCGTTTTATTTTGAACTCGATCTAAAGACGGAGGACAAGGTCATTGCTGATATACCCTTTGAGCTTAATCCTGAGGAATTCGATTTTAAAGGACTTCACATTCTAATCGTTGAAGACAACAAAATCAATCAGGTCATCACCAAAAAGATGCTTACCAAAAAAGAAATTACCAGTGACATTGCCAACAACGGTAACGAGGCTATTGATTTGGCCAAGGCCAATACCTATGATGCCATTCTGATGGATATTCACATGCCCGGCATCAGTGGCGAGGAAGCTACCAGACAGATCAGAAAATTTGATAAAGAAATTCCAATCATAGCCCTTACGGCCATTTCTTTAGATGATAGCCTTGAAAGTTTCTATGAGGCCGGTTGTGATGATGTGGTGACCAAACCCTTTAAACCAGAGGTGTTCTATCAAAAAATCGGGGAGAATATCTTTAAATCTAGGGTGCGTCATGAGGCTTGATTGCCTCAATGAGTTCTTTCTTCAATATTTCAGTGTCCACTTTCGAAAAAACATGCCCCATTTCAAGGTAGAATGCATTTGTCAGCCTATCGCCAAATCTGACATAATCTTTTTCGGTCGTCAGTATAATCTCATAGGCCTTGAAATCATTGATTTCTTTATCAGAAAAGAAATGATGGTCGGCAAATCTAAGGTGCTCGAAAACAAGGCCGAGGCCTTTTAAATGGCTAACGAGAGGTTCAGGATTTGCAATGCCCGTGACCAAGGCGCATTTTTTGTTTTCTATCCCGTCAAAGGAAATTTTGGTTTTGCCGTCCGTAAAAAATTCAGAATAGCCAAGCGTACCAAAAATCACCTTTTGATGGTGTTTTGGTCCTAGTTTTTTTAGGATGGAACCCCTTTCCACTTTTGAAAGCAAGTTGGGGCATTTTGTGACCGCAATGACATCTGCCCTTTTCGATTGGTTTTTTGCATCCCTAAGATTGCCAGTCGGCAAATACCAATCGTCAACGTACAATGCATCGTACGCAGTAAGTAAAATGGAAAGCTGTGGAAGCACCTTCCGATGTTGAAAAGCATCATCCAGTAAAATGACATCAGGATTCACCTTTTCTTCCAACATTTTAATTCCGTTACTTCTATCCGCATCAACAACAACGGTCAAATAAGCGTGCTTCCGCTTCAATTGAAAGGGTTCATCACCCAAATCAGCTACGGTAGAGGCAGCATCTGCCAATACAAATCCTTTTGATTTTCTTCGGTATCCCCTGCTCAATAATGCTATTTTGTAGGTATCCTTGAGCATTTCAGATAAAAAAGTAACCATTGGGGTCTTACCGGTACCGCCAGTGCTCAAATTTCCGATGCAGATAGTAGGTGTCGTAAACTTTTTGGAAGGAAAGAAGCCCACATCATACAAGAGGTTACGAAGATGAACGATGGCCGCATAGACCAACGAAACAGGAAAAGCCAAGATTCGAAGTAACCTCATTTGGGCGAAATTATAATATTTTATCTTTAAACGTTTTAAATCCGCAACATGACCGTACGTGAAATCACCAGACACTTAGAAGAACTTGCGCCGTTACTTTATGCTGAAGATTTTGACAATGTGGGGCTTTTGGTGGGCGACCCAGATCAACAGGTCTCAGGTATTCTGGTCACTTTAGATACTTTGGAAAATGTAGTTGATGAGGCCATTGACAAAAAACTAAACCTTATCGTTAGTTTTCACCCCATAATTTTCACGGGATTAAAAAAATTGACCGGCAAGACATACGTTGAACGTGTCGTGATGAAGGCATTGGCGAATAAGATTGCCATTTACAGCATGCATACAGCGCTCGATAATTCCATTATTGGTGTAAATGCCAAAATATGTGAGGTTTTGGGGGTGTTTTCACCCAAAATTCTGATTCCGAAAGCGCAGACCATAAAAAAGTTGACCACCTACGTGCCCAAAAAAAATGCTGATGAACTCAAAGAGTCACTCTTTCAAGCAGGTGCGGGAACTATTGGAAACTACAGTAATTGCAGTTTTTCCTCGGATGGAACGGGAAGTTTTATGGCGGGTGAAAATTCAAATCCCACCTTGGGTGAGATAGGAAAAACCCATTTCGAGGAAGAAACCCAAATCAACGTCACCTTTGACTCTGCCAAGGAAATAGATGTTCTGAACGCTCTGTTTAAAAACCACCCTTACGAAGAAGTTGCCTATGAAGTGATTACCCTTGACAATACAAACCAAAATATAGGCATGGGCATGGTTGGCGAAATTGAAAAAGAGATGGATGAGACCGAGTTCTTTTCAATGCTCAAAGAAAAGATGAACGCATCCGTAATCCGTCACTCGCAGTTATTGGGTAAAAAGGTCAAAAAAGTGGCCGTGTTGGGCGGCAGCGGTGCTTTTGCAATACCTATTGCAAAGCAAAAGGGAGCCGATGTTTTGATTACCGCTGACATCAAATACCACGAATTCTATGAAGCTGAGGGCAAAATCGTCATCTGTGACATTGGCCATTATGAAACTGAGCAGTTTACAAAAAATCTGTTGGTCGATTTTCTTACGGAAAAAATTCCTAATTTTGCAATCGCTTTATCGGAAAGCATTACTAATCCCATCAAGTATTTTTAATATATGGCAGCAAAAAAGGAAACGACGGTCGAAGAAAAACTAAGAGCGTTGTACGATTTGCAATTGATAGATTCAAGGGTCGATGAAATTCGGAGCGTTCGTGGAGAACTTCCATTAGAAGTTGAAGACCTAGATGACGAGGTTTTGGGTCTTAAAACTAGAATTGAAAAGCTGAAATCTGATGTTGAGACCATCAACTACGAGATTTCTGCAAAAAAGAACATGATTGAAGAGTCTAAGACTCTAATCAAAAAATACGCTGACCAGCAAAAAAACGTCAGAAACAACCGCGAATTCAATTCATTGAGCAAAGAAGTTGAATTTCAAGAGCTTGAAATTCAACTTGCCGAAAAGCACATTAAAGAGTTCAAGGCACAGATCGATCAGAAAAAAGAGGTCATCGCTGAGACCAAAGAAAAGCTCTCAGAAAGAGAAGAGCATTTAAAGCATAAAAAAAGTGAGTTGGAAGCCATTATGGCTGAAACTGAAAAGGAAGAAAAAGCACTTCTAAAAAAATCAGAAGAATTCGAAGATAAAATCGAAGAGCGTTTGGTAAAGGCCTACAAGCGAATTCGCCACAACGTAAAAAATGGTCTTGCAGTGGTACCCGTAGAGCGAGGTGCTTCCGGTGGATCGTTCTTCACGATACCGCCTCAGGTGCAGGTTGAAATCGCCTCACGTAAAAAAATCATTACCGATGAGCACAGCGGACGAATTTTGGTCGACCCTGTACTCGCTGAAGAAGAACAGCAAAAAATGGAGACCATGTTCTCAAAAATTTGAGATCTGGCCGAGAACATTCTTGAAACCATCCCTTAATTTTGGGATGGTTTTTTATTTTATATCAATGCGGATCATCATCATACTGCTGTTGTTTATGACCTCCCTTATGAGCGCCCAAAACTTGAAAAGCTACCAATGGAAAAACCGTATCGTGCTTTTGTTCGGAAAGGCATCCTCAGAAACCTTCAAAAAACAACAGAAACTATTCAAAGACGAACATTCAGCAATCGTAGAACGTGATATGCTGATTATGAACGCAGAAGAGAATCTAAAATCCAAACTTTCTCTGAAGCCAGGTTTTGAGGGAGTTGTTTTAATCGGTAAAGATGGTACGGTAAAATTTTCAGAAGAGTTTTTGGTCGACCCTAAAATCCTGTTTTCCCTGATTGATTCCATGCCAATGAGAAAAGTAGAAATGCGACGTAAGAAAGGTTAGGTCAGGATAATAATTCCAGGATTTTTTGCTCGACTTCGGGCGAGTTCCATTTTTCTTCAATATCGGGCATCGCCATAACTTTTTTCATGATGGCCTCTTGCGCATCACCAATGGCCAATGCCTCGGCATAGGGGCTTTCAGAGAAGGTTACCCTACTGTAGACTGGAATCCACTTCTCAGGATGTTTCAGTGAGAACCATTTCTCAATTTTTTTCTGCAACAAAAATTTGGGGTCGGCGGTCTTACTGCTCATCTCTACAAAATTGCGATAGCTCAATTCTGCGATGGCATCGCCATTGGGTTTTCTTTGGTCTTGATACGTTTCGAAAATCCTTTCCCAATCGTCACCATATTTTTTCATCAATTGATTAAGCGCATAAATATCCTCAAAACCGGCATTCATACCCTGGCCGTAAAAAGGAACGATGGCATGTGCTGAATCGCCCACCAGAGCGATTTTGTCCCAATACGTCCACGGATAGCATTTGATGGTGACCATGGCACTGGTAGGATTTTTAAAAAAATCTTTGGTCAGATTCTCAATTTCTTTCCGCACATTCGGAAAATAGGTTTTGAAAAACCGTTTTGCCTCCTCTTTGGTGGTGATGCTCTCAAACGAGACCTCGCCCTCAAAAGGCAAAAACAAGGTACAGGTAAAGCTGCCATCAATATTGGGCATTGCAATCAGCATAAAATTTCCCCTGGGCCAAATATGAAAAGAGTTCTTATCCATTTTATGGGACCCGTCATCGTTGGGTGGAATCGTCAATTCTTTGTAACCGACATCAATGAACTGCTGTGAGTAATCAAAACGGCTGCGCCGCTGCATCTTATGCCGTACCCGCGAGAACGCCCCATCGCATCCAAAAATCAAATCAAATTGATATTCTTTCCACGCACTTTTCTCGGTCTCACCAGTATAAATCTTGGCTTCAGGCAGATTGACATCCCAAACCTTTTCGTTAAATCTGAAATCCGTGCCTTTTTCCTCTGCCAAATCAATCATCCTACGGTTGAGCACACCTCTCGAAATGGACCAAATGGCCTCCCCTTCTTTTCCGTAGTTTTGATAATAGACCTGCTTGCCATTCACATGCATGGCCCTTTTATCAAGGGGAATGGCTATTTTTTTGATCTCATCGGCAATGCCGACCTGTTCAAGTGACCGCCAACCACGGTTACTCATCGCCAAATTGATGGAACGACCCGAAAACTCTATAGTTCGTATGTCGGGTCTGCGGTCAAAGACCGTTACCTGATGACCTGCCCTTCGCAAATAAATGGCCAAAAGGGAACCTACCAACCCTGAACCGACTATAGCAATATTTTTTTCAGTTTGAGGCATGGGGGCAAATGTAGCAAAAAGCATTCACGATAGTATTTGTAGCAAAAACATCCATGCTTAGAACAGTATTTGTTTAATTTTTTGATAATTTTATTAAACATTATGACGCATCACAAATTGACACTTCCCTCGAAAATTTGCCCGGTCTGTGAACGGCCTTTTTCTTGGCGCGCAAAATGGAAAAAAGATTGGGAAAACGTCACATATTGCAGTGAAAAGTGCAGACGAAACAAGTTGGCAAACCATGAAGTTTAACCATTCCGCTACTTGTACGAGTGTGCACAAAAATAAGCGATTTTTGAGCCTGAACTTGATATTTGAATTTGAACTTTGTCCATGAACAGTCTTATTTGGTTCAATAACGATCTACGAATCAGCGATTGTGAGACCGTAAAAAAAGCCTGTGAAGGCAAGAAGGTCATAGCGGTGTACTGCTTTGATCCCCGTTTTTTTGAAACGGGACCATTCGGATTCAAAAGAACGGAAAAATTCCGTGCCAAATTCTTGATTGAAAGTGTCCACAATCTACGAAAGAACCTTGAAAAGCACAACATCACACTATTGGTCTTTCACGACAGGCCAGAAAATGTGCTTCCTGAGATTGTAAAAACGTATCAAATCGACACTATTTTTTTGCAACAGGAATGGACTCGCGATGAGCGCAAGATTATTGATGCTGTAAATGATGCTGTAAAAGCTACCGTTAGCAATGCCGTCACTTTTGAAGAAACCGACGACCAGTTTCTATTTCATCCCGAAGATATTCCATACCCATCATTTGAAAATATTCCTGATGTCTTTACCCAATTCCGAAGAAAATGCGAAAAACAATGTAAGGTCAGGCCTGTGGTTTCAGAGATTCCTCCCTTTGCCAAAGAAAACAAAGTAGAAAACGGCACTGAAATTCCTTCGCTTGAGCAATTGGGGCTTGAAGATGTTGAGAGGGATGAACGTACCGCTTTTCCTTTTTCTGGTGGAGAGGATGCAGCCCAAAACCGATTGCAAGATTATATCTGGGAGACCAAAAAAATCGCCTCTTACAAGAAAACACGAAATGGACTCATCGGCAAAGACTACAGCTCAAAACTATCGGCCTGGTTGGCCAACGGAAGCATTTCACCCCGAACTGTCTATTGGGAAGTCAAACAATTTGAAAAAGAGGTGCAAAAGAACGACAGCACCTACTGGCTCATCTTTGAACTGATTTGGCGTGATTATTTTAAATATGTTTCACTCAAACACGGTGACAAAATCTTCTGGCAAAGTGGAATTCTGAACAAAGAATATCATTGGAAAGATGAGGATAGCGCCAAACAAAAATGGATTTCAGGCACGACCAAAGAACCTTTTGTCAATGCCAATATGGTAGAAATTGGCCAAACGGGTTGGATGAGCAATCGGGGGCGCCAGAATGTGGCCAGCTATTGGGCCAAGCACTTGGAACAAGACTGGCGTGTCGGGGCCGCTTATTTTGAGAGTATGCTCATTGATTACGATGTACACAGCAATTGGGGCAACTGGATGTACAACAGCGGCGTGGGCAACGACCCCAGAGACAGAAAGTTCAACATTCAGCGACAGGCCGATATGTATGACAAAAAAGGCACGTATCAAGACCTTTGGTTGCAACAAACCCTCTTTTAATGAAAAAACTTCGTCTCATTCTTGGTGACCAACTCAACCATAATCATTCTTGGTTCACAACCACAAATGACAAAATCATTTACCTCATGGCTGAAATGCGGCAAGAGACCGATTATGTAAAACACCATGTTCAAAAAGTGGCCGCTTTTTTTGCCGCCATGCGGAATTTTGCCGAAGAGCTCTCAGAAAAAGGGCACAACATCGCCTACATCAAAATCACCGATGATGACGCAAAAAAATCATTGGGGGAGCTTATCAAAAAGCATGTGGCCGAGATCGAAGCCAAAAAATTTGAATACCAATTGCCCGATGAATACCGATTGGATGAGCAACTGAAGTCCATTTGTGACGGATTGGAAATTGAAACGAAAGCCTTTGGTACCGAGCACTTCTACACCACCAGAGACGAGCTGGAAGCTTTTTTTAAGGGCAAAAAACAGTTGTTGATGGAAAGCTTTTACCGCATGATGCGCAAAAAGCACGGTATCATGGTCACCAACGACCAGCCCGAGGGCGGAAAATGGAACTTTGACCAGAGCAATCGCAAAAAATGGGCGGGTGAGCCTGAAATTCCCCATGAACGGGGGTTTCGAAAAGATGTTTCCCAAATCTTGAAAGAAATTGAAGAGGCTGGAGTAACAACTTTTGGAAATATTTCTGCCGAAAATTTAAGTTGGCCAACATCGCGTTCAGATTGCCTTTCAGTGCTCAACCATTTTTGCAAAGAACTTCTGGTACATTTTGGTGATTATCAGGATGCGATGCACACCGAAGAAAAATTTCTGTTCCACTCACGGCTCTCTTTCGCCATGAACAGTAAAATGCTCTCACCGAAGGAGGTTATCGACAAAGTTTTGGATTATTATTATGAGAATAAAAACAACATCCACATTTCGCAGGTTGAGGGTTTCATACGCCAAGTTCTGGGCTGGCGTGAATATATGCGAGGGGTGTATTGGAAAGAAATGCCACAGTATGCCAAACTGAATGAATTGGACAACCACTACCCCCTACCCGATTTCTTCTGGACGGGTAAAACTAAGATGAACTGCCTGAAACACGCCATTGGCCAAAGCTTGGATGAGGCATACGCCCACCACATACAGCGATTGATGGTCATCGGTAATTATGCGCTACTTACGCAGATACATCCTGACCAAGTTGATGAATGGTATTTGGGGGTGTATATCGATGCCATCGAATGGGTAGAGATTACCAATACCAGGGGCATGAGCCAATTTGCCGATGGCGGCATTGTTGCCACAAAACCTTATGTGAGCAGTGCCAATTACATCAATAAAATGGGCAATTACTGTAAAGAATGTTCGTATTCACACACCAAAAAATTAGGCGAAGGGGCCTGCCCCTTCAATGCCCTCTACTGGAATTTCTTGGATGAGAAAAAAGAACACTTCAAAAACAACCAGCGTATGGGCATGATGCTCAATCTTTTAGAGAAAAAAGATACCGAAGAATTGCAGGCTTTGAAGAAAAGAGCGAGACAGGTACTGGAAAATCCTGATTCATTTTAAGGTTTCTTAACGTAGCCTTGTAATCTTTTTAGGGTTTAATCGTCGTATATATAATAGAATATCCCGCTTCGGCGTCCATATATATTGAAAAAGTCCTTCACATATCATGCGAAGGACTTTTTTTTCCCGGTCAAAGTGAACGTTACTTCAAGATTTTATCCACAATTCCGTATTTCACCGATTCTTCGGCACCCATCCAATAATCGCGATCAAAATCCTTCATGACCTTTTCATAATCCTGACCACAGTTTTCAGCCAATATTCTTGCTCCCAACTCTTTTGTCTTGATAATTTCACGGGCCTGTATTTCAATATTTGATGCCTGACCTTGGGCACCACCACTGGGTTGATGGATCATGACCCGGGCATGGGGCTGAATAAACCTTCTTCCTTTTTTTCCTGCGGAAAGCAGAATGGAACCCATAGAAGCGGCCAATCCTGAGCATACCGTTGATACGGGACTCTTTATCTGTTGCAGTGTATCATAAATCGCAAAACCCGAGGTGACATATCCCCCAGGACTATTGATGACCAATTGTATTTCTTTATTGTTCAACAGATCTAGATAGAGAAGGCGGTCGATTACATGTTTTGCCGAACTATCTTCAACCATGCCCCAAAGGAAGATTTTTCGTTCTTCCAGTAACTTTTCTTGAATCTGCTCTTGTACTTTTCCTTTTTTAGAACTCATGAATGTATGTATGTGAAATGTCAAAATTAGGCAATTTGGCAGAGAATTCGAACGCTCATGGTTGCTTTGAACTTCAATGGTGAAATTGTTCTTGCTGCAATACCTACAACTTCATATTTAGAATCAATTTTACCCACGAAACACACTGTGGTACAACATTTTACGAATATCGATAAAAAGATACCGTTTGTCTTGACTGGCATACTTTGAACGATAATAACCTAAGCCATAACGTCTAATTTTTGATGAATTTGTACTTCATCCGTTATTTGTTAACAAATTTTTGAACCCAATCTTAAAAATAAACTACTGAAAACAAAAATGAAAAACTTGACTGTGGCATGATTTTCTCAAATACACTTTTCTTCCATTGATTGTCGCGTCAGGCTTTTTATAAGATTTTAGACTAGATACCTAAGTCACCTTAAATCATAGCCTATGAAAACCAAAACTACCCTTAAAGCAGAAAAGCACTACTTTAAAAAACTTACGTCTTGTTTATCGTTATTCCTTATAACGATGACTATGCTGCTTTTTTGCAGTAGTGTGTTTTCACAGGCCAATTCGGTACGAACAGGTGTTACCTTTACCTGGGCAGATACGCAGACAAATATCAGTGATCCGGCCACAATAGAATCCATAACCATTGACGGAAACGTTTACAGCACTTTTGTTGTCCCTTCAAACTATGAGCTGACAAGATTGGGTCCTGGTGGTCATAGTGGGAATGACATCATGCGCAATGGTTCAGAAGTTTTGGGCAGTAGTAATGACCCCAGTTGGAATTCAGAGGCACTTGATGCTTATCAATCACTGAACCTGAACCATTACTTTGAATCAAATAGTAATGGTGATAATTTTTGTGAGAATTATGGTGCTGTAGCCACCACTGACACCCAAATACAGACCATAAGTTACAATCCAGGAATTCCATCAAACGAGGGTGGTGTTCTTGCGGTAACCGAACGTGGAGGAAACAATTGTTTCTACATTGAAGTATGGGGAACACCAGTAGGAGGTGGAGCAGAGCAACGGTTGGGTCAAACCTTTGTCAGAAATGAGTTCAATCTCACAGGGGTACTTCCACCATCCCCTCCGACTGCCAATTCAGATTATTGGAGCAGTGGTCGAAACAATGAAAACGGCCAGATTATAGGTGTGGCACTCTATCAACTTTCTGAGCTTGCCCCCGTGGGCTCGACCATAACCTCTATAAGATACTATGCCGCTACCTTTGATAATGGTGACGGTAAATTCTTTTTGATGCAGACCTATGCTGTAGATGATTCCTTCAATCCAGAATTTGAAGAAGTCTTTAATGGTGATGTAGGTGCAAACGATAATGTGCCAGATGGTTCTGAATATACGTATTATGCCAGCACAAACCCATTGAATGGTACTTTGGTGGTCAATACCGACGGTACATTCACCTATACTCCAGATCCAGGGTTTACAGGCACTGATGTTTTTGAGGTACAGGTATGTCTTCCAGCTCCGAACCAACATGTATGTGACATTTCAACCGTCACTTTAGATGTCAAATCAGGAGTGAGCATCAGCGATGCCACGGCAAACGAGGGTGACAATCTTGAATTTACCATCTCTATCAATGACCCAATTGCCAATGATATTGAGTTTGACATTTCCTACAATGACAATTCTACGACTGGTGCCGATTATTCGGGGCCATCGACCGTTATCTTACCTGCATTTGCCAATTCTGTGACATTTGATGTAGCGGCTTTAGACGATGCTTGGTTAGAGGGTACCGAAACTTTCGATGTAACGATTGTGGATGCCACAAATACTGTGACAATAGTAGATGGTGATGGTGTGGGTACCATTATCGATACAGACGATGCAACGGTGACCACTGGCAACTATGATGTTGATGAAGATACGGGCATTGTTCAATTGAGAGTATGGTTACACGAATCGGGGTCAGGTGTTGAACCGGCTTTTACTGTTGATTTAACGGTCAACAGCTCAGGAATTACATTTCCGGCAACAGACGGTTCAGACTACAATGCGATAACCACTACAATTTCATTTCCAGCAAATTCACCTGCGGGAACGGAATTCTTTATCCCTTTGACCATATTGGACGATGCTATCGTTGAACCTTCTGAACAGGTCATACAAAGGCTTTCCAATGCATCATTCACCGAGGTTGGACTTGCAGGAGCTGGTGGAATGGTTCGAATTCATGACAACGACAGTGCCACTGTCACACTACAAGACATTACTGTAAATGAGGATATCGGCACGGTTGATTATGAGTTTGTTCTTTCAGGGGATGTTCAAGATTCGTTTACGATAGATTTTACCACATCGGATGGAACAGCCATCCAACCAGATGACTATTCAGATACGTCAGGTTCAGTAACATTTACAGGAAACAATAACGAGATACAGACAGCTAGCATCGCCATCAATGATGATACTATCATAGAACCTATTGAAGATTTTGATGTTAGTGGAAGCTATACGGCAACGCCTCCGGGTTTTACAAATGCGCAAGCACAAGATATTACCGTTTCAAATAGTCCCGGTACGGTTACCATAACGGATAATGATGGTGGGCCGGGTACAGGCATCAGCTTTGACAGTGACAGCGTCACCGTGAACGAGGGCGACGGCACCGCAACCTTCACCGTAAGGCTCACGGGCAACGTACAGGGCGGGTTCACCGTCGACTACGCCACAGCTGACGGAAGCGCGGGCGAGCCCGGCGACTACACCGCCACTAGCGGACAGCTCACCTTCACCGGAAGCGACAACGAATCCTACGACATCACCGTGCCCATTGTCGATGACTCATTGATTGAGCCCACCGAGGACCTCACCGTGGTGCTCAGCAACCTGTCCACGACATTGATAGGCATCAACGGCGATACCGCAACGGGCAACATCCTCGACAACGACGCTGTACCAGGCACTGGAATAGCTTTTGACAATACCGATGTAACCGTTAATGAAGATGCAGGCACTGCAACATTCACGGTACGCCTGACTGGAAATGTTCAAGGTGGGTTTACTGTGGATTATACCACGAACGATGGTACCGCCGTAGCGCCAGATGATTACACAACTCAAGCTGGAACGCTTAGCTTCACTGGTACTGATGGGGAAAATTATGATATCGTTATCCCAATTATTGATGACAATCGTATTGAAGCTACAGAAAACTATGTGGTTGAACTATTAAATCTATCGTCCACTATCATTGGCATCAATATGCCCCAAGCCAACGGTAATATTGTGGACAATGACAACATTCCGGGTGTGACCGGATTGTCATTTGATGATGATGAAGTGACAGTGAATGAAGATACAGGCACTGCAACATTTACGGTACGCCTGACTGGAAATGTTCAAGGTGGGTTTACGGTTGATTACACAACAACTGATGACACTGCGATAAATCCTGATGATTATACATTGACCAATGGAACATTGACCTTTGTTGGAAATGATGATGAATCGTACGATATCACCGTGCCCATTATTGATGACGTGATTGTAGAAAGCACTGAATCATACTTTGTGGTACTTTCAAACCTATCGACCACTGTTATTGGCATCAATGGCGATACTGCCACAGGAAACATCATTGATAATGACAGTGACGATGATTTTCCAAGTGACGTAACGGTCGATTGTGATGAAGTTCCAACTGTACCGACTATTTCATTGAATGCCAATGGATGCAGTTACACTGAAGACTTTGTAGAAGCAATTACAGGTCAAGACGATGGTTGTGATACGGAATATACCATTACCAGAACGTGGACGATTACCGACTGTGTGGGCAACGTGCGCACGCATGTACAGACCATCACGGTTGAAGACAATGAGGCACCCACTTTTGTAGAGGCCTTGCCAAGTAATGCAACGGTTTCATGTGATAATGTTCCAGATGCATTGACGTTGACTGCGTTGGATAATTGTGACAACAACGCCTTTGTCACTTTTGACGAGCAGATTACCGATGATGATTCATGTGCATCCAACTATATCATCACCAGAACCTGGACAGCTGAAGACTGTGCAGGAAATCAAACAGTTCATGTACAGACGATTACGGTCGAAGACACCCAAGCTCCCACCTTTGTGGAAGCACTACCAGAAAGCGTGACCGTAATGTGCAACGAAATACCTGATGCTGCTACATTGACGGCTGTGGACAACTGTGATACAGATGTGACCGTGACTTTTGATGAGGTGATCACCAACAATGCCAATTGTTCCGAAGGGTACACTGTGACCAGAACATGGTCGGTAAGCGATTGTGCCGGCAATATGAACTCTCATACGCAGGTCATTACCATCAATCCTACTGGTCCGATTACGGCGAGTGATTATGAAGAGGAAATCACCATCATTTGTGGTGACGAAGTACCAGCCGTACCCGAATTGACCTTTATGGGCGGTTGCGGAAACTACGATGTGGTCTTCACTGAAGACACCTTATTTTCAGATGATACCGACGATTATATGATCACACGTACTTGGGAGGTCACAGATTCATGTGGAAACACGGCCACCTTTGAACAGGTCATCTTTGTCATGCAACCACAATTGGAAGAAGTGTTCATCGACATTTGTGTTGAAGATGACCCAATAAATTTGGTCAATTACTTACCTGAAGGCTTTGACACCAACGGTGTGTTCACGGTGACCAGTGGAAATGTGATTCTTGAAGGTAGTACCTTCAATCCTGCAAATCTTGAGGTCGGGGAATACCTTATTGCCTATAGCTCAACGGAAGGGGATTGTAAATACTATGTTGACTTCATAATTACGACCAACAGCGATTGCGTGCCTTGTGGCAGAGACCAGATTGAAATATCAACAGCGGTTACCGCAAACGGAGATAACATCAATGACGTTTTTGAAATCAAGGGCGTCGAGTATTGTGGGTATACCTTCGATGTAATGATTTTTAACCGATGGGGCGATAAGGTCTATGAAGTCGTGAACTATCAGAACGATTGGGGTGGATTTGCACCAAACAATTCATTCGGCAGTTCAGGCATGCTTCCTGCAGGTACGTATTACTACATCATCAATGTAAACGGAGCTGATTTTGAACCGCTCAATGGCTACATTTACTTAGGAACCCAATAGACAAATCTTTCAATAAACATCAAAAAAGCGGGCCATGGCCCGCTTTTTTCGTTGAAAGACGGTTAAATAATCTTTCCTGAAAAGTTCATTTATCCAAAGAAAAATACGCTTTATCGAACGCTGGGTTTCATAACGATTTTAAAGATGCGTTCGACGGCTAAATTACTCATAATGAGCTGATTTTTATTGCTTTGTATATGGATTGGATCCCAAACTTCCAGTCCGATGAACACAAAACTTGACCAGTTATGGAAACTAACTATTTGAAAAATTTACTTTCAGTGGTGCTACTGTTTATCGGCTTGCAAAGCCAGGCGCAGCAGTTACCACAGTTCACCCAGTACATGTTCAACACCATCTCGGTGAATCCTGCCTACGCAGGAAGCAGGGAGACCATGAACCTCACTGCACTGCACCGTAACCAGTGGGCTGGCCTTGATGGCAATCCGACGACAAGCACGGTTTCTTTTCACACACCGACACGAAACGAAAGGGTCGGACTGGGAATCTCCTACATTTCCGATCAACTGGGCTTTGAGAGCACCAATTATGTATACGGTGATTTTTCATATACCATTCCTGTTTCGTACAACGCCAGACTTTCTTTCGGGATTAAAGGTGGTTTCACCAATTATCGGTTAGAGAATCCGGATGTGAACGATCCTTTTTTCAACGCCAACTTCAATAGCTGGAAACCCAATTTCGGTGCTGGACTGTATCTGAGCAGCGAAAGATGGTACGTGGGCATCTCCTCACCAAGAATATTGAGCACCGATTTGAACGAAGGTGAGTTTGTGGCCCTTGAAAGAAACAGCTACTATGCCATTGGCGGTTTGGTGCTTGACATTTCTGCTGATATAAAATTCAGGCCAACCGTATTGTCTAAATTCACCAACGGTGCACCAGCATCCTACGATCTGACTTCAAGTTTTTTATTCTATGACAAATTCTGGTTGGGTGCTACCTACCGATTGAACGATGCTGCCAATTTTGGTGCCTTTGCGGATTACCAAGTATCCAACAACATACGACTGGGCTATGCCTATGACCTACCAACTTCTACAATTAGGCCATATACGGGGGGAACCCACGAGGTCATCCTCATTTATGAGCCACGATTTTCAAAGAAAACCAAACTATATAAGTCACCCAGATACTTTTAAAACCAACCATGATGAAGAAAAATTACAGATTTGTTGTTTTATTGGCGGTAGTATTGGTATCTGTAGCGGCTACTGCACAATCAAGCTTGAGAAGGCAGGCTGATGAACTGTTCTACAAATTTGCCTACGCCAAGGCAATTCCTGAATATGAAAAACTGGCATTGAAAGAAAACCATGCGACACATGCATGGCAGCGTCTGGCCGAGTGTCATTTGATGTTGCGTGATTTTGAAAAGGCACTTCCATACTTTGACCGCTTTATCAACGATGACGGCCTAGAACCTGACCATTATTTTAAGTATGGCATGGCATTGAAAAGTGCGGGAAAGGAAGAAGAGGCCATGGATTGGTTCAAGCGCTACAAGAAACTGGCCAAGAACGATGCAAGGATCAAAAAGTACCTCAAAGAGGGTAATTTTGCTTCCGTATTGTTCAATAGTAGGGAAAGTTACGAGGTCGAAGAGGTACCTTTCAACACCGAGTACAGTGAATTTGGCACGTTCGCCCACGGTGGTAGACTCTATTTTAGCTCCAGTAGAATAGATGAAAAATCCGAGAATATCTACGATTGGAACAACGAAGCGTGGTTGGATATTTATCACATCGAAGAAGACAATAAAGATGCCAAACCTGTTAAGCTTGAGGGTGACATCAATTCAAAGTACCATGAGAGTTCATTGGTTTTCTCTACCAACCATAGAAACGATACGGTCATCTATTTTACCCGTAACAATTATTTCGGCAACAAAGAAGGTTTCTATACCAAGAAAGAAGGGTATGAAGTCGAAAGTTTGAACAATCTCAAAATCTACAGGGCCGAAAGCATTGATGGCAAGTGGAAAGTGACCCGTAATCTCAGTATGAATGCCGACCACTATTCTTCGGGCCACCCCAGTGTCAACACAGAACGAACCTATTTGTTCTTTGCGTCGGACAAACCCGGTGGCTACGGTGGCACCGACATTTATTACGCCCAGATACATGCAAGGGGTGGTATCGGCGAACCTGTAAACGCTGGCCCAGTGGTCAATACTGCTGGCAACGAAATGTTTCCGTATGTGAACAATGAAGGGCAATTGTTCTTTTCTTCGGATGGGCACCCAGGTTTTGGTCAATTGGACGTATTCGCAACCGTTTTGGATTCCGTTGGTAATTTTCAAGACGTCATCAATCTAGGCAAGCCCTTGAACAGCGAAAAGGATGATTTTGGGTATTATGCCCACAACAATGGTATTGATGGGTATGTCAGCTCAAACAGAAAAGGGGGGTCCGGCGGTGATGACATTTACCGATTTAGATTTTACCCCTCATTGCAGGTAGAGGGCAAGGTCACCGATGCCATCAACCAACAACCCCTTGATAGCGTGAAAATCTCATTGTTCAATCAAGAAACCACTGAATTAGTGGCTGAAACCTATACCGACCGTGATGGAAGGTACGAGATCTATATCGATAGAAAACGCAACTACATGATAGAGGCGTCACGAAAAACACATCCTAAAAAGAATGTGTACTTCAGTACCTTTTCAACCCCTAGAAGTGATCGGGTAATCAATAAAGACATTACACTTGACCCCGTGTTGGATGTCAAGGTCTTGGCCGGATTGAACAAAATATACTTTGATTTCAACAAGCACAACATCAGGCCCGATGCTGCAGAAGAATTGGACAAAGTGGTCAAATTGATGACCGAGACCTATCCTGATATGGTCATTAAGCTTGAGTCACATACCGATCCGGTAGGAAGCCATGCATACAACGACAACCTATCTGAGCGTCGTGCGAAATCCACCTACGAATATCTCATCGAAAATGGTGTGCCAAGGCACCATATTGTGTCCTACAAAGGCTTTGGTGAACGCCAACCTGTCAATGATTGTAAAACCAAGACCGACTGCCCTCCCGAAGAATTGGAGTTGAACAGAAGAACGGAATTCCCTATCATTCAAATCAAAGGAACAGTGGTTGCAAAATCAAAATAACAGTACAGCGCCCGCCGATTGCGGGCGTTTTTTATTGCTGCGTCTTCACCGAAACTTTTGATGAGACTACATCTTTGATGGGCACCACCAACTTGCCCTCTTTGGTCTTCAAGGTCATTGAGATATTGTCTATCGATTCTATGGTGCCCTCTACATCACCAAAAGAAAGCTTGTCGCCCACCATATACGTTTTGCGTGCATAGAACATTTTGAAGATATCGGAGAAAACCTCTCTCGAACCGAGACCGAAGCCCAATGCCGCCGCAAAAAGAAAGGCCCCTAAAATCAGCGTAAAGTTGCTCGTGATGATTTCGGTATCAATACCGGCTTGGTTCAGGGCGGTGATCGAAATAAAAAATACGATAATGTAAAAAATGGTACCGCTGATGAACTTAGATCCCCCGATGCCCATAGAATCAAAAAGCGACAGTATGGCCTTTTTGATCAAATTGGCAAGATAGAGTCCACCGGCAAAGATGAGAATCGCGCTGAAGAGTGTGGGCAAATAGCTAAAGATGGATACGATGCCATCTGAAATGGCATTAAGGCCCAAGACCTCTGACAGCACTACGGTAAACAACAGTATCAAGAGCACTCTCGTGAAAGCAAGAATAATCTTTGCCAAATCAATCTTTACCTCTTTTTCTCCAAATGGTTTTGCGGCCACAATCTTTTCAGAGAGCCTATCCACTTTGGCGGCCCTTAAAATCCGTTTTAGAACAAACAACAGTATTTTTACCAGCAGCCAGGCAAAAATGAGCCCTAAAATGCCCAAAACTATCTTGGGCAACAATTGAACGGCACTCCTAAAGATTTCGCCCAAGCTTTCTTCTAAGATTTCCTTGTAATTCTCCATGATGCTATTTTTTGATTCGGTTAATTTCTCTTGTTGGTTTTCAAAAGGCCTCGTATTAAATGCCCGTAGTTCGATGTCACCAGTACTGCCATATCCATAATGAATTTGGCGATGGCTACATCGTGCATGACCTTCTTGCGCATTTCGGGGGGTACGTCTCGAAGTTTTTTGTCCAATTCCCTAAAAGGGTTTTTTGAATTGTCAGCCATCCGTTATTGTATTGTATTCTTCCAACAATTTAGCTTTTGCCCTTTTCAGGCGCATTTTTATGGCACTCTCGCCCAGTTGCATGACTTCCATCAACTCTTTGATAGAGGCACCATCTTGATATTTTAATAACAAGATGGACTTATCTTCCGCAGGAATAAGTCGTAGTGCTTTTTCCAATCGCTCTGCTTTCAGTTCATAAACACTTTCATCAGAAACCTCATCATCGGTCAGTTTGTATTCTGTCTGTTCAACCGGAACAGATTTATCGCTCATTTTTCGTTGCTTGTTTCTATTCACATAATTGACACAAAAGTTATAGGTGAACGAATACAGCCAGGTCGAGAATTTCGACCTACCCTTAAATGATGCCAGTTTCACAAAAAGCATCAAAAACACATCTTGCGTCAAATCTTCAGCCTCATCATCTGACTTGGCAAAGCCATAACATTTGTTATAGACCATTTTGGCATACCTATCATAGAGCACCCCAAACATCAGGGTATTGTTGTCAGCCACTATTTGTGCTACCAATGCCTCATCAGATACATCGCCATAAAGTTTGGTGGCCGCAGACTTTTGGTCCTGGCCTCCTATAAGGATAAGAAACAACTTTTTTAAAAAAGTCACTATGGCTGGGCTTTGTAACTATATTTTCAAATATGCATCAAGATACTTTAAAAGAGATTATCTTAGTTCAAATTTTTGGCATGCTCCGTTCTAATTTCATCTTAACTGTTATTGCTATCAGTATTTTTGGGTGTAAGACCGACAAGAAACAAGTCATTGATAATGAGGAAGAATCACTGCCAATAATCGAAAAAATAGCCAATGCCCATGGTTACGATGATTGGAAAGCAGTGAAATCAATCAAATTTACCTTCAACGTTGACCGAGACTCGACCCATTTTGAGCGTTCATGGATCTGGAAGCCAAAAACAAATGAAATTACCTCAATTTCTGGCCAAGATACCCTAACATACCTACGAAAGCAGATGGACAGTACAGCTTACAAGGCCAATGCAGGTTTCATCAACGACCGTTACTGGTTACTGGCCCCGTTCAATTTGATATGGGATAAGAACAGTTACGAATACGAACATACCACACAAGCTACTGCGCCCATCAGCGGACAACCGATGCAAAAACTGACCATTGTGTACGCAAATGAAGGTGGCTATACCCCAGGGGACGCCTACGATTTCTATTTCGGGGATGATCACTTAATCCAAGAATGGACTTTTAGAAAAGGTAATCAGGCTGAACCGTCAATGAGTACCACTTGGGAGAATTACACGGAACAAAAAGGCCTGACATTGGCATTGGACCATAAAAAAAAGGGGGAACCTTTTAACCTCTATTTCACCGGGGTTGAAATAAAATAGCCGACTTTCACCTTTTCTTGCCCAAAAGAAAAGTGGCCAAAAACACTATCACGGCACAGCCCAAAAGAACAATAAAACTGGTGGTCAATGAAGCCTGTTCTGCCAAAAATCCTAAAATCGGTGGAGCGGCCAAAAACCCCGCATAGCCTGTACCGGCAATAAATGCGACACCTTGCGATGAATCAATGCCTTTAACATTGCCCCCAATTCGAAACAGTTCAGGAATGATTACCGAAAATCCCAAGCCCACCAAGCCAAAACCGATGATGGCCATATAGGTTTGGGTACTGAGCACTAAAAGATAGCCTAGAACGGCAATCAAACTGCCCAAAGCCACAATTTTTACAGAACCTATTCGCTGGCTGATGCTATCCCCCAAAAAACGCCCCGTAGTCATGGTGATGGAAAAAGCCAGAAATCCTGTTCCCCATAGAGCCTCTGGTGCCAAGCTGATTTCCTTAAGAAAAAGTCCGCTCCAATCGACAATGGCCCCTTCGCCTCCCATTACCATAAAAGAGACAATGCCAATGACCAATAGTGGTTTAAAGAGTTTAAGGCTAAAGGGCTCTTTCTCTACGGGTGCAGCAGTGAGGCGATAATAATTTTTGTACAACAGATAATTGACAATAAGAACAACAACTACGACAATGAACATATGCAGGGCCGGGTTGCCAAGATAAACAATCAAAAAACTGCCCAATCCAGCCAGAACACCACCCAAACTAAAAAATCCGTGCGCAGCCGACATGAAATTTTGTTGGTCTTCTTTTTCAATTTCGGTGACGAGGGTATTCATTGAAATATCGGTAAAACCATTTGAAGCGCCAAAAAGAAAGAGGGATGCCATCAAGCTGTAATAATTGGGAGCCATGAGCGGCAACAAAGCGGCAAAACTACTGAGCAACACCCCGTACCAAGTCGCTTTGCCCACGCCCAATCGGTTGATGATTTTAGCAGCAATCGGAAATACAGTAAACACCCCAAGGGAAAGAAAAAAAATGGCAATTCCCAATTGCGATTTATCGATTCCCAACTTTTCTTTCACTGTGGGGATGTAGATGGCCCACGTACCGAACCAAATGTTCAGGCTGGCAAATACCCATGCCGGGGCAAAGTATCTGGGATGGGAAAGGATAAGCCGGAGTGACTTCATGATTGGTCCGCAAAAAAATGCTAATCTAGCTTATTTCGACAAAATTCCTTCCTTTAGGATCTGGCCAAAACGAAACATATCCTCAAAAGAACAGTAAAATGGGGCCGGTGCCAACCGAATGACATTGGGCTCACGCCAATCGGTGATCACGCCATTTTTCATGAGATAGTCAAAAATTGCCCTACCCTCACCGTGCAGAAATACCGAAAGTTGGCAGCCCCTATCCTTTGGAGTGATGATCTCAAAGGTGCTTTCGACTTCTTTGTCGACCTCATGCAGTATGAACTCTAAATAAGCGGTCAATAGGTTGCTTTTTTTGATGAGTGCGTCCATACCCACGTCTTCAAAAAGCTGTAAGGAAGCCAAGTAGGGAGCCAATGAAAGCACCGGTGGATTGCTCACTTGCCATGCATCTGCGTTGTCAATAGGGTCAAATTGGGGTTGCATCAGAAAACGGGTCTCTTTTTTGGTGCCCCACCAACCTTCAAACCGCGGGATGTCTTTCTTGCCCAAATGCCTTTTGTTCACAAAAACACCCGAAGCGTTGCCCGGGCCGCTGTTCATGTACTTATAGCTGCACCATGCGGCAAAGTCGACATCCCAATCGTGAAGGTTCAACGCCACATTGCCCACGGCATGGGCCAAATCCCATCCTACAAAGGCTCCAACGGCTTTTCCGGCCTTGGTGATGGCTTCCATATCAAAAACCTGTCCGTTGTAGTAATTGACACCCCCTATCAGTACCAGTGCAAGTTCCTCACCTACTTCGTCAATCTTTGAAATGACATCTTCGGTTCTCCAAAAGCGTTCACCTTTTCGTTTCTTGATTTCTACGATTGTTTCTTCGGGATTCAAGCCATGAAACCGTACCTGGCTCTGCAGCATGTACTGGTCTGAGGGAAAGGCTTTCGCTTCACATAGGATCTTGAAACGTGTTTTTGTCGGTCGATAAAAGGAGACCATCAAAAAATGGAGGTTCACGGTCAGCGTATTCATGACGGATACTTCTTCGGGATTTGCCCCAACTACTTTAGCGAGGGGTTTGGCCAACCGCTCGTGATAGTCCCACCACGGCTTTTCAGCATAAAAATGGCCCTCAACGGCCAATTCACGCCAATCGTTCATGATATCGTCAACGTACTTTTGGGCATTTTTTGGCTGTAGCCCCAGCGAGTTTCCCGTAAAATAGATGACATCCTTTCCGTTGACTTGAGGAAAGTGAAACTTCTTACGATACGCTTTCAGTGCATCTTTTTCATCCAATGTTTGGGCAAAATCGAGGGTGTTTTTAAATTCCATAGCCGTTATTCGTTCAATCGTAGTCGCATTTCGTTGATGTGGCTTTTAAATCCTGACTTTTCATAAGCCTTGATGGCAGGCACATTATCGTGGTAGACCGTCAATCGTATTTCTACCAACCCACGGTCGATACACCATTTTTTTAAGGTCTCCGTAAGCTTTTGGTTGATACCTTTTCCCCGATGGGATGGCTTAGTATACATAAATCCCAAATAACCATAATCATCATGGTCTAAATAGTGGCGTGCTTTCTTTCGCAGGGCATAGCCAGAGGCAACAATCTCATTGGCAATCTCTGCCACGACCACTTTTACGTTCTCATCGGTAACATAGTTTTCTAGATCATAATAACTGACCGGGTCAGGATGAATGGTAGGGTCAAAAGGTCGTTCTGCCTTGATAAGTGCTTGTTCAAACTGCTTCAAATACGACAAATCAGCAAGAGTTGCATCGCGGACCACAACATTTTCCATACGTTAAAAATACTTCTTATTTAGCTATTTTCGCGAAAAGCCAAGCATGCACTTTTTATCGCAAGATCTAGAGCAATACATTACGGAACATTCACAAAATGAGCCTGAGATACTGGCTGAACTTACCCGTGAAACATATCTTAAAGTGGTACAGCCAAGAATGATCACCGGGCATCACCAGGGCAGGGTACTGAGTTTGTTGTCAAAAATGATAGCTCCTAAAAAAATTCTTGAGATTGGCACCTACACGGGGTATTCTGCCATTTGCCTTGCTGAGGGATTGACCCCTGACGGGCAATTGCACACCATTGATGTGAACGAAGAGCTGCATGACATTCAAAAGAAATACTTCTACAAAAGTGGTTTTGAAAAGCAAATTGTACAATATGTCGGGGATGCCCTTGAAATTATTCCAAAATTGGATATGGTCTTCGATTTGGTGTTCATCGATGCCGAAAAAAGTAATTACAATGCCTATTTTGATGTGGTCATGCCAAAGACAACATCAAGAAGTGTGATTCTTTCAGATAACGTACTCTGGTCGGGCAAGGTCGCACAACCTTTGGAAAAGAATGACAAAGCGACCAAAGCGCTTTTAAAATTCAATACACGACTCAAAGAAGACCCTAGATTGGAAACGGTGATGTTGCCCATCAGGGATGGACTGACCTTGAGTAGGGTCAAATAGTTTCGGGTTTCGGATAAAAGATGAAAAATCACCTTCCCTCAGATCTGCCCAAACGTATTTTGCCAATAAAACTTTTGTGAAATTTATAGAACAAGGCCGCAGATGTGATTCCCACCAACATGCCCACCAGAATATCTATGGGAAAATGTACGCCAACAAAAATTCGGCTTAAGGCAAAGAGTATCGGCCAAAGAAAGAATACCCAAGTCCATGCCATTTTTTTCCGTAGGAACAGGTACACCAATGTTGTGATCGAGAAAGACGAAGCTGCATGGCCCGAGAAGAAACTATAATCATGCGGGCTTTGCAATATTCGAATCAAGGTGTTCACCTGGGTATCGTTGTTGGGGCGTAACCGGGCCACCCATTCTTTGGTGAGGTAGGTCAACGACAACACGAAAAGCAGCATGACCAAAAGGGTCAACACTTTGTAGAGCCCTTCCACTTTTCCGTACTTGTAAATCAGCAACACGATGAAGAGCAAAAAAAGGGGTGTCCAGTTTGAAATGGTGGTGACTGCTGTCCAAAATACGTCATGGTCATCAATGCCCAGATTGTTCAAGTAGATAAAAGTGTCTCGATCCCATTCGAGCAATTTCTTGAGCATAACCTATTTTGTGCCCCTTTTGATGGTGCCCGTCACATCATCGACGTTCTTTTTGACCTCATCAATCTCTTTGCGGATATCTTTGGTAAAATCGGTATCGATACCTTGTTTTTCGGCACTTTTTTGAATCTCGCGTTTGATATCATCAGTGGCATCGCGCAATTGGCGCATGCCCTTGCCGAGACCTTTTGCGATACCCGGAAGCTTATCCGCCCCGAATACCATCACGACAATGAATAGAATGAAGAAAATCTCTCCCCCGCTGATAAACAAAAATTGCATGACACAAATATAATTGAAGTTGCGGAGTGTTTGAAAGCAAGTTTTGAAAATATGTCGGTAGAACGGAATACAACCATTGGTCGTCTGAAAGGTTTCGAATGCGCTCAACCTGACAGCTTGCGTCGATTAAACAAAAAACCCCGCATAAAAATGCAGGGCCTTTTTAATGTAATGTTAACTATTTTCCTTTGACCTTTTCTTTGAACTGGTCAAAATCAGATTTTTGATCTTTCAAGGGCCATGCATTGTTGGTGGTATCAATATCGGCAGTCTCCAATTTTGGATCTACAACGATACCTACCAATTCTTTATCCGAAGAAATCACACGGCTCACCTCGGCATCGTTCTTTCTCCAGATCTCTGGCGGATAGGTCACGTTTTCCTTACTGCCATCGGCATAGGTATATTCTACGATCAATGGCATGGGTATGCCCCCTGGTTTGTCAAAAGTGACCTGATAGAAATATTTGGGCTCTTCGACCTCGGCCCTTTCTTCAGCCGTCATATTGTCCATCATGAACTCCTTTAAAGTCGTCGAAGTTTCAGAAGGTGATTTACCTTTCAAGTCTTCGCTAAAATCTTCACTGTCTTCTTCAGCCAAATACACCAAAGGCGGCAAATCGGCTTCCGTAAGGTTACGTGCGGCCATGTATTCTTCCATTTGTTTGGTTGGCTTGTCGGTCACGTAGTATTTTTTGACCTCTTTCACGCCAATATCCACATAATCGGTGGTATAGAACCAACTTCTCCAGAACCAATCCAAATCAACCGCAGAGGCATCCTCCATGGTACGGAAGAAATCCTCAGGGGTCGGGTGCTTGAACTTCCAACGCTGTGAATATGTTTTAAAGGCATGGTCAAACAACTCTTTGCCCATCACCGTTTCACGAAGTATGTTCAATGCGGTCGCAGGCTTTCCGTACGCATTTGGACCCAAACTGTACACGTTCTCAGGATTTGACATGATCGGAGCGATATACTCTTGGTCGCCCGCCATGTAGGGAACGATTTTGGCGGGTTCTCCCCTTCTGGAAGGATATTTTTCATTGGGCGCGATGGCCTCTGGAAATTTCTCACCAAACTCTTGCTCGGCGATGTACTGCATAAAGGTATCTAAACCTTCATCCATCCAGCCCCATTGACGCTCATCAGAGTTCACGATCATCGGAAAGAAATTGTGCCCCACTTCGTGAATGATCACACTGATCATACCGTATTTGGTACGGTCATCATAGGTACCGTCTTCACGGGGCCTTCCGTAATTCCAGCAAATCATGGGATATTCCATTCCCTGGTTTTTGGCATGGACGGAGATCGCTTTGTGATACGGATAATCAAACGTGTGCTCAGAGTATGATTTTAAAGTGCTCACGACGGCCTTGGTGGAATACTCTTCCCACAACGGATTGCCTTCTTTTGGATACATGGAAACCGCCATTACATCTTTACCGCCAATTTTGACGGCCTGCATGTCCCAAATAAACTTACGTGAGGTGGCAAAGCCAAAATCACGAACCATTTTGCCCGGCTCGGTCTTGAACTTCCATGTTTTTTTCTTGTCGGAAAAGCTTTTTTCAGCAGCTTCAGCTTCCGCTTGCGTTACGATCAGAACTGGCTTGTCATACGACTTTTTGGCCTGCTCGAAGCGCTTCATCATGTCTTTTGAAAATACGTCTTTGCGATTTTGAAGTACTCCCGTTGCATCCAACACGTGGTCTGCGGGCACGGTGATGTTCACTTCATAATCTCCGAAAGGCAAGGCAAACTCGCCGCTTCCCCAGAATTGGTGGTTTTGCCAGCCCTCAACATCGCTGTAGACGGCCATACGCGGAAAGAACTGCGCAATCACGTAGGCACGGTTGCCATCCCCAGAAAAATATTCGTAGCCCGAACGCGCACGGTTGACCGTATGATCGGGAATGTTGTACCACCACTTGATGGAAAATGAGGTCTGCTCACCACTTTTCAATGCCTGTGGAATGTTGATGCGCATCATCGTCTGGTTGATGGTATACGACAATGGTTTGCCATTGGCATCTTTTACCCATTCGATGTTGAAACCCCCATCAAAAGGCTCGGTCACAAAGGTCTGCGCAAAATTACCGGTGGTATAGGCAAGGTTAACCCCATTACCGTTTCTTAAAGGCGATTTTGAATCTTTGGCACGCACATTTTGGTCCAACTGCACCCAAAGAAACTCAAGATCATCGGGCGAGTTGTTATGATAGGTAATCGTTTCTTCGCCATAAATCTTGGCATTTTTGTCGTCAAGCTCAATGTTCATGACATAATCGGCCTGTTGTTGGTAGTAGTCGGGGCCTGGCATGCCCGAAGCCGAACGATAGGTATTCGGAGTGGAGAACTCTTCATACAACTGTTTGAACTTACTTTGATTGTAGTGGCCAGGTTTTCGCTCCTCTTTTTCCTCTTCTCCTTCTTGGGCCATCAATGAAGCCCCAAAAACAAAGAGCAAGGAAGCAAAATAATACTTGTATTTATTCATTTTTACTTTGATTTTAAAACGTTGAAAAATAACCCTTTTTAACTAATCGTTAAGGCAATGTCAGAAGTTTAACATTCCTTTATCATTGCCCTTGATGAGCACGAAACTCTTCTTGTTGTCCTTCCATTTTACATGCACAATATTCTTCTGTTCTTCAAACAGATCGGTCAAGATTTCATTTTGTACGCTCATGGTTTTTATGTCTTTAAGAACCATTTCTGGCACCTCGATATAGCAAATGGCCACATCATTGTCATAGCGCTTGCCCAAAAAATCGTATTTGACAGGTTCACCGTCAATGGTGATGACAAATTTTGACCTTAAGTATTTTTCGATGTATGCTTCGGAAGTCTCAGATTCTCTGTCAGTGGCGAGACCCAGTTCAACCTCATAGCGCTCTTTGAGCACATTTTCAAGGTCATCGATAAAGATTCGGGTGGTCACTTGAAAGGCAGTGTCTTCTTCAGAATATTTGATATTGGTCACACTGACATAAAATTTGTGGGTGGTCGCAAAGGATACCATAAGGACGGAAACCGCCATCAAGAACAATACAATCTTTCTATTCGTTTTCATCATAGTTCAATTAAGCAAACGTCATGCCAAGGATTCAATGAAATTACAAGCCCTAAAATCCAAATCCCAAAAAGCACCTTCCCATTTAGCATAAGACACCGAGCATCCAGCATCCAACAAACCTACTCCAAACCATTATTCTTCCGATAGTCAACACTTTTGAACCTTAAAAACTCCCACATTTTCAATTGATCGCCGGTGTCAACAATCTCTTGAAATGTGCTATCCACCTCACAGAAATACATAAAGTCATCCACTTTTTCGTCGGGAATTTTCAAAACTTCCTTAAAAAAGCGATGGTCAAAAGACACTTGTACTTCTTGGGTCTGTGCATATGTTGCGTCAATTTTCACTCTATTTTTCAGCATTTTAGTACGTCCAGTTATGGCATTGATTATGGGATTCAGGGAAACAGTAAGTGGCCTGCTAAGCGAATACATGCCTTTGGATGCTTCTTGAAGCTTACGCTCACTCTGTGTCGGTATTCTTGCCCCTGCATTGGGAAGACCAAGAGCTTCGGCACTGACATCCTTTTCCAACTGCAAGGTCTTGACATCTTCATCAAGTTTTCCTGAAAGATTGAAGGGCCGTACCTCGACTTCATCCAATTCATTGACAAACTCCTCTAAAGGAACGTTCACAAATGCCGTGTTGTACACTGATGAAGTAATCGGAAGGACTTTATTCTTAAACTGCACCGCCAAAAAAATCAAGGTGTCATTCCGTTGCACGTTGATTGAAAAATTGCCCTCAAAATCAGTGATAACAGCATTTTGGGTATTGATGTTCCGTACCACGACTCCTGTCACATCTTTATTGGGGGCAATGACCTTGCCTTTCAGTTGTTTGCTCTCTTGCGCATAAACCACCGAGGAAAGACAAAGACCACAGAAAAAGAAAAAAAGAAGGGCAGGTTTCATTCCTGTTCGGCCAAAAAAGTTTTGCTTTGGGTCACCAAGAAGTCAATCAGTTCAAATTCATTGTCTTTGCGCAGCAGTTCTTGCGAGGGAATCCGATCATCACAGTACAATAAAAATTCATCGATCTTGTCTTGCGGCAACCGTAGATCCACCACAAAAAATTCATCGTCATACACCTGTCGCAACACCTCACTGACCTTGAGGGGTTCACGTTGCACCCCATCTTGCCCTTTTGCAGGAATGAACAACGCCTTAAAAATATTCACAAAATTGAGCTGCCCCTGAATACGTTCGTTCTGTGAGGTATACGCCACGTTTTCAACTTCAGTGCTGCGATCAATTTCATATTCGACCTTTTTGAACCGTTCGTTTTCCATCTCCAAAAACTTTTGCTGGTTTTCGGGGCTGACGACCACTTCATCCAATTCAGTGACTTTTTCATTGACCTCGACCACCAAACGCTTTTTTCGCATAATCTCATCGGTGACCGTCACGATTTCCAATTGATAGTTTACGGCGGTAAAGACCAGCTGATCCCCTGTCTTGGCCAAGATAACGAAGCGGCCATTATCATCGGTTATGGTGGCCCGCCCCGTGGTAGAGTTCACCACATTCTCATTGGCCACATTGCTGTCTCGATACAGTACTTGGCCCCGCAATACCTCACGGCCATTGTCAGTTTGGGCGTGCAGGGTAAAACCTATAAAAAGAAGAAGCAAAACAGTGGTTGAACGTATCATAAATTTGAGCCTAGTATACCTTAAAGAAAATCCTTCAGGGTGGCATAAAAAAATTTAAGGGTTCTAAACTTTTGTTAATTGTTCAAAAACAGTGCCACAGCCCTGCGATAAAATGGTTTTTAAATCCGTTTTGGGCGGGTCTCCTTTCAACCTTGGCAGGGTGCATTTAAACGTATAAAATTAGGCCAAATTAGAGAGAAGGTTACATTTGTGTTTCGGGCATTTATTCCGCTTAATATCCTGGCCATGAGAACACCACTACGATTCGTACCGCTTTTTTTGCTTGTTATGTTTTCTGCGACCGCGCAGGTCAAGATCGGTGACAATCCACAGACCATTGACCCAGCATCGGTGTTGGAGCTTGAAAGCAGCTCACGGGTCTTGGTCATCTCAAGAATGAACAGTGCCCAGATGAACAGCCTGAGCCCGCTGCGGGGTGCCCTGGTGTACAATACCGACACGCAATGTGTGCATTATTTTGAAGGTGCGCAATGGATTAATCTTTGCGAGGGCTTGAATGGTACGACCAATGAGAGTTTAGAGATTGTAGACGGCAACTTGGTACTTACCGACAGTGAGGGCAATTCGGTGAGCGTAGAATTAGAGTCGCTATCTGAATTGACTTTTAGTACTGATCCTATTGAAAATTTTCTTGAATCAATAATTATCACACAAAATGGCAACAACTATAATTTTGAAGTAGGCCGAATAAATGGGTTTAACAACATACAAGCTGCATCAATAACAGCCCTTCAATTAGCAGAAAATTCCGTAACACAATCAGAACTGAATGCTCGTTCCGTGAGCGAAGAAAAAATCGATATTGGTACCGACCCTGGACAGGTAAGCCTAACCGACTTTCCAAACGATGCTGGCTTTATCACTGGGGCTGACATTGTCAGTGGCGACACACCCAATTCCATCACGGCAGGGTCAGATGGTGGTGCCTTGTATGACGACAGTGGTCTACAGATACAGATTGATGCCAATAGCAATGCCTTAACACTCAAAGAAGATCAGGCAAATAAATCCACAGATACAAGTCTTGGCAATTCTGATATTTTATACCCCACACAAAATGCGGTGCGAACTTTTGTTAACAATGCCATTTCAGGTTCAACCCAAACAATAGTTAGCGGCAATGGAGGGAACTCAATTACACCGGGAAGTGATGGCGGTGCTTTTTTTAATGCCACTCCACTACAAAATGCCATTGATGCAAACACTACTGCTTTAACCCAAAAAGAGGATTTGGCAAACAAGTCTGACAATACCAACCTTGGTAATTCTACCACTTTATACCCAACTCAAAATGCTGTTAAAACTTATGTTGACAATCAAATCATCTCTTCTGGGGGGAGTACGGAGGAAGCGGATTTAATTACAATAATTGGAGACGGTAGTCCTGGAAACGAATTCAGAATCAATGACAATGCTATTAACTCTGCTAGGATTCAAAACGGCCAAGTTCAAAACGTTGATCTCCAAAACAATGCGGTAACCACGCAAAAAATTGCCGATGGCACTATTCTGGGCGATGATATTGACCAACAAGGAGCTACCCTAAATCAAGTATTAAAATGGAACGGCGCTACTTGGATACCCGCAAATGACGAAGAAGGTGGCGGCGGTACAAACTTTACCGCTGGCGATGCCCTTACCCTCGATGGTGCTAACAATTTAGATGTCAATGTCGACAATGCTACCATTGAAATCAATGGAGTCAATGCCTTGCAAGTGGCGGATTCTGGAATTACCAATGCAAAATTGGATGATGATTCTGTTGATAGTTCAAAAATTGATAATGCCACTATTCTAGCCGAAGATTTCAACCGAATGGGGGCCAACGATGGAGAAATTTTAAAATGGAGTGATGCTGCCAATGCAGGATTAGGAGGTTGGATTACAGACTTCGATAACACGAGTGGAACAGGTATCCCTACACTAACAAATGGCAATATTTTAATCGGTAATGGATCCAATATACCAACAGAGCAAATTGTAGGCGGAGATGCAACTATGAATAACGTAGGTATTTTGACCATCGCCGACGACGCCGTGACATCGGCCAAGATCGACGACGCGACCATAGCACTGGCCGACCTCAGTGACATGGGGGCCGCGGACGGGCAGGTGCTCAAGTGGAACGCCACCACGACCGCATGGGAGCCCGCAGCGGACGACGACGGCGGGACAGGGTTCACAGACACCGAAGGCGACGACGGGCTTTCAGATTTCGACCCCGCAGCGGGCTATGACGTCAACGTCGACGGGACCACCATCGCAATCAACGCCACCGACCAGCTCGAACTCGCCGACGACGCCGTGACATCGGCCAAGATCGACGACGCGACCATAGCACTGGCCGACCTCAGTGACATGGGGGCCGCGGACGGGCAGGTGCTCAAGTGGAACGCCACCACGACCGCATGGGAGCCCGCAGCGGACGACGATACGGGTTCTGTTACTGGCATATCTGGCTCTGTATTTTTTGCAGATAATGTAACTGGGGCTCTAACAGAAAATAATGGCCAACTATTTTGGGATCAAACAGGTAATAGATTAGGGGTTGGAACAAATAACCCTGCAATTGGAGTTAAATTACATGTCGCTAATGGCAGAACAAGAACTGAGGGAATTTCAAATTCAGATGGAACATTGTCAAACCCCGCATATGGTTTTGCAAATGATACAGACACCAATACCGGCCTCTATCTTCCTGCTCAAGATCAATTGGGAATAGTAACTGGTGGATTAGAAGCAGTAAACATAAGAGAAATTGGAAATGACACAGAAACCACTATAAATGGAAGTCTTGAACTTACTGAACAACTTCTGGATGAAAATGGAAATACAGGAAATGCGGGTGATGTTTTGACTGCCACAACAACTGGGACCGAATGGAAAGAACCTTCTGTAGTTGCTATGGGTAAAGCAAATGGAGCCAATTCTATTCGAGTTAGTGGAGCAACTGTTACAGGAGGAGGGGGTATAAACGTTGTGAGTCTCACCACTGCCCGACCTACTGATGATTATATCATACAGTTAACCGTGGAAGGTGATAATAGAATTTATGTTACTTCTCAAAACCCAGGAAATTTCACTGTTGAAATTAGAAACAACGTTACTAATTTTTTAATTGTAACCGAATGGCATTTTACAGTTTTAGATTTTTAATTTGAAAAAGTTATTCTGCATAACACTCTTTTTCGGTTGCCTCTTGGCATCCGGCCAGTCCGCTTTGTACAATTCAGGTGGGTTGCAGGTACATGACCAAGGGCAAGTCGGCTTTCATGTTGATTTGATCAATGACAATGTCTTTACCACTGGTGAGAGCTTGGTAGGGTTTTATGGTGGGTTTCCCCTTTTTGTTGATGGCACGGTGGCCCCTACCTTTTATGATGTGGAGTTCTTTACCGCAGGCGATGTGATTTTAAATGTTCCTGTTTCCGTAGTGAACAATGCCAACTTTGTTGGCGGCAATGTACAGACGCAGGTGACCGACCCCAGCATCAACCTCAACTTTTTGCAAGACGCCTTTTTTACGGGGGAAAACGATACTTCAAAAGTGGTCGGTTTTGCTGCGGTGACCGATAAAGCGACCTTTTCGTTTCCTGTGGGTGATGCCGAGCAATTGCGTTCGCTATTGCTCGAAAGTGAAGGGCGAAACGCTTTTGCCAACTGTGCGTATTTCTTTGAGGATCCCAACAATCCATTGACGTATGACCAACAGTTTGACACCGATAACCGGGTGCGTGATATTGGTCAAATTTCGGCCACGGAGTTTTGGGTGTTGCAGGGCGATGTACCCTCTCGAATCACCATTAATTGGAATGCCCGCAGCAACTTGGCCAATTTGGCCAACACTCCGGAAGAAATCATCGTGGTGGGCTACAACCTATCAAGCAACCAATGGGTGGTTTTGGGCAATGCGGCATTCGGGGGCGACATCACTGAGGGTTTTATCACCTCAGATACCTTTGTGCCCAACAATTACGGAGCCATCACTTTTGGCACCGTGCCCTTGCCTACCGACACTTTTCCGGTCAACAACCCAAGCTTGGGTAATTATTTTTTGAGTCCAAATGGCGATGGCATCAACGATTTTCTGGTCATTGATGGACTGGAAGAATCCCCCAACAATGTATTGATCATCTACAATCGTCTGGGCCAAAAAGTGTTCGAGCGAACCAATTATGTAAACGAATTCAACGGATTTGCCAACACCGATAACTTTGTCATCAGCCGCGATACTGGCCTTGAAGAGGGCATTTACTACTACATTGTCACGCTCAACGACCTCAACCTAGAATATCAGGGGTTTCTTTTTTTAGATCGTTAGTGGCATCTCCACTGTTCCGGTTACCTCTAGAATTTTTAAGTTTGTAATGCTTGTAATTCAAAATACACGAAACAAGCATTAATAAACTTTAAGCCTGTGAAAAGAAGGTCTTTTGTAAAACAATCGAGTATGGCCAGTTTGTTTGTGGCCTGTGCGCCCCAACAAGGTTTCGCCAACACTGCTGAATATTCCGTTGACGAATTGATGGGCAAAGCCGATATCGATTTGTATGGAGAGGGCATCAACCTACGTGCAGCAGCCTACGATGCCTTTGTTGAAATGGAGAAAGCTGCACAAAAAGACGGATTCAAAATACAGATGGTCTCGAGCTATCGCGATTTTTACCACCAACAGCGCATTTGGGAGCGCAAATACATCAGATACACCGAAGATGACGGAATGCAACCCGCGGATGCCATTGACAAAATCATCGAATATTCTACGATACCGGGCACCAGCAGGCACCATTGGGCCACCGATATCGACATTGTAGATGGTAACCAAAAGGTATCGGGTGATGTGCTCGTCCCCAGTAAATTTGAAGGTGAAGGTCCGTATGCGCCTTTCAAAAAATGGTTGGACAAGCATTCTGAAGATTTTGGATTTTACTTGGTCTACACTGACAATCCGGAGCGGAAAGGGTTTAAATATGAACCTTGGCACTACAGTTATGCACCCATTTCAAAACCCATGCTTTCGGCTTATCGAAAGCTGAACATCCTAAAATTGATTTCAGAAGAAGAGTTTGCAGGATGTGACCACTTCACCTCCAATTTTCTGAAGACCTATATTCAAGACAACATTTTGGATATCAACCAAGTCTTATTATAGCCCCAATTTTTGTATCTTTCTTTCGCCTAGAACACTGACTGTCATGAGAAGTAGGGGAAGTTGGAAAATTCGTATTCTCATCGGCTTGGCCATCGTTGCCTTTGCCTTTATCCAGAAATGCAGCAATAAAGAAGAGAATCCGTACACGGGTAGGGTGCAGCACATCAACATGACCCCCGAACAAGAGATTGCCATCGGTTTGCAGAGTGCCCCAGAAATAGCCCAACAACATGGAGGTTTGTACCCTGATGAGCGTATGCAGGCGTTGGTCGATGCAGTAGGCCAAAAACTGGTGCAGAACAGTGTGGCCCGTGAAACACCCTATGAATATGATTTTCATCTTTTGGCCGATGATCGGACCATCAATGCTTTTGCACTTCCGGGTGGGCAATGTTTTATCACTTATGCACTTTTTGAACAATTGAACGAAGCCCAGCTCGCCGGGGTATTGGGCCATGAGATCGGCCATGTGATTGGCAGGCATTCCGCAGAACGTATTGCTGAAAGCAGTTTTTGGAAAACCGTGACCATGGGTGCTACAGTGGGTGCCGATGCAGGGGGCATTGTCGGCAGCATTGGTCAGAACACCTTGCTGAAAAACGGTCGTGGCGATGAGCTTGAAAGCGATGACCTTGGGGTACTTCTGATGATGCAGTCAGGCTATGACCCCTATGAAATGATCAAGGTGATGGAAATTTTAAAGGCCGCTGCCGGCCCGAATAGGGTGCCCGAGTTTCAAAGCACACATCCCGATCCTGAAAACCGCATTGAGAGAATACGTGAGGCCATCGAAAAGTATAGAGGTCGATAAATAGTGTTAATTCAGCGATAAAAACTGGCGATTAGGCTGTTTTACGTATCTTTATGGTTCCCAAATTACTTATTCAAACTTAATCCCTTATAGCTGTAGTACCAGAAAAACAGACTATATGGGAACACTTTTACATTTCAAAAACTTATATGTGCAGGCATTTTCAAACTGCAAGCCCGAAATCGTGGTATTGCTCTTGAAAGTATATTCGGTATTCTGTGCCCTGATGCTATCAATGGCGATTTATGCCTTTATTTATAGGGTTTTTACAGGATTCGATTATTATTTTTAAAATATAAAACGAAAAATTTACTCTTTTACTTGAACACTATAAGGTAAATGAAAAAAACCCGTCCGCCTTTGGCGGATGGGTTTTTTGATTGATGTGTAAACTCAGCTGTTACTTCTTCTTTTTCTTAGCTTTTTCTTCTTCGAGAACAGCGATTGCATCAGTTGCATTTGACAATTCTGCATGTTTCATTGCTGTGTAACCTTTGTCGCACTTTTTCTTTACATCAGCTCCATTCTCGATCAAGAGCTCAAGTATCTCTGCCTTGTTGTAACGGGCTGCAAAGTGAATGGGGGCCATGCCCAGTGATTTGCGGTTGACATCTTCGCCAAGCTCTATCATTTTTTTGACTGTTTCTACATCACCTTTGATAATGGCATTGCAGAAAGAATTCAGTTTAAAGTCTGGTGCAAGGTGAATGTCTTTCGTAACTTTGGTTGGGTTGTCGAGTTCATTGGCCTGTGTTGAAACCAAAAGGCAAAGTGCGGCTAAGGTTAGAATTGTTTTTCTCATGATGAATAAATTTTTGATTAATGAATTGTTTATACCAAATAGACTGACTTATTCGCAAAATGTTACGAGATTAACAATTAAATAACTAAGGTTTAACAAAATGCACAACGAGAAGGACTTTCTATAATCTTTCTTTTAGAAAAAGACATTTTTTACTGAATATGTCAAAATAAACACCTGCAACAAAAAATGGATAAAAAAATAATCTTGATGATTTTGGATGGATGGGGAAAGTCACCCAATCCTGATGTGTCGGCAATTGAAAAAGCACAAACACCATTTATTGATTCACTGTACAAAACTTACCCGAATGCCGAACTGTTGACAGACGGAATGAACGTAGGGCTTCCCGAGGGGCAAATGGGCAATTCAGAAGTGGGCCACATGAATTTGGGCGCAGGTAGAATCGTTTACCAAGATTTGGCCAAGATCAACAAGGCCGTGAAAGAAAACAGGCTCAAAGATGAAAAGGTACTCCAAGATGCCTTTGAATATGCAAAGACGAACAATAAAAAAGTCCATTTTTTAGGGCTTGTCAGTAATGGTGGCGTTCACAGCCATATTGAACACTTGAAGGCCCTTATCGAAGCTGGCAACCAAACCGGTGTAAATAATATGTTCGTCCATGCCTTTACCGACGGTAGGGATGTTGACCCAAAAAGCGGCAAAGGCTTTTTAGAAGACCTGCAAAACTTCTGTACCGATAAAAACACAACGCTGGCCACGGTCATCGGCAGGTATTATGCCATGGACCGAGACAAACGCTGGGAGCGTATCAAATTGGCCTACGACCTTATTGTAAATGGTGAAGGCGAACGGTTTGGCAACGTCTCTGAAGCGATGCAGATGAGCTATAACAAAACGGTTACCGATGAGTTTATCAAACCCATTCTGTTGGATGTGGATGGAACGGTCACCAAGGGGGATGTTGTCATTTTCTTCAATTTCAGAACCGACCGGGGGCGTGAACTTACCCAGGTGTTAAGCCAAAAAGATTTTCCTGATTTTGAAATGGAAAAATTGGATTTGTATTATGTCACCATGACCAATTATGATGACACGTTTGAAAACGTCAAGGTGGTTTATGATAAGGAAAACATTCACGACACCTTGGGAGAAGTGCTCTCCAAAGCGGGAAAGAAACAAATACGTATTGCCGAAACAGAGAAATACCCCCATGTGACCTTCTTTTTTAATGGCGGAAGGGAAGAACCCTTTGGGGGTGAAGAGCGCATTTTGTGCCCCTCGCCCAAGGTGGCCACGTATGACCTTCAACCTGAAATGAGCGCCTATGAGATCAGGGATGCCATTTTACCAGAATTACAAAAAGGGGAAGTCGATTTTGTCTGTCTCAATTTTGCCAATCCAGATATGGTGGGCCATACCGGAGTTATGGAAGCTGCCATCAAAGCCTGCGAAACCGTTGACCAATGTACCAAAGATGTGATTTTGGCGGGCAAGGCCAATGGGTATTCTACAATTGTTATTGCCGACCATGGCAACTGTGATACCATGGTCAACCCCGATGGAAGCCCGAATACGGCGCACACCACAAACCCAGTTCCCTTGATTTTGGTCGATGATGACATCAAAAAAATCAAAAGTGGGGTTTTGGGAGATATCGCCCCAACAATTCTTCATCTAATGGGTATTGAAAAGCCCAAAGCCATGACACAAGAATCATTGGTCTGATTGCGATTCGCTTTTTGAAATCCGTGTATCTTTGCACCCATGGTAAAAATCAAGACCTTAGAAGAAATTGAGTTGTTGCGTGAAAGTGCCCAAGTGGTCTCAAAAACACTGGGCATGCTGGCCGCAGAAATCAAACCTGGAGCCAATCCCTTAAAATTGGACAAAATGGCCGAAGAGTTCATTCGCGAAGAAGGTGCAACACCCGGTTTTTTGGGCATGTACGACTTTCCGAATACGTTGAATTGGAGTCCGAATGCCCAAGTGGTCCATGGCATACCCAATGACGAACCATTGAAAGAAGGGGATATCATTTCTGTGGATTGCGGGGCGCTTAAAAACGGATATTACGGCGATCATGCGTATACTTTTGAGGTTGGCGAAGTTGCCGAAGAGACAAAAAAACTTTTGAAGGTCACCAAAGAATCACTGTATATCGGCATTCGAGAATTCAAAATTGGCAATCGTGTCGGTGATGTCGGTTTTGCCATTCAAAACTACTGCGAAAGCCATGGCTATGGGGTCGTTCGTGAATTGGTCGGCCACGGACTGGGCCAAAAACTGCACGAAGGCCCTGAAATGCCCAATTATGGTAAAAGAGGTCGGGGCAAAAAGTTTGTCGATGGTATGGTCGTTGCCATTGAACCCATGATCAATATGGGCACACGGCGCATCAAACAATTAAAAGACGGGTGGACAATACTTACCGCTGATGGCAAACCCAGTGCACACTTTGAACATGATGTCGCCCTGATTGATGGCAAACCCGAATTGCTTTCCACGTTTCAATATATCTATAATGCCTTGGGCATTGAATCTGATGAAGAAACAGCGTTCAAGAGACACGAATTTCACTAATTTTCACGAATGCTCTCTGAAAAATTAATCTATAAAGATGAATCTTTTTTTTATTATCGGATTGTGCATGGATGTGCATAATGAGTTAGGAAAAGGGTTTACCGAGGTTGTATATTCAGATGCTTTAGAATTTGAACTAAAAACAAATGGAGTGCCATATGAAAGAGAAGTAAAATTTGATATTCTTTATAAAGGCACTAAACTATTTCTTCATTACTACGCAGATTTTGTAAACGAAGACAAAATTATTTTAGAACTCAAGGCTATAAAATCAATTACCGATAGCCATATCAAACAAACACTCAACTATCTTGCCGTATCAAAATTAAAATTAGGGTTACTGGTTAACTTTGGAGAAGATAGTCTCACGTACAAAAGAGTTCTGTTATAAGTATTTGTGAAAATTCGTGCCATTCGTGTCCAAGATATTTAAGTACTTTCTTAACCTATTACCAAGACCATGGCTCATTAAACTGAGCTATTTGGCCAGACCTATTCTGGCAGTGTTTTTGAGGGGAAACAATTATACAGACCCCATTGATGGCAAAAGTTTCCGCAGTTTTTTGCCCTACGGTTATGAAAATCCGAGAGAAAATGTGCTATCGCCCTCTACCCTATCGCTTGAGCGGCACAGATTGCTATGGCTTTTTTTAAAGGAAAAGACCGACTTTTTCACTGAAAACCTGAAAGTCTTGCATTTTGCCCCCGAGCAAGCTTTTCACAAACGTTTCAAGAAACTCAAGAATCTTGATTACACCACGACAGATTTGAATTCACCGCTGGCCGACATTAAAGCTGATATCTGCAACCTTCCATTTGATGATGATTCATTTGATGTGATTCTTTGTAACCATGTATTGGAGCACATCCCTGATGACAAAAAGGCGATGCAAGAACTCTATAGGGTCATGAGACCGGGTGGTTGGGGCGTGTTTCAGATTCCGCAAGATTTGAATCGTGAAGCCACTTTTGAGGATGATACCATCACAGACAAAAAAGAACGGGCGAAAATCTTTGGCCAATACGACCACGTACGCATTTATGGCAGGGATTACTTCGATATACTCAGAAAAGTCGGGTTTGAAGTTAAGGAAGTTGATTTGACATCAGAGCTTTCAGAAGAAGAAATAGAACGTTATCGTTTGGCAAAGGGTGAAATCATTCCGTTTGTTTCAAAACCTTCGTAAACTATCTCAGGACGGACAAGCCCACTGATCATTGGTAGAAAATGTACATTAGACTTCGACGCAAGCATCCGGAACATTAATTCTCGATTATCGAGTCAACGACCAATGCCTCAAACCCAGGTGTCATAAATTCTTGGGTTTCCCCTTCGGTGTCCAGGTAAATGATGTAAGCAGACAATTCTTCTTGCTTCACGAGCAGTTTAATGGATTCGTCCAAATCCATTGCCATAAAAGCCGTGGCATAGGCATCGGCAGTGGCACAATCGTTTGCTACCACACTCGTCGCCAAAACATTGGAGTTTTTGGTATAGCCAGTCTTTGGATCAATGGTGTGCACATATTTTTTACCTGTCACTGTATCGACACGAAACTTGCGGTAATTACCAGAAGACGCCAAGGCCTTATCCTTGAGCGCGATGGCCAACTTTAGTTTTCTACCCTGAACTACCTGTGGGTCGTCAATCCCCACGGTCCATCGCTTTTCAGAAACAAGATTGGTGCCCTTGGCCAAAACCTCGCCCCCTACCTCGACCAAATAATTTTTAATACCTTTTTCATCAAGCATGGCCCCCAATCGGTCAATGGCGTAGCCTTTGGCCACCGCATTGAAATCAAAACGTATCGCAGGGTGACTTTTGGCAATCGTACCCTCTGCATTCAAATGCACCTTTTTCCAGCCAACAAACTCTAAAAGACTATCCACTTTTGTACTATCCAGTACTATTTGCTGACCGGGCCCGAAGCCCCATGCATTGACCAGAACACCCACAGTAGGGTCAAAATAGCCCGATGTTTTTTCATGTACTTTTTTTGAAAGCTTGAAGACCTCTTCAAACATCTTGTCAACAACCACGGTGGAATCTCCTTCGTTGATTTTTGAGATGTCAGAATTTGTAATGTAGGTCGACATCGATTGGTTCACCGCCTGAAAAACAGAATCGATTTCCTTTTGAAAATCCAGTTCTTCATCGGCAATATAGGTGATGGCATAGGTAGTGCCCAAGGCATTGCCGATATTTTGGTTTTTTACCAGCGGGTCTGACTGGCATCCCAAAAAAAATATCAATATCAAAAAAAGTAGAGAAATCCGCATTTATAGTTCTATTAGACCTTCGTAATCTACAATATAATCTTCATTGAGATACACGGGAAGTTGTTGGTCTGTAGCATTTGTCAGGCCCACACCCGCATAATAGGTTCTTGCCTCAAACTTATCGGCATGGTTTTTCATTTTCTCCATCAAGCCCTCATCAAACTCTCTTGGATTATTGGGATGGGTTACATTTCGCACTACAATAAAATGAAGTACTTTATTCTTTAAGCATACAAATTGTGGATTCTTCTTCGGCTTGCTGTTGACCGCCATGAATTCAAATCCGTCGGCTTCCAACTGTCGGCCAACAATATTCATAGCCAGATTATGCAGTTCTTGTTGGGTGAGCTCTCTTCTTTCATTTTCATTGTCCATATAGCCAAAAACAAAAAGACCTGACGGGTTTTGAAAACCTGTCAGGTCTATCTTTGTATATCTAAAGGTTATCCTCCAAAGTCATCAAAACGAATATTCTCATCAGGAATACCAAAGTCTTCGCCCATTTTCTGAACGGCCTTGTTCATCAAAGGTGGACCACAGAAATACAGTTCAATATCTTCAGGGGCTTCGTGGTGGTTTAGATAGTTGTCAATGACACAATTGTGAATAAAACCAACGAAACCATCACCTTCTTCATCATTGATATCTTTTTTGACCTTCCAGTTGTCTTCTTCCAAAGGCTCTGATAGCGCCATATAGAACTTAAAGTTTGGGAAATCCCGCTCTAACTGTTTAAAGTGGTCAATATAGAACAACTCTCGTTTTGAGCGACCCCCGTACCAATAGGTCACTTTTCTATCAGTCTCTAAGGTCTTGAACAAATGATACAGATGCGAGCGCATTGGGGCCATACCCGCACCGCCGCCGACATAGAGCATCTCGGCTTCTGACTCGTTGATGAAGAACTCTCCGAACGGCCCTGAAATGGTTACTTTGTCACCTTTCTTACAGTCAAAAATATAAGACGATGCGATACCGGGGTTCACATCCATCCACCCATTTTTTGAGCGATCCCATGGTGGGGTTGCGATACGCACGTTCAACATGATCTCACGCCCTTCCGCTGGATACGACGCCATTGAATAGGCGCGCTCTACTGTTTCTGTATTTTTCATCACCAAAGGCCAAAGGTTGAACTTGTCCCATTCCGCCTGAAACTTATCAGGTGTCTCATGTTCTTCAGGATGGGCCGTGATGTCAATATTTTCGTATTTAATTTCACAGGGGGGAATTTCAATTTGTATGTATCCACCTGCCTTGTAGTTCATATCTTCAGGAATCTCAACCACAAACTCCTTGATAAAGGAAGCAACATTGTAATTTCTGACCACGGTAGCTTCCCACTTTTTGATACCAAAAACTTCTTCAGGTATGGTGATTTCCATATCCTGTTTTACCTTGACCTGACAGGCCAAGCGCGCACCTTCGTTCAATTCTTTTTTGGAAAAGTGTGGTGTTTCGGTAGGCAGTGCCTCTCCCCCACCGGATAAAACATGGCATTCACACTGAATACAGGTTCCACCACCACCACAGGCTGAGGGCAAAAATACTTTTTGGTTCCCCAAGGTGGACAATAACGTTCCCCCTGACGAAACCTCTATTTGTTTTTCACCGTTGATGGTCAATGTTACCGGACCTGAGGGTGATAATTTTTCTTTGGTGAACAACAACAATGCCACCAAGAGCAACAACAATATCAAAAATGCAACTACGGTAATCAGAATGGTACCTCCGGTTGTAGCTAAAATCATCTTATTCGTTTATGACTTCGTTATAAGAGACAGTCTTGTCGTCTTTTTCAATTTCTTTTTCTAATTCTGTGACCTCTTCGGTCGGTGTTTCTTTATCTTCTTTCTCGATGGATTCGGTGACTTCTGCATCTTCAGGCGGTTCGTTATCACCAGTCAACATCCCTCCAAAACTTTGAAAACCGATGCCCATCAAGCCGGTAATGATAAACGTAATACCCAATCCGCGCAGTGGTGGTGGCACGTTTGAATAGCGAATCTTTTCACGGATGGCCGCAATTGCCAAAATGGCCAAAAACCAACCTATACCCGAGCTGATACCATAATTCAATGCCAAGCCGAGCGTAGGAATGTCACGTGCCTGCATGAACAAAGACCCTCCAAGAATGGCACAGTTCACCGCAATCAGGGGCAAAAAGATACCCAAGGAATTGTACAGTGAGGGTGAAAACTTTTCAACCACAATCTCTACCAACTGTACCATGGTGGCAATGGTGGCGATAAACAGAATGAACGATAAAAAGCTCAGGTTGTAATCCGCATATTCTGGACCCAACCAAGCCAAAGCCCCATCGCGCAGCAAATACTGATCTAACAACCAGTTCAACGGCACGGTCACGCCCAACACGAATATGACCGCAGCACCCAAACCAACCGCTGTGGTGACCTTTTTTGAAACCGCCAAATAGGAACACATTCCCAAGAACACGGCAAACACCATGTTGTCAATGAAAATGGACTTAAAAAATAACTCTAAATGCTCTAACATCTTTTATTGTTTATGCTTCTTCAATCAATGCCCTGTTTCTTGAGCGTTGTACCCAAATGATGATACCTACCACAATCAACGCGGCGGGGGGAATGATCATAAATCCATTGTTTTCATATCCAATGGAATACAATCCCGTTTTTGCGATGGGGTCGCCCAAAACCTTGTAACCAAAAAGGGTTCCTGAGCCCAATAATTCCCTGAAAAATCCAACGATAATCAAAATGACACCATAACCAAGGGCATTGCCAATACCATCTAAAAAGGAACGCCAGATGCCATTACCAAGTGCAAAAGCCTCAAAGCGGCCCATAATGATACAGTTGGTGATGATCAAGCCCACGAAAACTGAAAGCGTTTTGCTGAGCTCATAGGCAAAAGCTTTTAGCACTTGGTCAACAATGATTACCAAGGTTGCCACGACTACCAATTGTACAATGATTCGAATTTTTGAGGGAATGACATTCCGCAAGAGCGAAATCACAATATTGCCCACACCCATTACGAAAATCACTGAAATGGCCATAACAACCGAAGCCTTCAATTCAGCGGTAATCGCCAAGGCCGAACAAATACCCAGTACCTGAATGGTGATGGGGTTGTTGTCGGCAAGGGGGTCTAAGATTAGATTCGCATCTTTCTTTGATAATAGCGCCATACTAATTCGTCTTAATCGTTTTTAAATATGGTTTGTAGAGGTCTAGGCTTTCTTTGATCATATCGGCCACGCCGTTACCGGTAATGGTTGCACCTGCCAGAGCGTCAATCTGGTGGTCTTCTTTATCGTTGTTCAAGGGATCGTTGTTGCCCTTTGCAACTTCAATACCGACCCAACTTTCATCCTCTAGAATGTACTCGCCTTTGAAATCATCCATAAAATAACGGAGCTTGATGTTTGCTCCGAGCCCAGGGGTTTCGCCCTTGTGGTCAAAATATACACCTTGAACGACCATGTTCTCATCAAGTGACATGAAGCCCCAGATGTCATCCCACAGGCCTTTACCGTACATCGGTAAAATGTAATATGACTTACCATCTTTTTCACCCACAAATAGTGGCAACTTGCCCTCTGAGCCATTCTTTACAGCAGCGAGTTGTTTTTTCACGTCAATTAGGTATGCGGTACTATCGACTTCAGTATCTCCATCGGTATCAACTACCAATTGTTTGGTGATAAATTTTGAAAAAGCTTGTTCCACCCTATCCGTTGGCACAAATACCACATCACCCTCGCCCTCGTTCTCATTCACGCCCATTGCGTAAAGAATGTTCTGCTGTTTTTCAAAACGCTCGTTCTCACTGATCTTGGGTTTCAGGCTTGTGGCAAGAAATGCCAGGATTGAGCCTACAATCACCACCATGATTACCGAAAAAATAACAGTATAAACGTTTTTGTCTGTATTGATCGCCATTTTAAACTGCTTCTGCTTTTAGTTCTTCTTTTCCTTCGGATAACTTTGGATAAATGGTCGCGTTCTGCATTCGCTTCAAACGTCTTCTGACATTGCCGCGAACCACATAATGGTCGATGGTCGGTGCAAAAACGTTCATCAGAAGAATCGCCAAGAACACCCCTTCAGGATACCCCGGATTGAACACCCGAATCATGACAGAGAGGAAACCTATCAGAAATCCATAAATCCATTTTCCTTTATTGGTCTGTGAGCCGGTCACTGGATCGGTGGCCATATAAACAATACCGAAGGCCAAGCCTCCGACAATAAGGTGTTGCCAGAAATCAAAGCTCATCAGTCCGTAGAATTTACTGTATTCTTGAATCCACCCGGCTTCAACGACCCCATTGAAGATCAAGCCCATGACCAGTGAACCGATCACAGCGCTGACCATGATGCGCCAACTGGCAATTTTTGTAAAGATCAGGAACAAGCCCCCAAGCAAAATCAACAATGTGGAGGTTTCACCCACCGAACCGGGAATGAACCCAAAAAACATCTCTGACAAATCATACTTGGCAAATGCCTCGGCATTATTGCCTTGTGCCAAATAGCCCAAGACCGTTTCACCAGAAATGGCATCGGTTGAACCTGCTTGTGTGATACCATCTTTGGCACCATGCACCCAAACCTTGTCACCACTCATCCATGTAGGATAGGCAAAAAACAAGAACGCGCGAATGGTCAAGGCCGGATTCAGAATGTTCATGCCCGTACCGCCAAAAACCTCTTTGCCGATGACCACGCCAAAGACAACGGCAACAGCCAACATCCAAAGGGGGGTGTCAATAGGAATGATCAATGGTACCAACATACCGGTAACCAAGTATCCTTCTTCTACCTCATGCCCTTTGATGACGGCAAAAATAAATTCGATGAGAAGCCCAACCCCATAAGAAACAATGACTAAGGGCAGTACCTCTGTCACACCGACCCAGAAATTATCCCACGTCAAAAAGTGCTCGAACAGTGAAAAATTCTCTGGAAAACCGTTGATGGCCGAATAATGCTGATACCCCGCGTTGAACATACCGAACAGCAAACAGGGCACCAAGGCCAAGATGACCGTGTTCATGGTACGCTTCAGGTCATCTGCCGCCTTCACATGGGTTCCACCATGGGTGGTCTCATTGGGTGTGTACAAAAAAGTGTGCAGGGCATTGAAGGCCGGAGCCATTTTTTTGCCTTTGAACCTTTCTTTGATAATGTGCAATCTTCTTTTGAGCTGTAATGCCATCTTTTATCCTATTTCTTCGTACAATAAATCAAGTCCTTCCCTGATTATTTGTTGGTGCGGTTGTTTTGAGATGCAGATAAATTCCGTGAGGGAAAAATCTTCGGGAGCCACCTCGTAAAGCCCCAATTGTTCCATTTCATCAATATCCTTTACCATGCAGGCCTTTAACAGTTGCAGTGGATAAATATCCAATGGAAATACTTTCTCATATTGTCCTGTAACCACAAATGCCCGATGTTCGCCATTGGTATTCGTGTCAAGATCATACTTTTTGTTGGGCTGCATCCAAGAGAATGTCAAGGCCCTTGTGGGTGAAATCTTATTGAAGACCGGTTTGTTCCATCCAAAGAATTCATAATCATCACCTTCAGGAATTGCAGTCACCGTGCTGTTGTAAAAACCAAGATAGCCGTCAGGTTTGACCCTGCTGCCTGTCAACACATCACCGTTGATCAAACGGAACTTCTTGAGATTCACCCCACTCGCGTACAGAAAGGTCGAGATTTCAGTCCCGATTTTTGTAGTGTAGTATTTTGGTGTTTTCACTGCCGAACCTGCCAAAGCGATGGTTCTCTCAGCGTTGAACTTGCCCGTCAGCAAAAACTCGCCAATGATGATCAAATCTTGTGGAGCGACCGTCCAGACCGTTTCTCCTTTATTGATGGGATCTATTTTATTGATCTGCGTACCGACCAGACCTGCTGGATGTGGGCCCGAGACTTTGTGCAAAACTGCCCCCTCAACGTTCGAGAATACAGAATTTGCCTTGTCTTTGACCGAGATGTGTACCTTTCCGGGGGTCATTTTTGACAATGCGGTGATGGCCGCTTGCAGCTCATTTTCCTTTCCGCTCAACACGTATTCTACATCTGCTGCCAAAGGTGCTGTGGCCACGCCTGAGATGAAGATGGATTTTGGCACCACATCAGGATTCGCAACCCTATCATACGGACGCTGTTTGATAAAGGGCCAACAACCTGACTCAAGCAACAGCTCGCGCAATTCTTCGCCATCGGCCTTTTCTAGATCCACTTTTTTGTTGACCAAAAACTCCTGTTCCTTATCCGCCAAAATCTTTAGGGTCAAGATACGCCGTCTCGCCCCCCTGAAAATTTCGACCAATTCGCCACTGACCGGTGAAACAAATTTCATGGCCTCATTGCTCTTATTGTAAAAAAGCGGCTCGCCAGCCTTGATTTCTTCTCCTTCCTTGAGCATCATTTTAGGGGTGATGCCATGAAAGTCTTCTAGGTTGTATGCGTAGATATTGCTTAAAACGGCCTTTGAAGTGGTATGTTCAGCAGCGCCGACAAGGTTGATGTTCAAACCTTTTTTAATCTTAATGTCTTTAGACATATTGATGTAGACCTTATGTTATGAAAAATTGCACGCAAATTTACTACTTAACCGATTGTTTTCATAATAATTGCCTAGAAAATTGGGATTACATCGAGCTTAATTTATACGGCATACATTTTGTTTACCTTTGACGGCTAAATTGGCTGAAAATGCGTCTTTTGATCAAACAATTTATACTTCTTTTGATGATTCTGCCTTTATACTCACAGGTTCAGGAAGAAGTAAATCCACCGCCACACATTAAAACAGTGGTGTTCAAGGGGCCGACGGAAGATCAATTTCCGGTGGTGCAATTGGGCGATCCGATTATGTTGGAGTTTGATGATCTTTCGGCCAGTGAGCAAGACTATTATTATAAAATCATTCATTGCGATTACGATTGGACGCCCTCCCAATTGTTGAAATCACAATATCTGGATGGGGCCGACAACCAACGGATCATCAACTACGAGAACAGCTATACCACTTTACAACCGTACTCGAACTATCGATTGCAGCTACCTAATAACGAGGTACGACTCAAAGTGAGCGGAAATTACGTGCTTGAAATTTACAATATGTATGGTGAGCTGCAGTTTTCAAGAAGGTTTGTGGTCTATCAAGATTTGGTTGCCGTAGCCGCCACCGTAAAACGTTCACGTGATTTTAAGTACCTCAATGAAAAACAAGTGGTGCAGTTCAGCATCAATACGTTGGATTTTCCAGTGGTAAATCCAAAAAAGGAAATCAAAGTCGCCATCATACAGAACCATTTTTGGCCCACGGCCATTTACAATATCGCACCGCAATTCACCATTGGCAATGAATTGGTATACAGATATGACCAAGAAACAAGTTTCTATGGGGGCAATGAGTTTTTGAACTTTGACACTAAAGATTTGCGATCTCCCTCTTTTGCCATCTCGAGAATAGAATTTGAAGACCTCTACCATCATTACCTGTTCACGAATGATTATCGATACGACCAAGAATACACCTTTTTTCCTGATATCAATGGTGATTTTGTGGTTCGGACGCTACAGGGGGAAGATGTCTCACGCGAAGCAGAGTACACCGAGGTTCATTTCAGCCTGCCCTACACCAACGAACTGGGTTTGGATGAAGTTTATGTCGTCGGGAGGTTCAACAACTACGACCTGAGTGAAGAAAACAAAATGGTATTCAATGAAGAAACAGGCAATATGGAACTCGTCTACCCCATCAAACAGGGCTTTTACAATTACAAGTATGTGATTGTTGGTGAAGACGGTGAGGTCAAATTGAACCAAGTTTCAGGCAACTTTCATTTTACCGAGAACAACTATCTTATTCTTATCTATTACCGCGATTTTGGTGAAATGTACGACAGTATTATCGGCATCGGCTCGACCAATTCACGGAGTATTACCAATTGATTAAATTTACGCCCATAACCAATCAACCATGGGCAAGGGCAAAGAACTGATCAGCAAAGGCCGTTACGAGCTCAAATTTAGAGGTACAGAATGTCTCAATTGCGGGCATCCTTTGGATGTCAGCGACAAATACTGCCCCAACTGCTCTCAGGCCAACAGTACAAAAAGATTGGTGCTCAAAGACTTTTTTGATGAGTTTCTCTCGAACCTTATCAACTATGATTCAAAATTGCTGGCCACCCTGTATACGATGTTGGTCAAGCCAGGAACGATTACCAAAGATTACATTCGGGGCAAACGCATTTCGTACACCAATCCGTTTCGGTTCTTGTTGAGTTTGGCCTTTATCTATTTTTTGATGTTCACCTACAACAGCAACCTCACTGAGTTCGATGAGTTCGGGGAAAAGTTCAGTAGTGGTTTAAAAAAAACCGGACCTTTTTCGTTTTCCTTTAGTGCTGATGAGAAAACACAAGATAGCATTGAGGCCCAAAAACGTACCGAATTGGCGCTAAAGCAATTGGATTCGTTGGGCAAAAGCGGAGTTCCTGGTCTAAAAGAAGTATCTGAAATGGGTATACTCGATAATTTCGACTCCATCCAAGCGGTAGCGAGGAGAAAGGAAATGATACGCGACTCAATGATTTTAAATCATCCTGCAGTATTTTTTGAGCAGTTGGAAGACAGTACTGGCATTGATGATTTCATTCAAAAAATGGACTTTTTTAGAATGCTTATTCCCGAAGACACCCTAAAGACTTTCTCAGAGGCCAAAAGTCGTTACAACATCAAGAATTCATTGAAGAACCGCATGGCCTTCAACTCTGCAAACAGTGCATTGAAGGTAGCGGCACGACCGGGCACCTTTTTGAATGACACCCTTTCAAAGCTTCCTTTTGTCATATTTTTCTTTTTGCCATTGTTTGCCGTTTTCATTTGGGTGGCGTACATCCGTAAAAAATATACCTATACCGATCATTTGATCTTTAGTTTTCACAACCAGTCACTATTATTTATCTTGCTGATCATAAGCCTGATAGTCGATTCTATTTTCGGCACCGCCAGTGCAGGACTGTTCATATTGGTGTTCGCTTTTTACCTGTACAAGGCCATGCGGAAATTTTACGGGCAGGGTAGGCTTAAAACGATTGTCAAATACATATTTCTGAACACGATTTTTACCTTTTTGGCCTTTTTGATGGTCATATTGTTGTTCACGGGAAGTGTTTTTACCTATTAGAAAATGATCACACAGGTTACCAAAGGAATAAAAGTTTCAGTGCAGACCACATTTGAAGGCACGTTCTTCAAAAACTATAAAATGCACTATGCTTTTGGGTACACCATCACCATTGAAAACCAGAGCAAGAATGCCGTACAGCTGACCGCCCGCCACTGGGATATTTTGGATTCCCTGAAAGAGGCGGAAACCGTCGATGGCGAAGGTGTCATCGGCAAAAAACCTGTGATTCAACCTGGCAAATCCCACACCTATAGTTCTGGTTGCCTTCTGGCCTCACCGATCGGTGCTATGAAGGGCTTCTACAACATGGTCAACCTTTCATCATCTGAGTCATTTGAGGTTGAAATCCCAACCTTTAAATTTTCTGCTCCGTTTGCATTGAACTAGAATACATTATTCATTTTTAATTCTTGATTGCCGATGTCTAGCTATAAATCTTTTGAAGAGGTGGACTATTGGCAAAAATGCCAATTGGTAAAAAATTGGATTAATCACTTCATCAAAACCAAGATACCCAAGAATGATTTTGATATGGTTCAGAATATTAGGAGAGCAGGGCGTTCAACTACACGAAATATTGCTGAAGGTTTTGGTCGTTTTCATTTTCGAGAAAACATGCAATTCTGCCGTATCAGTAGAGGTTCTTTATTCGAAATCAAAGATGACTTACTCACTTGTGTAGAGGAAAAAAATGTCTCTAAAGTAGATATCGAAGAAGGATTGCTACTAATTAATGAAGCTATCTATTCTGTTTAATGAAGCTATCTATTCTGTTAATGGTTACATCAAATATCTTGAATCAAAAACCAAATAACCATTAATCAATAATGAGCAATCAATAATTTTTTATATCCAATCAGTGTTTCTTTTTGGGATATGGTTTCCGTATTTTTGGAGGATTAATTTTAAAAAATATTCTCCACAATGGGCAAAGGTTTTTTTCAAGTTCCAACTGCTATCAACGAACCTATCAAAAGTTATGCTCCGGGCACCCCAGAGCGTGAGGAAGTCCTTAAACAATATAAAGCATATTACAACAGTCAGGTTGAGGTACCGCTCTATATCGGTAGCGAAGAAATCAAGACCGGTGACACCCATCCGATGTCGCCCCCGCATGAGCACAAACATGTAGTGGGGCAGTACCATACCGCTGAAAAAAAGCATATTGAAAAGGCAATCACCAACTGTCTTGAAGCCCGTAAAAAATGGGCCGACCTCACTTGGGAGCAGCGTGCTGCCATTTTTCTCAAAGCAGCAGATTTGATTTCCGGGCCTTACCGTGCCAAAATCAATGCAGCTACCATGATGGCACAATCAAAGACCATTCACCAAGCAGAGATTGATGCTGCCTGTGAGTTGATTGATTTTCTACGTTTTAATGTGGAATTCATGAGCCAAATCTACGAAGAGCAACCCTACTCTGCCGATGGCACTTGGAACCGTGTTGAATATCGCCCATTGGAAGGATTTGTGTATGCGATTACCCCTTTCAATTTTACAGCCATTGCCGGAAACCTTCCTGCCAGTGCCGCTATGATGGGGAATGTCTGTGTCTGGAAACCCAGTGACGGCCAAGTCTACTCAGCCAAGGTCATTATGGATGTCTTTAAGGAAGCCGGTCTACCCGCCGGGGTAATCAACATGGTCATGGGCGACCCCGTAATGATTACGGAAACCGTTTTGGCTAGCCCAGATTTTTCGGGCCTGCACTTTACCGGCTCTACCACCGTGTTCAAAGAATTATGGAAACAGATCGGTAACAACATCCATACCTATAAAACCTATCCTCGTATTGTCGGTGAGACCGGTGGCAAGGACTTTATCATCGCGCACCCAACGGCCAAACCACAACAAGTGGCGACGGCAATCACAAGGGGAGCCTTTGAGTTTCAAGGTCAAAAATGTAGTGCGGCTTCTCGGGTATATTTACCAAAATCAACTGCAGATGAAATTCTTGATTTGGTCAAAAAAGATGTGGAGAGCTTCAACAAGCCAGGCTCGCCCGAGGATATGTCAAACTTTATCACGGCGGTCATTCACGAGGGATCTTTTGACAAGCTGGCCAAATATATCGACCAAGCCAAAGCGGACAAGGATGCTGAAATCTTTGCAGGTGGCAATCATGACAAATCTGTGGGGTATTTTATCGAACCAACTGTCATTGTTGCCAAAGACCCCAAATACACCACCATGTGCACCGAACTCTTTGGGCCCGTGGTCACAGTATACATCTATGATGATGCAGCTTGGTCAAAAACATTGGAGTTGGTCGATACCACTTCAGAATATGCTTTGACCGGTGCCGTATTGTCAGCGGACCGCTACGCCATCGAAGAGGCTACCAAAGCACTACAGAACAGTGCGGGCAACTTTTACATCAATGACAAGCCAACGGGAGCCGTGGTCGGCCAACAGCCTTTTGGTGGCGCAAGAGCCTCTGGTACCAACGACAAGGCGGGCTCGGCACAAAACCTGTTGCGTTGGGTATCACCGCGATTGATCAAAGAAACCTTTGTGACACCCGAAGATTATCGTTATCCGTTTTTAGGGTAGAACAATCATTGATTAAGTATGAATGTGGGTCCTTCTACAAAATCAAGTAGAAGGACTTCTTTTTTGCGCAACTTTTGACATAGACTGCATCTTAACCAAAAGCAACTTTACCCATGTCAAGATTTTTAGTTTTTATCGCTGCATTATTGAGTTTATCCTCTTGTTCAGATGATGATGACAGCACTTCTGAAACTGCCGCTTGCGGTGTAGGCAACCCTGTTGAGGACCTGGGTTGGCTACAAGCTGAAATCATTGATAGAGAGGCCAATCCTACCGAAGACACTAAATACTGCTACATTGAGCAAGCTGAATTGAATGGCCAAACAGTGTTCATATATGAAGATTGTAATCCTGCTATCAATAAAATCGTCCCTGTGTTTGATTGTGAGGGAGACTTCATAGGTCGTATCGGGAATGAAGTACAGCAAAATGAATTGAGTGATTCTTGCGTCATTTGGTTGCCAGAAGATTTCGCCTGTCTCATAAACTTTTCATGTGTACGCAACAATTAGCTACCAACATCCCAAAAAATCCTTCAGAAAAATACTTACATTTGAACATATCCCTGAAAATCAGGGCAGTTCAACCTAATATTTAGAAACAAATGAAAAAATTAACGCTACTACTTTTCTGCTTATTTTCTTTTGGTGTTTTTGCCCAAGAAGACACAACCGTTCAAAATTCCATTACAGGAATGGTAACATTTGTGCAAGGCCAATTGGTTCAACTGGCTGATGCGTTTGACGAATCACAATATGATTGGCGGCCTTCTGATGACGTACGTTCAGTTCGCGAAGCTATTTTGCATACTGCTGCGGCCAACTACTTTTTAGCTTCAAAAATGGGCCACCCATCTCCCGAAGATGTCGACTGGATGGGCATGGAAAAAAGTATAACCGGTAAAGACAATGTAATCGCCGCTCTAAAAAAGTCGAATGAGTTTATTTTGGGGGTCATTGCTAAAGAAGAAGCTGCCAAATTCAACGAAGAAGTTGATTTTGGCTTTATGAAATTGAACCGTCTCAGTGGATTATTGGTCGTTTTGGACCATAATGCCGAACATAAAGGGCAGTTGATTGCCTATGCACGCTCAAACGGAGTGGTTCCACCTTGGAGCCAGCCACAAGAATAACAATGAAAAAGCCCCGAATTCGGGGCTTTTTTTATGCTTTATATTTTTGCGGCAGGTACACCAGCTTTTTGGTTTCAAAAAAGGCTTCCTCAAAATATTCGGTCAAATCAAACTCTTGCGCTGTTCTATAATTTCGGAGTTCTTCGGTCAAATCACCACCCTTTAGATACAAAATGCCATTTTTTCGTTCATGGGCAGATTCTTTTTTGACCTTTCCTTTTGTCCAGTGTACAAAAGTGGGCATGGCAGCCACGGCACGGCTGACGATAAAATCAAATTGACCGGGCAAATCTTCAACCCGTGAGTGGTGCGCGGTCACATTTTCCAATCCCAATCCATCTACAACCTCATTGACCACCTTGATTTTTTTTCCGATGGCATCGACCAATGTAAATTGTGTCTCAGGAAAAAGAATCGCCAAGGGTATCCCCGGAAATCCACCACCTGTGCCCACATCCAAAATTTCAGCACCCTCATTGAAAGCCTGTACTTTAGCAATGCCCAGGGAATGCAATACATGGCGAAGATAGAGTTCATCAATGTCCTTTCGGGAAACCACATTGATTTTTTGGTTCCAGTCTTGGTACTGTCGTTCCATTTTTTCGAACTGTTCCCGTTGATTTTCCGTAAGGGATTGAAAGTATTTGAAAACAATTTCCGCTTGCATCAAAAGTGTTAATTTCGCCAAAAGTAATACTTTTGACAGGCACAAAACCGTTAACATCTTTGGTAACCTTTGCCAACGCTAATTGGTTACCTTTGCCGAAAATCAAACTATGCAGCAGGATACCATCCGTTTTTCCCGTAAAGATTCCGCACAGTTCTTTAGAACCCTCAATAAAAGGGTGAACCACTATTTTAAAGAGAAACAGCTAAAAAAAACGGGCAATTGGAAGTTGCACCTCAAGACTGTAATTATGTTCAGTTTGTATCTGACACCTTATTTTCTGCTGTTGTCGCTCAACCTGCCCACTTGGGCGCAATTTTTGCTCACTATCTTGATGGGTGTCGGTATGGCCGGTGTCGGCATGAACGTCATGCACGATGCCAACCACGGTTCGTATTCCACCAAAAAATGGGTGAACAAACTCATGGGCGGCAGTATGTACCTGCTTGCGGGCAATGTCTACAATTGGCAAGTACAGCACAATGTCTTGCACCATACCTATACCAATATTCACGAACATGATGAAGATATGGAGGCTGGCCGGGTGCTGCGCTTTTCAAAACATGCCAAATGGAAACGCCACCACAAGTTTCAACATTGGTACTCTGTTTTTTTATATGGATTATTGACCTTCAACTGGGCCATTACCGTAGATTTCAAGCAGATGTACCGTTATATGAAGCGAAAGCTTTCATACGGAAAACTACCCAACCCAGTGGTGAATTGGAGCACTTTGGCCGTCACAAAAGTGTTGTATTTCACGGTTTGGTTGGTACTGCCCATCCTATTCTTTGACATCCCCTGGTGGCATATCCTTATCGGATTTTTCATCATGCACTACGTGGCCGGACTCATTTTGAGCATGGTCTTTCAATTGGCGCACATCATTGAGGATGCCGAGACGCCCCTACCCGACGAATCAGGGGGCATGAAAAACACTTGGGCCATCCACCAATTGTTCACCACGGTAAATTTTGGCACCAAAAACCGGATCGTGAATTGGTTTACCGGCGGATTGAACCATCAGGTGGAACACCATATTTTTCCACACATTAGTCATGTGCATTACACAAAAATCTCTAAAATTGTGAAAGAAACGGCGCGGGAATTCAATTTGCCGTACCATGAGTACAAAACTACCAGAAAAGCCATAATTTCGCACTTCAAGCATTTGAAAGAATTGGGCAAAAGACCCGTTCTGCAATACCAATAATCAAGAACAGCTATGAGCAACCAACTGTCGAAAAGGATACAGAACATGTCCACTTCGGCCACACTGGCTATGGCCGCCAAGGCCCGTGAACTACGAAATGAAGGAAAAGATATCATCGGTTTGAGTTTGGGCGAGCCTGATTTCAACATCCCCGATTTTATCAAAGAAGCGGCAAAACAGGCCATTGACGACAACTATAGCAGCTATACTCCTGTTGACGGTTATGCCGAGCTGAAACAAGCCATTTCAAACAAGTTCAAAAGAGATAATAATCTTGACTACGCTCTGAAACAGATTGTGGTCTCCACCGGGGCCAAACAATCGCTTTTCAATGTGGCCATGGTGGTTCTGGACCCCGGTGATGAGGTGATCTTGCCCGCACCCTATTGGGTCAGCTACCGCGATATTGTCAAACTGGCCGAGGGCATTCCTGTGGAGGTGCCGACCAGTATCGACACCGACTTCAAAATGACACCCGAGCAATTGGAAGCTGCGATTACGCCAAAGACCAAAATGCTGTGGTTCAGCTCCCCTTGTAACCCCAGTGGTTCTGTCTATGGAAAGGAAGAGCTTGAAGCTTTGGCCGAAGTATTAAAAAAGCATCCGCAGATCATCATTGTTTCCGATGAAATTTATGAGCACATCAATTTTAAGGGAGGCGGCCACACCAGCATTGCGGGCATTGACGGTATGTATGGCCGTACCGTGACCGTGAACGGGGTTTCAAAGGCCTTTGCCATGACCGGATGGCGTATCGGTTACATCGGCGCCCCTGAATGGATTGCCAAGGGCTGTACCAAACTGCAGGGCCAAGTGACCAGCGGTGCCAATGCCATCGCCCAGCGTTCGGTAATCACCGCTTTGGAGGCTCCGGTGAGCAAAATACAGTACATGATCGATAAGTTTCGGCAACGTCGCGATTTGGTGTTGGATTTGTTGGGAAAAATTGACGGCTTCAATGTCAATGTACCCGAAGGGGCGTTTTATGTGTTTCCTGATATTTCGGCTTTCTTTGGAAAAACCTTGAACGGCACCAAAATCAACAACGCCTCCGATTTTGCACTCTACATTTTGGAAAAGGCCAATGTGGCGACCGTCACCGGGGAAGCCTTTGGCAACCCCAGCTGTATCCGTATTTCGTATGCGGCTTCGGAAGAAGAGCTGAAAGAAGCTATTTCGAGGATTGAGGCAGTGGTTTAGCTTTAGATTTCTGACTCCTTTCCCTAGCAAGGGAAGGAGCTTTTACTTTTTGCTATGCCCGCTTCCAGAAATAAGGGGTCAAAATGATGAGGACGGTAAAGAGTTCCAACCTTCCCAAAAGCATAAAGAATCCACACCACCATTTACCAAATTTGGGCAGGCTGCTAAAATTCACCACCGGGTTCAAATCGCCCAATGCAGGCCCCACGTTTCCTAGAGATGACGCGGCCCCACCGATGGCCGATTCAAAATCCAATCCCAAAAAACCCAATCCCAAAGCGCAGATGATGAACAACAGCATGTAGAGCACAAAAAAGCCAATGATGTTGTAAACAATGTGTTCAGAAACACTTTTATTGTTATAACGCACAGGTATAATTGCGTTTGAATGCAATGACCGCTTGAACTCCAGAATTCCATTTTTGATGATAAGCAAATGGCGCATGACCTTGATGCCACCAGAAGTGGAACCCGAAGAGCCTCCCAAAAACATCAATCCGAAGAAAAATACGGTCAAGAAGGGTGTCCAATTCGTAAAATCAGCCGTGACAAATCCCGTGGTGGTCACAATGGCCAACACCTGAAAAAGTCCATGCCGAAACGCACTTTCCTTAGCTCCCAAAACTTGGGGATGATACTCAGAAACTGGCACCTCAGCCCTGAAATAGACCAACAGCGATGCCACAATGGTACTCACCACAATGAACAGGGCGTACATTTTAAATTCTTCATCTTTGAGAATGCGCTGTACTTGGCCCGTGAGCCCAAAATAACTCATCACAAAATTGGTGCCCGCCAGAAACATAAAAACGATGATGATGTACTGAATGGCGGGATTATCATTCCAGTAGGCTACACTCAGGTTTTTGGTTGAAAATCCGCCTGTGGAAAGTGTGGACAATGAATGGTTGATGGCATCAAAAAACGACATGCCCGCGACCTTGAGCAAAATGGTTTCAGCAATAGTGTAGCCCACATAGATCAACCACAGCCTTTTTGCCGTATCGGTAATTCGCGGATGGAGCTTATCGCCCCCTGGCCCCGGTGCTTCTGCGGCGAACAACTGCATGCCCCCAATGCCCAGCAACGGTAAAATGGCAATGGCGAGAACGATGATTCCCATACCTCCGATCCAGTGGGTCAGGCTGCGCCACAAAAGCACGCCCTCGGGCAACGATTCAATATCGTTCAATATGGATGCCCCCGTTGTCGTATATCCTGAAATGGTCTCAAAAAAAGCATCGGTCATTGTAGGTATCGAGCCTGTGAACAGGTAGGGAAGCATACCCGAGAGCGACATAATAATCCACCCAAAAGTGACAATGATGTAGCCCTCTTTTCGCTTCACTTCCTTTTTATGGCCCCGGGTGTAGAACATCGCCATGACACCAACAAAAAGGGTCACCAAGGCTGCCAGCGTGATGTCAAGGGTAGCCCCGTCTTTGTAGAGACCGCTGACCAATGCCGACAGCAACATGAATCCCCCGTTGCAGAGCAACAAGAGCCCCATAATGTGAATAATGATTCTGGTGTTCAAACCCATTAGAGGAACAATTTTTCGATCCTTCCGATAGCTTTGGGAAGACAGCACACCACTACCTTATCGCCACTGGCAATCTTAAAATCACCGAGTGCTATGATGCCCTTATTGTTGCGGATGACACCACCAATGATTGCCTCACGCGGAAAATCAAGCTCTTTGATCAGCTCACCGTTTACCAAAGAGGTCGGTTTGACCTCAAATTCCAATATTTCGGCGTTCAGATTGTTCAGGCGGGTCAGTGCCAGCACCTCACCCTTTCTGATATAGCGGAAAATGGTGTTCGCGGCCAAGAGCTTTTTGTTGACCAAGGTATCGATCCCGATGGACTGTGACAGTTGAAAATAGTCCATATTCTCAACAAGTGCTATGGTCTTTTTAATGTTCTTTGATTTTGCCACAAGACATGACATGATGTTGGTCTCTGAGTTGCCAGTAACGGCCACAAAGGCATCCATTGAATCGAGGCTTTCTTCCTCCAACAACTCTACGTTTCTGCCATCACCATTGATGACCAGAGCGTTTGGCAACTCATCAACGATATCAAATGCCTTTTCTTTGTTCTTCTCTATCAGCTTGACATTGAATTTTTTATTGCAGAGCTCGCGGGCGGTCTTGTAGCCTACCTTGCTTCCGCCAAGAATCATGACATTTTTGATGTCTTTTTTCTTCACACCGGTAAGTTTGTACAGCTCATCGACCCCACCAGCTGAAGTGATGAAATATACTTGGTCACCTTCCTTAAAAACCGTATCCCCGCGGGGAATCACGGTATACTGGGTGCCCATACGTTGAAGGGCTATCGGCATAAAATGCACTTCTGGAAAAATATTGGCCGCTTCTTTGACCATTTTTCCCACAAAGGGAGCACCTTTGGGGAGAAACACTCCGAACATGGTCAAAAGTCCCTCTTCAAATTGATAGGTATCATTAAAAGCCGATTGCGTCAGCAGAAGCTGTATTTCAGTCGCCGCAAGCTCTTCGGGGGAAATCAATTCATCTACACCCAGGTCACCAAACTTGAACAATTCTTTGTTGTCAACAAATTCGGTATTCGAAATTCGCGCTATGGTCTTTTTACTGCCCAACTGTTTTGCCAATAGGCAGAGTGTCAGATTGGTGGTCTCAGAAGAGGTGACCCCAATGACCAAATCAGAGGTGTCGACATTCGCATCGTTTAACACGGATATTGATGTAGCATCTCCTTTCAACACCTTGATATCGAGATGGTTGTCGGCATACGACAAACTTTCTTTATCGGTATCTATAAGTGTAATGTCTTGTGACTCATAAGACAATAGCTTTGCCAAATGAAAACCCACTTCGCCAGCCCCTGCAATAATTATCTTCATCGGTTACATTTGAGAATAAAAGGTATCAATACCTAAAATGAAATAAAATTTGGAAAGAATTTTACTGTAAGCTTCGATACACGAAAATGCATCCATTCAACATGTGACTTGAAATTATGGGGCAAAATTACAAATAATTATATCGGTGCACCAAAATAGGTACTGCTACTTCAAATTGTATCTTTGCAGCCAAATTTTCTGAATGTCTGAAAAAGTCAAACCGTATAAAGATTCCCGCTCAAGCAAAAAGGCACAGGTCACACAGATGTTTGATACCATCTCTGAAAATTATGACAGCCTGAACAGGGTCATTTCTTTCGGAATCGATAAAAAATGGCGTAAAAAAGTGGTCAACATCGTGGCAATGAAAAAGCCTCAGACCGTATTGGACATTGCTACTGGAACTGGCGACCTTGCCATTGCCATGACCCAGACCAATGCCGAAAAGATTGTGGGTCTTGACCTTTCGCCGGGCATGCTCGAAATCGGAAAAGAAAAAGTGGCCAAGAAAAATCTTCAACAGCAAGTTGAAATGGTCATTGGTGACAGTGAGAACCTGCCTTTTGAAGACAACTCTTTTGATGCCATAACTGTGGCATTCGGGGTTCGCAATTTTGAAAATTTAGAAAAAGGGCTTGAAGAAATACACCGGGTACTCAAGCCTAATGGTACTTTTGTGGTATTGGAAACTTCTGTGCCCACAAAGTTTCCATACAAGCAGGGTTATGCCATCTACACAAAATACTTACTGCCCACAATCGGCAAATTCTTCTCTAAAGACCGCTCTGCATACACCTATTTGAGCGAGTCAGCGTCAGTTTTTCCACATGGTCGAGCGTTCAACAATATTTTGGCCAAAATTGGGTTTATAGGTATAGAGAACAAACCCCAAACATTTGGGGTGGCATCAATTTATGTTGCTACAAAATAACCGGATGAAAAATACCGCAAAATTGTTAGGCCTACTGCTTCTGGTATGCCATGTCGCCCAATCACAATTTAGAAAAGACCCCATCATCAACATTCAAAATGAGGATAAGGCTCTTTTGAACTGGGGCTACTATTTAGGCTTTAACCAGTATGATTTTCAATTTGAGTATGAAAATGATACAGCGACCCAAAACGCCCTGACCGATATTTTGGTCGATAAATCTTTTGGGTTCAATGTGGGGCTTATCGGTGAGATGCGCATCAATGAATTTATGGATGTACGTTTTGAACCGGGCTTGCTGTACAATCAACGGAATTTGGGTTTCCCCGGATTTGACAATGCAGCCGATGCCATTCGTGAGGTTCGTTCTACATACATCAGATTTCCGTTGTTGTTGAAATTGAGTACCAAGAGATTTGGCAACTGGAAACCCTTTATCATTGGTGGCGGTTATGCAGCGATCAATTTGGGCAGCAATGAAGATAGCCTTGAGGATAACAGCAGTGGCGAATTTCGCATGAAGAAAAACGTATATGGCTATGAACTTGGGTTCGGTATCGATTTTTATACCGAATACTTCAAATTTACGCCTTCAATTCGCGGAGTCTTTGCCCTGACGGATGAATTGGTGAGAGACAATGACCCCAATAGCCCGTGGACAGGCAACATCAATGCCATGCGCACCAGGGGCATTTTTGTCAACTTTACCTTTGAATAGGTTGATGGTTGATGGTTGATGGTTGATGGTTGATGGTTGATGGTTGATGGTTGATGGTTGATGAAAAAATGACTTTTTGGAATTTGGTGCTTGAATTTTGAAATTTTCATTCAAAATTATTTCGCAGAGCTGCACTTATGTTCGCTTAGTTTCACAGAGAAACAATACAATCATCCGTCATTCTACACTCGTATTTCGTGCTTCTGACCTCGTAATTCAAAAGACACGAATTACACGATTTGAGTTTGTGTTTGATTTTTGAGTTTGAACTTGAACTAAATCGCTCTCCTCACTTCACTCAGCAAAATTGCCGTGGCGGTCGCCACATTGAGGCTTTCTGTGGAAGGTTTCCCAAATTGGGGAATGGCCAATCTTTTTTGAACAAGCTTTTCTGTGGATGCCGAGATTCCGTTGGCCTCATTGCCCATGATCAAAATGCCTTTTTCTGGAAGTTGTTCACCGTAAACGGATGCTCCATCCATAAAAGCACCAAAAATCGGGTCATCGCTATCGGAAAGGTAGGTTTCTAAATCCTCATAAAAAATAGCTACCCTTGCAATCGAGCCCATGGTGGCTTGCAGTGCTTTTGGGTTGTAGCAGTCTACGGTATCCATCGAGCAAATTACTTGCTCAATACCGAACCAATCACATAGCCTGATAATCGTGCCCAGATTACCGGGGTCACGCACCGCATCAAGAACCACGACCCAATCTGCATCTTTATTTTTCCTTATTTCTGGTATCCTAAAAACGCCCAAAACACCGTTCGCCGTGCTTAGCGAAGACATTTTTTCCAAATCTGATTCAGCAATTAGTTCTACCTTGCCCATCAATTGAGCGGCCAACGTATCTGATGTTGCATATATGGCAAAAGATGTAAAATCAGACTGTAAAAGCTCGTTCACCAGCTTCAGCCCTTCAACAACAAAGAGCCCATTCAACGATCGGTACTTTTTTTGCTGTAAGCCTTTTACCAGTTTGATTTGTTTTTTGGTGACCATTCAAATATTTATTTTTGGAGCTATATGTGGAAATCTGCGCATCGGGAATGTAACCTAGCAAAAGTAATAGTATTGTCATTATCGGTTACGTTTTGGGGGTGCAATTCCCTTAAAAAAGTCGAAGATGGAGAGCTGTTGTTGATAGAGAACACCATTTATGTCGATGGTGAAAAAGTCAATGACGAACCCATAGAGAACCTTATCGCACAAAAGCCCAACACCAATCTATTGGGCTACCCATTACGTTTGAACCTCTATAATCTGGCAAAAGATGACCCTGATTCACTCTATCGCGATTGGCTGCACAGAAAAGAGAAAAGAGAAAAACGCCTGAACAACCTGTTGTCAAAAAAGCAGGTGAATCGTTTGGGGCAATCTTTTATGGTCAAGGGGTTCAGTGAATTTTTAAAGCGGGTAGGCGAACCGCCAGTGATCATAGACACCACACGCACGAAAAAATCAATCGGTCTTTTGGAAGCATATTATGGCAGCAAAGGCTATTTTAACAACAGTGCCAGCTACGAAATCACCGAAATAAAAGAGAGAAAAGGCACCATAGATTATAATGTGACTTTGGGGAAACCGTATTTTGTCGACTCGCTGACCAGAAAAATCACCTCAAGAGAACTTGACTCCATCTATATTGAGAACAACGACGAGTCTTTTGTCAAGGAGGGAAAGCAATTTGACCTGAGTGATTTTAGCAATGAACGTAGCAGATTGACCTCTGTTTTCAGAAATTCTGGAGTGTACGATTTTCAAGAAAGCTCAATAACCTATGATATCGTTCGTGACACGGCACTTTTGGCAGAAGATCAAAATATGGATGTTCGCCTGAACATCAGTAGGGCGCAAAGTGATGAGGATACAGTATCCACCAGAAAACCGTACACCGTTCACAAATTCAAAAAAATCAACATCTACGCAGATTACGACGTTACCGCTGACAATACATCGCTTGATTCTTTGCAGCATGAAAATTATACCATTTTCTATGATGACAAGCTACAATACAAACCGGATGCATTGACCGATGCCGTTTTTTTAGAGCAGGACAGTATTTATCGAGAATTGGACAAAATTAGGACCTACAGGCAAATCGGCAATCTCAACACGTTCAAGTATCCAAACATTCTGATTGCCGAAGAAGTGGGCCAAAGTGATTTAATCGCAGATGTCTATCTTTCACCAAGACCAAAATACTCGCTCGAACTTGATTTTGATGTGACCCATTCGAACATTCAAAGGGTGGGCACCTCGTTCGGTACCTCGGTCATCACCAGAAATGTGTTTGGTGGGGCAGAGACCCTTAGCATATCTGCCAGGGGGGCCATTGGTATTTTGAGCAACGCTGGGCCTACAGATGGTGATTTCACTTCTGAACTGGGCGGTGACATCAATCTCACTTTCCCACGAATTTGGTTTCCTATCAATACAGAAAAAGTTATTCCATATTATATGCTCCCACAGACCCGCCTTTCTGTGGGTACCAATTTTCAAAACAATATCGGACTTGATCGGCAATCTTTGAATACTGTCTTATCATATAAATGGTCGCCTACCGATTTTTTGACCAACAATATTGAACTGATCAATATTGAATTTGTACGAAATACCGATATCAATGATTTTTTTAATGTGTACAATAACACGTATGACCGTTTGAACGAGGTCGCGAGTCAAGATGTTTTTTTGAATAACGTACAGCTTGACACACTTTATAACGAAAATGACAACTTGACCATACCTGATGGCACCAACGGATTTATTGATGCCATCTTAAATGATGGCATCGGGCAAAGTTCAGACGACATAAGTATTGTTAGAAGTATCAGGGAGCGCCAGACCCGTCTGACCGAGAACAACCTTATTTTTACATCGAACTACACCTACACCAAAAACAACAAACAGGGCATCAACGATCTTGCCTTTTACCAGTTCCGTTTTAAGGTAGAAAGTGCCGGAAACTTGCTTTCTTTGGCGACCAATGTCATAGATTTTGAAAAAAATGACAACGATCAATCGCTGGTTTTCGGGGTACCCTTTTCGCAATACCTGAAAACAGAGTTTGACTATATCAAACACTGGCAGACCTCGAGAACCGATGTACTGGCATTTCGAAGTTTTGTTGGGTTGGCGGTACCCTACGGAAATTCAAACAGCATCCCCTTTGTGCGCAGTTATTTTGCGGGTGGCTCAAATGACAATCGGGCATGGAATGCCTACGAGCTGGGACCTGGCAGTACCTCGAACCTTAACGATTTCAATGAGGCCAACCTAAAAGTGGCATTGAACCTCGAATTTCGTTTTCCCATTTTTGGAGATTTTAAAGGAGCCCTTTTTGCCGATGCCGGGAATATTTGGAATGTGTTCGACAGTGAAGACAATCCTGATGCCATCTTCACGGGTTTTGATTCATTGGGCGATATGGCCCTTGGATCGGGTTTTGGCCTACGCTACGATTTTACCTATTTTGTCTTTCGTTTGGATATGGGGTTTAAAACCTATAATCCAGCCGAAGAGCCCTCAAAACGATGGTTTCGCGATTACAATTTTAGAAATGCCGTATTCAACGTTGGTATCAACTATCCTTTTTAGACCTAAATTATTATTACTTTTGTTGCCTGAAACAACGCTCAACTAACTCAAAAATATATGTCCCACAATATCAAACCCGGCGTAGCCACGGGAAACGAGGTGCAAGCAATCTTTAATTATGCGAAAGATAAAGCTTTTGCACTTCCGGCGGTCAATGTAATTGGCTCGAACACGATGAATGCAGTGATGGAAACTGCTGCGGCCCTCAATTCACCCGTAATTATCCAATTTTCAAATGGCGGAGCCCAGTTCAATGCTGGCAAGGGCCTATCCAACGAAAACCAAAGGGCTGCCATTTTAGGCGGTGTAGCGGGTGCCAAACACGTACATGAAATGGCTGAAGCCTATGGCGCAACGGTCATTTTGCACACTGATCATTGTGCCAAAAAATTGTTGCCATGGATTGACGGCCTATTGGATGCCAGTGAAGCGCATTACAAAGCCACAGGCAAATCTTTGTACAGCTCACACATGATCGACCTTTCTGAAGAGCCCATTGAGGAAAACATTGAAACCTGCAAAAAATACTTGGAGCGCATGTCGAAAATGGATATGACCCTTGAAATTGAATTGGGCGTTACCGGTGGTGAAGAAGATGGGGTTGACAATACCGATGTAGACAGCTCAAAACTCTACACACAACCCGAAGAAGTCGCCTACGCCTATGAAGAGCTGTCAAAAGTGAGTCCACGATTTACCATTGCCGCTGCATTTGGCAATGTACATGGGGTGTACAAACCCGGTAATGTAAAATTAACCCCTAAGATTCTGAAGAATTCCCAAGAGTACGTTTCTCAAAAATATGGGGTCGAGCACAACCATATTGACTTCGTTTTTCACGGAGGTTCGGGAAGTACCTTGGAAGAAATCCGTGAAGCCATCGGTTACGGCGTCATTAAAATGAACATTGACACCGATTTGCAGTATGCATTTTTATCAGGTGTACGTGACTATGTTCAGGGCAAAAAAGAGTATCTGCAGGCGCAAATCGGTAATCCTGATGGAGATGACGTTCCGAATAAAAAATTCTACGATCCCCGGGTATGGCTCAGGGATGGCGAGAAAGCATTTTCAGAGCGTCTGAAAAAAGCGTTTGAAGACCTCAACAATGTCAATACACTTTAACTAAAGCTGAATTTATGTCGTCTTGGTTCAAGAGAAAGGAAAAAGGTATACAGACCGCAACGGAAGAAAAGAAAGACACCCCAAGGGGGCTATGGTACAAGACCCCTACCGGAAAAATCATTGAATCTGAAGAGCTTGCCGATAATTTTTATGTGAGCCCCGAAGATGACTACCATGTCAGGATTGGCAGCAGGGAGTATTTTGAAATTCTTTTTGATGACAACAAATTCCGTGAGCTGGATGAAAAACTGACCTCAAAAGACCCCTTGAAATTTGAGGACACCAAAAAATATGCGGATCGACTGAAAGCCGCTCAAAAAAAGACGGGGCTCAATGATGCTGTTCGCACCGCTGTAGGGAAATCAATGGGCAAAGATGTGGTGGTCGCCTGCATGGATTTCAGTTTTATCGGTGGATCCATGGGCAGTGTGGTGGGCGAAAAAATAGCCCGTGCCATCGACCATGCCATCAAAAAGAAAATTCCTTTTGTGATGATTTCCAAGTCTGGCGGTGCTCGAATGATGGAAGCGGCCCTTTCATTGATGCAATTGGCAAAAACTTCGGCAAAATTGGCACAACTGGCAGAGGCCAAGGTGCCCTATATTTCGTTGTGCACTGACCCGACCACAGGTGGTACCACGGCATCGTACGCCATGTTGGGTGATATCAATATCTCTGAGCCTGGTGCACTTATCGGTTTTGCAGGGCCCCGTGTGGTGAAAGACACCACTGGCCAAGATCTACCCGAAGGATTTCAGACTTCCGAATTTGTCAAAGAACACGGTTTTTTGGATTTTATCACACACCGAAAAGATTTGAAAAAGAAAATCAATCAGTACATCGATTTGATAACCAACCAGCCTTTAAGAAAATAAAAAAAGCCCCTTCCGATTAATTATCGGAAGGGGCTTTTTTTGATTGAATGTTACCCCTCTTATTTAAAGAACCTTCTAAGGAAAATTTCCTCTGAGCTACCATCAGGGTATGTCAAAACACCTTTGGCATCACAGCTACCATCACCAAAATCAAGGCTTGCAGTGGCACCATTTCTCGAAATATCAAGCACACCGCTTACAATAAACCGACAAGCCATCTCTCTGCGCAATGGCTCTGTGACCACTTTTGAGAACACATTGCCCAATTTACCTGTATACGTACCATTACCAGTAATCAAAAACACATTATCGCCCCAAAACCCGGAGCCATAGCCCTCAATCCATTCGCGGGTTCGTGTACCCGTAAACGAAGCAGTTTCACCTTCAGGCCATGTGGCACTAAAATCTGCGTTGGCAGTGCCTTGCGGATTACCATTTGCATTTGCACGCACCCGAAGAATGTCTGCTCCACCCTCGACTGAAACTCCGTTAAAGGTGAAGTTTTGTAAAGACAGGGCGAGGCTTTTCGAAGCGGCTTCCATATCTTTTTCATAGCTCAATTGAATGATTCCGCTTAAAACATTGCCATTGGGCAGTTCACAACCCTCACCAAAGTCAATCGTCTTTTCTTTGGTCGTGCTGGTCACAACGGTGGTTATGGTCACACAGTCGGGTAAAAAGTCGGAAGCATAATCAGATTTTGAAGTTTGCGATATCTCATCCGTGACGTAGACATCTTCTGCAATGGCAGTCACTTCTTCAGAGATTTGTTCAGCTTCGTCTGAAAACTTCAGTTCGGTGGCCGTGATGACCTCCTCCGTTAGCAAAGCTTCTTCATCAGAAGCACCGTTTTCACTACACGATGTAGCGGCCAAAATCGTTAATGCTGCCAAAACAGTAAAAATTTTGGTAAAGTTCACTTGATTGAGACACTTTTTCATAACTATAAATTTTAGAGTTTGGTAGTATGACCGACCAAAGTCAAAAAGGTTTAATTCTTTTTTAAAATTTTTCCAGTCAAAAAAAGAAAGTATCTTTGCGGCCTGATTGGAAAACAATTAGATACATAAAAATCATTTTAACAATATTGGCATGTATTTGACAAAAGAAAAAAAAGAAGAAATTTTCAAGAAACACGGGGGTTCAGAGAAGAACACCGGTTCAACTGAAGGGCAGATTGCGTTGTTCACCCATCGCATAAACCACTTGACACAACACTTAAAAAATAACCACAAAGACTACAATACCGAGCGTTCATTGGTGAAGTTGGTAGGTAAAAGACGTAGCCTTTTGGATTATTTGAAGAAAAAGGATATTGAAAAATACCGAGCTCTGATTAAAGAATTGGGTATTAGAAAATAATGAAATAAGGGTGATTTTTGGTCACCCTTATTTAGTATGCTGCCCCGAAACATCGGGGGTTTCAGCATCCATTTAGATTGAAAAGACCCTGAATCAATACCGATAGCCATCGGGACGGTACAGGGCGAACAAAAAGCTACCCGTAGTTTTTCATTGGTCAACAACACAACACAACCCGACCGTCAGGATGGCGGCAGACCAAATGTTTAACGTGTCTACGTATTGTAGACAACACACAATTTTATGATTCCAAAAACTTTTAAAGAGGTCATTGACCTCGGTGACGGTAGGGAAATCTCTATCGAAACCGGAAAATTGGCAAAACAGGCCCATGGCTCTGTTGTAGTACAATCGGGCAAGTGTATGCTCTTGTGCACCGTTGTATCGAATTATCATGCCGCAGATGTGGACTTTCTTCCGCTAACTGTGGATTATAGGGAAAAATTTGCCGCAGCGGGACGTTACCCAGGCGGATTCTTCAAACGCGAGGCGAGACCAAGCGATGGCGAGGTATTGACCATGCGATTGGTAGACCGAGTATTGCGACCCTTATTTCCAAAAGATTATCATGCAGAAACACAGGTCATGATACAATTGATGTCACATGATGATGAAGTGATGCCTGATGCCATGGCTGGCCTAGCGGCTTCAGCGGCCATCCAATTATCTGACTTTCCGTTTGAATGTGCCATTTCAGAGGTCCGTGTGGGTCGTGTCAATGGAGAACTTATTATTAATCCGACCAGGGCGCAACTCAAAGAATCTGACATCGATATGGTCATCGGAGCATCAGCTGACTCAGTCATGATGGTCGAGGGCGAGATGGATGAAATTTCTGAAGAAGAAATGGTAGAGGCCATCAAATTTGCCCATGAAGCCATAAAAGCACAGTGTGCCGCACAGATAAAATTAGCGGAAGCCGTGGGCAAAAAAGAAGTTCGTGAATACGACCCCGAGGCTGAAGATGAAGAGCTGCAGAAGAAAGTTTACGATATGGCATACGATAAAGTGTATGCCGTGGCCAAGGCAGGTTCTGCAAAGCACGAAAGAAGTGAAGCCTTTTCAAGTATAAAAGAAGAAATCAAAGAAAGCTTTTCTGAGGAAGAATTGGATGAAATCGGAGGATTGATTTCAAAATATTACCACAAGGCAGAGAAAGAAGCTGTACGTAAACTGACTTTAGAAGAAGGGCTGCGTTTAGATGGCAGAAAAACCGATGAGATTCGCCCAATTTGGTGTGAAATTGACTATCTACCATCCGTGCATGGGTCGTCCATATTTACCAGAGGTGAAACACAGGCATTGGCTACGGTGACTCTGGGCACCTCTAGAGATGCAAATATCATCGACATGCCTTCTCATGAAGGGGAAGAAAAGTTTTACCTACACTACAATTTCCCTCCTTTTTCAACAGGTGAGGCACGACCAATTCGTGGAACATCGCGTAGAGAAGTGGGTCATGGAAACTTGGCGCAGAGAGCCTTGAAAGGTATGATTCCTGAAGATTGCCCATATACTGTAAGGGTCGTTTCAGAAGTGTTGGAATCCAACGGTTCCTCATCGATGGCTACCGTTTGTTCGGGCACCATGGCTTTGATGGATGCCGGGGTACAATTAAAGAAGCCTGTTTCTGGTATTGCCATGGGCTTGATTTCTGATGCCGATACCGGAAAATATGCTGTATTATCAGATATTTTGGGGGATGAGGATCACTTAGGCGATATGGATTTTAAAGTGACCGGTACAAAAGACGGCATTACGGCTTGCCAAATGGATATCAAAGTAAAGGGATTGTCTTATGAAATCTTGGTAAAAGCATTGATGCAAGCTAAGGATGGCAGGCTGCATATCCTAGAAAAATTGACCGATACCATAGCAGAACCAAATGCCGAGGTAAAATCTTATGCACCAAAGATTGTGACCAAAATCATTCCAGGAGAATATATCGGTGCAGTTATCGGTTCTGGCGGAAAAGTGATTCAAGAACTACAGAAAGAGACGAACACCACGATTGTCATCAATGAAGATCCCGATACCGAAGAAGGTATTGTTGAGATTTTGGGTACTGATCAAGCCGGTATCGACGCGGTCATCGCCAAAATTGAAGCTGTAATGTTCAAGCCTGAGGTTGGCAGCGTATACGAGGTCAAAGTCATCAAGATTCTTGATTTCGGAGCTGTAGTAGAATACACAGAGGCTCCCGGCAATGAAATCTTGTTGCACGTTTCTGAGTTGGCTTGGGAACGCACCGAAAATGTGACCGATGTTGTGAATATCGGTGATGTTTTTGATGTGAAATACTTCGGCTTTGATCCAAGGACCAAAAAAGAAAAGGTTTCAAGAAGGGCATTGTTGCAAAAACCTGAAGGCTACGAAGAACGCAAGCCAAGAAGGGACAACAACCGTGGTAACGACAGACGCCGCGACAATCGCAATAGAGGTCCGAGAAGAGACTAACCTTCAAGTATTAAAATAATTTGGAAGCCCTAGTTTTACTGGGGCTTTTTTAGTTCACATCAAATTAATTTTATCAAATTGTAACTTTTTTCACTTTCCTACGTATAACTTAATGAGCTATGCTCGTGAACTTAATTGAAAGGGAGAATTAGATGAGACAGTTAAAAATCACAAAACAGGTTACCAATAGGGAAACCGCCTCGTTGGACAAGTATTTACAAGAAATCGGTAAAGTTGACCTGATCACTGCCGAAGAAGAGGTAGAATTGGCCCAACGCATCAAAGCTGGTGACCAGACCGCACTCGAAAAATTGACAAAGGCCAATTTAAGGTTTGTGGTTTCGGTGGCCAAACAATACCAAAACCAGGGGTTGACACTTCCTGACTTGATTAATGAAGGAAACTTGGGATTGATCAAAGCAGCACAGCGTTTTGATGAAACCCGTGGTTTTAAATTTATATCGTACGCCGTTTGGTGGATTCGCCAATCGATTTTACAGGCATTGGCCGAACAATCGCGTATCGTGCGTCTACCATTGAACAAAATTGGCAGCATCAATAAGATCAACAAGACCTTTGCTTTCTTGGAGCAGGCCCATGAGCGTGTGCCCTCAGCTGAGGAAATCGCAAAAGAATTGGATATGACCGTTGAGGATGTAAAACAATCCCTCAAAAATTCTGGTCGTCACGTATCAATGGATGCGCCTCTGATTGATGGTGAAGATTCAAACCTTTACGACGTACTTAGAAGTGGTGAGTCACCAAATCCTGATAAAGAATTGTTGCACGAATCGTTGCGCACTGAGATTGAAAGGGCATTGGAGACCTTGACCCCAAGGGAAGCAGACGTTATCCGCCTATACTTTGGTTTGGCAGGGCAACACTCCATGACTTTGGAAGAGATTGGTGAAACCTTTGATTTGACCCGCGAACGCGTGCGCCAAATCAAAGAAAAAGCCATCCGCAGGCTCAAGCATACCTCACGAAGCAAGATTCTAAAGACCTATTTGGGTTAATCCTGATAGTTAACAGTACACAAATTACAGTTAAATAAACCTTAAATTGTTTTTTTGGCAAGAAAGTTGTAATTTGTAGCACTACAACAGTTTATCATGACTGTTCGTTTTTTGATTGATGAATAAACTCCGGCTGATTACCGGAGTTTTTCATTTTATACCTTCCATCTTATCAAAAACTGTTAATTTTTATGCATTAGACACCTAAATTTAGTTCATAGGCGTACATATTATATGAGTTTTACCATTGAAGTTCGTTTTTTAGGAGGATTGACCCCGACACAGCAGGAAGTTTTTGCAACTGCCGCCAACAGATGGTCAGAAATCATCACAGGTGATTTACCATCTGTTCAACTGGCAAATGGCGAAGTGGTCGATGATGTACGAATAGATGCCCAAGGAGCGAACATTGATGGCGAATCCGGTATTTTAGGGCAAGCAGGACCTACCCAATTGCGATCTGGAAGTTTTCTCCCTGCTACGGGCATGATGCGGTTCGATAGTGCAGACCTTGCACGTATGGAAGCTGAAAACAGCCTTTTGGATGTCATCATCCATGAAATGGGGCATGTTTTGGGCTTTGGCACGCTCTGGTCGGCCCAGTTTTTGAACCTAATTGAAGGTGAAGGTTCAGAGAATCCCATTTTTACAGGAGAAAATGCACAACAGGAGTACAACCAACTGACAGGTACTGATACCAGTAACGGAGTGCCCGTAGCCAATACAGGTGGTGCAGGTACCCGTAACGGGCATTGGCGTGAACGCACTTTTGACAATGAGCTGATGACGGGGTTTATCAATTCTGGTCAAAATCCGCTCAGCAGACTATCCATTGCGGCCTTTCAAGACATGGGCTATGAAGTGGATTACGAAGCAGCTGATGCTTACGTATTGCCCGACCTTACCCGACTGACACTAAAAGAGCTGAACGAGAACAATCAATGTAAAATGTGCAGCACAAAAATATTGAGGTGCACCCCGATAGTGCTGCCGGAATCTGCTTTTCTTTAAAAATTGGGAATCGTCTCTTCTAAAAATATGTAATTTTAAGAAGAAAGATGTGCGAGAAATCCCGATATGGAATTCAATCAGACCCTTCTCTTTTTCTTTAGTGCATTAGGTGCTTTCAATGGCCTGTGTTTAGGATTCTACTTTTTGTTGATTGCCAAACCGAAGCATATTGCCAGTCGTTTTTTGGGAGTTTTTCTTTTGATGCTCAGTGTTCGAATCGGTAAATCTGTTTTTTTCTATTTCAAACCTGACCTGGCTTTTATTTACCTACAGCTTGGTCTTTCAGCATGCTTTTTTGTGGGGCCTTTTCTATATTTCTATATAAAATCCATAATCCATTCCGGCAGTACTATTCGAAACGAATGGGTTTATCACACCGCACTGCTGCTTCCTTTCATTGTGGTTTTGGGTTATTTATATCCTTTTGAAACTAATATCCATCTATGGAGACCCTATATCATTTATTGCATCTACCTGCAATGGCTGGGTTATAGTTTGTTTTCAGGATGGATACTACGAAACAAAATAAAAAGACTGTTCCTTAAACCAAGGTCACTACAATCACATGATGTTTGGGTACTGAGTGTGTTCTTCGGCAATCTTGCCATATGGGCAGCCTATTTTTTCACCAACATTACTTACTATCTGGTTGGGGCCTTGACCTTCTCTTTTTTGTTCTATCTCTTGGCCTTACTGGTTTTTTTGAACCGAAAGAAAAATACTTCCATATTTATTCCTGACCAGAAGTATGCTGACAAAAGAATTGCAAAACAGGAAGCAAATCATCTTTTGGACAAATTGAACCATCTCATGGAAACGGAACAGCCGTATACAAATCCGAATCTCAAATTATCGGAGGTGGCCAAAAAAATACGGCTTTCAAGTCATCAGTTGTCACAACTGTTGAACGATAATTTGGGCAAAAGCTTCCCTGTGTATATCAACGAGTATCGTATTTTAAAAGCACAAAAACTATTGGCCACCAATACAAACCTGACCTTGGAAGCCATCGGCTATGAATGTGGGTTCAACTCAAAGTCAACATTTTACACTTCCTTTAAAGCCATAGTGGGCACTACCCCGAATAAATACAGAAGCCAGCTTCAAGGTTCACTTTTATAAATCAGGACTTCCATTTTATAACTCCCGACCTATATGAATTTTTAATATGAAAAATTGCCAAAAAAATTGGCAATGAAACAGCTATTTTCAGTAATCCTGCTCACCCTTGCTATAAGTTGCGCAGAAATAAGCTCTAAAGAGACAGACGGTAAAAATAAAAGTGTTGACAAAGAAATTGTTGAACAAGGGTCTCCGCGTGTGCTGTTCATCGTTTCAAACCAGCATACCTATGGTGATTCCGATATCAATACGGCCAATCATTTTGCTGAGATTGTTCTAGCCTACGATGTATTCAAAAAATCAGGATTTGAGGTAGATTTTGTGAGTCCACGAGGTGGCGCCATCCCTATCGGATATCTAAATACTTCCGACCCTATTGAAAAGCGATACCTCTATGATTTTGGATTCATGAAAAAACTGAAAACCACCATGAAGCCTGATGAAATAAATCCCCAACAATATCAAGCGGTTTATTATGGAGGCGGTGGGGCGGCCATGTTCGGGGTTCCTGAAGATGAATCCATTCAAGAAATAGCCATGAAAATCTACAACGAGCAAAACGGTGTGGTTTCCGCCATTTGTCATGGCACAGCAGGTATTGTAAATCTCAAAACCCATGACGGCGAATTTCTTTACAGCGATAAAGAGGTCAATGGCTTCCCTGATCTATTTGAGAATAAAGATGCTCGTTACTATCAAGAATTTCCGTTTTCTATAGAAGAAACCATCAAAGAACGTGGTGGAAATTTTAGATACTCGGAAGAGGGTTGGGACAATTTCTTTGTGGTCGACGGTCGGTTGATAACTGGGCAAGATCCAACTGCTGCGGCTTCAGTAGCAGAAGAAGTTGTGAAAGCCTTAAAAATCGAATAAGAAAAAGTATAAAATCAATAGTATGACAAAAAATGTGTTTCCACTCGTTCTATCTTTTCTTTTGTATTGTTTGGCATATACACAAGTAACACCAAAAGGCCAACAACAAATTGACAGCATTTTCAGTGAATGGAATACCAATGAAAAGCCAGGGATGGCTGCGGGACTCATCTATGGGGATGACATTCGATATACGATGGCTTACGGTCTGGCCGATATAGAAAATGGGCATCCAAATACTACCCAGACCAAATTTCAAGTTGATCATTTATCAAGGCAGTTCACAGTTTTGGCGGTTCTATTATTGGAGAAACAAGGGAAACTCTCGCTACAAGATCCTGTGAGCAAATATGTCGCTGAGCTACCTGACTTCAAAAAGCCTCTTTTGATATCACATTTGGTGAACCATTCCAGCGGGTTAAACGATTACGAGGTGGTCAAAGGTTTATTGGGAATTCGCGAGGATCATGTCTTTACCCATGAAGATGCACTTCGTCTTATTTACAATCAAAAAGAGCCCAATTTTACACCAGGCACTGATTTCTCATACATCACATCAAAAACAGAATTGACCCTTTTGGCCGAAATTGTAAAAAAAGTGTCCAGTCAATCTCTCGATGAATTTGCACAAAAGAACATCTTTGGACCATTACAGATGAAGCACAGTCTGTTTTGTGAAGATTACCAACAAATTATAAGTGAAAAAGCGCATTCTTATCACACTCCTGAAAACGGTTTTAAAAGAAAGGTATTGAATCAAGGCCATGCTGGCCCTACGAACCTCTACACTTCAGCAGAAGATTTATTAAAATGGTACGCAAATTTTATGGCTAAACCCAGCGACGAGCTTACCGAACTGATTCAAAAATTGGATACTCCCGTAACCCTCGACAATGGCAATACTTATGATTCAGCTTGGGGGAGAATGACACTGGGACGGTCTTTCTTTCACAAAGAACGTGGTGAGCCAGCCTATTGGCAATATGGTCTGGTCGGTGGGTACGGAGCCAATGTATTCCGATTTCCTGAACAACGACTCATCTCTTTTGTCTTGGGCAACAATGATAGCTACAACGGCTATCCTGCCATGATGCATGCCAATCATTATATCGAGGATAAATATCCCGAACCCAATGTGGTTGAAATTCCGAAATCAAAGACAAGAAAACCAACACTTGATTACTACAAAAAGATTGAAGGCCATTACTGGAATGCAAAACGAGGATTGGCACGAAGAATCTATGTCTCCAACGACAGTCTGTTCTATGCAAGAGTAGGTCAAGAGCAAGGACTGCCTTTAATTCCGTTGGATAAAAACAAATTTCAGCTACAAGTCGAAAGCGACGACAAAATCTATTTCAACTTTAGTGAAGAGAATGGACAACAAACCTATGAAGCCATCTCTGGCGGCAGTAGCCCAAGTAAATATGTAAAATATGTGCCTACTGAATATTCTGAGAGGCAATTACAAGAGTTCACAGGGGATTTTTACGAACCAAACCTGGCTTGTGTTTATCGGTTCAACATCAAAGAAGGTATTCTTTACGCACAAAGCCCTACAGGTCGTATTATTGAATTATCACCTGTTATCCAAGATACGTTTAGAAGCAATGTTTGGTCATTGGCAAGTGTGGTTTACCAAAGAGATATCAACGGCACCATCACTGGTTTTAAAATCAATACTGACGGACTGCAGAATTTGGAGTTTATTAAAATTAAACCAAAAGCTGATTCGTAAAAAGTTCAAAAACCATTTTGCTACTTTTGCTCAACAAAACACAAGTAGTTCATGAGCGAACGTTTGATAGCCCCTTCTTTATTGGCAGCTGACTTTGCCAATCTTCAGAGAGACATTGAAATGGTGAACCAAAGTAAAGCCGATTGGTTTCATTTGGATATTATGGATGGCATTTTTGTACCCAACATTTCTTTTGGAATGCCCGTCGTCAAAGCCATTGCACAACATGCCCAAAAACCGTTGGACGTTCACTTGATGATTGTTGACCCTGACCGATATATTCAAACATTCTCTGATTTGGGGGCCAATACGCTGACTGTGCATTATGAAGCCTGCACCCATTTGCACCGTACCTTACAGGCCATCAAAAGTGAGGGAATGTCTGCGGGAGTTGCACTGAACCCACATACATCTGTTGACTTATTGAAAGACACCATTCAAGATATCGATTTAGTTTGTATGATGAGTGTCAATCCGGGTTTTGGAGGTCAATCATTCATAGAAAACACCTATAATAAAGTATCGGCATTGAAAGAAATCGTCGAGCAAAAAAATACAAAGACCTTGATTGAAATTGATGGGGGTGTCAATGCTGATAATGCCAAAAGACTGATGGATGCAGGAGCGGATGTATTGGTCGCTGGTAGTTTTGTGTTCAAAAGTGCACATCCTACCCAAACCATCAAAGATTTAAAGGAAGCCATTGTCTGATGAAGCAATTTGATGTTATCATTATAGGTGGAGGCCCCATTGGCATTGCCTGTGGACTGGAAGCCAAAAAGAAAGAACAGTCATATCTAATTATTGAAAAGGGTCCGATAGTCAATTCACTGTTCAACTACCCCATCAATATGCAGTTTTTCTCATCTTCTGAAAAACTAGAAATAGATGAGATTCCCTTTATCAGCAAAGAGGCCAAACCCAAACGTAACGAGGCCCTTGAATATTATCGTAGAATTGTCACCTCGAACAATCTCAACATCCATCTATTCGAAAAAGTCATCGAGGTCACAAAATCAACTGGTTTTTCTGTAAAAACGGACAAAGACACCTACTTGGCTGACAATATTATTGTGGCCACTGGTTTTTATGACCTTCCGAACAAAATCAATGTGCCTGGTGAAGATTTGCCCAAGGTTTCCCACTATTATAAAGACCCCCACTTTTACGCAAGTCAAAAATTGGCGGTCATCGGCGCCAGTAATTCTGCCATTGATGCAGCATTGGAATGCTGGCGAAAAGGGTCTGAAGTCACTCTGATCATTCGTGGGCCAGAAGTGGGGCAACGGGTCAAATATTGGGTACGGCCCGATATTATCAACCGTATCGAAGAGGGAAGCATCAAAGCCTATTACAACGCTAAGGTCAAAGAAATCAAGGAAACCGAAATCGTTGTTGACACTCCAGACGGTGACATCACTTTGAAAAATGATTTTGTGCTGGCCCTCACTGGGTATATGCCCAATTTTGAATTTCTCGAAAGTTTGGGCATCGAGCTATCTAAAGATGAAAAGCGATTGCCCAACTACAATCCCAATACTATGGAGACCAATGTCGAGGGATTATATCTTGCTGGGGTCATCTGTGGCGGTATGGAAACCCATAAATGGTTTATAGAAAATTCAAGGGTTCATGCGCCGATAATCATCAGCTCCATACAAAAGAAAAAAGAAGAGCAAGTTTCCAATTAATCTACTTTTATCTGTGAGGATTGGCCCTTCCCCTCCTTTAAAGTCCTCCACTAAATGCGGAAGGCTGCTTTGAAAACCAAAAAGCCCGCTTGCAAATTCAAAGTTGAAAATGTTTTCTTGAAGGATTGGCTCCGCCCTTCCCTCAAAGCTCCACCTTGAAAATCAACAAAAGAAAACTCACCTACTATAAAACAAAAGCAAGCTATGTTTTCTAGCTTGCTTCGTTTTCAACTTTTTGTTGATTTATTCGTGACCACGGAGGGATTCAAACCCCCGACCGCTGGAGCCGAAATCCAGTGCTCTATTCAGCTGAGCTACGTGGCCAAATTCCGAGCACAAAGCGACGGAATCTTTTTAATTTTTTCTAATTTTTACTTCGAAAGCTTAGCCTTCACGATAGTCGAAATCGTCTTCCCATCAGCTTGCCCAGCCAATTCTTTGGATACCATCCCCATGACCTTACCCATATCTTGCATGCCTGATGCTCCTATGGAATCAATGGTCTGCACCACAACCTTTTCAATTTCTTCCTCGGTAAGCTGCTCAGGCAAAAATCGTTCTATCACAGCAACTTGCGCCAATTCAGGCTCTGCTAAATCATTTCTGCCCTGCTCTTGATACACAGCGGCGCTGTCTTTACGCTGCTTGACCAATTTCTGTACCAACTTGATTTCTTCTTCTTCGGTCAGTTCTGCACCTGCACCTTTATCGGTCTTGGCAAGCAATATGGCAGATTTGATGGCACGCAACGATTCTAAGGCTACCGTATCTTTGGCTTTCATTGCCACTTTCATGTCATTCATCACCTTTTCTTGCAAAGCCATTTTACCTGTTATTTAGGGCTGCGAAGATAATAAAGAATTTTTATGAAAGCTGATTGAAAGTCGTAATTAAGTACCGCAAATCAATTTATAAATTTTATATACAAAATAGCGACCCCTACAAAGTGCCAAGGTTGTTCGATCATCAAATTTCAAAACAGTCTCTTACTAAAAATAAACCCGAAAGTCTGTCGGACTTCCGGGTCTAAACATCCATTTAAAATGGAAACAAACTAAACACTACTAATCAACATTATCATGTAAAAATGAATTGTTCGAGCGCAATTGCATCTCGTCATTGCTATCTTCTCCCAAGGTAGTTCTAGATACTTTTTGCTCTTTTGGTGGGTCGTTCAAATCTACCTCCCTCCTTTTGTAGGCAGGCTGTTTTTCAAGGTCATCAATACTGTTACTGCCATTCTTGAACTTATAATTGAAGTTTTTCAACTTTTTTCGTCTTTCATCTGCCCTTTCTTTCAACAAATCTTCAATAGAACTGTTCATGGGATCTACATGCCCAGAAGCATTTTGTTCACCGCCTGTAGAGGCCTTTGTTTCCACAACCTTTTTTTCAAAGACCAGCTCATCGTCTTTTAACTTGGGCTCGTGGGTTTCGGCCAATGAGGTTGCTCCGGTCAGCTTGGTCTCCAGTTCCATATACTCTTGAAGGTTGTAACGGGTCTCTCCCTCTTTTTGATAATCCAATACCGGGTTTACTTCAATGTACTCATTGACGTTCACATTCTTCACTTCTGCATCCAAATCAAACGTAATGGTATGCTCTTTTTCTTCCTCCTCAGCATTTTCTTGGCTTAGAGGCATGTCAAATGCCAATGCAAATTGGTCTTCCTCAACAGCTTCAGGTGCAACTACTTCGGGGTCAATGACTTCTATATCATTAATGATGTTCTTGGCTTCAATAATGATAAAATCATCTTCAACATTCTCAGCAACTACTTCTTCATAAAACACATTAAAATTTCTTATATAAGAGGTAGTGGGAATCAAATCACTTTCAGGCTCTCGTACTTCTTGGATTGTTTCGTGGGTGGCCTCAGGCTCATCTTCATCTTCATCTTCCGATAACGTATGCTTAATGACCGGTTCATCGACTGGTGCAGCTGATGAACCATCGGTTGATAGTTCTTGTTCAGCCCTTTGATCATCTTCAAGCGTGTGGATGATTTTCTTGGTCTCGGTATTGACAATATCATTTTGTTGGTCTACATTAAAGCCAGTTGCAATTACCGTAACGGCAATGGCCTCACCCAAATCTTCATCTTCGCCAACACCCATGATGATATTGGCCCCGTGACCGGCCTCAATTTGAATATGGTCGTTGATCTCGCCGATTTCATCAATGGTGATTTCTTGTGATCCAGAAACAATCAACAACAGAACGTTCTTGGCACCTGTAATCTTGTTGTCGTTCAGCAAGGGAGAATCTAAAGCCTTTGTAATGGCCTCATTGGCCCTGTTTGATCCCGTAGCCATCGCAGAGCCCATAATGGCAGTACCACTATCGGACAAAACTGTCTTGGCATCACGCAGGTCGATATTTTGCGTATAGTGATGGGTAATTACCTCGGCAATGCCGCGAGCAGCGGTTGACAGCACTTCATCGGCCTTTGAAAAGCCAGCCTTAAACCCAAGGTTGCCATACACCTCGCGCAGCTTGTTGTTGTTTATGACGATAAGCGAATCGACATTGTTCCTTAATTTTTCAATGCCTAATTGTGCTTGTTTGTTCCGCATGGCACCTTCAAACTGAAAAGGAATCGTTACGATACCCACGGTAAGAATGTCCATTTCACGGGCCAACTTGGCAATGATTGGGGCGGCGCCCGTACCCGTACCCCCACCCATGCCAGCAGTGATAAATACCATTTTGGTGTTGTTCTCGAACATGGTCTTGATTTCTTCCATGCTCTCCATAGCAGCTTGTTCACCCACTTCAGGATTGGCCCCCGCTCCCAAACCTTCGGTCAATGAAACACCCAACTGGATCTTGTTGGGCACTGAACTGTTCTGTAATGCCTGTGCATCAGTATTGCAAATCACAAAATCAACGCCGTTGATGCCTGCTTGAAACATGTGGTTGATGGCATTGCTTCCACCGCCGCCGACGCCAATGACTTTTATCACGTTGCTCTTGTTCTTTGGCAGGTCAAAAGCGATGTTGTCAAATTCGTTGCTCTTACTCATGATTGTTTTCTTACGGGTTATAAATTATATTTTTACTATTATTCTGCGTTGTCTAAAAAGTCTTTCAACTTCTCAGACCATTTATCGAATATTGATTTTCGTTCTTTTTGTACAACTCTCGACTGGGCTTCGCCCATACTGGCTTCTTCCCCCACCAAAATCTCTTCGTTTTCAATTGCTTCTTGGCCTATTTCATTGATCTTATTCTCATTTTCTAAAGCATTCATCAACAGACCAACAGCTGTGGCATACAACGGACTCGCAATTTCTTCATCTGAATCGCCCGCCAAATGTTCATTCGGGTATCCGATACGGGTGTCCATGCCCGTGATGTACTCAACCAATTGCTTAAGGTGTTTCAACTGGCTACCGCCCCCAGTCAATACAATACCTGCAATGAGCTTCTTCTTTTGGTCTTCGTGGCCGTAGTTCTTGATTTCGACATAGACCTGTTCGATGATTTCGACCACCCGGGCATGAATGATCTTTGAAAGGTTCTTCAAAGTGATTTCTTTCGGCTCCCTTCCACGCAATCCGGGGATGGATACAATCTCGTTGTCCTTGTTTTCACCTGGCCAAGCGGAACCAAATTTGATTTTCAAGAGTTCGGCCTGTTTTTCTATGATGGAGCACCCTTCCTTAATATCTTCGGTTATGACATTACCACCAAAAGGAATGACGGCCGTATGGCGGATAATCCCATCCTTGAAAATGGCCAAATCGGTGGTACCGCCCCCTATGTCAATCAAAGCTACACCAGCTTCTTTTTCTTCTTGGCTCAAAACCGCCTCTGCGGACGCCAATGGCTCTAACGTAATGTTGCCCAAGTCAAGTCCGGCACTTTTGATGCACCGGCCAATATTTTTGATGGAGGAAACCTGTCCGACCACGACATGGAAATTGGCTTCCAACCGCCCGCCATACATGCCAATGGGCTGCTTGATTTCTGATTGCCCATCCACTTTATATTCTTGCGGCAATACATGAATGATTTCTTCACCGGGAAGCATCACCAATTTGTAGACCTGGTTGCAGAGTTTGTCAAGGTCGTCTTCATTGATGACTTCTTCAGAATCAGGTCTTGTGATGTAATCACTGTGGTGTAGACTTCTAATATGTTGGCCAGCGATGCCCACGACCACCGAGCCAATTTTTAAACCCGCATCAACTTCTGCCTGCTCTACGGCCTGCTGAATGGAAGAAATTGTCTGGGTGATGTTGTTCACCACACCACGGTGTACCCCAAGACTTTTTGAACGGCCCGTACCCAAGATTTCAATCTTGCCATATTCGTTCTCCCTTCCAATAATGGCGACGATTTTGGTGGTACCAATGTCTAATCCTACTGAATAATTGCCCTGTTTCATGTGCTATATTTTAGTGCAAACTACCTGATTATCAAACTCTAAGCTCACTACTGCGTATTTTTCGAGTGTGTTGTCTTTATTGGCCTTCACATAAAAGGCCCTAAAATTCTTGAACTTCTCATCAAGGTTGTCAACGCCTCCCAAATTCACCACAAAATTTTCCAATCGAAATTTCAATTGGTATTTATCTTCATCCTCAATGTGAATGCCGATTACATTTTTTCTCAAAAAATCATCCCTATTGATATATTCCAAAATGATGTAGGCATCTTCAAGGCTCTTACCCGTAATCTTGCCCGTGATAATAGGCACACGTGCTGAATGGTGCCTTGACAATGGCATACGTTCGCCCGTATCATCCAAATAAAATTTAGTGACACCTGCTACTCTTGCAATAGGTTTTCGCTGAACGATTTTAGAAATCAACTCACCATCAACGGTGAGGTAGACTTGGGCATTTTTTACCATAGGATTCGATTCGATTATCGTCTCTATGGTATTCAAAACTACTTGTTCTTTTGCCCTATTTTTTACGCTGCCGTGATTTTGTATTAACAATTTATTAACCGAGTCTTCGGTAAGATATAAATCACTGTCTCCCAAAAATTTAATGGAAATGTTATTGATGTTTTTCTGCTTGCTTCGATAATCTGCGAAGCCATAAAGGCTGACGATTGCCATAAGCAAAGCTGAAAATTTGATATACTTCATTTTAACTCGCATAGGCCAATGCTTTTTTTATTTTGGGCACCTCAAGACCAATGTCGCCCGCGCCCATCGTTATCAAAATATCGGTTTTGGCACTCTGTATTTCTTGTACCAAATTTTTCTTTTGGATTAATTTTTTATTTGGATTTTCAATCTTTTGCAGCAACCACGAAGCGGTGATCCCCGCAATGGCTTCTTCACGTGCAGGGTAGATTTCCAGCAACAACACCTCGTCGAACTTGGACAAGCTTTTTGCAAACTCATCGCCAAAATCCTTAGTTCTTGAAAAGAGATGGGGCTGAAAAACAACAAGCACCTTACTATCGGGATGCATTTCATTCACCGCTTGGTGCACCGCATCAATTTCTTTGGGATGATGGGCATAATCATCAATAAAAACAAAGTCATCGCCCTTTATTTGATATGAAAATCTGCGTTGAACCCCTTTAAATGTGGCCAGCGCAACTGCAAGGTCTGATGTAGAAAAACCTGCTTCAGCTGCCATGGCGAATGCTGCCAAGGCATTCAATAGATTATGGCGGCCCGGTTTGTTGAACTTGACCCCCTCTAAAACTTCAGAGGGGATTTTCAAATTCACAATGTAGGTGCCATGTTCAATCTTAATGTTTTCGATACAATAGTCGGAATCATCCTCAATACCGTAGGTAATTCCTTGGATGGGAAGTCCGTTTCGAACGATAAGTTTCCCGCCCTGCTTGAGCTTGCCCGCAAATTCTTCAAATGATTTTTTAAGCTCCGTACCGCTTCCATAAATATCGAGATGGTCAGCATCCATAGAAGTGATGCAGGCAATGTTCGGGCTCAGCCTTAAAAAAGAACGGTCATACTCGTCTGCCTCTACCACCGAATAGTCAGTGCCCTTCAGCAAGAAGTTGCTATTGAAATCCTCTGAAATTCCTCCCAAGAAAGCGGTCATCGGAGCGTCGACCTCATTGAGCAAATGTGCCAAAATACAGGACGTTGTGGTTTTGCCATGGGTACCCGCCACCGCAAAACAAAAAGAGTCTTTGGTAATCAACCCCAATATTTCAGAACGTTTGAGGAGCTGAAATCCGTTGGACTCGAAATATTGGTATTCAGAGTGGGTCTGCGGTACCGCCGGGGTGTATACCACCAATGTGTCTTCAGAATTTTTAAAGGCCTTCGAAATACGGTTCACATCATCTTCAAAATGAACAGCAATACCAAGCCCTGCAAGTTCATCGGTTAGGGGAGTTTGGGTTTTGTCATAACCTGCCACATTCATCCCTAAATGTTTGAAATAGCGCGCCAGGGCCGACATGCCGATGCCACCGATACCAATAAAATAGACGTTATGTATGTTTTTCAAGTTCAAAATCAAGTATCAAATTCAATCGTTTTGTTCTCTACCATTTCCTTCGACTGCGCTCAGGATGACGGAGAAGTGTTGTTTTTAGTATCAATTTTCAATAGTTTCTCAATCTCATCCACAATATGTTCTGTGGCTTTTGGCATGGCCAGTTTTTTGATGTTTTTTGACAACTTTTTCTGCTGTTCCTCAGAAACCATCAATCCCTCAAAAACTGGTTCAAATTGATGCTCCAGCTCACTTTCTTTGAGCATCAATGCAGCCTCTTTTTCCATCAAAGCCATCGCATTTTTGGTCTGATGGTCCTCGGCCACATTCGGCGAAGGAATGAACAGCGTGGGCTTACCGACCAAGCACAGCTCCGAGACCGAACCCGCCCCTGCTCGGGAGACAATAAAATCTGCTGCCGCATACGCTTTTGCCATTTCTGCAATGAACGCTTTCACTTTGATGGTCTCTGAATCATGTTTTTTGTACTCTTCATAGTAGAGCTTACCGCACTGCCATAGTACTTGAATCCCTAAATCTTTAAAGTATCCTAGTTTTTGTTCAATCAATTGGTTCACCCTGCGTGCGCCCAAGCTTCCACCGAGGACCAACAGGATTTTCTTTTCCGCACTCAACCCAAAAAATTGGGCGCTTTCCGTTTTGTCCTCTTTGATATCTACCAAATCAGCCCGTATGGGATTGCCCGTTTTCACAATTTTCTCCTTTGGAAAAAATTTTTCCATGCCGTCATAGGCCACACAGATTTTTTCGGCACGATTGGCCAACAATTTGTTGGTTACCCCTGCAAAGGAATTTTGCTCTTGCAGCACACTGGGTACGCCTTTTTTTGAAGCCATTCGCAACAGCGGCCCACTGGCAAACCCCCCTGTGCCAATGGCCACATCAGGTTTAAACTCTTTTACTATGTTGTTTGCTTTGTACAAACTGTTTATCAATTTTATTGGAAACATCAAGTTTTTCGTTGTCAGCTTCCGTTGCAATCCACTGATCCAAAGTCCCTCGATTCGGTAACCCGCTTGGGGTACTTTTTCCATTTCCATTTTATCCTTTGCTCCGACGAACAAAAATTCTGCATCTGGATGCCGTCGTTTCAACTCGTTCGCTATCGCTATGGCGGGATAAATATGTCCGCCTGTTCCTCCTCCAGAAATTATGAACCTATAATTGCCCACTCAACACTTCTAAGGGATGGGTCTCATCCACTTCTTGCGATGCTCCATCCGTTTCATTCTTTTTGCTTGCGCTCAACACAATGCCTATCGCCAAACAGGTCATCCAAATTGACGTGCCCCCCATACTGATGAGCGGCAAGGGTTGTCCCGTCACCGGAAACAACTGCACCACCACCGCCATATTGATAAAGGCCTGAAACACGATGGGCAGACCGACCCCTATAATCAATAATTTTGTAAATATTTTTTCAGCCGCATTGGCGACAACCACAATCCGAAAGAGCAACAACAGGTAAAAAAACACCAGTGCCCCTCCGCCAAGCAACCCATATTCTTCAATGATGATGGCAAAAATGAAATCTGATGTGCTCTGTGAGAGCATGTTCTTCATCACACTTTTGCCTGCGCCCTTGCCCACAATACCGCCTTCTGCAATGGCAATCTTTGCCAGTGTGGGCTGATGTGTACTGTCTGCAGAGGCACTATCAGGATTCCAAAAGCTTTCCAACCGTGAACGCCAGGTGATGGCCCGTTGCCCCGGTAATATCTCTGGGGTTTTAAACAATACGAACAAGAACATGCCCGCCATCACCAGACCAACCCCCACAATGGAAAACAAATATTTTAAGGGATAGCCTCCCAAAAAGCACATCACGATTACCATAAAAGAGAGAATGGTGGCAGTGGAAAAATTTTCGGGCAATATCAAAAGAATGACCAGTGCAGTCGGCAACCACAACGGCAATACACTTTCTTTAAAAGTGATGGCGGTATCTTTGATTTTGCTCAAGTATCTCGCAATCCATACCATTAGCACTACCGAAGCCAAGGTCGAGGTCTGAAAATTCACTCCGATAAACGGAATCTGAATCCAGCGATTGGCTCGCACCCCACCAATATTGGTCTCTACGGTCAATGTATAGGCCAACAACAACAGCACTATGGGAAGCGCTATAATCGACAACCCTTTGAAATAGTGTGCCGGTATGCGGTGTACCGCATAGATAATGGCAAAGCCCAAAAACAACAATAGCCCGTGTTTGAACAGATGCCCTGCCGTGGTACCCTTGCCCAAGACATACACTAAATTCGTGCTGGCGCTGTACACGGGCAAAAATGAGAAAAGAGCCAACAGGGCCACTACGCCCCAAATGGCTTTATCTCCTTTCAAATTTTTAAGCAGTGTCAACATTTTACTCGATAATCGAGGTTAATAATTTTCAGACGTTTTTGTCAAAATCTAAAATCTGTTAACCTATTAATGTCTTGGGCCTTACCCAAGGTTGTTTATAGTTTTCTTATTTGTTGTTTGAACTGGTCGCCCCGATCTTCATAATTTTCGAACAGGTCAAAGCTGGCGCAGGCCGGTGACAGCAATACCGAATCACCACGCTCGGCAATCTTATAGGCTACTTTGACCGCTTCTTCCATCGAATAGGTCTCGACCATCAGGTCAATGACATTGCCAAATGATTCTTTGAGTTTGGTATTGTCCATACCCAAACAAATGATGGCCTTTACTTTTTCACGCACAAAGGGCATCAATTGACCATAATCATTGCCCTTATCGACTCCGCCGGCAATCCAGACGATGGGTTTTCTAATGCCTTCCAAGGCGTAGTACGTGGCATTGACATTGGTGGCCTTAGAGTCATTGATGTACTCTACATGGTTGATTTTCAATACTTTTTCAAGTCGATGCGGAACTCCTTGAAAGGTTTGGATACTTTTTCGGATAGTGTCCTTACGAACATTGACCAATAGCGCCGCCAAACTGGCTGCCATGGCATTTTTTACGTTGTGTTGGCCCTCTAAGGCCAGAATATCTCTGTTCATTTTCAAGGATTTGTGTTCTACAATACTTATTATCTCGTCGTCTTTTAACCACGCCCCGAACTGCTGTTCCTTCTTCAATGAAAAAGGAACCAAAGTGGATTGAACGGGATGTCTTTTCAACCAATCGACTATCACTTCATCATCGGCATCATAGATCAGGTAATCTTCATTGCCTTGGTTCATGGCTATCCGAAATTTGGAAGCGATATAGTTTTCAAACTGATATTCATATCGGTCCAAGTGATCGGGCGTAATGTTGGTGATCATGGCAATGTGAGGTTTGAAATCTACAATACCATCCAACTGAAAGCTGCTGATTTCCAACACATAGTGCCCAAAGTCATTCTCAGCGACCATTTTGGCAAAACTGTCACCAATGTTTCCGGCCATACCCGCATCAAGTTCCTCTTTCACCAGATGGTAGGTCAGCATGGTGGTCGTGGTCTTGCCATTGCTTCCTGTGATGCCAATGATGTTTGCATTGGTAAATTTTGAAGCAAACTCAATTTCTGAAATCACCGGAACTCCCTTTTTGACCAATTTTTGCACCATCGGCACCTTATCGGGTATGCCGGGGCTTTTCATCACCAAGTCAGCATCCAAAACTCTGTCTTCGGTATGCTGGCCTTCTTCCCATTCAATCTCAAAATGTTCAAGAACGTTTTTATACTTTTTTTGGATGTTGCCCTTGTCAGAGACAAAGACTTTAAATCCTTCTTTTTTTCCTAATACTGCGGTGCCAACACCGCTTTCACCTCCTCCTAAAACCACCAACCGCTTCATGGCTATCGTATCTTCAATGTGACGATGCTGATGATGGCCAATAGAATTCCAATAATCCAGAAACGGGTCACTATTTTGCTTTCGTGATATGACTTCTTCTGGAAATGATGGTGCAGGGGCGCCATCAAAAAGATGCGCCTACCCTCACCATATTTTCGTTTTGTATGTTTGAAATAGGCCACTTGCAGCATCACCGAAAGTGATTCGGCGAAAAAGATTCCGCATAAAATCGGAATCAACAATTCTTTCCTCACAATGATGGCAATCACAGCAATGACCCCGCCAATGGTCAAGCTGCCCGTGTCGCCCATAAAAACCTGTGCTGGATATGCATTGTACCAAAGAAATCCGACCAGTGCACCCACAAAGGCAGCGATGAAGACCGCCAATTCACCTACACGGGGGATATAAAAAATATCGAGGTAGTCTGAAAATTCCACATTACCAGAAACCCAAGCAAAAATGCCCAAGGTCAATACGATGATGGCCGAAGTACCCCCTGCCAACCCATCGATACCATCAGTCAGGTTGGCCCCGTTTGAAACCGCGGTCACAATCAAAATCACGATGGGGATGAATACCAACCACGCATATTCTTTTGCTCCCTCACCCATCCATGAAATGAAATCGGCATAATCAAGTTCATTGTTCTTGAAAAAGGGTACGTTGGTCCGCACCGACTTCACCTCTTTGCCCATCACTTCTTCGACCCTGAAGTTTTGGGTGATGCGCGTGGTATCGCGCTCTTTCATGGTCACTTCTGGATGAAAATACAGTACCGCCCCAACGATAAGCCCCAGCACCACTTGGCCCATGACCTTAAAGCGGCCTTTCAACCCCTTTTTGTTCTTTTTGAAGATTTTTATGTAGTCATCGGCAAAGCCGATGATGCCCATCCATACTGTGGTGACAATCAATAAAATGACATAAATATTCTTGATATCGCCAAAAAGCAATACCGGAATCAAGGTGGACATGATAATGATGATACCGCCCATCGTCGGGGTACCCGCTTTTTCTTTTTGTCCTTCCAATCCTAAATCACGAATACTTTCGCCAATTTGTTTTTTCTGTAAAAAAAGGATGATTCGCTTACCGTATATCATGGCAATCAATAGCGATAGCAGCACGGCCATAGCTGACCTGAACGTCTGATACTGAAACAGTGAGGCCCCCGGCAGTTGGTATTGTTGTTCTAAAAATTCGAACAAATAGTATAACATCCTTCTTACTTGTTTAAACTGTTCAGTGCCTCTTTGACCTCTTTGAAATCGTCAAAATCAACTCGTTTTCCATTGGTTTCTTGATAGGTCTCATGGCCTTTGCCCGCTACCAAAATGATATCGTTGGCAACTGCCAATTTGCAGGCTGTTTTGATGGCCTGTTTTCTATTTTCTATTGCCAGTACTTTATTCGCGTTTTGTGGTTCAACCCCAGCTTCCATTGCTGAAATGATTGTTTGGGGCGGTTCAGTTCTTGGATTGTCAGAGGTGAAAATGGCCTGGTTGCTCATTTCTGAGGCGATATGACCCATAACCGGACGCTTTGACTTATCACGATCACCACCACACCCCACTACGGTGATGACGTTTTCATTTCCAGTCCTCAGCGTATTGATTGTGGTCAATACGTTTTTGAGTGCATCCGGTGTATGGGCATAATCAACAATTGCTATAATTTTCTTTTTCGATATAAAGTATTGAAAGCGGCCATCAACGTTTTCGAGCTCGCTGATGAGACGCAGAATCTCCAATTTTTCCAATCCTAAAATATCCGCGGCAGCGTAAATGGCCAGCAGATTGTAGGCATTGAAATCACCAATTAATTTTGACCAGAGTTCATTGTCATTGATTTTCAACAATTGGCCATTGATTTGGCGCTCTAGAATCTGACCCTTGTAATCTGCATAATTTTTCAGTGCATAGGTCAGTTTTCTCGCTTTGGTGTTCTGCAACATCACCAAACCGTTCTTGTCGTCAATATTGGTCAGTGCAAAAGCCGTTTTGGGCAAACCGTCAAACAGTTTTTTCTTGGTGTCTCGATACTCTGCAAAGGTTTTGTGATAATCGAGATGGTCGTGTGAAAGATTGGTAAAAATGGCGCCCTCAAACACCAGACCTTCCGTTCTTTTTTGGTGGATACCGTGCGAGCTGACCTCCATAAAACAGAACTCAACCCCTTCATCATTCATCAGCTGTAGATTGTAGTTGATGGCAAGGGCATCAGGTGTGGTGTGGGTCGCTTGGTGTTCTTCATTGTCGACCATGATTTTGATGGTGGAAATCAAACCAACTTTATACCCTGCCCTTTTGAACAATCGATATAACAAGGTACTCACCGTGGTCTTGCCGTTAGTGCCCGTAATGCCCACCAATTTTAAGTTTTTTGATGGAACATTGTAAAAGTTGGAAGCCATCACCGCCAATGCTTGATTCGAATCACGCACCTCAAGGTAGGTCACGCCGTTGACCATCAATTCTGGAAACTCTTCACAAACCACGGCCTTTGCCCCAGACTCCACCGCTTTTTGAATGAATTTGTGCCCATCGGTGACCGTACCGCGAACGGCAACAAAAACATCATCCATCGCTACTTTGCGTGAATCAAAGTGAATGTTGTTGACCAACATATTTGTTGTACCGCTCACCGCTGTAAGCCGTACCCCGTACAATATGTCTTTCAGTGTTTTCATGACAGTTCGAGCACTATTTTTTTGACTTGTGATAAGTCCGTCCCTTGTTTGATGGATTGATTTCTGACCTTACCATTGCCCCTGACCTCGACTTCAAGGCCTAAATTTTCTAAAATCGAAATAGCATCCATGCCGCTCATGCCCTTCACATTGGGCACTTGCTTGTATTTTTTCTGGGCGTGGGCATAAAAGGTGTTGAACTCTTCTTCCAGATTTTTTATTTCCTGATTTTTTGGAGCCACCTCATCAACCATGGGCGAGTCGGCAAATATTTTTTGTGCGAGGGATTTAAATACGGGGCCCGACACATCAGCACCATAGTACCCGACACTCTTATCAGGTTCGTGTATGACGACGATGCAGGAGTATTTGGGATTGTCCGCAGGAAAATAACCCACAAAAGAGGATATATAGGCAAGTTTATCGGGGTCTTTGGCCACATAATTCTTTTGACAGGTACCCGTTTTGCCAGCCATCGAAAAATATTTTGAGTACATCCGATGCCCAGTGCCATCCTCTTTCTCCACGACATCTTTCAACAATTGCTGTGCTTTTTTGACTGTTTCTTCGGAACAGATAGCGGAATTGATCACTTCTTTGTCGAATTCTTCTATTACCTTTTTTCCGATGCGTGCCTCTTTGATAAATCGAGGACGCACCATCTCACCATCATTGGCAATGGCGTTATAAAAAGTGAGCGTTTGCAGTGGGGTCATGGCCACCTCATAGCCGTGAGACATCCACGCCAGTGAAATACCCGACCAGCCCTTATCACCAGGATATCGAAGTACAGGTTGCCCCTCACCAATGATGGGCAGGCCCAAATCTTCGTGAAGCCCCATTGCCATAAGTCGATTCACAAATTGCTCTGGTCGTTTCTTGTAATTTTCATGGATGATTTTGGCAAAAGCCGTATTTGAGGATACGGCAAAAGCATCGGCAGCAGAGATTTTACCGTAGCCGCCATGCTTTGAATCGCGAACCGTTCGATCATAGATGCGCCACCGACCTTTCTCGGTATCAACGATGCTGTTCGTATCAATCACCTTATCCTCCAAAGCGGCGACCATCGACATCAATTTAAAGGTAGAGCCAGGTTCGTGCGACTCTCCTACAGCATAGTTCAGCTTTTCATAGTATTTGCCCTCTTCGGTACGGCCAAGATTCGAGATGGCCTTGACCTCACCCGTCTCTACCTCCATAATGACCACGCAGCCGTGATCCGCTTTGTATTTTTCCAATTGGCCCAAAAGCGCATGATGCGCGATATCTTGAATATTGGTGTTGATGGTGGTGACAATATCTTGACCATCTTTTGGCTCGATAATGTTGCTGAGACCGACGGGCTTCCATTCTGAACCGGCACTTTTCTGCTTGAGACGTTTGCCTTCTTGCCCACGCAGGTATTCTTTTCCGAATGCACCATCCAATCCCACTCTAGTGTAATAACCCTGTTCGTCGATACGCTCGTAACCGATACTTCGCGCAGCAATTTTGCCCAAGGGATATTCGCGTACCACTTTGTACGATTCCATAAATCCGCCACGGTACCTTCCCTTTGAGAATATGGGGAATTTGCGCACGCGATCATATTCCAAATAGCTCAGGTTTCGCGCAACCAACTCATAGGCATCTCTGTTGGCCCTCGCCTTTCTGAATTTTTTAGCGTAGTATGAAGCGGGTTTGCCGAACATTTTACCCAAAGAATCGCATAGCGCCCCCAAATCTTCTTGCCACACTGTTTGGTTGATGACCGTCGCATCAAAATGCACGGTGTACTTGGGAATGGATGCCGCCAAAAGACTACCATCATCGGCATAGATATTGCCACGGTTCGGCTCAATGACAAACATGCGCTCGGTCTTCTTCGTGGCCATCTCTTTAAACGTATCGCCCTTGACCATCTGAATATCGACCAAGCGGGCGACCACGGCAATCGCAAAGAGGAGAAGGCAGCCTGCTACGAGGTAGAGCCTGTTCATGATATTTCGTTCGCTTATCGCCACTATCTAGTTGATTTGACCTTTATTTTTTGGGGAGGATGGGCAGCAGGCAGCAACCCCCTTTCCACTATGGAATTTCGAAGGGAGGATTCTAGTTTCTGTTGCTGCAATTGTCGCCTGTAGACCACAAACTCACTTCGCAGAGCCCGCACCTCTTCATTGAGTTCGGCAATCTCGTGTACTTTTTTATCGGCATTGTGGCTGCTTGAAATCATCGCTGCCGCCAGAAAGGAGGCAAACAATAAAAACAGCCAATTCTTGGGAGCGTCGCCGCTCACCAAAAACTTTCCCTTCAATATGTCTAACAATCCTTTTTTCATGAATGCATTCTGATTTTTTGTCATTCCCGTGAAGACGGGAATCCATATAACCCTCTTTTTATATTTATACCCCTGTCCCCTCAAGGGGACAATCATAATTTTTCTGCAATACGGAGCTTAGCACTTCGTGCCCTATTATTTTTTGCTATTTCTTCCGCTGATGGCACTATCAACCCTCCCACTTTCTTCAGGGGAACCTTGAGGTTTCCGTAGAAATCCTTTTCGGGTTCGCCCTCAAACTTTCCGGCCCTGATAAATCGCTTGACCAACCGATCTTCGAGGGAATGGTAACTTATCACGCTCAACCGCCCACCTTTCTTCAACACTTCGGGCACTTGCAACAAAAAGGCCTTCAAAACCTCAATCTCTTGGTTGACCTCAATGCGAATGGCTTGGTACACCTGTGCCAAAATCTTGTTCTCTTTGGCCTTGGGCAAAAATCGTTGCAATACTGCCTTTAACTGACCTGTGGTTCGAATAGAGGTTTGCTTTCTTGCCCCGACTATCGCTTTTGCCATGGCGTTTGCATTGCGCAGTTCACCGTACCGAAAAAGCACCGCCGCCAATTCAGTTTCACCATAGGTGTTCACCACCTCAAAAGCGGTCACTGAGCTGTTCTGGCTCATGCGCATATCCAATTCTGAATCAAACCGGATTGAAAAGCCGCGCTCAGGTTGGTCAAATTGATGTGACGATACCCCAAAATCCGCTAAGATTCCATCAACTTCAAAAATGCCATAGAACTTTAAAAACTGTTTGAGATACTGAAAATTCTGGTCGATCAATTGAAAACGTGGATCATTCAGTGCATTCTCGGCAGCATCCTTGTCTTGGTCGAAGGCATACAACCTGCCACCATCGCCCAACCGTTTCAGTATTTCAGCAGAGTGCCCGCCACCGCCAAAGGTGACATCAACATACACTCCGTTTTTTTTTATATCCAACCCATCAACCGACTCTTGCAAGAGCACGGGGATGTGATACTCACTATCCATTGCCTCCAGATGGGGCTTGATTGCCGTTCTTGAATATCTTTTCAGCTACATCGGCATAGACCGTTTCGCTTTCAAGCAATACCGCCTCGTATTTGGTCTTATCCCAGATTTCAATACGATCATCGGCACAGTTCAATACCACTTCTTTTTCAATGCCCGCAAACTCAATCAAGTTTTTCGGTATCTGAACCCTACCGGTATCAGCATCGACCTTGACATCGATTTTCATACCTGCGGTGAACTTTCTGAAAAACAGATCGTAATCTCTATCAATGTTCTTCTTGGCCCGCACCTGCTGCATCAACACATCAAATTCCCGTTTCGGAAACAACTCTAAACAACCTTGAAAAACAGCCCTTTTGATGACAAAATCCTCATTGATGACGGGCATGAGCTGATTTTTGAGTGCGGTCGGTAAGGTGACGCGCCCCTTGGTATCAGCTTTACAATCAAATTGCCCCATCAAGTTCATTGGCCAATGAATTTTTGTGTCAGGATTTTAAATTCAAATATATAGATAAAATTTCCACATTTTTCCACTAAAAGACACAAATGTTAATAAATTCTATAATTTTAACGTCAAAATTCCACTTTAAAGTATTTTCATCTTCCACTTTTCTTGTTTCTTCTACCATTCAAGTCATCATTTTTAGGGGAAAATCCCACTTTTTACCATCCTTACTTTCACAATTCGTATGATATGAAATGCCTATATTTGCCGCTCTTGACCCAACTAACTTTGAATGGAAGAGCACATCATCAAGGATGGTAAGTACCGGTATATTGAGTTCGGAGAGGGTGCCCCAATGATCATCCTTCATGGGTTGATGGGGGGGTTAAGCAACTTTCATGGTGTCACCGACTATTTTCCAGACAAAGGCTATAAGGTGTTGGTGCCCGAGCTGCCCATTTACGACATGCCGATGCTTAAGACCACGGTAAAGAACTTCGCCAAATTTTTAGAGGAATTTATTGAATACAAAGGCCTAAAAGATGTCATCTTGTTGGGCAACTCACTCGGTGGCCATATTGGTTTGTTGCACACCAAGATGTTTCCCGAAATGGTCAAAGCCCTTGTCATCACTGGAAGTTCAGGACTGTACGAGAGCGCCATGGGCGACGGGTACCCCAAGCGGGGTGATTATGAGTTCATCAAGAAAAAGGCCGAAGATGTTTTCTATGACCCCAAAGTGGCCACCAAAGAAATCGTAGACGAAGTGTTCGCCACGGTCAACGACCGAATGAAACTGGTAAAAACGTTGGCCATTGCCAAAAGTGCCATTCGCCACAATATGTCAAAAGACCTGCCCAAGATGCAGACCCCAACTTGCATTATTTGGGGCAAGAACGATACCGTGACCCCACCCAACGTGGCCGAGGAGTTTCATGAGCTTTTACCTGACTCTGACCTTTTCTGGATTGACAAATGTGGCCATGCCCCTATGATGGAACACCCCGAAGACTTCAATACAATTCTTGAAGCCTGGCTTGAGAAAAGAGGATTTTAGTCGATAGATGCACGATGCTGGATGCTGGATGTAAAGTGGTTTACTGATAAAGAGTTTCAAATCCAGTATTTTAACTTTGTGGCATGGTCGTATCCAAAATGGACACCGAGCATCTGACAACTGACACCCAACACCGATGAAAATCACTTCTGCTGAATTTGTAATGAGCAATTCTGATGTGGCCAAATGCCCGGCAGCCCTATTACCGGAATATGCCTTTATTGGCCGCTCTAATGTGGGCAAATCATCATTGATCAACATGTTGGCCGACAACAAGAATTTGGCAAAGACCTCAGCAAGACCAGGAAAGACCCAACTCATTAACCACTTCAAAATCAATGACAAATGGTTTTTGGTCGACCTGCCCGGTTATGGGTATGCCAGAGTCTCAAAAAAGGATAAAAAAACATTTCAAAAATACATTACCGAATACTTCGAAAAACGAAAACAGCTGGTCAGTGCCTTTGTTTTGGCGGATATTCGCCACGAACCCCAAAAAATTGACTTGGAGTTTATGGAGTGGCTCGGCTCAAACGGCATACCCTTTGCCATTGTGTTTACCAAGGCTGATAAATTGAAGCCCAAGGCCATTGAACAACATGTTGATGACTACCTTCAAGTATTGCTCGACGGTCTTTGGGAAGAAGCCCCACCACATTTTGTGACCTCATCGGCAAACCGTACCGGAAAGGATGAGCTGTTGGGATATATTGATGAAATCAATAACAGCCTCAAATCTTAGTTGAGGGCTCAAAAATCATTTAAAAATTGTAACCTTTTGCAGTTACAGCGGTATTGACTTAAACACCGCTAAATGAAGTACGCTATCTTTTTATCATTTGCATTCTTATTCGCAACTACAATTGAAACACCTAAAGATCCTCATTTGATTCTTGAAAAACATGGCATTGTTTTGCTGAAGCAACCGGAAATCACCTCACTATCGATTGCAGCTATAAAAGATGGTAAAACATACAAACTACATTTGGGAAAATTGCATGATGGCAATGCCCCAGATGATGATACCCTTTATGAAATCGCTTCGCTCACCAAAACCTTTACAGGAACACTTTTGGCCAAGGCCGTTGCCGAAGAAAAAGTCAATATTGATGACGATATCCGTCTTTACATGGATGGAAATTTTACGAACTTGGAATACGAGGGCAATCCCATTACTTTTAGACACCTTCTCACCCATACCAGTGGTTTGCCCAGAATGTTTCCCATTGCAGATAGTCTTTTTGAAAATCCAGATTATGACAAATTACCCTTCGAAATCTTCAAACTGCAGAAAAACTACTCAAAAACCCAGTTTTTTGAAGCGTTGGTACAAGTGAAACTGGATACCATTCCTGGACATAAATTCAGCTATTCGAACGCTGGGGCCAACCTCATCGGGTACACTCTCGAAAATCTAAACCAAAAACCGTTTGAAACCCTATTGAAAGAATACATTTTCAAACCTCTTGACATGAAAAGCTCATCAATAATCCCTTCAAATGATACAAAAACATATCTGGCGACAGGTTTTAATCACAATGGCATAGAAATGCCCTTCAACCCAAATAAAGCTATGAGTGCGGAAGGCGGTATCAAATCATCGCTTGGCGATATGGTGAAGTACATGAAATTTCATTTGAATACTTCTGACACAATAGTTAGAGTGTCACATACTGAATTACATGAAGGAAAATATGGCGATTATGAAAATGGATTTTTTTGGCAGATTTTTAAGGATGGACCGAAACCCGATAAAATTTTTCAAAACGGAGGGGCTTTTGGCACCATGTGCTGGATGACCCTCATACCCGAAACCCAGACAGGTGTATTTATCGTCACCAATGTCTCCGGACCCGGAGTACACCAAAAATTGGCCGAAACTGTAGAAGCCATTATAGACGAACTCTAGAATATTTATAATTTGGTTCGCTCCTCCACCAGACGAACCAGACTCCTGGGCGTTTTCAATTCGCTCAACTCTGTGTTTGAAATCAACACCTCCAAGCCATTGTCGCCCTCAATCAATACAATCGGAAAATCAAACTTGTATCCGAATTTAGAAGCATAACGCTTGGCAAACTCATCTTTGTGCATAAAGACCATTTTATGCACACTGTCTTGGCGAAAGCGTTTCCAAACGCGATTTTCTGAAAAGGTACCATACGTCAAATCGCACAGATTGCATTCATAGGTTGATGGCCTGAATACTTTGTGCATACTGTCCATCACCGCATTTCGGGCACCTGAATTGGCGTTGTAGACAAAAATGAGTTTTTGAGCGGGCTTCTTTTTCATGCACAACAAGAGAGTCACTTTAACTCTAGCTTCTCAGCAAAATAATCACAGAAATCTTTCATCGTGGCCGTCATCTTTTCATCCTGTGTAGCTTTAAAAAAAGTATCGGCCATGGTCATCAGGGTTTGGTGAAAGAATATTTTCATCTCATCGACGGGCATGTCCTTCGTCCACAAATCGATTTTGAGCGATTCTTGATTCTTGCTGTCCCAGACCGAGAGCAGCATTGCTTTGGCCTCTTCATTTTCAATGCCACCATCTTCGGCAGACCAGGTCAATTCTTCGGGCACACGGTTTTCATCCAATCCTACCTTTAAGCGTATCTCTGAGGTATGTTCAACAGCCATTATCTTCTGGGTTTGTAGTTTGATTTTTTAAAGAGTTCATCAGCGGGCATATCCAAAAGTTCAATAAGCCCCACATTATCATTTTTCTCAGCGTACGCCCTTACAATCTGCCAGCCCAGATAGCGGCCCAATCTTCCGGGTGATTCACTATCCAATTCCAATCCGAATTTAGAGAAAGGTGCCGGGTCAAGAAATTTACGGTCCAACGATGAGTCAGTGCTGTATAACAGTTCTTGTTCAATAAAATGACGCCACATCTGCTCTTCGTTGGCCTTTGCCCAACCCATTTCATCATCAGTGTATCCAATCTTTTGGGCATCTGTGGCATTTGGCAGCAACTTATCTTTCAGATAGAGCTCTTTGCCATAGTGTACCATTCGCGACAAAAAGGTACGGTCTCGCGGATACGGATTCACGGTCTTGGCAAAGGCACTTGCCACATCTGAGGTCAAATACTTTTTGTCAAGACCCTTGGCAATATAATTTGAAAGGCCTGCATAAAATTTATGCCCGTGCCCTAAATAATTGTCCAACCCAATCAGCAGCAATGAATCTGATAAGATTACCCGATTGTTATAATCGACCCGCGATATCAAGGTGACCGTTTTAGGTACTTTGTATCTGGGGAAATAATGTGCAATGTGCTTGAACAGGGATTCTAAATCTGTTTCAACTTCATCAAAATCGGTAAACACACTATCCACTGCTTTGTGCAGGGCAATCTGTAAGGTATCGTTCAGGGTAGCTTCCCATACACTATCCGGATATTGCGCCGGAAACAGATAGGGGTACTTTTGTTTTAGTTTTGGAATGTCTTCAGCCTTGGCTTCACCAAACTGTTGGTCAAAACGCAACAGTTCAAAATTGATGGAAATCTTCGCGATTTCTGCTTCCAATCCATCCGTATCATCTTTACATCCAATAAATAAAATAATGAGTAAGAGGGCGAAACACCCCATGAATTCTCTAAACCTCTTCATTATTACGCGCTCAGCATTTATTTTTACGGAAACAAAGGTAAATTTTTGAAATAGAACTTATATTGAACTTTTTGTATTTCCTAAAAAGTTCAATATAAGTTCATAAAAAGAACGTTATGCGAACTGAAAAGGTCATTGACCACATCGTAAACTGGCTTAAAAGCTATGCACAGAACGCCAAAATGAAAGGGTTTGTGGTTGGTGTCTCGGGCGGTATTGATTCTGCAGTGACCTCTACCCTCTGTGCTAAAACGGGGCTGGATTTGCTCTGCGTGGAGATGCCCATACACCAAGGACAAAATCAAGTGACCCGTGCGGACAGGCATATTGATTGGTTGATGCAACATTTTCTTAATGTAAGCCGACAACCCGTAAACCTGACCCCCGTTTTTGATAGCCTGATAGAAGCCCTGCCCAAAGTTGAGAATGAGGAAGACCGCTTTATGTCACTGGCCAATACACGTGCAAGATTGCGCATGACCACCTTGTACTATTTCGCTGCGCTGGAAAAATACCTTGTGGCGGGTACGGGCAATAAAGTAGAGGATTTTGGCATAGGCTTTTACACCAAATACGGGGATGGCGGTGTTGATCTGAGCCCCATTGCCGATTTGTTGAAGACAGAGGTATATGAACTGGCAAGGGTCTTGGGCATCAACCAAGACATTATGGAAGCTGCACCCACTGACGGACTATGGGGCGACAGCCGTACCGACGAAGACCAAATTGGGGCCAGTTACCCAGAACTCGAATGGGCCATGAAAATGGACGATGAAGGAAAGACGGCCAATGACTTTTCTGGAAGAAAAAAAGAGGTGTTCACCATTTACAAAAGATTCAATACCATTAATCGACATAAAATGATACCGATACCCATTTGCACAATTCCAGAGTCGTTAAAATCAACATCTTAACTATAAATAGAGTACTTAAAACGAGAAAAACCTTAAAAATTCTGTGGTTTTAATTTAAAAATGCACTTTTGTTGTAAGAAAATGGCTATATTGCTCGGCAAAACGATGTAAGTTTTGTTAAACCAACCATTTTAAAACCTAAACAATACTGTAAACCTATCACAATGACAAAAATACTGATTGCTGACAACCACCCCGTTGTACGGTTGGGCGTTAAAACCGTACTTGAGTCCGTCCCAGATTTTGAAGTTGTCGCAGATGTCTCTTCAACCACTGAGCTGTTTGAACAATTGAAAAAAGTTTCCCCCGATGTCGTCATGCTTGAAATGGACATCCCAGAAATTAATGGCATCGCCACATTGCGAAAAATGAAAAATGAGTTTCCTGAGGCCAAAGTATTGATGTACAGCGGTCAATCAGAAGATGTATACGCACTGAGCACCATTAGGGCAGGTGCCTACGGCTACCTTTCCAAAGCTGCTGATGTTGATTACATCGTATCTGCTGTTCGAAAAGTAAGTGAAGGCAATATGTTCATCACCAACGAATTGGCACAACGTTTGGCATTTGACGAAGGTACCCAAAAGCCAAGAAGGTTCTTCAGAAAATTGTCGACCCGCGAAATCGAGGTGTTGAAACTGCTCGCCAGCGGAAAAAGAAACAAAGAAGTTGCAGAAGGCCTTAACCTCAACGAAAAAACGGTGAGTACTTATAAAGCCCGTTTGATGCGAAAGCTCAATGTTGACAACCTTGTTGACCTATTGCAACAGGCAAAAGCATTGGAACTTTACTAGAAAAACTCAATGATACTCGATAAAAACCTCAGTCAAACTGGGGTTTTTTTATGAAATGACCCTGCTTAATTTGGCATTCAACAATTTGTTGAGCTGAAGATAATTCATGATTTCCTCCAAGGTTTCGGTATTGTCAGCTTTTGAATCTTCGGTATCTTTTTGAAGCCTGTCGATTCTATTTTTTATAAGATTGCAACGCAAGGTCAAAATGGTCTCACCCACCAATTGGGCAACACTGTATTTTTTATCCTTGGGGTAAATATCTTTTCGCTCCCAATCGTGCAATATGTATTTTTCTTCTTCCATCAAGATTGAAGATACCTCGATTACAAACTCTTGTTCCAAATCTGAAATGAACGAATTCACCGAAAAGTCTTCATTCTCGTTCAAGTTTTCAATCAATTTGTAATAAATGTTACGGAAGTTCTCGTTGGTCAGTTCAATTTCGTCTTCCTGTAAATCCAAATAGATTTTCTCATAAACCTTGGCCTCAAAGACCTCAGGCTCAAGCACCAAATCACCCTCATCGTTTTCTTTGAGCACCAAGTCTTCAAATTCTTGTTTCTCACCACCATAAAGCAAGAGCATTTCAATAATTTTTCGTTCGAGTTCGTATTGAACATCCACCTTTTCTACAGCGGCTTCGTTCTTGACCACTTCAAAGGCCTTTTGCTCTTTCTTTGCTTTTTTATTGGCATCGTAGGCCTCTTTCTTGTCAATCTGTGCCAAAGTATTGTACAGTACCTCTTCAGAGATCTGCATGATTTTGGAGCACTCTTGAATGTAGACTTCCTTTTTTATCCTATCGGGAATCTTGGCGATGCTGTTGACTATTTCACGAATGGTATCCGCCCGTTTGATGGGGTCGTTCGCAGCTTCTTTGGCCAATAACGAGGTTTTGAACTGAATAAAGTCTTGGCTGTTTTCCTCCAGATACAAAACCACATCTTCATAGGCATTGTTCTTGGCAAAACTATCGGGATCTTCCCCCTCAGGAAACGAGCAGACCTTGACGTTCATGCCCTGCTCCAAAATCAAATCAATGCCACGGAGTGATGCTCGAAGTCCGGCAGCGTCACCATCAAAAAGCACGGTGATGTTCTTGGTCAACCGATTGATGAGGCGAATCTGTTCTGGGGTCAATGCCGTGCCGCTTGACGCCACAACATTTTCAATGCCACTTTGGTTCATTTGAATGACATCGGTATAGCCTTCCACCAAGTAACAATTGTCTTCTTTGGCGATGGCCTGCTTCGCAAAATAGATACCGTAGAGCACTTTGCTCTTGTGGTAGACTTCGCTTTCTGGGGAGTTCAGGTATTTCGCCGCTTTTTTGTCATTGGTCAGAATACGACCGCCAAAACCCAAAACGCGACCACTCATGGAATGGATGGGAAACATCACCCGGCCTTTGAACCTATCAAACTTTCTGCTTTCACCACCCGTCTGTTCTTTGACAATAGTGAGCCCGGTTTTTTCTAAAAAATCCAATTGATAGCCCGCATCCAATGCTGCTTTGGTGAAGGCCTCCCATTCATCCAAACTGTAACCGAGACCGAACTTTTTGATGGTTTCTTCAGTGAAGCCACGTTCTTTGAAATAAGAGAGACCAATGGCCTTGCCCGGTTCGGTGCCCCACAGCGTTTCTTCAAAATACTGTTTGGCATATTCTGAGACCAGATACATGCTCTCGCGTTCATTGGCCTGTTCTTTTTCTTCATCGGTGCGTTCGGTCTCCTCAATCTCAATGCTGTACTTTTTGGCAAGGTATCGAATCGCTTCGGGATAGGTAAAATGTTCGTGCTCCATCAAAAAGGCCACCACATTGCCACCTTTGCCACTACTGAAATCCTTCCAAATCTGTTTGACCGGCGATACCATAAAACTCGGGGTGCGCTCATCAGTAAACGGACTCAGCCCCTTGTAGTTGGAGCCCGATTTTTTAAGCTGCACAAAGTCGCCAATGACCTCTTCGACCCTGGCGGTCTCGTACACTTGATCTATGGTGGTCTTTGAAATCAAAAGCGTTTTTTTGAAAGGTGGATAAAATTAATCCTCTAATTGGAATGTAAAAAAGTTTATCCTTAATTTCAATCCAAATTAGACAATTTCATTAAACACGGTTACCATGAAAAAAATAGTATTGCTTACACTGCTTTTCACCAGTTTCTGTTTTACAAATGCTCAAGAAAACCAGAACACCATCAATGTATATGGGGTTCACGGCTATACCATTTCTCCCAATTATAAGGCGTCTATGCTTGTCAGCATGAACAACGTCTACTATGATGCGCAAACTTTTACGCTGCCAGAGATACTATCGACCTATAAAGATAAATTGGCCAAAGTGGGCATCAATACCGCAAATCTCAAAGAAGATGCCATGGGCTATGCGCTCTATGGATATGATAAAGATGGCACCATTATCAAGTACACGACCAACAGTGCCGATGACCTTCAAAAATTTCTTTCGGTACGCTCTGTCGGCGTGACCAAATCAGACACTACCATGGAATTCAAACTCACTAGAGCACAAATGGCAGATTATGCCGGTAAAGCACTTGAAGATGCGAAAAATCGCGCTGAAGCACTCGCCGGAAAAATGGGACGACAAATTGGGAAAGTGGTCTATTTAAGTGATACCAACTATGAAAAGTTCAGTGAAAGCCTCTACTATGGCAACATCAACAACGAGCGTGAATACCGTATCAATGTCTCGTTTGAATTGAAATAGCAGAATATGATATTGTTCTTCGGAACACGATCGGGAAAACAGGTTTCAAAACCCATGAATGGTGTTTCTTGTCCTCATTGTTCGCAAACGGGAACACTCACTGCCCATGTTCAGCCCAACTATTTTCATCTGTTTTGGATACCGCTTTTTAAAATAGGAACATCACGCTATGCGGAATGTAGTCATTGTAAACGGGTCTATTATAAAGAGGAGTTTTCGGACGAAATGGAGAGGGCGTTGTCAATTTGATTCAATATCCCAAGAACATTGGAATATCCCCCTGTCCGTTTTTGGAAAACAACTCTTTTCCTTCGACTGCACTTCGACTGCGCTCAGTGTGACACCGCTCAGGATGACAGGGTGGAGCCAGTATTTTTTTTACAAATCAAAGCGAACCCCCAATGAAATATTACGTTGCTCGACAGGAGCATCCCTAAAAATGGGATTCAAATCGTATTTGACATACAGCAGCACACCCTCGATACCTGCATAAGCACTCAAACCGTATATCAAATCACTGGTATTGTAGTCACGTTTAAACTTGTCCTTTACACGCTCGCCGTCTCTTGTATATTTTAATTTTTGCCGTGTACCCAAGTTGAATCCCGCATAACCCCCAAAACCCAAACGGAACTGATCATCCAGCGAATACCGGAAACCGTTGCGGTACTCTCTATATTTTGAAGGACCGATTTCAAAATGCACCGGAAACACCAGATTATCCATTCTGAGCTTCGACTTGTCCAATTCCACATCAAATTCCTGTAATCCGGTCTGGTCACCATTTTGCACAAAGAACTGGTTGTTTTCTGGTTTTAAACCGTTGAATTGAAATGAAAATCCGTAGTTGAATCGCAACCAATTTGAATTCCTGAACACCCGCGTCCGCCACTGCCAACCCATCTCAAAAAATCGGCTTCCACCAATTTTATACGGAGAGTCATCCAATGATTGCCCTTCAATCAAAGCATTGTTCAACCCAATGGCCAAGACCAAGTCAGAATAGGTACGCCGGTCGTACTTATAGTCTCTATCCCAATCTCTTTCATTGATGCGTATGCCAAAAATTCTATCGTCTTCATCGTCGATATCAAACGTCAATAATAACCGATTTTTTGAATCTAGTGAGTCCAATTCCAAAACCTGACCCTGGTTGCGTTCCAACAAGGCAATACGGTTATCGATGATTGCTGTTCTATTTTCGATGTTCAAGGCACGCTTTTTCGCGGCAGCTTCTTTTAATTTTGTCGCTTCTTCAGCTGAAATTTTTCCCTTTTCAAGTTGCTTATTGATGTGTTCGACCTCTAAACGTAACGCATCTTTTTCTTGAGATACTATCTCTTCTTTTCTGTTTTTTAATTCTTCAACTTCTTTTTCATACGATTTTTGGGCCGAAAGCTGTTGGGTCAAAAAGCTGATAATGATCAGCACAACATAATAGGTAATTGTTCTCATGATTGTTTGATTTAGCCCCCACCTAACCTCCCCCAAGGGGGAGGAATAAAAACAGGGGTTTTGATTGATGAATGTTAATTATTGCGGTATACCACTGCGGTTCTGAGTTTGGTATAGCCATCTTTCAGGGCATCAAAAATTTGGTCCCGAAAAGAATCATTGAGTTCGTCTTCGACTTCGGCCAAAAGCATCATGGCATCAACCGAACCATTTTGGTTAAAAAGTTTGTCGGTCAGCACTTCTTTTTGCGCGGCTCTTAACAGTGAATCTACCTCAGCTTCGGTGACCGATTGATTGTTGTTTTCCAATAAAATGACCTTGGCCAAAACTTCATCCACTTTTTGGTCAATAAGCCATTGCTGGTTTTCAGCCAATTCGTTTTCAAGTGGAATTCTCTTTTCTACGATTTCCGATAGTGCAACTGCTGTTTTAGTTTCTGGTTCAACAAACTGTTTTTCATCGCTTTGCTTTGGTGACTGCTCTTCAGTTTCTACAACGGAAGGTTTTTCTTTGATAATCTCAATAGCTTCCTTACTTGCCTGGCTGTTTTCTTCATCTTGGTTGTCTTTTACCACTATTTGAGGTTGTTGCTGCTCTTTGTTGCCGCTAAAATAGATGGATGTCACTATCAAAACTCCAATGAATGCGGCAGCTATCATATACCATTTTCGGTTGTTGTTCTGCTCAGGTGCAGTTTCAAGACGCTTTTCAAGTTTTGACCAAGCCTTTTTGGACGGTTTGATCTCGCGAGCCTCCAGTTTTTGTTTGATATGTTTTTCTAATTTTTCCATAGCTTTTTCATTTACTTCTTGATCTGGTGTCGTGAATGGCACCACCCAATCTTAAATTTTCTTGAAGCGTTTGCCGGGCCTTGAACAATTGTGACTTTGAAGTACCTTCAGAAATATCTAGTAGCTCAGCTATCTCATGATGTTTATATCCCTCAACGGCATAGAGCAAAAAGACAGTTTTATATCCTTCCGGCAGTGTATCAACGAGTGACTGTATATGTTCCACATCCCACATTGAAGATGAATCGCCAACCTCCAATTCAACCTGTTCAACCACCTCATCATCATAGACCACAAACTGTCGCTTTCTTAGATAGGAAATACTTTCGCGCACCATAATCTTTCTGATCCATCCTTCAAAACTTCCCTGCCCTCTAAAAGTTTCAAGCTTGCTAAAAACCTTGACAAAACCACTGATCATGACATCTTCTGCAAACTGAACGTCTTTGATATATTGGCGGCATACCGAAAGCATTTTGGGAGAAAATTGCTCAAAAATTGCTTTTTGTGCAGACCTATCATTGGCTTTGGCTTTTTTCACCAACAGTTTTTCATTTCTGTATAGTCCAATAATCTTCAAGGCTCTTGGTTTGTTCTCGCTTCTATAGGTATAGACGCATGTAATTTAAAAAGGGTTGTCCAGCACCTATTTTTTTCTGTCAACCACATAGTTGACCATAAGCATCAGGGAGTCTTTGTAAGGGGATTCAGGGTAAGGTTCCAGCAGCGAAAGGGCTTCATCTTTGAATTTGAACATCCGTTCGATGGCATATTCCAATCCGCCTTTAGCTTTCACGAATGCAATGACCTCTTTGACCCTTTTTTTGTTCTTATTGTGATTTTTGATGGAATTGATCAACCACCTCCGTTCCTTCTTGTCGCTTTGGTCAAGGGCATAGATAAGTGGCAGGGTCATTTTCTGTTCTTTGATATCGATACCCGTGGGTTTGCCGATACGCTCCTCTCCATAATCAAAAAGATCGTCCTTGATCTGAAATGCCATGCCGCAGAGCTCACCAAACTTGCGGAAGGTCTCTACTTCATCAGTGCCAGATTTCACTGCACAAGCTCCCATACTGCAACAGGCAGCTATCAGCGTAGCGGTTTTTTGACGGATGATGTCGTAATACACTTCTTCTGTGATATCGAGCAAACGGGCTTTCTCGATTTGCAGTAGCTCTCCCTCGCTCATTTCACGAACAGCATTTGAAATAATCTGCAAAAGGTCGTGGCTGTTATTATCCAAAGCGACCAAAAGTCCTTTTGAAAAGAGGTAGTCGCCGACCAAAACAGCGATTTTGTTCTTCCACAGCGCATTGATTGAGAAAAATCCACGACGTTTATCGCTTTCATCGACAACATCATCGTGTACCAGACTTGCAGTATGGATCAACTCAATAATCGATGCCCCGGTATAGGTGCGTTCGTTCACCTGCCCGCTGTTCAACATCTTTGCTGTCAAAAAAACGAACATGGGGCGCATCTGCTTGCCCTTTCTATTGACAATGTAATAGGTGATACGGTTGAACAGGGCCACTTTTGATGACATTGAAAGGCGAAACTTTTCTTCAAAAAGCTGCATCTCATGCTCAATGGGCTCCCTTATTTGCGCGGCGACTTTCAAAAGAGATTAGAAGTTTGATTTTGGTGCACCAAAAGTAGGGAAAACAACACAGTAATCGGTGGTCTTGGTGCAGCGTCAAGATTTATTGGCCAGCTGGCCACAGGCGGCATCAATATCCTTGCCACGAGAACGGCGTACCGTTACCGTAATGCCATTTTCTTCCAAAATGTTCTGATACATCGTTATAGCTGCGTCAGAAGCCTGCTGAAATTGCCCATCGTCAATGGGGTTGTACTCAATCAAGTTCACTTTCGAAGGCGCGAAGCGGCAGAATTTGACCAAGGCTTCCACATCTTTTTTGGTATCGTTGATGCCTTGCCACACCACATATTCATAGGTAATCCTATTCTTGGTCTTTTGATACCAATATTGTAAGGCCTCCCTTAAATCATGCAGCGGAAAGGTGGCATTGAACGGCATGATAGAGGTGCGGGTTTCATCGATGGCGGAATGCAATGAAACCGCCAAGTTGAACTTTACAGCTTCATCCGCCATTTTCTTTATCATCTTGGGCACCCCCGAAGTAGAGACCGTAATGCGTTTTGGTGACATGCCCAAACCTTCTTTTGAAGTAATTTTTTCTATTGCTTTGAGCACATTGTTGTAATTCATCAATGGCTCGCCCATGCCCATAAAAACAATGTTGCTGAGTGGGCGGTCAAAGTACAACCGACTTTGCCTGTCTATGGACACCACTTGGTCATAAATCTCATCGGGATTCAAATTGCGCATGCGTTTCAACCGTGCTGTGGCGCAAAACTTGCAGTCAAGACTGCAGCCTACTTGGCTCGATACACAAGCCGTTGTTCTGGTTTCTGTAGGGATTAAAACGGATTCTACAATGAGTCCATCGTGCAATTTTACCGCATTTTTGATGGTTCCGTCATTGCTTCGCTGCATTTGATCCACCTCAATATGGTTGATGACAAAGTTTTTATCAAGCATCTCACGGGTCTGCTTTGACAGATTGGTCATGCCATCAAAAGAATGCGCAGATTTCTGCCACAACCATTCATAGACCTGGTTGCCACGAAAAGCTTGGTCACCTTCGGATGTAAAAAAGTCACGCAGTTGTTCTTTGGTAAGTGCCCGAATGTCTTTTTTGTGTTTGACCATATTGAGTGCCTATTTAAGTTTTTATCAATTATTTCCTAATGACCCTTTTTCCGCCCTTCTTCGTTAAAATTTTATACCGTAGCATGGGCTATGCCATAAAATTTTGCCTAAAAGGGCAAAAAAATAATCTATAACAATTCTAATCACAAAAATTTAAACAGGCTCTGACAAAGTTAGAAAAAGAAAAATCCCGATGATAAATCGGGATTTATAAGGATTCCTGCCTCCCGATAGCTATCGGGAGGCAGGAATGACAAAAAATTATAGTATCAACATTGCATCACCGTACGAATAGAACCGGTATTGCTCCAAAATGGCTTGTTTGTAGGCCTTCTTCATCAAATCGTGCCCCATAAATGCAGAAACCATCATCAACAACGTTGATTTTGGCAGGTGAAAATTGGTCACCATGCTGTCGGCAATGCTAAACTCATAGGGCGGGAAAATAAACTTGTTTGTCCACCCCTCAAAGGTATTCAATGTTCTTTCAGAAGATACTGCGCTCTCAAGCCCTCTCATCACTGTGGTGCCCACGGCGCAAACCCGTTTTTTGTTGCTTTTTGCATTGTTGATGATTTCGGTCGCCTTCTCGTCAATGACCAGTTCTTCACTGTCCATTTTGTGTTTTGAAAGGTCTTCAACCTCAACGGGATTGAAAGTGCCCAGACCTACATGAAGTGTCAATTCAGCATAATTGATACCCTTTATCTCCAATCGCTTTAACAAATGCTTCGAGAAGTGCAATCCAGCAGTTGGGGCTGCAACGGCACCTTCATGCTTGGCATAAATGGTTTGGTAACGCTGTTCGTCTTCTGGTTCAGCGTCACGCTTGATGTATTTCGGTAATGGGGTCTCGCCCAGCTCTTTCAGTTTCCTTCTAAAATCCAGATAAGAGCCATCGAACAAAAACCGAAGTGTACGCCCTCTTGAAGTCGTATTGTCAATCACCTCGGCGACCAAGCTCTCATCCTCGCCAAAATATAATTTGTTGCCAATTCTTATTTTTCGCGCAGGATCTACCAAGACATCCCAAAGGCGCTGTTCTTCATTAAGTTCGCGCAACAAGAACACTTCAATCCGAGCTCCGGTCTTCTCTTTATTGCCAAATAATCTGGCAGGAAAAACCTTGGTATTGTTCAACGCCATGACATCACCCTCATCAAAATAATCAATCAGGTCTTTGAACAGTTTGTGCTCAATCTTACCAGATTCGCGGTGCACGACCATCAATTTGGATTCGTCACGATTTTCAGCAGGGTATTCGGCCAACAATTCTTTTGGAAGCTCAAAACTGAAGTTTGATAATTTCATAGGTTTTCTAGGATATTTTTAAAAGACCGCAAATATACAATCTGCCACTAGGGGATGTCAAGTAAATGGGCAATTAATTCTGTTCGACGGGTGAAACACCCAAACCAACTCTTTTCATATCCTTCCAAAAATCAGGATAGGATTTTGAAACCACCCCCGCATCATTGATGTTGAAACCTGTTTTTAAGGCTAACGGAGCGAAGGCCATGGCCATTCTATGGTCGTTGTAGGTATCCACAGAAACCTCTGATTTGATGTCCTTGGATGGGTTCAACACCAAACTCTCATGATCAATAAAAACTTCGCCCCCAAATTTTTCAAGTTCGGTTTTCATGGCGGCCAATCTATCGGTTTCTTTAATGGGCAGTGTGTGCAGGCCCGTTAGACGACAACCCAATCCCAGTCCGAAACAGGTCACGGCAATGGTTTGGGCAATGTCGGGAGCGTTTGAAAGATCTAGGTTTAAGGCCCTCTTCCCTAAGTCCCCTCTCCCACTTGGAGAGTGGACTTTCAAAAGAGTAATTGAATTTTTCGAAAATGTTGTTTCAACACCAAAATTCTTATAAATCTCTGCCAAGACGCTATCGCCTTGAAGTGAGTTTTTTTTGTAAGAGGTCAACGTTATTTCGCTGCCCACCTCTGAAAGGGCTACCAGACTGTAAAAATAGCTGGCCGCACTCCAGTCAGATTCGACCACCAACTTAGCGTCCTCAATTTTTTTCTTGGGATGGATTTTAATTTGGTTTCCTTCAAATGTGGAATCGACACCAATCGCCGTGAGCAAGCCCAAGGTCATTTTAATGTAGGGTACCGAAGTGATTTCACCCATTAAATTCAACTCCAGACCGTTTTCGAGGCTTGGCGCGATAAGCAACAAAGCCGAAATGTACTGGCTGCTCACATTGGCAGGAAGCGAAACTTTATGGTTTTCGAGCTTTTTCCCTTTAATTTTTATTGGTGGATAGCCTTCGTTCGCAACATAGCTGATAGCTGCGCCCATACTTTGCAATGCCTCTACCAAAATTTTGATGGGGCGTTCTTTCATACGCTTAGAACCCGTCAAAGTGACCTCTTTTCCGTCTTGTGATGCAAAATAGGCCGTCAGAAACCGCATCGCAGTGCCGGCATGGTGTATATCGACTTCCCCATTGGAAGTTTTCAATCCGCGTTGCATGACTTGGGCATCGTCAGAATTTGAACTATTTTCAATCTTTAGGTTTGGATATAATGCCTGTAGCAATAACAACCGATTGGTCTCACTTTTTGAACCGGTGATTTCAATCGAGGCCTTGATTTTATTAGTTGATGGTGCGGAAAGGTCGAGTTTCAAAGCTATTCGTTTTTTGAAAGTTCCAAAGCTAGGAAAAACACACAATAAACCAGCTTTAGAAATCCATTTTGACACAACCCTTTCCGACCCGATAGTTCGTCGGGTCGCCTTTCCCTGGTTAGGGAAAGGAGCCATTTTTATTTCAACTTTTCGTTTTTGTGGTGGCGGTCATGGTCGCGTTTGGCTTTTAATTGCAACTTTTTGTCAAAGGCTTGTTGAAGATCAACCCCCGTTTGGTTGGCAAGGCAAAGGACCACAAAGAGCACATCGGCCAATTCTTCACCCAAGTCCTTCTCTTTATCTGATGCTTTTTCGCTTTGTTCGCCGTAGCGACGTGCAATGATGCGTGCTACTTCACCGACTTCTTCGGTCAATTGGGCCATATTGGTCAATTCATTGAAATAGCGCACCCCATGGTTCTGAATCCATTCATCAACCGCCTTTTGGGCGTTTTGTATGTTCATCTCAAGCTTTTGTCAAAACTACTCTTTCTGACTGTTTTACAATAATTTGATTGTAAAATTCCTTTAGGGTTTTGTAATAAATCGGTGGTACTATACCGGCATTAATATTGATTTTACTTTTTAAGTGCAAGAAGCTGCCATTTTGTTTGATTGTATATCTAAAAACACCCATGTCATCTGGAAGACCAATCGCTGTACTTTCAGGAATTGATTCTATTTTATAGTTTTCTGGAATCTTGAAATTGATGGTCAAATCTTGTGTTTGAGGAAATTTAAAATCTACTGGATAATCCCTTTTTTCCATCTTAAAGGGGTTTTCGTTTATTGTGAGAAAAAGAGCTGGTTTAAAGTATAATTTCCCAGAAATCATCTCGATTTGGTTTTCTTTCACAAATGAACAAGACTCTTCCAATGGTTTATAACATTCTTGTTGATTTTTGATTTCCATATTGTCCACTTCCATCTCAAGATAGCGGGTTTCCATACCTTCTACAATATCTTCTAGAGACTCATCTTTATGAGCTTCACGATAGTCAAATGCCAAGCTTGCCGTAAGCTGGGTACGCATTTTGCCTTCGACAGAACCATCTTCAAATAGATTGGCATTCATAAGTATCATTTTTTTTGCAGGTTTTCTTGGAGTCAAATCTATTTCAGCAGAGGTGCCATCATCTCTTACCAGTCTTCCTTTCCAATTTAAAGCTCTTACGGGCAGTATACCCATCGGGGCCATTTTTTCAGTAGCATCAAGTAGCATATATGTGCCATCACTATTTTCAATTGCTGATATGATATAGTTAAATCCCTCATTAGTCGGGAATAATGGTATACCATGTGATTTAGTGCTAACAAGAACAGGATTGGCATTAAAACCTGCATAACGGAGCATGACGGTCAGCATTATATTAATGTCGGCAACATTACCTTTTTTCTCATTAAAGGCCTTTTTGATACCATTCTCGCATGCATAGCTATAATATCCATTCCATGTCATCCTGCCCTTAACATATTCAAATATTTTTTCAGCAAGGATCTCTCTATCTTCGTTTTCGGCCCCAAGTTGATCTACAATGTCTCTTATTACCTTTTCTTTCTTGAGTTCTCCACCAAAGTCATCGTATTTGTATATGGATTCTGCAACATCATCCCAACTCACACTATAATTTTTATATAGACTATTCGGAAATTGTGTTGAGGCCAATTCAAATTTCAAAGCACTACGATAATTGTTGATATTATCAGTATAATCTGCTTCTTTTAGCGAGGGAATATTACTGGTATTTACCTCATAAACATTTTCTGAAAACTCTAAAGCTCCTGTTTTTGTTCTACGCCCGCTACCGGCATATTGACCTTTGTTCTCAGTTTTGTAAGTCACTGAAATCGTTCTATGTTTTTTATATTGTTTAATATCTATCGGGAAAAAGCCCTTACCAAAACGCTTAAAGAAAAAATATTGGGGAATCTCGACCTTTACATTAACTACATCTACAGGAATGCCATATTGAAATTGAAAATCATCGATATAACTTGAAAAGTCTGAGGTAATCCTGTATTCAACATCTATTACGCTACCTTCCTTAATTTCGGGCATAACTATGGAGGTTTTGTTTCGGTATTTGTTAACGTCTCCATCGAAGATTCCATCTTTCTTAAGTTTCGTTTCTTCGACTTTACCATTGACCATGTTATAGGTATACGCTTTAATTTGTGAAATGCGTTCTTCACCATTTTCATTTTTATAAAGAGGTATTTCAATGGTCCCCCAGCCTAGTCCTGATTTATTGTAAATTTTTATTCGATATTGGACATCGCGGACAGTCTTAAAACCATCATCGGCAATATATTCATAAAACACCCTTTCCTTTTTGTACAAAATTGCAGCTTCGGCATCTTTTTCAATCGGGTGCTGTGCTTGTTCAACCTCAGCTTTTGACACCTTTCCAAACTTGAAACTCTTTTCTTGAGCAGTTAATATAACCGCATATAAAAAAACTAATAGAAGTATTCTTACTCTCATCAATGGTTATGTTTTGGTCAGTATAATTTTGGAATTGTCATTTCTAGCTATTTTTTTCTTGAAATCACGAAACTCGTCATAGCGTTCTTTCGGATATTTACCCGCTTTTAACAACAATCTTCTAGAATACCGATACTCGGTCTCAGATATCTTTTCCATGTTTATCTGATATTCGCCAAAATCGGTTAAAATATCAACGGCTGACAATAAGGCCTCTATTCTATACCCTTCAGGTAATTTGATAACAAAATCATCTTTATCCATATACCCTCTCTGAACCACCACCTCTCTATTTCTGTCTCTAACTCTTTTGGGTACATATAAATTTCGATTGAACATATTGGGTGTAAACAACCAATTTTCACCAGCAAAAGAAACATAGTTTTCTGTAGAAACTGCTATCTTTTCTTGCAGGGCTATGGTATCTCTATCATTTACAATGTCGATGTCATCAATCTGCATATTATTCACATAATCCCAATGGTCTTTATAATGTTCTTCTTGCTCCTGATATGTCTGATTTACCAATCTATACTTTTGATTGTACTGTACACCTGTAGATATAATATTTACTTCTGCAGATATTTTTCCTAATCGATCAATCGAAATTGATGCGCTTGTCGATTGTCTGCTATCTTGTTCTGAATATTTTTTTGATTTCACAAGCTCACCTCCATTGGGCGTGACTTTTAGAACATAGCGGTCATCTGTAAAAGTTCCCAAATAATTTACTGGCACTTGCTGATCGGTACATTCAAGCCATATCGATTCATTTTCCAAAGGAACATTGAGAAATACATGGTTTCCTTGAAGTGCGGGAAAATCTGGATCTAAATCACGTTTTTGTGTATCACCATAAACTATGGTATAATATGAATCTATGCCCACTTCTTTCAGTAGGGCTTTGGTATAGTTTGTAAGACCCTTGCAATCACCATACTTTACATTATCAACTTCTTGTGCGCTTATGGGCTTCCATCCACCGATACCCAGCTGTACACTGACGTAACGGGTATTGTTTTGTACGTATTCATATACTTTCTTAACTTTTTCAACAGGATTTTTGACACCCCATACCAATTTTCTAGCATTAGCTTTAGCTGCTTCATTTAATATGTCTTGATCAACAAGTAGGCTCTCATAAATCCATTTACCAAATTCTTTCCAATTTTTTGCCTTACCATCTACACCTTTAAGATGAAACTTTTCTAGTACAAACTTTACTTGTGGTGCAAAATCCCTAAAACCATAGGCATATGGTTCTTTCTCAACAGCCTTTAAATTTTCTGCATAATAATGGAACTTCTTTGGCATTTTTTTGCTTTGCACACCAAACTCTTTCAAATGCTCTTCTTTGTGTCTAAAAGGAACATCACAATTTACACTCAAAGTATAACTGCTTTTTTTAGTGCTCACACGATAACCATCCAAAAAATTACCGCTGGGAATAAATGCTGTATCTGATGACAGGTATGATTTACTGAAGACCACTGTGTAAGGATACTCTATTGGTGTGTATCTTAGATACTTAACCCGGCTGTCGGAATACAATGTACTACTGCCAGTGGCACTTTGGTCTAAAAAATCACGTTCTTTGAACTTGTCTATTTCTTTTCCTTTGGCGTCATAAACTATGACACTTAAGCCGCTTATTTTTATTTCATTGTCATAAAAGGCATAAGCATGTATATACTTTTTACCTGATTCGTTCAACACTGTGACTATACGGTTATGGGTTACCTTCATTGACCTGTAGGAGTCAATAACTACTTCCTTTTCATCCAATCGAACAATCGCATCTGCGTTTTCTAAAAGTTGAGGTGGAATACTACCATAATTTAGCGCAAGCTCTTGTGATAATAATTGGCCGTAAACAATAACAGTCAATAGGAGGGTAAAAAAACGCATGTATTGATTTAGGTTTCGCTTTTAAACGGCAAAAATGTAGGGTTTCTTACAAGAAGAGGCAAAAAAATCGACAAAATGTATCATTCCCTATTTTTAGTGTCAATAATTATTGTCACAGGGCCATCATTCAGCAGTTCCACTTTCATGTCAGCTCCGAAGATGCCGGTACCGACCGGTTTGCCCAAATCCATTTCAAGTCGTTGCACTAAACTTTCGTACAACGGAATGGCCGTTTCAGGTTTTGCGGCTTTGATATAGGAAGGACGGTTTCCTTTTTTGGTCGAGGCATGCAAGGTAAATTGACTGACCACGATGGCTTCCCCATCCTCATCTAAAATCGAACAGTTCATCACGCCTTCTTTATCATTGAAAATGCGAAGGTTCACAATTTTTTTTGACAGCCATTCAATATCCGCTTTATTATCATCATTTTCAATTCCCAGTAAAATAAGCAATCCATGGCCTATTTGGGAAACTGTTTTGCCCTTGACCGTGACACTTGCTTTTGAGACCCTTTGAATCATTGCCCTCATGGCCCGTACACATTATTCATAATCGTCTCTTCGGTAGGTTTGTTCAACATCTTCTTCCAACATCTGTACATAGCTTCGATATCGGCTCCAAGCCACTTCATTATCTTCCAACGATTGCTTTACGGCACATTTGGGCTCATCTAAATGCAGACAATTATTGAACTTGCACTCGGATTTCAACTCAAAAAACTCGGGAAAATAATCACCCAACTCATCTTTATCCATGTCAACGATACCAAAACCACGAATACCCGGGGTATCAATAATCTTTGCCCCAAAAGACAGATCATACATTTCGGCAAAGGTCGTTGTATGCTGGCCCTGCAGATGTTGTTCTGAAATCTCGGCAGTTTTCAGTTGCAGGCCCGATTCCAGAGCATTGACCAAAGTTGACTTGCCCACGCCCGAGTTGCCTGAGAACATGCTCGTTTTATCCTGCATCAAATCTTTGACTTGTTCAATATTTTCGCCATTTTTCGCCGATATGCCTATGGCTTTGTACCCAATTGAAGCGTACAATTTCATGAGATAATCTACTTCGACCATTTCATCCTCATCATACGAATCCATTTTATTGAACAACAAAATGGCTGGAATTTCATAGGCTTCCGCAGTCACCAAAAAGCGGTCGATAAAACTTGTATAGGTGGTCGGATTGTTCAGGGTCACCATCAAAAAAACTTGGTCAAGATTGGCAGCAATGATATGCACTTGTTTCGAGAGCTTGACCGATTTTCTTACAATATAATTTTTTCGCTTCTTGATTTTTGAAATAATACCAACGGTCTCATCCCCTATGGTTTCCAAATCAAAAACCACTTCATCTCCCACAGCAATCGGATTTGTACTCTTTATGCCCTTTATCCGAAACTTGCCCTTGATGCGACACTCATAAAAATCGCCATCGAGCGATTTGACGGTGTACCAGCTTCCGGTGGATTTATACACGGTTCCCTGCATCAAGCACAATGTTGATAACAATTCATACAATAGCAAAGAAACAATTTTCTTTTCTTACAAATTCGTTTTAACATTGGCCTGTCATAACATCAAACACGAATCAATTATGAAAAAAATCATTTTTATCGCCCTTTTGGCGATTGTGGGAACCATCGAAGTGACTGCTCAACAGTACAAGGTCATCACCAGCGTCGAATCAATCGTACCCAACGGATTGGGGCGTTCTCGAATTATCAACGCTCTTGAAGACAAAGACTACAAAGAATTTACCAGTGTTCAGACCGAAGAAGACAACACGCGAAACAAATCAGATCGTAGTGAAATCAGAGTCAAAAATTTCGAAGAAACCAAATTATTGAACTTTTTCAATCTAGGAGGCATCCGTTTTCAGAACATTGCTGCAAACGATGCGCTGATCACCTCAATGATCAATGCCATGATTGCCGATGGATGGAGTCTTGAATTTGTGACCAGTGCTGTTGAAAGTGCTGGAAAAGGTGATAACCAAGGTATCTTCATCACACGATATATTTTCAAGAAATAGATTTTTGTAGATACGTTCTAAAAAGAATAAGCCCCAACAATTCTGTTGGGGCTTATTCTTTGGTCTGAGTTTGGTTTTAATCCACTATTCTTACCCTACCCCCAACAAATGTGCTCTTATTGACTTCTTTGGGATTGCCGTATACCACTACATCGCCTCCTGCTTTCACATTGATATCCACCCGTTCTGATGCAAAAACCTCGGCTTCCCCACCTGCTGAAATCTTGACATCAGATGTTGAGGTGCGCAGATCACGCCCCTCAAAAATGCCTCCTGTGTTCAAAACTATGGACTGGTTTTCGGCCAAACCTGAGGCTTCAATGATACCACCCGTTACCGCACGAATTTCGGCATACTCCACATCCATTCCGATTCTGATTTGCGCACCTTCTTGTGCCCGTAACTCGATTCTATCTTTTTGCACCATTTCGTTACAGGTGATTTTCGCCCCTTCGTTACCATCGATGACATTCAGTTTCGTGTAATATACCTCAATGAAGGTATCTTCTCCTTGAAACTTCTTGTCCAGTTCCATTCGCAGTTTCAGCGTACCGTCTTTGTTCACCCATTTGATATCATCAACATTCCATCCCTTGATCAAAATTTTGTTTTCATCAGATTGTATCAAGTTCACCTCGATAAGGTCAAATACTTTGATCTCAGTAAACTCTCCAACCTCTTTATCAATGGTTCTCTGGGCATAAGTTGCCAAAGAAATAAAAGCTAAGCAAAAGGTAATTATCGATTTCATGACGTTCTGTTTTGTTTTCTGAAAGATGAAGAAATTCAGGTATTGTTACAGTTTTAATTTAAAAACCAACCCATCTTCATACTTGATCAAGCACCCACCCCGCCCCGACACTTTGGTCGGGACGCCCCCTCCAAAGGAGGGGAATGCCTACATTAAGCGTTGATGATTTTCTCCTGATGGTTGATACTTTCTTGGTGAATGGCTTTGAACATACGCAGCACAAACTCTTCGCTCAGGCCGTGCTCTTCACCTTCGAGAATCATTTTTCCTAAAATGGTGTTCCATCGGTTGGTCTGAAGTACAGCAACGTTTCGTTGCTTTTTCAACTCACCAATGGCATCGGCCACTTGCATACGCTTGCCCAACGTGTCAATCAATTGATTGTCAATTACATCAATTTGTGCCCGCAGGTTGCTCAGCTTCGAGTTGTATTCTGCCTGCTCATCAGTCTCTTTTCGCATTTTTAAATCTTTGAACATCTGCTTCAAATTTGATGGTGTCACCTGTTGTGCCGCATCACTCCAAGCATTGTCAGGATCAACATGGGTTTCAATCATGAGCCCATCAAAATTGAGGTCCAATGCCGTTTGCGAGACATCAAACACCATATCGCGTTTGCCCGTGATGTGGCTCGGGTCATTGATCAATGGTAAATCTGGAAAACGACTTTGCAATTCGATGGCTATCTGCCATTCGGGAATATTTCTATATTTCGTTTTTTGATAGGTAGAAAAGCCACGGTGAATGACTCCCAATTTTTCGATATTGGCCGAATGCAAACGCTCTACAGCGCCGAGCCACAATGCCAAATCAGGATTAACGGGGTTTTTTATCAAGACCACCTTATCGGTACCCTCTAAAGCATTAGCAATTTCTTGAACAATAAAAGGGCTGACCGTTGAACGAGCTCCTATCCATAATAAATCGATATCGTGTTCGAGGGCCAAATCAACATGCACCCTATTGGCAACCTCAGTGGCGGTCATCAGTCCGGTTTCTTTTTTGACACGCTGCAACCATTTCAGGCCGATGGCACCCACGCCTTCAAAATTACCGGGGCGGGTGCGGGGTTTCCAGATTCCTGCACGGTAGTAACTGACATCTGAATCTTTCAATTCGTTCGCAATTTTCATTACTTGGTCTTCGGTCTCGGCACTGCATGGCCCTGCAATCACCAATGGGTGCGGTAATTGCATATCATCCAACCATGTTCGTAGTTCTTTTGAGTTCTTCATCGTATGTGTTAATTCGTTTTATTTCGTGTTTTTGTTTGCCAATTCTTATTTCTTACGTTTTAGACCTTCAAGGAGGTCTGCTTTGCAGACAACACCTTGCAGGTCTTGTATTTCGTATTTCCTACTTCGTACTTCCCAACGGTATTCCCTTTAAAATTTGTTTTATCCGGTTCGTATTGTTCATTTGGGAATGGATTCCCTCAAAATCATTTTCTTCCATTAATTGCTTAAAGGATTCCAGATTTTTGATGTACTCTTCCAAACTTTTGACCACATTCGCTTTGTTCTGCTCAAAAATCGGCGCCCACATGTCGGGAGAACTTTTGGCCAATCGCACCGTGCTTTCAAAACCACTGCCCGCCATGTCAAAAATGTCGCGTTCGTTTTCTTCCTCTTCAATCACCGTTTTACCCAACATGAAGGAACTGATGTGCGACAAGTGGGACACATAGGCAATGTGCTTGTCATGTGATTCAGGATTCATATAGCGGATGCGCATACCCAATCCCTGAAAGAGTTCCAATGCTTTTTCTTGCAGCTTAAACGCTGTTTTCTCCACTTCACAAATGATGTTGGTCTTGCCTTCGTAAAGGCCATCAAAGGCTGCGGACGGACCTGAAAACTCCGTACCGGCTATTGGATGGCAGGCCAGATAGTTTCTTCGTTTCGGATGGTTCTCGACGGATTCGCAAACCAATGATTTGGTGGAGCCCACATCGAATACCAGACAATCATCACCAATACTGTCCAAAACCTTGGGAAGCTCTTTGACTGCCACATCCACAGGTATCGCCATAATGACCATTTCTGCTTCAGGAAGCTTTTCGTAATCGCCTTTTTGATCAATGAGACCCAGTTGAAGTGCTTCTTCCAGATGGGATGCATTGTTATCAATCCCTATAATTTTAGCGGTAGGGTGCAACCGTTTGATGCCCTTTGCAAAAGAACCTCCGATTAAACCTATTCCGATGATTGCGAACCTCATAACTTTTCTGGATGATTAAGAACCAACGACCCTTCGACTGCGCTCAAGGTGACAATTCGTAATTCTAAATTCTTCATTCTAGAATCTATTAATGGCTTCTTTTATTTTTTCTTCTTTGACGCAAAGTGAAAAACGGATATAACCTTCCCCATTGCTCCCGAAAATAGTGCCAGGGGCAATAAAGATGCTCTTGTCATACAACACCTCATCAATAAATTCTTCGGATGTTTTCGAATCTTCTGGCAATTTGGCCCAGACAAACATTCCAGCTGTAGTTGCATCATAGGTACAGCCCAATTTATCCACCAATCGGAACATTAAATCCCTTCTTTTTTCATACGTGGCATCCAATTCTTTGAACCACTCCTGACCACTTTTTAAGGCTGCAACCGCTCCTTTTTGAATACCGTAGAACATGCCCGAATCCATATTGCTCTTTACCTTAAGAACGGCGAGAACATGTTCTGCACTACCCATCACCATGCCCACACGCCAACCCGCAAGGTTAAAGGTCTTGCTGAGGGAGTTCAGCTCCAATGCGTATTCTTTGGCCCCTTCAACCTGCAAAATACTGGTGGGTGAACTGTTCAAAACAAAACTGTACGGATTGTCGTTCACCAACAAAATGTCATGCTTTTTGGCAAAATCGACCAACATCTGCATTTTTTTAAAAGTGATTTTGGCACCAGTGGGCATATTGGGGTAACTGATCCACATCAATTTGATGTTCGACAAATCTGTTCTCTTAAGAGCTTCCAAATCAGGCAACCAATCGTTTTCTTCCAACAAATCATATTCCACCAATTTGGCACCAATCAATCTAGACACTGACGAATACGTAGGATATCCCGGATTGGGCACCAAAACCCCATCGCCCTCATTTAAAAAAGCCAGACTGATGTGCATGATACCCTCTTTGGAACCAATTAAGGGCAACACTTCATTTTGCGGATTTACGGTCACGCCAAAACGTTGCTTGTAAAAATCGGCCATCGCTTCACGAAGCTCCGGAAGCCCCTGATAACTCTGATACTGATGTACGCCCTCTTGATAAAGCACATTGTTCAAAGTCTGCAATGCCCCAACAGGCGGCGGTAGGTCTGGGCTGCCTATTCCCATATTGATGATGGGCCTTCCTTCAGCCATCAATCCTCTTACCTCACGTAATTTTTTTGAGAAGTAGTATTCCTGAACTGTGTGCAGCCTATCCGCAGTTTTCATGATAACAGTGCATTTTTATATTCCCCGAGCACGGTGAATTCTTCCAACATGATTTGCAACAAGGATTTTGCCTTGGTGAAGTGCTCATAGTTTTCAAAGGTGACATCGACAAAAAAAGCGTATTTCCAAGGGGTTTCAATCACGGGTAATGATTGAATCTTGGTCAAATTTAGATTACAATCGCTCATCACGTTCAAGACCGTTGCCAAACTGCCCCTTTTGTGGTCGGTAGTAAATCGTAAGGAAGCTTTGTTGATTTTCTCCTTGGGCAAAACTTTGTTTTGCTTTTTGATGATAATAAACCGTGTGGCATTGTTTTTTATGGTCTGAATTTCTGGAGCAACGATCTCCAAGTCATATAATTCTGCCGCTACTTTTGGAGCAATGGCAGCAACATGGTTGAGCTTCTTTTCTTGAATTTGTCGTGCCGTTTCTGCGGTATCCACATCCTCAACCAGTTTCAGGTGGGGATGCTGTTTTAGAAAATCCATGCACTGCAACAACGCCATGGGATGCGACCGAACCTCTTGAATAGCACTGATGGCCTGCCCTTTTAACGCCATCAGATTATGGTGAATGCTCAGATAATGCTCACCGATAATGTGCAGCCCATTTTGGCATATCAAATTATAATTGGGGATGATGCTGCCCGCAATGGAGTTTTCAATGGCCATTACGCCCTTGTCTGCAGAATCAGCCAAGATATGGTCTATCATCTTATCAAATGAAAGGCATTCAACCAATTCAATGGCCTCACCAAAATAGTCGGTGGCGACCTGGTGGTGGTTGCTTCCTTTGATTCCCTGTATGGCGATTTTCAGTTTCATGGACTCCCCTAACCCCCTCCAAAGGAGGGGAAATCTCAATTTTGTGCAAAAAATAAGTCCCGACTTCGGGTCGGGACTTTCAATGTTTCTATACTAAACGTATATCATAACAGTCCCAAACCTCTTCGGTAAAAGAAGTAAAAAAAGAAACCGTTCCAGAAATACGTGTTGTTCATTGTTGAAAAACTTGCGGCTAAGATTAGGTATTCAACTGAGAATACAAAGAGAATGACGGATTTTTTTTGATTTTATTACATTCTGATACATTGAATGAAGATTGTTGATAAAAAGTACAAGAAAATTAGGAATACAAAAAGCTCCTCCCTTTAGTCAAAGCCCTCCCCCTTTCTCAACTGAGGAGGGGAGCTTAAATGGTTTATTTTTGAATCTCAATTTTATTGGTATGAAAAGATTCCTCTTGAGGAAAAGCCGGTTTTTGAGATTTTCATTGCAGATGGTGTGTTACATGTTCATGATAGGTATGAATCTGAAAAACCGATTCCATATTCCATGAAAGCATTAAAAAACTTTGAGTTTCATAAATCAAAGACTGATTTGGTCGGAAGCATTATCAGTTTCTTGGGAAGTCTTTTTGGAGAATTTGCACTTTCAAAACCAACCACGAACAAAAATCTACTTGAATTCAAATACAAGGGTCAAAAAAAGTGCTATCATCTTCATGAATGCAACCTTGAGGAAATCTCTCAATTGGTTAATTTCGTCAGCAAAAGAATCTCTTAATGTCCATAACTGCTCAAAACATCACCAAAACCTTCGGTAAGCAAAAAGCGTTGAACAGTGTCTCTTTCGACATCAAAAAAGGGGAGATTGTCGGTTTTTTGGGTCCAAATGGTGCGGGCAAATCGACCATGATGCGCATCTTGACCACGTATTACAAAGCGGATGTAGGAGAGGCTGCCGTGAACGGATATGACGTTCTGAAAGAGGAACGAAGCGTTCAAAAAAGTATCGGATACCTGCCCGAACACAATCCACTGTACTTGGAAATGTATGTGAAGGAATATCTCGCTTTCAACGCCGATGTGTACAAGGTGGCGAAAAATCGAATTGCCGAAGTCATTGAACAAACCGGACTGACCCCAGAGGCCCATAAAAAAATCGGACAGCTGTCAAAAGGCTATCGCCAACGGGTCGGACTGGCAGCGGCACTCTTGCACGACCCCGATGTCTTGATATTGGACGAACCCACTACAGGCCTCGACCCCAACCAACTTATCGAGATCAGAAAACTGATTCGTGAAATTGGCAAGAAAAAAACGATTCTACTCTCCACCCATATTATGAAAGAGGTCGAGGCGGTTTGCGATAGGGTCATCATCATCAACAAAGGTGAGATTGTCGCCGATAAAAGATTGGAAGAACTTCGTGAAGCCGAAGAGCAAATTATTGAAGTGGAGTTTGATTACCGTGTGGAGGAAGTGCTGTTGAATCAATTGCCCAACGTGAAATCGGTTAAAAACACAGGTGGCTTCATCTATGAAATTACCTTCAACACTGCAAAGGACATGCGCCCAGCGGTTTTTGATTTTGCACATGACAACAAACTCAAAACGCTTCAACTGAGCCGTAAGAACAAGAATTTAGAGAGTTTGTTTACGGAGTTAACGGGAGAATAGACGTAAGATTATAGACATGAGACGTTAGATTAATTGATACGGTCTAAATTCTCATCGACATCTCTGCTCTTAAAATCATTTTTTGCGTCGTCACCGAATCGATACCGAATGGTGAGTGCCATTTCGCGACCGTCGGCAAAGTAGGTGCCTTCTGCAAAAACCCCATCAATCGCGTATGCCTCCTCAAAGTTCATGGCCCTGAAAAAATCATTGAATCGTAGACTGCATTCCCATTTTTTAAAAAAGGTTTTTGAAATAATCGTATCTGGCACAATCATGGTATTTCGCTTAAAGATACCTTCTTGTCTTCGGGTAAGTGCCCATACCCCAAAAGCCACAGTCATGTCTTTGGCGATTTTGAATTGATGATTGCTATAGGCATAGATGTAAGGCCTTGCTACCCCTAAAACGGCATTGTTGTCTTCAATCTTGTTGTAATAAAGGGCAATGGTATTGGTGGTGCTCCAAATTCCTTTGGAAAAAGGCAATGTGAGATTGCTGAAAAAACCGGATTCCTTTTCAAGATTCACCTGTGACAGTATCGCGACATCTGCCTCTTCATCATAACCAATGGTAAAATTCATGGGGCGTTTGGTACGATTGTAACCCACTGCCAACGATTTGTTTTTCCATTGCAGGTTGGTGGAAACCTCATCTGTCATACTCGGCAGTAAATTGATATTTCCCGCTCCTTCTAAAAAAGGATTGATAAATAAGGAAATCGTGTTTGTTCGGGAAAAATTCGGTCGGCTGACACTCTTAGCATAATTAAGGGAAATTGTCTTTGTGGAGTCCAATGGTATAGAAACATTCATTTTCGGGAAAAGATTGGTCGTCTTCCGCTCTACCAATGGAATTTCTTCGGTTTCCAATCCGCTTTTGACCTGGTTGTGCTCCAATCGCAGACCTACCGAATAATCTACTTTTTTGCCCAACTTAGATGCAAACGAAGTATATGCAGCGTACAATCCTTCGTCATAACCAAAATCGACCGATGTAAAATCATCCGTTCGTAAATCTTGAAAATCGGAAACTGCTTGGGCCTTGGCCTCGTTCCAGTTTAGGCCTAATTCCCATGTGGTATTGGCTGAAATCTTATGGGTGAAGTCAGTGCGAAATGCCAAGGAACTGATACGGTACTTTTGTGTTCGGGCCTCATCAAGCGTGAAACTACTGTCATCTATGTTGTTTGAAATGTTGGAGTCATACAGTTCCAGATAATTCGAAAATTGGAGTCCCGTAAAAAGGTTCAGGTTTTTTGTCAGGGGTTTTTCAAAATTGAAATTGACCGTCACATAGTTACGTTCCCTGTTGTTATCGGTGTTTGTGAAAATATCGTTTTCCATCAGGCCATCCCGTAAAAAAGTCTCTGTAAAAATCGGAGCGTCATTGGTCTGCAGCCGAAAGTTTGAATTGAGCGATATGTACCCTTCTTTTTTAAAGGGAAGGTACCAACCCACACCGCCATTGAATTCCCGTCGCTTGTTGTCGGACACCAGCACCAAGTAATCGACCAACACATTCCGTTCAGGAATTTCAAACCGAAACGTATTGCTCTCCCATTGACCCAATTGATTGTAACTGAAGTTTCCACGGAAGTTGGACCTGCCCAAGTTCATATTTCCGCTAGTAGAAAGATAATTGTTGAAATTTCTACGGATGGAAGCAATCTCGGTAAACGTAACCGTATTGGAGGAAGCATCACGCTTCAACGTCACTTTGATGACCGCCCGACCACTGGCCTCATAACGAGCAGATGGATTATTGATGAGTTCAATCGACTCGATGGTATTAACAGCCAGCGAGGTAAATTCCTGAAAGTCGATGCGTTGGTTGCCCAGATAAATCAAGGGATTGCCCTTACCCAAAACGGAAACTGATTCCCGATTGGCGGCAATCTGCACTGTGGGCAACTTCGCCAACACATCCAACAATTCGGGAATTGACGAAAAAACAGGATTCTGAACGTCCAACTTCAAATTACCGTTGCTGTTCGTGATGGGATTCTTCACTGCCGTGACTTCGACCTCCTCTAGACTGGAAACTTGTTCCGTCAGTACAAATTCAAGTGAAATGTCTTTGGAAATCTCAATAGAGAGGCTTTTGTCTTCATAACCCAATGAAGAAATTTTGAGTACATAGCTACCCGCAGCTATATTGGTCAACTCAAAAAAACCATCTGAAAGAATGGTGTATTGCACTAATTCGGTTTCAGTTTTGTTGTACAATAAAATATCGCCAATAACAATGGCATTTTCTTTTTCATCATAGACCTTCCCCATTAATCGGTACGATTCCTGGGCATTGACGGAACAAAACATCAAAAGGAACAATAAAGTTATCCGCTGCAAAACCAATAGATTTTGAAACAAAACAACTACTGAAAATAGCTTCGGAGGTGTTTTTAGGGTCTGAATTAGGTACTAGTACCTGTGCTTTTTTGAAAAAGTTCCTGACGGTTGGTCACATTCAGCTTGCCATATAAGTTGGTGATGTGGCTTTTGACAGTGCTGAGACTTACAAAAAGTTCGTTCGCAATTTCTTTATTGGATTTTCCTTGAAGAATTAAATTTCGAACGGTCATTTCTTGTCGGCTCAATTCTGGGGTTTTTGTTTGTCGAAGTTTTGTTTTAAATCGTAGGACAATGTAACCCAAGCCCAGGCACAAAATCAGCAGTCCTGCATTCAACCACCTGCTCTGCCCCAATTGTTGTTCCAAAGCTTCCTGTTTTAAATAGGCCATCTTTTCTTCTAGAAACAAATATTCTACTTGGGGAATTCCACTTTCACGAAGTTCTTCAAGCAGTGACACATAATAACTGGGATTTTCAGCAATATCTCGATTCAACAACTTTTTCTTTTCCAAAAGTTTAACCGCCATAAGCTTTACCCCCAAAATCTGGATGGAATCCCTTGCGTAGCCCCGTAATTGTTCTTCTTTATTGGGTTCTGCACCTTTGGCCAACGTCAATTTTTGTTCAAAGTTTTTAAACTTTTTCCATTCTGAGAGTGAAAGTTCTTTGTAGGCATCATCTTCAAACTCCAAAATCATGTTCGGCAGGGTCGCTTTATTTTGCGCTTGAATCATAAAACCAAACAGCATGGCTCCAAAGAGAGAAAAGTTTCTAAAAAAATTCATTGTCAAGGTTTTGTATAAAGTTCTTGAAAATTTGAGAAGACTGCAACTTATACAACTTTACCCTCAAATTCTGGACAATCCAACCGGATTTCGGAGTCGCGAAGTGGTTTTTCAAGATAATTGCAGTAGTGACCGCTATCATCTTTTCTGTAAAACTTACAGGCGTAGCATGTTCGTTGAACGGTCAAAATATCCGCTTGGTTCAATTGAAAAATAAGCTTTGACAACACTTGATAGAAAGCGGATTTCTCATGGTCACCGAACTTGTTCACCAACACCTTGATGGGATCTGCAAAGGTATCCGTTTCTGAAACAATATTCTTGCCTGCTTCTGAAAGTGAGATGGAATAGCTCCTACTGTCCGTTGAAGAATAGTCTTTTGTAATTAGTCCCTTTTTGTCCAAAATTTTGACGGCATCGCTCACCGTGGGCTTGGTCACATTGAATTCTTGTGCCAAAAGGCTGACATTGTTCAATCCCCCTTTGTGATAGGCCACAAAAATGAGGATTTGAATCTGAATGGGGCTCAAACCAAGAGTTTTGGCCTTTTCCCACAGTAGGGTTTTGAACGCCTGTGAAAGGCGCTCCAAGCCAACAACAATTTTGTTGGCCACATCATCATGCTGCTCTTCGGGCTTGAACAAACTATTCTTCATAAAAATGTCCCGCTTATTGCGGGACAAAGTTAGCCATCCTAATTAACTTAGGAACTATTATTTTACAGCATACGGCAAGGATAAATCACCACTGGCCACACTGAAAACTTCATAAACCCCCAACATTGGCTTGTCATTTAAACTGGTGTTCACCTTCATAAAAGCCGTGACCCCATCATAATTAAAGGTTGTTCTGTTGTTGATGCGATAGTCGGGTACCGCCACTTTAATGGTATTGCTCTTGGCCGTAACCGGATAACCTGGAGAATCCATATACATGGGCATTCCGGGATTTGTCGGGGGAAGCACCACGGTCTTATCTGCTTTTTAAAACTGTTTTACGGACAGTCCACCAGCGACCCGTTTGTCCTCGGTCAAAATCACCCAATGCGGATGCCAAACCAACCCATCATTGTCAAAAATCGAATCGCTGTTCTCATCCCAAAGCGGGGTATCATCAAAATCAGGATGTGAGGTCAATGCCAAGGCCACAATACCTTCCGTTTTGCCAAAACCTACGTCAGTAGAAGCTAGGTTTGTTGGAAAAACATAGCCCAAAACCGGGGCACCATCCAATTGACCAACAGCAGTCGGAACCGTTTCACCAGCTTTGCCCACTACGGAAATTTCCCAAACGGTAATACTCAAATCAGAGTTGTGGTTGACCTGAACGGCATCAATCTTAAAATCATCGCTGTTGTACGGACTTTTCTGGGCACATGATGTAAATATGCTTCCTAAAAGGAGTCCAACTGAGAAAATTGTTCTTGCTTTCATTGTATTTAAATTAGGATTCCTAACTTTTAAGGATAAAAAACTACGCCTTTACATCTTCGATGGAAGCACCATAGTTGATATGAAGCACATTTCCCGAAGGTGTGACCAATGCGGGTACAGACTTCACCCCAAGCTCTTCCGCTTTGGAGATATGGGCTTTTTCTTCACCCAAATGAACGACCTCCACATTTGAGGCTCCGACCAGTTCAATGATTTCGTGTTCTGCACTAACACATACCGGACAGCCTGCATGATAAAAAGTTGCTTTGCTCATTGTTAATTCTTTTTAGATTATTGCAAAATTGCAATACAAATATAGTTAGGATTCCTTACTAAACAAATTTATTCATCAAAATTTCGTTGATAGCTCCATCCAATATATTTTGAACTTTGGGGTCACTAGAGTTGATAAGTATCGAAACCACAGTTTTTTGTTCAGGATACACAAAAAAGTTGGTGTACGCCCCAACACTGTTGCCTACATGACCTAAAAAATGTCGCCCATTTGCATCTTGGCTCACTTGAAATCCGAGTCCGTAGTAAATGGATTTGCCATTCACTTTTTGGGCAGTAAGCAATTCTTGATACGTATTTAGATTCAACAGTTCTTTCTTTAAAATGGCCTGGCCCAGTTTCGCAATATCTTCACTGGTGGAAAGATAACCCCCACCTGCCAGTTTGTAGAAATTGTTGACCTCAACCGCTTTTTTGAAGCCAGTGGCGGTTTTAGTGTAGAAGTGAGTGTTAAAGACCCTTCGACTGCGCTCAGGGTGACACTCGGGTGCAAAAGTTTTTATCATCCCCAAAGGATCTAACACGTTTTCCTTTACATACGCTTCAAACGGAACGCCACTCACCTCTTGCATGGCCAATGATAGCAACACAAAGTCAAAACTGTTGTACAGATAGCCCCTGCCAGGTTCGAAAACCAAGGGGTCATTTTTGAACACTTCGATACTTTCTTTGATGGAAGAGGGTCGGTTCAGGGCAAATTCCTTGCCGCGATAACCGCGGATCCCCGCTGTGTGAGATGCCAATTGCCGAAGCGTAAAGTCATGCTTTTTCTTCGGATAGTAGGGCACGTGTTTGTAGAAGGAATCGTCCCAATTCAGTAGTCCCTCTTCCACCATTTTGCCAAACGCCAAACCTGTAATGCATTTTGAAATGCTGGCAATTCTGAAAATGGTCTCTTTAGGGTTCATGAAAATCTTTTTTTCCAAATCAGCATAACCGTACCCTTTTTGCAACAGTGCTTCGCCTTCCCTTAAAATCGTGATGGCAATTCCGGGTACTTGCTGTTCAGTAACCAGATTGTGGAATAGGGCATCGGTTTTTTTGATACCAGAGAGACTTTTTACGGATTTTGTACTGGTTTGAGAAAAGAATAAGTTTTTGAGGTACGAAAACATAATGTCATCTCGAACATAGTGAGAAATCTAGACAAAGTAAAATTAGATTCCCGCTCCCGATAGCTATCGGAACAGGGAATGACAAGATGTTGTTCTAATCCCTAAAAATCAATTGCCCCTCAAAGGTCTCTTCAACATCAATCACATCAGGCCGGTTAAAACTGATGACATCACCGTAGCCTCGAATGACTCCCGAAATGCTTTGTTGCGGATTCACCAACGCATCATTTGTGCCGCGATGGTTGATGGTGACCGAATTTGCCATCAAATTTTCGGCTTCAATTCGGGTGTCGCCGGCAGCAACGTTAATGCTAAAATTTTGTGTGGCCCCTCGCAATTTGAAATAGGCAATACCGTTTACCACAATGCTAACGGATTCGTTTTGCACATCTAAATCAAAAGTGCCCGAAGTGGTTTCCGTTTCCGGATTGTTGAAACTTTCTGAAAGCAATCTCAGATTCGGATAGTTCAGTACGCCATCGCTCGATACCAAAAGTCCGGTACTGCTTCTAATTTCTTCAATGTTGGGCGAGGTCACGTAAACGGTGGAAAGTCCGTAATCGCGGAACAGGTTACAGCCGTTTTCATTGCGCAATATCAATCTATCGCCTTCAACCACCGCTGAAATCTCATCCAACAAAAATTCTCCAGACTCAATTTCCACTTTTTGCTCTTCGCCCTGCTTGAGCACCAAATTTAAGCGCTCAAAAACGGTGATGTTTGTAAAATCAGCAACCAAAATCTCGTTTCGGGTCAAATCGCCAGCGTTTTGAAAGCAGTCGGGACCGTTTTCAGAGTTACAGGCAGAAAAGGATACTAAGATCAACAATACGAAAAACACCCCTAAAGTCCCTTCAAGGGGACATTCCAAGGAATAAAATTTCGCATTTCGCATTTCGTACTTCATACTTTTACAGTCTAACACCTATTCCAAATTCAACGGCTTCAGCAGCGGCGGCATGCGATTTTAAGGTCACGCTTCCAAAGAATGTATCGCCAAAATGGCGTTTCAAGCCAATACGGTTATAGACCCTGCCCTCAAAGTCAAAGGGATAATACACATAATACCCCAATTGGGTCACCAAACTCATCTTGTTGATGAACAGCTCGTGGCCCACAAATACGCCTGCCCTTTTAAAATCGGTATCGGCATCCACATTTATTTCAGGAAACGAGTTGGACTGAAACTGAATCAATTCTTTCAAGAAATAGGACAGAAAGAAATCCCCACCCACTTGAATGGCACTTTTTCTGCCCAGTCGCTTATCGGCATAGGCAGATAGTACCACAAAACCAAACTGTCCAGAGCCCACTACATCACCCTCGTTCAATCCTGTTCGAATGACTCCATTGAATTTGATGGGCTCGGTGATTTTTTCTTTCTGGGGATTCAGATATTCGCGTTCCTCCTGCTGGTTCAAATCATACACCAATCCTAAATTCAAGGCAAAGGTATTGGTCGATGTGTTGGGCGCCCTAAAATTGGCATTGGAATAATGAATCAGCGAAATACCCGCTTTCACCCCCAAACCAGCAACCAGATTTTCTTTGTGGTAGTTTAGCATTGCCATGGTAGAACTCAATAAATGGGAGCCGTAGGCCGAATTTCTAAAATTGGTCTCCCGATCATAAGGATTGGTATTGTAGGCCACCCCCTGCCCTATTCGAAACTGAAGATTGCGTTTGAAAAAATAAAAATTGTAGTGGGCATACAATCCGAAGTTTTGGCCCAAAGTTGCATTGTTCATGTTTTGGTACACGAACGAAAAACCAGTATCAGGGTAGTTATATTCGGCTTCCCAAACGGCGTCACCAAACCGTTTCCGGTTAAACCCAAGGATGATACCCCCAGGATGTGACGTAATAAGATGGGCAATGTCAGAATTATGCAAAAGGATGGAACCATAAAACTGGCTGGCGTCCAATGTATATTTCCTTGAACTATTTTCACCTTGGGAAAACCCAAAATAAGTACCGATAAGAAAAATGATAAGTAGGAGCCGCTTCATTGGGGCAAAGGTAAGTTGAAGTTTGAAATACAAAGTGCGAAGTACAAAATATAAGATGTGAGGTGCAATTCGTATAGCTTGTAGCGAAAAGCGTATGGCGTAAGGCCTAAAGCTCTAAAATACGAAGTACGGGTTGGGAATTTTAAATCTTCTTGACTCCCCTCCTTTGGAGGGTCCCGATAGCTATCGGGAGGGGGAGGCCCGCCCCTAAAACACCGCCTTGGCTATCGCCTTGATATTGTCTGATTTTCCCATAGAGTAATAGTGCAATACGGGTACCCCGGCTTTCTTTAATTCTTTTGATTGTTCGATGCCCCATTCAATGCCCACTTGTCGAACCTCTTTGTTGTTTTTGCATTTTTCAACAGCATCAATCAACGTTTCAGGAATATCCACTCGAAAAACTTGGGGCAACAGTTGTAGGTGCCGTTTTACAGCTATAGGTTTGATACCAGGAATAATGGGGATATCAATACCCATATCACGGGCCGCATCAACAAATTCAAAAAACTTTTTGTTATCAAAAAACATTTGGGTGACCACATAATCAGCACCCAATTCTACTTTTTCTTTGAGCCTCTTGAGGTCAGATTTCAGTGATGGCGCTTCCATGTGCTTTTCAGGATAGCCAGCCACGCCGATGCAGAAGTCCGCGCAATTGTCTGTTTCTATGACCTCGTGCAGGTAGTTGCCACAATTCAATTCTTGAATCTGCTTCACCAAGTCCGACGCATAGTGGTGCCCCCCCTTTGTGGGCTCAAAATATTTCTCTTCTTTCATGGCATCACCACGAAGTGCCATGACATTGTCAATCCCCAAATAATGGCAATCAACAAGAAGGTATTCTGTTTCCTCTCTGGTAAAACCACCACAAAGCACGTGCGGTATCGCATCGACATCATATTTATGTTTGATGGAAGCACAGATACCCAACGTACCGGGCCGCATACGGGTCAGTTTTTTGTCCAACAACCCGTCACGGTCAATATACACGTATTCCTCGCGCGAGGTGGTCACGTCAATAAACGGTGGATTGAACTCCATCAGCGGGTCAATATTGTCATAGAGTTCTTGAATACTTTTACCCTTGACAGGGGGAATGATTTCAAAACTAAAAAGGGTCTTCCCTTTTGCATTTTCAATATGGTCGGTTACTTTCATCCATCAGTTTTTGTCATTCCCGCGTAGGCGGAAATCTTTACTATTCTCATAATTTTTTGGGCATTCCCCTGACATTGCTTGCAATCGTCAGGGTCGCGCTATTCGCTTTATTTTTTTGGCCTCCTGCAAGGTTTTACCAACCTTGAAGGTGTTGCCAAAAAAGATGCCGCTGCTATCCCTAATGTTTCAGACCTACAAGGAGGCCTGCCATCGGCAGACAACACCTTGTAGGTCTCAATCGTCGACCAAGTTTGGTGCCAACCACTTTTGGGCTTTCTCCACTGTGATTCCCTTGCGCTTGGCAAAATCTTCCACTTGGTCCATTTTTATCTTTCCCAATCCGAAATATTTCGCTTCAGGATACGCAAAATAATAGCCGCTCACACTTGCTGCCGGCCACATGGCCAAACTTTCCGTCAATTTTACGCCTATGTTGCCCTCGACACCCAACAGCTTCCAGATGGTGAGTTTTTCCAAATGATCGGGACAAGCCGGATACCCTGGGGCAGGACGGATTCCCCTATATTTTTCATCAATCAAGGCTTCATTGTCCAAGTTTTCTTTTGATGCGTACCCCCAATGTTTGGTTCGTACCTCTTTGTGCAGATATTCGGCAAAAGCTTCAGCCAAGCGATCTGCGAGGGCCTTGACCATAATGGAGCTGTAATCGTCATGGTTCTTTTCAAATTCGGCTGCCAATTCTTGGGTGCCGAATCCTGCAGTTACACAAAAACAACCTATGTAATCTTGAATCTCGGTTTCTTTTGGAGCAATAAAGTCGGCCAAAGCGATGTTGGGCACCCCCTCACGCTTCTTCAGTTGTTGGCGAAGGGTACGAAAGGCGGCGCCCTCTAAATCTCCCCCCAAGGGGAAGACTTTAATATCATCATCATTAATTGAATTTGCGGCGAACAATCCAAACACCGCTTTCCCTTTCAATAATTTTTCAGCAAACAACTTTGTCAACATTATCTGGGCATCGTTGAACAATTCTGTCGCTTGTTGACCCACCACATCATCCTCTAAAATCGCAGGATATTTTCCATGTAAATCCCAACTACGGAAAAAGGGTGTCCAGTCAATAAAATCTTCCAACTTTGACAAATCGAAATTTTCCCAAACCTGAATGCCCAATTCATTGGGTTTTATGATGTCCTCTTCCTTAAAATCGATTTGCAATTTATTGGCCCGGGCATCTTGTAAAGTCAAATATTCCTTTTGCTTGCTTCGGTTCAAAAACTTTTCTCGAAAACTTTCGTAATCTAATTTGACCGTCTTTTTGTAGGAATCAGACGTTTCTTTTTGCAACAAATCACCGACAACGGTCACCGCTCTCGAAGCATCATTGACATGCACAACGGATTGACTGTACATCGGATCAATTTTAACTGCCGTATGCGCCTTACTGGTGGTCGCACCACCAATCAATAAGGGCACCTTAAAGTTTTGGCGCTCCATTTCTTTGGCCAAAAAGACCATCTCATCAAGCGACGGCGTAATCAATCCGCTCAAGCCAATAATATCAACTTGCTCTTCAATCGCCTTGTTGATTATTTTTTCAGGAGGTACCATTACCCCCAAATCGACAATTTCATAATTGTTGCAGGCCAAAACTACACTGACGATGTTTTTTCCAATGTCATGAACATCACCCTTTACAGTGGCCATTAATATTTTTCCAGCGGCTCGACCAGCTGTTGCATCCGCATTGTTTTTCTTTTCTTCTTCAATGTACGGCTCTAGATACGCCACCGCTTTTTTCATCACCCTTGCCGATTTCACAACTTGGGGCAGAAACATTTTACCGCTTCCGAACAAATCGCCTACCACGTTCATACCTGTCATTAAGTTGCCCTCTATAACCTCTAATGGCCTTGGAGCTTTTTGACGTGCCTCTTCGACATCTTGAATGATGTATTGATCAATGCCTTTCACCAATGCTCGTGTGATTCGGTCTTGCAGCGGTTCCTCACGCCATGATAAATCGACCTTGCTCTCTTTCGCCTTGCCTTGTACTGTTTCTGCAAATTCTAACAACCTTTCGGTGGCATCATCGCGGCGGTTAAGGATGACATCCTCAACATGCTCTAATAAATCTTTCGGAATGTCATCATAGACTTCGAGCATCGTCGGATTAACGATACCCATATTCATGCCCGCTTTGATGGCGTGGTACAAAAAAACGGAATGCATGGCCTCACGAACGGGATTGTTTCCGCGAAAGGAAAAAGAGACATTGCTTACCCCCCCGCTCACACTGCAATGGGGCAGGTTTTCACGCACCCATTTCGTTCCCTCGATAAAATCGAGGGCGTTGCGTTTGTGTTCATCCATCCCTGTGGCCACGGGAAAAATATTTAGGTCAAAAATGATATCCTCAGGCGGAAAGTTGACCTTATCCACTAAAATTCGGTATGACCGTTCGGCGATTTCGATTCGCCTTTCAAGATTATCGGCTTGACCCACTTCGTCGAAAGCCATCACAATAACCGCAGCACCGTAACGTCTGATTCGAGTTGCCTGACGAATGAACTCTTCTTCTCCTTCCTTTAAACTGATGGAATTCACCACACATTTGCCCTGCACCACTTGAAGTCCTGCCTCGATGATTTCCCATTTCGAGGAATCAATCATGATGGGCACTCGGGCGATGTCGGGCTCTGCGACTATCAAGTTCAAAAACTTGACCATGGCCTCTTTGCCATCGATAAGACCGTCATCCATGTTGATGTCGATGATCTGGGCGCCACCCTCTACCTGATGGCGGGCGACTTCCAAAGCTTCGTCATACTTTTCTTCCTTGATAAGTCGTAAGAACTTTTTGGAGCCCGCCACGTTGGTACGCTCGCCCACATTGATAAAGTTGCTTTCGGGGGTAATCACAAGAGGTTCCAAACCTGATAAACGCAAAGGGCGTTTGTGGTTATTCGTTAACGTTTGATGGTTAATTGTATCTCCCATTGATTAATAACTTTTAACCATTAACTGTCGCGGCTTATAGCCATCGGCCAATTCAGAAATGGCCTTAATATGCTCCGGCGTGGTTCCACAACAGCCACCAACAATGTTCACCAACCCTTTTTCTAAATATTCCTCGATTTGGGACGCCATTTGTTCGGGAGTCTCGTCGTATTCCCCAAATGCATTGGGCAGCCCAGCATTGGGGTGGGCACTCGTAAAATGGTCAGATTTTGCGGAAATTACTTCTAAGTGGGGTGTCAACTGTTTTGCCCCCAAGGCACAATTGAATCCGACAGACAATATCGGAATGTGCGATATCGAAATCAGAAAGGCCTCAGCTGTTTGCCCTGAGAGTGTACGGCCTGAAGCATCAGTGATAGTACCGCTCACCATGATGGGTACTTCAATATTTCGCTCTGTTTTCACCTCTTCTATGGCAAAAAGGGCTGCTTTGGCATTCAGCGTATCAAAAATGGTCTCTACCAACAAAATATCAGCACCGCCGTCCAATAAAGCTTGCGTTTGCTGTTTGTAGGCCATACGAAGTTCGTCAAATGAAATGGCACGAAAGCCAGGGTCATTCACATCTGGTGACATGCTTGCCGTTTTATTGGTCGGCCCCATACTACCGGCAACGAAACGTGGTTTCGCAGGTTCTTTCTCGGTAAACTCCTGAGCGACCTCTTTTGCAATGCGAGCAGATTCATAGTTCAATTCATAGACCAGTTCTTCCATGCCGTAATCAGCCATGGCGATGGTAGTGCCCGAAAATGTATTGGTCTCTACAATATCAGCTCCTGCAGCAAAATATTTCCGGTGTACCTCGGCAATGGCTTCTGGTTGCGTCAACGACAACAGATCATTGTTACCTTGAAGAGGCGAAGGCCAATCTTTGAAGCGTTCTCCACGAAAATCTTCCTCGGTAAATTTATAGCGTTGCAGCATAGTGCCCATGGCACCATCCAACACCAGGACTCGTTTTTGTAGTATTTCCTCAATTTTTGGCATAGCACTTTTTTATTCCTAATTCGGAACATTCAATTTTTAGACTATCAAGCAAAGTGGAATATGAAATTCTTTTGTTATCCTTCCCAAAACTATTGAGATAACTTCAACAGGCCCCAAGCTTTGCTTGGGATGGGTAGAACGTAGCACCAACTCCGCAGAGTACGGAAGGTTGCTAAGGTTTCAAAGGGTCCAATCCCTCCACCTTTCTTGATAACTTACAATTTTTGAATGAACTGGCCACAAAGTAACGGTGCGTTGGGGTCAAAACCAAAAAAACCTTCCAAAAATCGATTTTAGAAGGCTTTTTATTGATGAATAACCCCATTTTAAACAATTCTTTGTACTACTTCTTTCTTGGCTTCTTTTTTAGAACCATCAAATCCTTCTACTCCACCAACAGTGGTATATTTCATGACATAACGTTTGTTCGGATTGATGATTTGATAAGCGTACTGGCACATGACAGCTGCTTCGTGAAAACCTGAAAGAATCAATTTCAACTTCCCTTCGTAGGTATTGACATCACCAATCGCAAACACCCCCGGAATATTGGTTTGGTAGTCTTTGGAGTTATTGACCTTAATGGCGTTTTTCTCAATATCCAAACCCCAATTACCAATGGGGCCGAGTTTTGGCGATAGTCCGAACAACGGAATAAAATAATCGGTTTCGAGATAAACAGGTCCTTTTTCAGCATCATTGTAATTGATGACCACTGCCCGTAAATCTTCCTTACCGTGCAATTCTTTGACCTCAGCCCTTGTATAGAGTTGTATTTTACCCAACTGGGCCAATTCTCTAGCCTTTTCAACGGAGTCCAATGCCCCTCGGAATTCATTTCTTCGATGTACCAAAGATACCTCTGATGCTACATCAGCCAAGAAAATGGCCCAATCCAAGGCCGAATCGCCCCCACCTGCAATGACCACTTTTTTATCGCGATACACCTCAGGGTCTTTTATCATATATTCCACTCCTTTGCTTTCAAAAATACCGATGTTGGCAATCAGGGGCTTTCGAGGTTCAAAGGAACCCAATCCACCAGCGACCACGACCACGGGAGCATGGTGTCTTGTTCCTCTCTTGGTCGTGACCACGAAAGAGCCATCTTCCAATTTGTCCAAAGTCTCGGCCCGTTCGCCCAAGGTGAAACCAGGTTCGAAGGGTTTTATCTGCTCCATGAGTCTATCGACCAAATCACCTGCCAGAATTTCAGGGTAGGCCGGTATGTCATAAATGGGTTTTTTGGGATAGATTTCGGAGCATTGCCCGCCGGGTTGTGGCAACGCATCGATCAGATGGCACTTCAATTTTAAGAGTCCTGCTTCGAAAACGGCGAACAGACCGGTTGGGCCGGCACCAATTATCAATATATCAGTTTTTATCATCAATCTTTACTTTTTTCATTCCCTTGAATCCCGATAACTATCGGAAGGGAATCTGTCTATTTCAATCATTTCCAATAACGACCCACCCCTTAATCCCCTCCCAAGAGGGGAAACTATCGCGTTAATTTTTTTTGACTAATTCTTTTCCCCTTTTAGGTACCAGGGGGCTTGTTATTTTATTCATTTGTTCCACTTTTTCTTCAAAATCGCCTTTTATCGTTTTTCGATATTTGTTCAAATTCTTGACCATCTGGTCGATATCTTCAGGAATAACCTCTTCAAAAAACTGGCGCAAGCGTTTTGCCGTGGTTGGAGATTTTCCGTTGGTGGAAATCGCAATTTTCACATTGCCCTTGGTTACAATTCCGCCCATATAAAAATCACAAAGCGGTGGATTGTCGGCCACATTGACCAGAATATTTCGCTCCCTGCAATCGTGATACACTTTTAGGTTCACCTCAGGATTATCAGTTGTGGCAATCACTAGATGTTTTCCTAGCAAATACTCGGCACTGTACTCATCATCAACCATGGCAACATTAAATTCAGAAGCCAGTTCAACTGTTTTTTCCCTGAACATCGAGGCAACCATCGTAACCTTGGCGTTCGGACTTGATTTGGTCAGGAAATGGAGTTTTTCCTCGGCAACGTACCCTCCGCCCACAATCAGGATGTTCAATTGTGCAGTTTTTAGGAATATTGGGTAGAGATTGTTTCGCTCCGTCATACTGTTCTTGTTAAACCTTCAAGGTTTTGAAAACCTTGAAGGTTTCTTATGTTTTCTCTGTGCTTGACTACATCGCCAATAACGATAATGGCAGGATTGGACAACTGCTGCTCCCTGACCTTGGCTTCAATGGTGGCAACAGTGCCAATTCCTAGTTTTTCATTCAATGTTGTACCTTCTTGAATAATTGCAACTGGGGTTTCCGATTTTCCTTCGGATTGGAATAAAGCCATGATCTCATCCAACTTGCCCATGCCCATTAAAATGATAACTGTAGCCGATGATTTTGCCGCTAGTGCTATATCAGCAGATAGTTTGTGCTCTTTGGTCGTGCCCGTAATGACCCAAAAACTTTCCGAGGAACCTCTTTTGGTTACAGGAATGTTCGCAATGGCCGGTACTGCCACCGAGGAGGAAATACCAGGTACCACGGCCACGTCAAGACCGTGTTGGGCGGCATATTCCATTTCTTCTGCACCACGACCAAACACAAAGGGGTCGCCCCCTTTGAGGCGGACAACATTTTTACCAAGCCTGCCTCTCTGAACAATCAATTCATTGATTTGTTCTTGCTGGTAGCGGTAACAGCCTTTTCGTTTTCCAACAAATATTGTTTCAGCTTGAGAAGCATACTCCAAAAGCTCGGTATCGACCAGGGCATCATATAGAACAACATCTGCCGACTGCAATGCTTTGACTCCCTTGAGGGTTATCAACTCTACATCTCCGGGGCCTGCACCCACAACTGTTAGAAGGCCAAGCCCCCCTCCTGTCCCCCAAAAGGGGGGATAATTCTCACTCGGATGGTTTATTAAGTGGTTTCTCATGTTAGGCTTCTTGCAATTCAAGTTTTCGGTATGATTCCGATTGTTGTAAGACCAATTTGGCATCTTCCAAATAGCTTTTGGCAAATGCCTCATCTGGTACTTTTTTGTTCAGTTGCAATACGAATTCCCCAAAGGAATCGAGACCCCTTTCCGTTCCCCCAGAGGGAGAAAACCTAATTTTTTCTGTTTCAACAAACAGCCTATCAAAGTCTTTGATGATACTGGCATGGGTATTCGTCTTAGTCTTTTCGGCCGTGAGCAGTGCTTTGGCCGAATTCACCATTGATTGGTAGGAATAATAAATGCTCGCCGCCCATTTGCCATTGTCAAGTGCCTCTTTGGCATTTTCAATCTTTTCTTGGCTCTCAAAGAATAGGGTGGCCACCAAATCGACGATGACCCCTGCGCATTCACCGATGCCGATTTCCTTTTTGTATTTTTCTGAATTGCCCCAGTCAATAAAGTCATCTTGGGTCAGATTGTCTACACTGGATAAATGCTTCAGGAAATCATAGAAGTAATGTTCCCCTCTTTCTACGTAGTATTTCTCGAATTTCTGACCGTTTCCATTGGCCTCGAAATCATCCAAAATCAAGCGTAGTGCCCGTGGTCCACGCTTACTGGGTATTTTCACCACTTTATCGGCAAACCTGCCTTTGCCATCACCAAAATTGGCACCGCCCAAAAGCACTTGTAATGCCGGGGCGACCAATTTATCCTTAGTGCGGATGCTCATGCCCTGAAAACCGATATGGGCCATATTGTGTTGACCGCAGGCATTCATGCACCCACTGATCTTGATGACCACATCAGAATTTTGGATGTATTGGGGATATTCTTCTTTAATCACCTCCTCTAACTTTTCGGCAATACCCGTGCTGCTGGCAATACCAAGGTTGCAGGTATCAGTGCCCGGGCAGGCCGTGATATCAAAGGCCTTATTATAACCTGATTCTGCAAAGCCCAACTTTTTCAATTCTTGATAGAAGTAGGAAACCAATTCTTCTTTGACATAAGGAATCAAAATGTTCTGCCGAAGGCTAAGCCTTATTTCTTTTGCTGCATATTGATCAACTAGTCTGGCAAGCTTTCGGGCTTTGTCCGTATAAAAATCCCCCAGCAATACTTTGATGCCGATGGCAACAAAACCTTTCTGTTTTTGAGGAATGATATTTGTGGATTTCCACTGCTCAAACGCCTTCTTATCTTCTATCTCAACTTGCGGAACTTCGGTTTGGGCAACCGTTGCCTTTGGATAACTTTCAAAATCTATCGGATGTGACTGAATTGGAATGGCCTGTTGCTCTTGCTGCAACAACTTCTTAAATCCTTCCAAACCAATATCCTTCAACAAAAATTTCATTCTGGCCTTGGCACGACTTTTACGTTCTCCATAGCGGTCAAAAACACGGATGACACCCTCCATCAATGGAATGATTTTATCCGAGGGAAGAAACTCAAAAAGCATATCGGCATGTCGGGGCTGTGATCCCAGTCCGCCACCGAGCATTACTTTAAAGCCCCTAACGCCATTTTTGATTTTGGCGATAAAACCCAGATCGTGTATATAGGATAGCCCTGTATCTGCATCGCTGGCCGAAAAGGAAACCTTGAACTTGCGCCCCATTTCTTGCCCGATGGGATTTCGAAGAAAATATTCAAAAACCGCTTGGGCATACGGCGAAACATCGAACGGTTCATGAGGGTCGATGCCCGCAGTCTCGCTGGCCGTCACATTGCGTACCGTATTGCCACAAGCTTCACGAAGGGTGACTTCGTCCTTTTCCAACTGTGCCCATAGTTCTGGAGTGCGTTCCAAATCCACATAATGAATTTGAATGTCTTGCCGTGTAGTGATATGCAACCGCCCTGTGGAATATTCATCAGAAACATCACAGATGCGCAACAACTGGTTTGATGTGACCTTACCATACGGAAGTTTGATGCGAACCATCTGAACACCTTGCTGACGCTGGCCATACACACCGCGGGCCAAACGAAGGCTTCGGAATTTTTCCTCATCAATGTTACCCTCCTTGAACTGACGGATCTTACGCTCGAGTTCAATGATGTCTTTTTCGACTACGGGATTTTCTATTTCGGTTCTAAAGCTTTTCATGGCCCCACCCGACCTCCCCAAAGGGGAGGAGCACTTTACGGTTATTTTGTTAAACTTCCATTTGCCCACTTCTAGCCTCCCTACTTCGACTGCACTCAGTGTAAAACACTCAGCACAGGCTGGGAAGGAATTCCTATCTGGACGAAATAGGAATTATTGCTAAATTGTATATTTTTCCTATCGGATAAATAGATTTATTGGCGTATGATTTCTTTGTTATCATAATTGCATGATCTTATATATTTAATCCACTATTTTGTGATGAATCCGACCCCGGCCGTATGGTTGGTACGGGCATCTATTAAGATAAACGAGCCATTGGTACGGTGTGCCTTGAACGCATCATAAAAAATGGGCTTGTTCAATCGGAACTTTACTTGGGCTATATCGTTCATTCCCAAAACATCTGCTTCCGTATCGATGCCCGAATAATCGGGATTGATCTTATGTTCTATACTCTCAATTTTGGCCAACACTTTGTTCACACCATGCTGTACGATATACTTCGCACCAGCCATCAACTTATCCGAATCCATCCAAGAAACTGTAGCTGTGAACTGTTTGTCTATCGTTGGCAAGTCATCAACCTTTACCAGCATATTGCCTCTGCTCACGTTTACTTCGTCTTCTAGCGTAATCGTAACGGAAGATCGTCTTGGGGCCGTATTGTACTTTTTATCGTAAAAAAAAATATCCTTTATCCGAGATTTTGTCATCGACGGCAATACGACCACTTCGTCGCCCACGTTCAGTTCGCCTCCATACACTTTCCCCGCAAATCCACGGAAATCATGATGTTCGTCTGTTTTCGGGCGAATGACATATTGCACCGGAAAACGTGGTGTGCCTACATTTGACACGGCCGCCATATCCAAACCTTCCAAATGTTCCAGCAGCGTTTCGCCCTTGTACCAAGGCGTATTTTCGGATTTGTTCACCACATTGTCGCCCTTCAACGCACTTACCGGAATAAAGGTTATTTTTTGGTCTTCGTAATCGCGTTTGGCCATTAGCCTCTTGAAATCGGACTTGATTTGATTATACTGTTCCTCGGAAAAATCGACCAGATCCATTTTATTGATGGCCACGATGACATCTTTGATACGCAGCAGGTTGTTGATAAAAAAGTGTCGGTTAGTCTGCTCGATGACCCCTTTTCGGGCATCAATCAAAATAATCGCCGCTTGGGAAGTCGAGGCACCCGTAACCATGTTCCGGGTATATTCTACATGCCCCGGCGTATCTGCGATGATGTAACTTTTCGAAGCGGTCGAAAAGTAGATGTGGGCGACATCGATGGTAATGCCCTGTTCGCGTTCAGCGACCAATCCGTCGGTAGCCAACGAGAAATCGAGATAATCATAGCCTTTTTGCTTACTGGTCTTTTCGATGGCTTCCAACTTATCGTCGGTCAATGACTTGGTGTCGTACAACAATCTTCCAATCAAGGTACTCTTACCGTCATCTACGCTTCCTGCCGTTGCTATTTTTAGTACTTCCATAAGCCTCTCCTAGCCTCCCCAAAGGGGAGGAACTATAATGCGGAGTAATTTTAATTTTTGTTCATTAATTATTGCTGCCTCTAGCCATACCCCCATTGGGGGCTAGGGGCCTAAAAATATCCCTGCTGTTTTCTTTTTTCCATGGCGGCTTCGGAGCGCTTGTCATCGATACGTGCGCCACGTTCCGAAATTTTGGAATTTCTTATTTCAGAAACCACCTTGTCAATAGTATCCGCATGCGACTCGACCGCTGCCGTACAGCTCATGTCGCCTACCGTTCTGAAACGCACCGTACGTTCCATGACTTCTTCTTCATCTGCCCTAAAAACGACCTCGTCCTCAGCGGACCAGATGAGTCCGTCCCTCAAAAAGGTGTTTCGTTTGTGTGCAAAATAGATGGACGGGATTTCGATATTTTCTTTTTGGATGTAGCTCCAAACGTCCAATTCAGTCCAGTTACTGATAGGGAACACCCGAACATTCTGCCCCAGCTCAATCTGTCCGTTCAGCATATCGAACAGTTCGGGGCGTTGGTTTTTTTCGTCCCATTGGCCAAAATCATCACGGACCGAGAAGATACGTTCCTTGGCCCTGGCCTTCTCCTCGTCACGGCGGGCACCACCTATACAGGCATCGAACTTGAACTCCTCTATGGCATCCAACAGTGTGGTGGTCTGCAAGATGTTGCGGCTGGCATATTTACCGGTCTCCTCGACTACTTTGCCCTGGTCTATGGAATCCTGAACATTTCGCACAATCAATTCAACGCCCAGTTCCTCAACCAACCGGTCACGAAACGCAATGGTTTCCGGAAAGTTGTGCCCCGTATCGATATGTAGCAAGGCAAATGGAATCTTGGCCGGCCAAAAAGCTTTTTGTGCCAATCGCACCAAGGTAATCGAGTCTTTTCCACCGGAAAAGAGCAGTACGGGCCGTTCAAACTGTGCGGCCACCTCACGAAAAATATAGATGGCCTCATGCTCCAATGCGTTGGCAGTGGGTCTATCGGCCGCCAAGCCTTTTTCGGTCGTTTTTAATTCTTCTATCAGAGTATCCAAACTATTATTTTTTATTTTAAGGATTCCCGCATTCACTTCGACTGCGCTCAGTGTGACATTCTCAGGATTATAATTCTGTATTTCGTACTTCTAATTTCGTATTTCCTACTTTACTAAGTATGCAGCCCGCACTCCCGGTTTTCCAATACCTTGGTGGGGTCAAAATAGTTATGTTCGTTCGGTAATTGATATTCTTTCAAATAGGCATCCAATTGGGTATCGCTCCAATAAAAAAACGGACTCACCTTCAATACCCCATCGCTTCCTAAACTCAAAATGTCCAACGAGTCTCGGTGTGCGGTTTGCCCTTTTCGTAAATTGGTGAACCAAACATCAGGTTTGTGATGGGCCATGGCCCTTCTAAAAGGCTCCAGCTTTACCTGCTCGGTAAACTCAGCGTGTTTCGGATCATCGACCTGTGGAATTCCCATCACAACATTGCGATGGGCCGAGGTTTGTTTGGGCACGTAAAGGTCGACGTTCAGGTTCAGTCTATCGATGAGCTCTTCGGCATGTTTATAGGTATTCGGTGTGTTGTACCCGGTATCGCACCAGATTACAGGAATATCTTTCTTTACATCAGTAACGGCATGTAAAATAGCTACTTCGTAGGGCCTGAAATTGGTGGTTACCACGGGTTTATTTCCATGTTGTATGGCCCATGCGATAATTTCTTGGGGTGGTATGCCCTTTAATTGGGCGTTCCATTTTGGCAATTGCTCTTCTGACATAACTTTGGTTATTTGCCCCATTTTATATTATTCCAAATACGCTCATGAAAAAAATAGAGCACCATCTTGGTCACCAATTCAACCACGCCTATGGAGAACGCCAAGGTCAAAGTACCCGTAATGACCCATGAGATGATGATGGTGTCCAACGTGCCAATGACCCGCCAGCTGATAGATTTCACTATACTACGCTTAGGGCTTTCAGAATATTTGTCTTTGGTGTATGTGGATTTTTCCTTTTGGGAGCTTATGATAAGTTGGTCTGCAATCATAATTTTATATCCTATAGATTTAGTAGGAAATACAAACATAATCCATTTCACCAAATTGGTTCGTTAAAACTTCAATAAATTTCCTAATACCCTATAGTTTTTATAGATTTTTAAAATTTGACGGTAGAGTTTGAGAAATTCGTAGCTAATCGTGCAGAAGTTTCTAAGAAATTAAGTCTTTAAGGGTATTGTTACGGTACACTTCTAGATTGGCATCGCGCACTTTGAGCATCAACTTGTTGACGGAACATTCATTTTCATCAGGGCAATCGTCGCACTTTTCATAAAAATTAAGGCTCACACAGGGTACCATGGCAATCGGCCCTTCGAGAACTCGCATCACAGCAGTCATGAGAATTTCATTTGGTTCTTTTATAAGGTAGTATCCCCCGCCCTTTCCTTTTTTAGAGCCCAGAAAACCATTGCGCCTAAGGGTCAACAAAATACTTTCCAGAAATTTTTGCGAAATGTTCTCGTGTTTGGCAATCTCAGCAATCTGAACGGGTTCGCGATTTTCTTGTGAGGCCAGATAAGCCAGGGCCTTGAGTCCGTATTTTGTTTTTTTGGAAAGCATTTGCTAAATATAGCCAAAAAATGCCCTATCGATTGAATACATGGTTGATGCCAATAGCAAAATATTATTGCTGTAATTCAAACTGTTTCTAAATATTTCAAGGGGAAATATTTTGTAATTTCAAAGCAATCAAAAACTATCATGGCAAATTATACACTCAACATCAACGGAAAATCCCACGAGGTAGACGTTGACCCGTCAACACCCATGCTCTGGGTACTGCGTGACCATTTAAGTATGGTCGGAACTAAATATGGCTGCGGTATCGCACAATGCGGTGCCTGTACCATCCATTTGGAAGATACTGCGACAAGGTCGTGCCAATTGCCCGTATCGGCGGTCGGTGACAAAAGCATCACCACTATCGAGGGGCTATCCGAACACGGCACCCATCCGGTGCAAAAAGCTTGGTTGGAAGTTGATGTGCCGCAATGTGGCTACTGTCAAGCGGGACAGATCATGAGCGCTTCGGCATTGTTGAAACAAAATCCGAATCCTTCGGATGCTGAAATCGAAACCGCTATGAACGGCAACATCTGCCGTTGCGGTACCTACACCCGCATCAAAAAAGCGGTGAAATTGGCTGCTGAAACGAATGCAAATCCATCCTAAAGAAAACACCATGACACTCGTAAAAACACAGATAGGAAGAAGGGCTTTCATCAAAAACACCAGTTTGGCCGGGGGCGGACTCGTACTCGGTTTCAACTTTTTGAATTCTTGCAAACCAAAGGCCGAAGAAGCGGTTGCCGTTGAACACGTTGAACAAATTGAAATGCCCGAAGAGTGGTATGAAATCAACGGCTATCTCAAAATTGGCGACAATGGAGTGGTGACCATTATGTCGCCCAACCCAGAGATTGGCCAGAATGTAAAAACTTCCATGCCCATGATTTTGGCGGATGAACTGGAAATTGACTGGAAAGACGTTATCGTAGAACAGGCCCCTCTCAACACCAATTTATATAGTTGGCAGGTGGCCGGAGGAAGCCGGTCTATCATGAACTCTTGGGAACCGCTACGTATGGCCGGGGCCACCGCACGTCAGATGCTAAAGGAGGCTGCCGCACAAGCTTGGCAAGTGCCCGTTGGTGAAATCATCGCCGTGGCAGGGGTGCTCAGCCATGAGGCCAGTGGCAATTCCGCGGGGTATGGCGAAATGGCATCAGCGGCATCAGCCATGGAAGTTCCCGAGGAAGTTGCATTGAAAGACCGTTCGGAGTTTTCCATTATTGGCACGTCCCGTAAAAACGTGGATGGAAGAAAAATCGTTACCGGCCAACCTTTGTACGGTATCGATGTGCAACGTGAAGGGATGTTGATTGCATCCATAGCCCATCCACCCGCATTTGGCATGCGGCTTAAATCATTCGATGCGGCGGAGGCCAAACAAATGCCCGGCATTAAGGATGTGTTTTCCATAACCTTATATGATGACGATTTTAAAAGGTCTGCCTTTCACAATACGGCGTTCAACGAACTGGTTGCTGTGATCGGCGAAACCACTTGGCAAGTGATGCAGGCAAAAAAAGCGCTAAGGATTGAATGGGAACAAACCCCTGATACGGTTATGAACATGAGTCTGTTCGGCAATGATACCAAGGTGAACTACCCTGCCGGCATGGAAAATTCAGATACCCATAACGCGAAATTGAAGGAACAAAATTCCGGTCAGGGAAAAGTGGCCCGTAAAGACGGCAACCCCGAGGCGGCTTTTGCCAGTGCGGCCAAAATAATCGAAAGAAGCTATAGTTGTCCGTTTTTGGCGCACAATACCATGGAGCCCATGAATTTCTTTGCCAACGTCACCGAAGACCACGCAGAGCTATTGGGCCCCACCCAGACGCCGGAGTGGATGGAGCCCGCCATCGCGGAACGCTTGGGATTGTCCCTGGAGCAAGTAGATATTCAAATGACCCGTCAAGGAGGTGGCTTCGGCCGTAGGCTCTATGGCCATTTTATGGTCGAGGCAGCCGTGATCTCTCAGCGGATGAAAGCTCCGGTGAAGTTGGTGTACAGCCGTGAAGATGATATCTCACAGGGCACCTATCGCCCCTCCTACTACGCCACCTATCGCGCTGCGCTGGACGAAAACAACAACTTGGTCGCCTTTCATGTGAAAGCAGGGGGCGTGCCCGAAAGTCCGCTCTTTGCGAATCGCTTTCCAGCGGGAGCTATTGAAAACTATTTAGCAGAGGATTATACAATTGACTCGAACATCACAACGGGGGCATTCCGTGCTCCGCGTTCCAATTTTATAGCAGGGGCCGAACAATCGTTTTTAGACGAAGTGGCCGAAGAGATGGGCAAAGATCCCATTGATTTTAGATTAGAATTATTAAAACGCGCGGAGGAAAATCCCGTAGGCAACCCAGAAATCAATGATTACGAAGCCGCCCGATATGCCGGAGTTTTGAAATTGGTACGTGAAAAAGCCAATTGGGGACAGCACCGGGATGGCGTGCACCGAGGCGTATCGGCCTATTTTTGCCATAACAGCTATGTGGCCCAAGTATTGGATATGGTCATGGAGAATGGAAGCCCTACCGTTCAAAAGGTAACTTCCGCCATTGATTGTGGTATCGTCATCAATCCCGATGCGGCCGCCAATATGGCCGAAGGTGGGGTCGTTGATGGTATCGGCCATGCGATGTACAGTGCCCTTACGTTTAAAGATGGTGCGCCCGAACAAACCAATTTTGATCGTTACCGTCTGATTCGCCATAGCGAAGCGCCAAAAGAGATCGAGACCCATTTTGTGGACAATGGTATCGACCCCACGGGTATGGGCGAGCCGCCATTTCCTCCCATCATGGGTGCCTTGGCGAATGCTCTCTACAAAGCTACGGGCAGAAGGTATTATCACCAGCCGTTCATTTCAGACAGGCCACCGTTGGTGGGATAACCAAAAAAAGCTTTATTCATAAAAAAGCCTAAAATCGATTGATTTTGGGCTTTTTTGCTTCTTTTTGGCCAAAAAAAGGTAAAAAACGGGGAGTTTTGATGATTTTTTTGTTTTTCTGATAAAAAAGGGTATTTTATTTTATTCACTTCAAAATCAATGTATGCGACAACTTAAGATTACTAGACAGGTTACTAATAGGGATACAAAATCTCTAGAAAAATATTTTCAAGAAATCAGTAAAATTGATCTTATTACCGCAGAAGAAGAAGTAGAACTAGCCCACCGAATCAAAAAAGGTGATCAAAAAGCCCTTGATAAACTGGTCAATGCCAATTTACGATTTGTGGTTTCAGCAGCTAAGCAGTATCAAAACAGGGGGCTAAAACTTTCAGATCTTATCAATGAGGGAAATGTAGGCTTGATAAAGGCTGCCAAACGCTTTGATGAAACCAGAGGCTTCAAATTCATTTCTTATGCAGTTTGGTGGATACGGCAATCAATGATGCAGGCTATCGCCAATAGAGGAAAAACAATACGACTACCCCAAAACAAGATTGCCACCAACCGAAAAATCTATAAGGTTTATGCGGGTCTTGAGCAAAAATTTCAAAGACCGCCAAGCGCTAGTGAAATAGCCAACGAACTTGACATAACCGAAAACAAGGTAAAAAGTGTCATGAAAAATTCAGGGCGTTCCCTTTCATTGGATGCTCCGCTGAAAGAAGGTGAAACCTCAACATTGCAAAATGTTTTGATATCAAAAGAATCAACCAGTCCTGATAAAGAAATGATGCGGGAATCACTTTCTACAGACATCAACAATGTTCTAGATACAATACCTATAAGACAACGTCAAGTCATCGAGCTATACTACGGTCTTGGTAATGAACCTGCAATGAGCCTCTCGCAAATCAGTGATATTTTTGACCTTACCCGAGAACGCGTAAGACAAATACGTGAAAGAGGACTTCGATCCTTGCGAAACAAGTCGAGAAGTAAAGTTTTAATGGCCCACTTGTAGCAGTTGGCATCTAGTTAAATTGAATCTTATTCTAACGCTTGTGATATATCGGCGATAATATCATTAATATGCTCCAGACCAACCGATACCCGAACCATACCATCGGTGATGCCAACTTTTTTTCGTTCTTCTTCGGAAAGTTTACTATGGGTTGTTGATGCCGGGTGGGTCACGATACTTCTTGAATCACCCAAATTGGCTGAAAGTGATAATAGTTTAATAGAATCGAAGAATTTACGGCCTGCTTGCAGTCCGCCATTGACCTCAAAGGCAACCACACAGCCTCCCGCTTTCATCTGTTTTTTGGCCAGTTCGTATTTTGGATGGGATTTCAAAAAAGGGTATTTTACCCAATTCACTTTCGGATGATTTTCCAAAAATTCGGCTAATTTTAATGCGTTTTCACAATGTCTATCTATCCGAACAGCCAAGGTTTCCAAGCTTTTTGAGAGTACCCATGCGTTGAATGGGGACAATGCTGGGCCTGTGATTCGTGAAAAGCGATAGATCTTTTCAATCATATCAGCTTTTCCAACTGTCACTCCTGCCAAAACCCTTCCTTGGCCATCCATTAATTTGGTACCGGAATGGATGACCAAATCGGCTCCAAACTTAATGGGCTGCTGTAAATAGGGGGATGCAAAACAGTTGTCGACAATAAAAATCAGGTTGTGCTTTTTTGCGATGCTTCCCAACGCTTCCAAATCGAGTACATCTACCCCGGGGTTGGTCGGTGATTCGGCATAGATAATTTTGGTGTTTGGTTGAATTGTAGCTTCCAGTCCTTCCAAATCATCAACCTCAAAAAAGGAGGTCTCAATATTCCATTTAGGGAAAAAATTAGTGTACAGACTGTGGGTCGAACCAAAAACACTGCGCGCACTTAAAATATGGTCACCACTGTTCAATAATGCCGCAAAGGTTGAAAAGACGGCTGCCATACCCGAGGCGAAAGCAAAGCCTGCTTCGGCCCCTTCCATTTCGCAGACTTTTTCCACAAACTCGGATGTATTCGGATTGGAATACCGTGAATACACATTCCGTTCTTTTTCCTCAGCAAATGAGGCCCGCATGTCCTCTGCATCTTCAAACACATAACTGGAGGTCAAAAACATGGGACTCGAATGCTCCAAATATTGGGTGCGTTCCAGCTGGTTTCTGATGGCATTGGTCTCAAACCTTCGGTTTTCGGTTTCTTGTTTATGGTTTGTGGTTTCAGGTTTTTTCATGATTAGCTGTACGCTTTATGCTATTAGCTATATGTGGTTCTACACTCGTAATTCTAAAATCTAAACTCCTACAGTTTCTCTGCAATCCGTAGAATATCCCCAAAAACACCTCTTGCGGTGACGGCGGCCCCTGCTCCTGCCCCTTGTATCACAATCGGTTTTTCACCATAGGATTCTGTGTAAATCTCGATAATGGAATCCGAACCAGATACTTGCCCCAACGCACTTGTTTTAGGAACAGAAATCAATTTTACATCCAAAACACCTTTATCCTGTTGTAAATCGCCATGCAAATCGCCAACATATCGGAGTACATGGTCGGGTTTTTGTTCTTCCTTTATCTGCTGGAATTTTTCATCCAACTGCTCCAAACTGTTCAAAAACTGCACTTTTGAAATGGTTTCCAACTCCTTCGGAATCAAATTTTCAATGGAAATATCGCTGAGCTCATTCCGTAAATCCAATTCACGGGCGAGGATGAGCAATTTCCTGCCCACATCGTTTCCTGATAAATCTTCGCGGGGGTCAGGTTCGGTGTAGCCATTTTCCATAGCTTCACGCACAATTTCAGAAAAAGACCGTTCAGATTCAGAAAATATATTGAAAATATAGCTCAGCGACCCTGAAAACACCCCTTTGATTCTGGTAATGTTTTCCCCCGACAGGTGTAACAGCTTGATAGTATCAATCAATGGCAAACCCGCGCCTACATTGGTCTCATAGAGGTACTGTTTTTGATTTTTGTCCAACGCATCGCGTACCAATTCATAATAATCGAAGTTCAAGGTATTGGCGATTTTATTTGAAGAGACCAAATCGAATCCCGAGGCAATCAAATCAAAATAGTGGTTCACGAAATCGGTGTTGGCAGTATTGTCAACAGCAATCAGATTGCCCAGATGATGTGCTTTGGCAAAATTGCCCACATCGGAAACTTTGTAGGGCTTTCCATTTTTCTCGATAGCTTGTCGCCAATTTTTGCCGATGCCCTTCGCGTTCAGTACCAGTTTTCTTGAATTCGCCACTGCAAAAATATTGAGGTCAATTCCCTTACGCTTGGCTATTTTTTTATGGCTTTTTAGCATTTGGTCCACCAAGGTTCCGCCTACGTTGCCATGGCCGAAAATGGCCACGTTCACCTTCTTGTCAATACCAAAAATCTGACCGTGCATCACATTGAGGGCCTTGTTTAAATCTGCACTATTAACCACAAGACTGATATTCTTTCCTGAAATGGTGTTGTTGAACAGCAATGGCACTATTCCGTTCTTTATCAATGCATTGAAGGGGTGGTGAAAGGTGCTCATATCTTGCCCAATCACCGAAATCACAGCAACATTTTTGTTCACAGTGATGGTGTTCACATCCTTTTCGGAATAATCTTTTGCAAATTCATCTTGCAATGCTTTTTTGGCTTCGGTAGCCCTATCCGCATCCACCACCATGCCAATACCACGTTCTGAAGAACCTTGTGAAATAATGCCCACATTGATGTTGTGTCGTCCCAAAGTGTTAAAAATTCGGGCATCAACGCCCACTTTTCCCAAAAGACCCCTGCCTTCCAAATTCACCAAAGCCACATTTTCAATGACAGAAAGTGATTTAATGCCCTCTTTATTGGTCTTGGAGCTTATCAAAGTGCCTTTGGAATCTTCGTTGAACGTGTTCAGAATTCGCAACGGAATATTTTTTTCAATCAATGGGATGATGGTTTTGGCATGCAAGACCTTTGCCCCAAAATTAGCCAGCTCGTTCGCTTCGGCATAGGACAGGTTTTCAATGATTCTGGCATCGGATACGTAATCGGGATTGGCCGTAAAAATTCCATCGACATGGGTATAGTTGAGCATCTCTTCGGCATCCAGAAAATTGGCCAGTAAAGCTGCGGTATAATTACTACCATTTCTACCCAAAGTGGTGGTCTCCCCTTTTTGGTTAGAGGCGATAAAACCCGTTACCACGGGAATCATATCAGTTTCCAACCTAGAGAATTTTTGCAGTACATTTTTCTTGGATTGGATTTCATCTACCTTGGCATTGCCAAAACCATCATCGGTCTTTATCAATTCACGGGCATCAAAAAACTGCGCTTTTATACCCCTTTCCTTCAATAATTGAACAACCAATTTGCTGGAGATGAGTTCTCCGAAAGCTAAAAATTCATCCTTGGTCTTGGCACTGTAGTCACCGACCAAAGAAACACCTTCCAATTTTTTGGCGACCTGTTGTATTTCACTGGAAAAATCGGTCGTGTGAAAATCTTCGGTCTGGTAGGCCGTGAAGGCGTCCACATCATCTTGATACGCTTCACCCTCGGCAGCCTTGGCAAGCATTTTTTCCAAAGTGTCGGTAGCCTTTTCGCGTGCAGAGAGTACCACGGCTATTCTTTCGCCATTCCGGGCCTTTTTTGAAATGATATCCAAAACACGTTCCAAGCCATGGCCATTGCCCAAAGATTTTCCGCCAAACTTTAAAATCTTGAGTCCCTGCTTTTTACCCTTTTGAGGAAAAATGTCTTTCAGCAGGTTTTCCAATTGCCGAAACTCCATCAAAAAGGCATCATGGCCATGCAGGGATTGCACTTCACCGTAGGTAACATTGCTGTTGGCCTGTGCCAACCTTTTATGGGTTTCCTTATTCTCGGCCGCAGTAAAAAAGAGGTCGGAATTCACCCCGATGATATGGATTTTCAAATCACTTTGACGCAATCGTTCAAAGGCCTCATCTCCATTACGGGCAATATCGATGGTTTTGAGCAGTTGGTTCATCAACTTGTAGGCTGAAAGCTGAAAACGTTCCTGTAACTTTTTTCCGTGGTGCATCAACCAGCTTTCCACATTAAAAACATTCAGCTCTTCGTTTGTGCTGCGCTTGAACCGCTCTTTAAAGGATTCAGGAGTACGGTAACACAGCATGGCATGCATACGGGCATCGTGCACGGGCTGGCTCGAATTGTTCAAAATCTGCTCCTGTATCTGGCAGTTGGCGATAAGCCAATCGGTGGATTTCCAATCCGAAGCAACGGGAATCAAGTGTTCTGTAATATCGGGATTGTAAGCCGCCATTTCCCAAGCGACACCACCGCCCAGCGAACCGCCGATGATGACAAAAAGCCGACTTATTTTTAACTCCTTTAGACCCTTCAAGAAAATACGGGCCACATCCCCCGCTACAAAATCCTTGTAATTGTCGATAACAAAACCATCATAGCCATTCCCTGGAATGTTGAAGGCCAAAATGGTGAACTTTTGGGTGTCGATACACTTGCCCTCCCCAATCAAATCGGTCCACCAACCATTCTCACCAGCCACATTGGAGTTGCCCGTCAAGGCATGGTTGACCAAAACTATGGGGGCGGTATGCAGTTGTTGCCCAAAAACCTCATAGGATAACTGTAGGTCTTGAACCACTCCGCTCAGGGTCGTGTAGTTTGGTATTTTAATTTTTTGGAGCATGTATTTTTTATTTAGCTCCCCTCTTTGTCTAAAGAGGGGTGATTCCGCTTTGCGGAATCGGGGAGTTTTAAATTTTTCTCAAACCCTCCGTCATTCCGTTTTCACGGAATGCCACCTCCCCTCATCTAAGGGGAGGAGCTATTACTTTTTGCTTTTTATGCCAATACTGATTTGTCAATCGTCGCAAAGGCGGCTTCTAAATCAGCTTTTAAGTCTTTTAAATCTTCCAATCCAACGGAAAGGCGAATCAAATCTTTGGTTACTCCCGTTGCTTCTTGCGATTCATCGCTCAACTGTTGGTGGGTGGTACTTGCTGGATGTATGATCAGCGACTTGGTATCGCCAATGTTTGCCAACAAAGAGAAAATTTTGGTTTCATCGGCAATCTTTTTAGCAGATTCAAAGCCACCCTTGACCCCAAAGGTCACGATGCTGCTCTGACCCTTTGGCAAATAGGCATCGGCTTGGGCCTTAAACTTGCTTGTTTTCAATCCAGGATAGTTTACCCAAGTCACTTCGTCACGTTCTTGAAGCCATTCGGCCAAGGCCAATGCGTTCTCACTGTGCTTTTTCATGCGCACTTCCAAAGTTTCCAATCCCTGAATGATTTGAAAGGCATTGAACGGACTCAAACAGGCGCCATGGTCGCGTAAGCCCTCAATACGTACTTTGGCGATAAAGGCTGCCGGACCCAATGCCTCATGATAGACCAGACCATGATAGCCAGGTGAGGGTTCGGTGAATTCTGGAAACTTACCATTGGCCCAATCGAAGGTTCCCGCATCAATAATGGCACCGCCCAAGGCCGTACCGTTACCATTGATGTATTTGGTGAGGGAATGGATGACAATATTTGCCCCATGCTCTATCGGGTTCAAGAGTGCAGGGGAAGCCACGGTATTATCTACAATAAACGGTACTTTCGCTTTTTTGGCCTCGGATGAAATTGCTTTTAAATCGAGCACATCCAATTTGGGATTTCCAATGGACTCCACAAAAATGGCACGTGTATTTTCTTGAACCGCCTTACCAAAATTGGCAGGGTCAGTTGGGTCAACAAAGGTGGTGGTGATGCCCAATCTCGGTAGTGTAACGCTCAATAAATTATAGGTGCCGCCATAGAGACTGTTCGAAGAAACAATATGGTCACCAGCCTTTAACAGCACCAAAAGTGTGGTATTCAAAGCTGCGGTACCCGAAGCGGTTACCACTGAGGCGATTCCACCTTCAAGAGCTGCCAAACGCTGCTCCAGAATATCATTGGTCGGATTGTTGATTCGGGTGTAGATGTTGCCAAACTCCGCCAGTGAAAATAGATTGGCCGCATGGTCGGCATCGTTGAACACGTAAGCCGTGGATTGATAAATGGGCACTGCCCTGGTACCACCGTTTACAGTTACATCGTGCCCCGCATGCAGGGCATTGGTCGCTTTTGAAAAATTTTGATTTTGCTCGCTCATGTTTTCTAATTTTTGTTGTTGAACAATTTGGATTCCCACTCCCGATAGCTATCGGGACGGGAATAAAAAAACACGAAGTCACTCCGCCATTGTGGATGACCTAATCAAAAAGTTATAAGAAAGTGAAAAATCGAAATGGTTCGATGGTTGCTATCTTTTCCCACACTTGCGGGATAGAATGTAGCACCTTTTCCGCAGGGGGCGGCAGGTTGCTAAGGCTTCAAAGGGTCTATTCCCTCCACCTTTCTTGATAACTCGTCAATACGTGTTTGAACTTCTTAGAATTTGTCTTAAAAGACATTCTGAAACAAATATAACGGCAGAATTTCGGATTATCCTAATGATTTTGGAAAATTTCACGATTTCCTAGTGGATTTCAGATTTCTCACATTCGTATGAAATGATACTTGAGTCTGACTAGTCATTTCGAAATAAGTTCACCAAAAACAAAAGATTGAGAAATCTTTTTTCAGTTTACTAACCAAAACTTCTCTCAAGAAATAAATTGCTGTAAAAAACACCCCTAAAGTCCCCTCAAGGGGACAATTTATTTTAATACCGAAAACTCCAAACTCGAATCGGTGAACACCGTATGGGTCTGTGTTTGAAAATCCGCTTCATCCGCTTTAAAAATATTCTCCACATAGGTCTGCGGATTCAAGTCAATCAACGGAAACCAGGTGCTCTGTACCTGAACCTGAAGCTTATGCCCTTTTTTGAACGTGTGGAACACATCTTGCAGCTTAATGTTCACGTCTGTCTTTTTATTTGGTGTAAATGGTTCTGGATTTGAAAAACTATTTCGAAAACGTCCTCGCAGCACCTCGCTCCGCACCATCAGATGATAATTGCTCATTTTCAAATGGTCTTGCATTTCTTCGTTGGTCTCGACATCGTCGGGATGCACATCAATGATTTTTACAATCCAATCTGCTGCTGTACCCGTGGTGGCCACTTTTAGGTTGGCCATGATAGGGCCGGCCAAGGTCAAATCTTCGGTCAGCTCGTCCGTTTCAAAAACCAAAACATCAGCGCGCCGGGCAGCGAAGCGTTGATCGTCGGTCATATACTTTCTCGGCGTAAAGACCGATTTGATGTCCTCTGAATAGGGTACGGGTTTGTCGACATCGCTGATAAATTTGATTTCAGTAATATTTTTTGGTTCTTCGGTCAACTCTTGGTCATCAGAAAGATACATGATCTTTTTCTCAGCATCTTTTGGTGGCCATGCAGGCAACTCGCTCCATTCCTTTCGCCCTGAATCAAAAACATAGGCTTCGGGAAGGCCAGTTTTGCCGTCTCCTTCACCCTTTAAAAAATGATTGAAAAACTTGCTCTCAATCTTATCCTGATAAAAATTGGAGATGGAATCCCCAAAATAATAGTTGCCCACCAGATTGCGCTCACTCCGTCGTGCCCAACGGCCATGGTCCCAAGGGCCAAAAACCATCGTATTATAAGCTCCCTCGTTGTATTTTTCGATGTTCTTGTAGGTTTCCAACGGGCCATAAAGGTCTTCGGCATCGAACCAACCGCCCACAATCATGGTGGCGACATGGGGTTCGGTCTCATCCAAATGCTGGATCAGTCCTCGGCTTTGCCAAAGTTCATCGTAATTGGGGTGCTCTTTCAATTCATTCCAAAAGAAATCATCGGTCATATTATCGGCAACCAGCCTCGTATCATCTGGAGTTTCATACTCAAAAAAGTGGTTCAAATTTTTGAGCGGACCTGCATCCAGAAAGAATTGATACTGGTCTTCGGTACCGATATCGGGTAGCTCGTACCAAGCCGTGTCCACAGGCTGGTCGCCGTTTGGCCTGGGAGTGCCAAAAAGGGAGGTTGCCCGAAAATAACTCAACAAATAGGCACCGTTATGGTGAAAATCATCAAAAAAGAAATCCCCGATACAGGCTTGCGGCGAGGAGGCTTTTAAAGCAGGATGTGGATCAATGGTTCCGTACGTGGCGTAAAATCCAGGGTATGAAATGCCCCAAAGCCCCACACGACCATTGTTGCTCTCCACATTGTTGACCAACCAGTCGATGGTATCATAGGTATCCGAACTTTCATCTACCTGTTGATCAGAAGTTTTATTGGGGATGTAGGCCCGCATATTCTCATAATGCCCTTCGCTCATCCATCGACCGCGCACATCTTGATAGACCACAATGTAGCCCTCTTTCATCATGCTCACATTGGGGCTTATTTGTTCTCGAAACTGCCCCTCACCATACGGTCTAGAGCTGTACGGGGTACGCTGCATGATGATGGGATATTCTTTGGAAGTATCCTTTGGGGAATAAATCGTGGTATGCAGTTTTACCCCATCGCGCATCGCAATATCAACCTCTTGCTTGGTATAGTTATCGGCAACGTAGTTTTCTTCAACAGTCTCTTTTTTGACTGTTTTTTTACAGGATTGGAATGAAAAAGAAATCAGAAATAGAAAAAGGGAAATGCGAAATAAGGTTTTCATTAGGTAGTTTTTTGATGGAAATAAAACTACGAAGAATTCCCATAAAAACACCCTCTGTCGCCTTTGGCGGACTGTCCCTTGAAAGGGATAATTAAAAGCTCCTCCCCTTGGTTAAGGGGAGGTGGTTTCGTCTGAAAGACGGAAACGGAGGGGATTGAAGACAACCGTAAGTAAATCAACCCTTTCCGCCCTGTCTGCCATTGGCAGACAGGGCACCTTTCCCTATCCAGGGAAAGGAATTTTTTATAGTATTCCAAAAGCCGCCTTCACTTCATCAACCATATCCAACTTCTCCCAAGTGAAAAGCTCCACTTCTTTTTCGATTCGGCCATTGTAAGGCGATTCAAAGACTTTGCTTACCGATTGTGATTCTTTTCCAAAATGACCGTAAGCAGCGGTTTCTGAATAAATTGGATTTCTAAGTTTTAGTCTTTTTTCAATGGAATAAGGTCGCATATCAAACAGTTCCTTGACTTTTTTGGCAATCTCGCCATCAGACAAATCCACTTTGGCAGTACCGAAAGTATCAACAAAGATTGAAGTTGGCTCCACCACCCCAATGGCATAACTCACCTGAACCAAGATTTCATCTGCAACACCCGCTGCCACCAAGTTTTTGGCAGCATGTCGAGCGGCATAGGCCGCACTGCGATCTACTTTACTCGGATCTTTACCACTAAAGGCTCCACCACCATGCGCTCCTTTACCACCGTAAGTATCAACAATGATTTTACGACCGGTCAGGCCGGCATCACCGTGAGGACCACCGATGACAAACTTTCCCGTCGGATTGATATGATATTTGATGTTGCCATCGAACAACTGTTGAATGTTATTTGGTAGCTGGCTTTTGACTTTCGGAATTAAAATCTCGATGATATCCTTTTTGATTTTGGCCAACATGGCCTCATCTTCATCAAATTCGTCATGCTGAGTTGAAACTACAATGGTATCAATACGTTGTGGAATATTTTCATCGGAGTATTCTATGGTCACCTGTGCCTTGGCATCAGGTCTCAGGTATGCAATTTGAGTGCCATCCCTTCTCAAATCAGCCAACACCTGAAGGATCTTGTGCGAAATATCCAACGCCAACGGCATGTAGTTATCGGTTTCTTTGGTAGCATAGCCGAACATCATGCCCTGATCGCCTGCACCTTGTTCTTCTTTCGATGCCCTATCTACCCCTTGATTGATATCTTGTGATTGTTCGTGAATGAGCGATATCACACCGCACGAATCTCCACTAAATTGATATTCGCCTTTAGTGTAACCAATAGTATTAATGACGCTACGGGCAAGGTTCTGAACATCCAAATAGGTATCACTTTTGACCTCACCTGCCAAAACTACTTGTCCGGTTGTGACCAAAGTCTCACAGGCCACTTTGCTATCGGGGTCAAAGGCCAAAAAATTATCCAATAGGGCATCACTGATTTGATCGGCAATTTTATCAGGGTGTCCTTCACTGACAGATTCTGAAGTAAATAAATATGACATCTCTTTTTATTTTGGGAAGATCTGACGTGAATAGTTAAAGAAGCTCGGTCTCTTAAAAGAGATGCCAAAACAAACTTGGCATGAACTGCTTTAGCATTTTTAGTCCCTGAGTCAAGTTCAGGACAGAGAGGTTGCAATCAGTCAAATCTTTCCTCGTTAGGCCACCAAAAATAGAATAAATGTATAGTATGGCAAAAAGAAATAAAGTTGCGGCCTAGATATTAGTTTAATGGCAAAAATATTGGTTGTATCGCATTTGAAAAGTTTAAAAATTTTCACCCATGGAGGATAACTTTGTATATTGCAAACTCCGACTTTTTACACATTAGCCTAAACACACCACTACTATGCATATTGCGGTTGCCGGAAACATTGGAGCAGGAAAAACCACGCTGACCACCTTACTTTCAAAACATTACAAATGGGAAGCGCATTTTGAGGATGTGGTCGACAATCCCTACCTCGATGATTTCTATACCCAAATGGAGCGGTGGAGTTTTAATCTTCAGATTTATTTCTTGAACAGTCGGTACAGACAAATTCTAAGGATTCGCGAGAGCGGCAAAAATGTGATACAAGACCGAACCATATATGAGGATGCCCATATTTTTGCCCCCAATTTACATGCCATGGGCCTCATGACCAATCGGGACTTCAACAACTACAAAAGTCTCTTTGAACTGATGGAAACCTTGGTGCAGCCACCCGACCTTTTAATTTATTTGCGTAGCTCTATCCCCAATTTGGTAAACCAAATTCATAAACGTGGGCGTGATTATGAAAACAGTATTTCCATTGACTATCTGAGTCGTTTGAACGAACGTTATGAGGCATGGGTAAATACGTATGAAAAAGGAAAACTATTGATTTTTAATGTCGATGAGCTCAACTTTGTTGATGAACCCGAGCATTTAGGCGAGGTCATCAACCGTATTGATGCGGAGATTCACGGTCTGTTTTAGTTCATTGCACAAAACCATGTTTTTTAGCATGTTTATAGGCTTCCTCAGTTTTATTGACCAATAAAAAAGGAGCGTCAGTATATTCTTTGAACAGATTTTCTATGCGTTTTATTCTCTTGCCATCGTTCACACTGCGAAGGTAGATGGACTTAATTCGATTTGGGAATTTTTTTGACACCTCTATATAAATATCACCATCCTTTTCGCCGCTATCACCAATTAAAATAAACGGAAGTTCAGGATAGGTTTTCAAGATATTCACAATCTCATGGTATTTGTGGGGCCACTCTCCTGGCTTCTTCCTGGCACGAAAGCTCGCCATACGACGCAGCAAAATCGGCCCTTTTGGAAAATTATTGGCCATCAGAAAGAGTTCTAGATAGCGATAGAGATTCCATGGGCTGTGGCTGACATAAAATATAGGATTGGCCGCCTCACCGGATTTCCCTAAATGCAATTGGTGATAAAATTCGGCACTACCTTCAAGAGCTCTTCTCTTGGTCGCACTTTTAAGAAAGGTATTGAGTATCACCTTCCATTTCAGGGAAGAAACCACGCCCGTATGCAAAATGGTATCGTCAATATCACTAATGACCCCAAACTCTGAGGTGGTTTGTGGAATCAGCATTTCTATCGGAAATCGATTCTGGTGCACTACTTCGCGATGCAAATGCATGTTGGAAAACGAGGCTTCGGCCAACAACCAGCCTTCTTGGTTTATTAATGCTGACAAGCCGTCGACCTTTTCATTCAACAAAAAATAGCCATGATCATCCGTGGTCGTGGTCAGACTTTCTCCGTTCGTCAATTTGACGATAAGGTCTGCATGCTTGATTTCATCGGTTTCAAAACGTTTCCAAGAATTGCGGATGAGATTGAAAAGCCCTTTCTGATTCAAATCAATCTCTTCATCCTCAAGGGCTCGTCCGCGAAGGTACAATCGTGAAGCAGTACCATAACTCTGAAAGCCTATGACCTGAAGTTTGTCTTTTTTGAACAGCCCCATGAAAACAAAGATAACAGGCTTTTGAAGTGTGCTTTGCGCTTTCAATGCAAATTTATGTTCTAAAAGCGAACCCCTCCGTCATCTTCTCCGTCTCTAGCGGATTTGATGACACCTCCCCTTGACTAAGGGAGGGAGCTTTTAAAGAAAAATAAAAAACCATCCTGAAATATCAGGATGGTTTTTAATATTTCAATACAGCGACAGCTATTCGACAGCTACAGAGCTATTGTATTCCGCGACTGCTTTTTTTACCTCTTCTTTGGTTGCTCCCGTAAACTCACGGACTTCTTTTTTGACCTCGCCATTTACTTCTAAAGTAGTATATATCATTGCTTGATAGCCCTCATCGGTTGTCGTCATTTCTATACGAACTTCCTTATCCAAATCATTCAGCATTCCCATTTCATCAGCAGGTGCCAAACTCACCAAGCTCGGTGCAATGACCAAGGCCACTACAGACATCAATTTCAGCAAGATGTTCAACGAAGGTCCAGAAGTATCCTTAAAGGGATCCCCAACGGTATCCCCAACAACGGCAGCCTTGTGAGCATCGGAACCTTTACGGCCTTCGCTTTCAATGGTCTTCTTGGCATTGTCCCAAGCACCACCAGCATTGGATTGGAAAATCGCCATCAAAACTCCAGCAGTGGTCACACCAGCCAACAAACCGCCCAACATATTCGCACCGCCCAAGAAACCAACGGCAACAGGTACTGCGATGGCCAATAGCCCTGGCAATACCATCTCACGGATGGATGCTTTGGTTGAAATCTCAACACATTTATCATATTCAGCAACGCCGTCAGCAGCTTCAAAAATGCGCATATCAGCCTCACTGGCCTTTGACAAATCAGAATCATATTTACGCATGACTTCCAAAGCAGCTTTCAATTGGGGAATATCCCTGAACTGGCGACGTACCTCTTCGATCATTGACATCGCCGCACGGCCCACAGCATTCATCGAAAGGGCTGAGAACACAAACGGAAGCATCCCCCCGACCAATAAACCTGCCATAATCTTGGGTTGAGACACATCAATTGATGTTACCCCCGCAGTTTTCATAAAGGCAGCAAAAAGTGCCAGAGCAGTCAAAGCAGCTGAGGCAATTGCAAACCCTTTACCAATGGCCGCAGTGGTGTTTCCTACAGCATCCAATTTATCGGTACGCTCACGTACTTCGCTTGGCAGTTCGGCCATTTCGGCGATACCACCTGCATTGTCAGAAATAGGCCCGTAGGCATCAACTGCCAATTGGATTCCTGTATTGGCCAACATCCCTACGGCAGCAATCGCAATTCCATATAAACCTGCAAAATGGTGCGATACCAAAATAGCAGCGGCAATCAGAATGATTGGAATCATCGTAGACATCATGCCCACACCCAAACCAGCGATGATATTGGTAGCGGAACCAGTTTCAGACTGTCGCACAATGGCATTTACAGGTTTGGTACCCGTACCCGTATAATATTCCGTTACCTTACCAACGGCCAAACCCGCAACCAAACCTGCAATGGTGGCCCAGAACACGCCCATGGAAGTGTATTCTTTTCCGCCATCGACCCAAGATTCTGGCAACATCATGGTAATCAAGAAATAGGAAGCGACCAACATTAAGGCGGCAGAGCCGAATTCACCGATATTCAATGCGGTCTGTGGATTACCACCATCCTTCACACGAACAAAAAATGTTCCGATGATGGACATCACAATACCTGCTGCGGCCAATGCCAAAGGCAGATAAACGGCTCCCAATCCATCAAAAGAATTTGCAAAAGCGGGATTGGTGGCAAAAATGGCCCCCAATACCATGGTACCGATGATTGAACCGACATACGATTCAAAAAGGTCAGCACCCATACCAGCAACATCACCCACATTGTCACCCACATTATCTGCGATGGTCGCAGGGTTCAATGGGTGATCTTCAGGAATACCAGCCTCAACCTTACCTACAAGGTCCGCACCAACATCAGCAGCTTTGGTATAGATACCGCCGCCCACACGTGCAAAAAGTGCGATGGATGATGCGCCCAATGAGAAGCCTGAAAGTACGTTCAAGACTTCGGTCAACGACCAGCCCTGCCCGCTATAAATCATAAAAAGTCCACTTAAACCTAAGACACCGAGACCAACAACACCAAGCCCCATGACCGAACCCCCTGCAAAAGCCACTTCAAGCGCTTTACCCAATGAAGTTCGAGCTGCATTTGTGGTACGCACGTTGGCCTTTGTTGCAACTTTCATCCCAATAAATCCTGCCAAGGCAGAACAAATGGCGCCTACAATAAAGGATACAGCGACCATTCCGTTTGAGCCTTCTTCATTCTGTCCTTTGAAAAACAGAAGTACTGCAACGGCAACAACGAAGATGGCCAATATCTTGTATTCAGCCTTTAGGAAAGACATGGCACCGTCGGCAATATTCTTGGCAATTCTGGCCATTTTATCATCGCCAACCGCCTGTTTTGAGACCCATGCATTTTTAATGGCCACGTAAAGCAGCGCCAAAATACCAAACCCCCATAGGTAAGGAACTAATGATTCCATAAATTAAGTTTTTAAGTTGTTTAAAGTGGCGCAAAAGTAGTAAAACCGCCCAGAATAAAAAAAGCCCTTTTCTCGGTAAAGAAAGGGCTTTTGATTTCTTGTTCACAAGCTTATATCATGAACGTTCGCTTTACTTTATGGCTGCTTTCATCGTAACGTTGCACACACTTTCGGTAAATTTCCTTGGCTTTTTCGGCATTGCTCCAACCACCGGTATCGACCTTTTTTTCCTCCAAATCCTTATAGACCTGAAAGAAATGCTCAATCTCTTTTAATCGATGTGGATTTAGGTCGCTGATATCGGTATTCTTGCTCCAAATAGGATCATTGACGGGCACACAGATAATCTTTTCATCAGGACCTTTTTCATCGGTCATGTGGAAAACACCAATGGGCCGCACCTCCATCACCACCATGGGATAGGTGGGTTCGGTACCCAAAACGAGCACATCCAACGGGTCGGAATCAAGGGCCAAGGTCTCGGGCACAAAGCCATAATCGCCAGGATACATCATCGATGAGAACAAGGTTCTGTCAAATCGTATTTTATGTAGTGTGAAATCGTATTCATATTTGTTACGACTTCCCTTGGGAATCTCAATCAACACGTCAAATGTGACTTCGTCATTCTTGGCCATATCAGTTTTTTAAATGTCGTGCAAAAGTACTGCTATTATGCGGTTTACAGGTTAAGGGAATGTGAAATTGGAAAGGGATGTTGGATGTTCGATGTGTGATGTTTGCCTTTCATTCTTTTATTGTGGACACGAATTTCACTAATTCTCACGAATTGCTTTTCGAATTTGGTGCTCAAGTTTTGAGCTTTTGAGCTGTTCCACAGAGTTACGCGAAGGCTCACTGAGATTTGCAGAGTAATTATCGATTATACTCTTCAACCTATATGCTAATGAACTTCTTGACAATTAGCTTTTCGTCATGTACCATTTACAATTCTAATTTCACACTTCAAATGGATACGAATTACACGAATGGTCACTAATTGAATTAGTATTTGAAACTAGTGTTTGAGTTTGATTTGAATCTGCGTTTTAAAACTGTTCCGCAGAATTGTATGAAGGCTCTCAGATGTTTGCTGAATACTTTGTTAAACTTTTAAACTGCTAAACCCATAAACTCTGTCGTCTTTTGTTTCCCGTCCTCGGTCATCAAATTAAAAGCTAAACCCAAAACTTCCGGTCACGCCAAAGGGCCGTGCGTTGGGATTGTCTAAATAATTGCCACGGAAGTTGAAATCGATCCTGAAAATTTTAAAGATGTTGCCAATTCCGAAGGAATATTCCCAATAAATCTGGTCATCGGGGGCAATCAACGGGATGTTGGTCGGCGAGCTTAAGGCAATGTTTTCGTCGGATAAAGAACCCCACGCCCCTCGAAGCCCCACAATCTCACGGAGGTTCAACTTGCGTAAAAATGGAATACGCGAAAAAATACGGCCATTAAAATTGTGCTCTAAATGTACCGTGGCATAGGTATCGGTCACAAACTCATAAAAATCAAGGTTGGGAAAAGTGTTGTACAACGAAAACACGGTCTGGTTGCCCGGAATCACGCTCAACAACCCTAAAGGCACTTCGCCAAAGGTTCTGCCCAATTCCACAGTGCTCAACAAGCGGCCAAAGCCACCAATCTGCCAAGGTTGGGTATATGAAAATTGCAATCGTTGGTAGTCAAAATCACTTTCTAAAAAACCACTGATCCCCGCGGTGTAATTCAAAAGCAGCGTACTGTAATCTTCATTGACATCACGCCGTTCTACCCCATAGCCAATCGTACGCTTGCCCGGGGTAAAAATCAATGTAGTGTTGATATCAAACTGCTTGACTTCGGCAGATATGCCTGTTGGTGAACTTGGGTCGATGTACTCTAGACTAAAATCTTCTGGCAAAGCTGAACTCAAGGTTCTGAATGAGCTGCCCAGTCGTATCCTAAAATTTTGAATGGGTTCCATTTCCACACTAAATGTCGACAGGTTGATATTGCTCAATCGATTGTTGGCCCCAACCGAAACCAAGGATGATGAAGCAATGCTACGCCCCAAAACATCGTTCGTGGCCGTCAGGCTCAACCCCAACTGCTCTACATCACGGCGATGCCCGCCAGACAGAATCAAGCGGCTTTTTCTATCCAACAAAAACTTGGCCGAAAAGCCATGTTTGAACTTTTTATCGTCAAAACCATAGGCCATGTAGCCTTCTAATCGCCAAGGGTCATTTTGCCCAAAATAGGTGCGTGCACCGCCACGCACCCGAATGCCCTCAGCGTCATTGATGCCAAAAGTGCTGTAGATATCGCCAATGTCAATATTCCATTTATCAATTTCAACGTAGCCAGAGCCTAAAATACTGACCAAATCATAATAGGTGCGGAACTTAGGAACCGTTTTAAGCGTATCCAACAATTTGAAAATTCCGGATTCATCTTCATTGAGACTTTCTAAACGGGCATTTTTCCAAAACAAGCTGTCACGATCAAAAACCCTCAGATCGTAGGGGTCAGCTTCGGCTTCATAGAATTCAATGGGCTTATCCAAATCAAACACATAATTGTCATACACCGTGGTACGCTTGCCGTAGACCCCACGGGATTCTTCCTTCTTTGAAAAGGCAAAATCACTGAGCATGTAATCACGCTTCAACAAAAACACCGAATCGTTGACCACCTCAAAATCCTGCTCAATATAGATTTCTTTCACCCAGTTGATGTTGGCACTTTTGGTGACTTCCATATTGATTTTCTTCACTGCAAAGGTGGTATCGTTCACCCAAAAATCACCTTTGAAGGTCAGTTCGTTTTTCCGCCTTGGATAATAAATGATGTTATAACACCATTTGTCATCAATGAACGTACTATCAGATAGCACATAGTTGTACACATCAACCCCGGTTCGGGAAAGCGGACTCGTAAAACTCTTGTCAAAAAACTTGAGATAGTTGTTGTAGATATCGTAATCGGAATACAAATCTTCAACAAAAGCGGTAATCGCCTGATTGCCCGAAAAACCTGAGCTTTTATTGCCCAGCACGTCTTCTTTTTCCAATTCATAGCGGTTGTCGCCATAAACCTTTGAAAACACTTCGTTCAAAAACATGGGCAGATAGGTCTTGCCCGTGATTCGCGAAGTGTCGAGATTATCGAACATAAATTCCAATCCCTTAAAAAGCTTGCTTTTGATAAGCGCACTGTCAATGGTGTTCAGGTCAAACTCTACCTTTTCGTATTTGTCATACTGGTAACTTTTGAACTGCCGCAAACCGTTGATGCGCTTTTTGGCCCATATTTTCTTTAGGATTTCTACTGCTGGATTGTTCTTTTTGGATTGCTTCCCAGTATAAACTACCACCTCATCGAGCTGTTCGGCAGATGCTGACAACACAATTTCCAAATTATAGTTGACCCTGCCAGAGAGGGAAACTTCCTTGGTTTCATATCCAATGTAGGAAACCATAATGGCGTCAAAGGTATTATCCGATTCAAAATAAAACCGCCCATTATCATTGGTGATGGTACCCTCAGAGGCATCCTTAAAAATAATATTGGCAAAGGCTATAGGGTCACCCGAATCGTCAACGACGATACCACCGACTTTTGTTTGGGAAAATAAAACAATGGGCAAAAAAAGAAGAAAGAGTAGGAATCTGTTCATTTTTTGATAGCAATCTCAAGCGAAACAACAGTTTCAATTGCGCTTTAGGTCGATTTTGGTTTTGAGTAATTTTCTATCAAAAAGTATTCCGTTAAAAAAGCCTCGCCAACTTTCGTCGGCAAGGCTAATATACCTTACAATAGTCGCAAACTTATTTATATAACACTTTCTTAACAGCTTTGATGACATCATCACTGTTGGGTAACCATTCTTTCAACAGCACTGGCGAATAGGGTGCTGGAGTGTCTGCAGTATTTAATTTAACAATTGGTGCATCCAGGTAGTCAAAGGCTTTATCCTGAACGTGGTAGATAATTTCAGTGGCCACATTGCCAAAAGGCCATGCTTCCTCTAAAATCACCAATCGATTGGTTTTTTTGACCGAATTCAAGATTGCATCATGGTCCATCGGGCGTACGGTGCGCAAGTCGATGATTTCGCAGCTTATATTTTCTTTTTCAAGCTCATCGGCAGCTTTGTAGGCCTCTTTGATGATTTTTCCGAAGGAAACGATGGTCACATCAGAACCTTCTCTTTTGATATCGGCTACCCCGATCGGAATGGTATATTCGTCTTCTGGTACTTCACCCTTATCACCATACATTTGCTCTGACTCCATGAAGATTACCGGATCGTCATCGCGAATAGATGATTTCAACAACCCCTTGGCATCTGCGGGATTCGAGGGCACCACCACTTTCAAACCAGGACAATTGGCAAACCAACTTTCAAAGGCCTGCGAGTGCGTTGCCGCCAATTGGCCTGCAGAAGCCGTTGGGCCACGAAAAACAATCGGACAGTTAAACTGACCGCCTGACATCTGCCTGATTTTCGCGGCGTTGTTTATGATTTGGTCAATACCGACCAAAGCAAAATTAAAGGTCATAAATTCAATGATGGGTCGATTTCCGTTCATGGCCGACCCAACGCCAACCCCTGCAAAACCCAATTCAGAAATAGGAGTGTCGATGACCCGCTCAGGTCCGAACTCATCCAACATCCCCTTTGAAGCTTTGTAAGCACCATTGTATTCAGCCACCTCTTCACCCATAAGATAGATGGTGTCATCTCTGCGCATTTCTTCGGTCATGGCTTCGGCAATGGCTTGCCTGAACTGTAATGTCTTCATAAAAACTTTTTAAAGGTCGTATTGGTAAAAATGCAAGCAAAAATAGGAAAATATATTAGGAAAGGATAAGCTTGGCTTTTCAAAAAAAGAGTAAAAATTTATTATGCATGCATAATAAATTATGCGATTTTATAGCTATATTTGGCCGTAAATTTTGATAGTTATGAAGATATTGGTTTGCATTAGCAACGTACCTGATACGACCTCAAAAATCAATTTTACCGAAGGTGATACCAAGTTTGACACCAACGGTGTGCAATTCGTCATCAATCCGAATGATGAGTTCGGACTGACCCGTGCCATGTGGTTCAAGGAAAAGCAAGGCGCAACGGTGCATGTGGCCACAGTTGGTGATGCCTCGGTTGAACCCACGATGCGAAAAGCGTTGGCCATCGGTGCCGATGAGGCCATTCGTATCAATGCTGTGCCTACAGATGGTTTTTTTGTGGCCCGACAATTGGCCGAAGTGGTCAAAAACGGTGGTTATGATTTGGTCATTGGTGGAAGGGAAAGCATCGACTATAATGGAGGAATGGTTCCAGGTATCATGGCCACTTTATTGGATATGAATTTTGTCAACACCTGCATCGGACTTGAAATTGAAGGAAACGAGGCGACTGCTGTGCGTGAAATTGATGGTGGTAAAGAAACATTGAAAGCTTCATTGCCTTTGGTCATTGGCGGCCAAAAAGGCTTGGTAGAAGAAAGTGATTTGCGCATTCCCAACATGCGAGGAATCATGATGGCCCGTAAAAAAGCTCTTAATGTAGTTGAACCAGTGGATGCCCCATCACAAACCAACGACAACAAGTTTGAAAAACCTGCTCCAAAAGGTGCCGTTAAATTGGTTGATGCGGGTAATGTAGGTGAATTGGTAAATCTATTACATAACGAAGCAAAAGTTATATAAATTCCAAACATCAAATTCCAAATTCCAACAGTTGGGATTTGGAGCTTGGGGTTTGGAGCTTAAATAAAATATTATGTCAATACTAGTATACACAGAAACGGATAAAGGAACATTCAAAAAAAACGCTTTTGAAGTTGCCTCTTATGCCTATGACATAGGCCAAAAAATGGGTGAATCGGTCACGGCTATCGCGGTCAATGCAGAAAATCCAGCAGAACTGGGCGAGTATGGCGTATCAAAAGTGCTGAACATCAAAAATGATAATCTTGGCACCTTTAACGCAAAGGCGTATGCCAGTTGTATTTCGCAAGCCGCCGAAGCCGAAGGGGCTCAAGTGATTGTTATCAGCTCTAGCGCTGACAGCAAATTTTTAAGCGGGATCTTGGCGGCCAAGCTCAATGCAGGCTACGTTCCCAATGTAGTGGCCGCTCCCGAAAGCATTTCGCCCTTCATGGTCAAACGTACCGCTTTTAGCAACAAAGGTTTTGCCCATACCGAAATAACCGCTGACACTAAAATTATTGGGGTATCCAACAATGCGTTTGGCGTTCATGAGAATAATGTTTCCGCTATTGTTGAAGATTTTAGTCCAGATTTAGGAGATGCTGATTTTTCAACAAAATCTGTCGAAGTAGACAAAGTTGTTGGCAAAGCGACCATTGCTGATGCCGATGTTGTGGTTTCCGGTGGTCGTGGCCTCAAAGGTCCTGAAAATTGGGGCATGATTGAAGAACTGGCCGATGTTTTGGGTGCGGCAACGGCCTGTTCAAAACCCGTTTCCGACATGGGGTGGCGCCCTCACAGCGAGCACGTGGGCCAAACGGGCAAGCCAGTGGCCAGCAACCTCTATATCGCGGTCGGTATTTCTGGTGCAATCCAGCATTTGGCAGGGGTGAGTGCCTCTAAGACCAAAGTGGTTATCAACAATGACCCTGAGGCTCCTTTCTTTAAAGCTGCCGATTACGGTATCGTTGGCGATGCCTTTGAAGTGGTGCCCGAACTCATCGAAAAATTAAAGGAATTTAAAGCCCAGAACGCCTAATTTTTGTTAATTTGTTCCTTTAAAGGGGCTGTTCAGGTAGATGGCAACGCCGCCTATCTGGATGGCCTTTTGATTTTCAGGAGGATATATGAGTTTAGTTCGGTTAAAAATAAAGGGAATCTCTTACAGCCAAACCCAAAATGGGGCCTACGCACTGATTTTGAATGAAGTCGAAGGTGATAGAAAGCTACCCATTGTCATCGGGGCCTTTGAGGCACAGTCCATCGCCATTGCTTTGGAGAAGGAAATCAAACCTCCCCGCCCATTGACCCATGACCTGTTCAAGAATTTTTCAGACCGATTTGATATTGTCATCAAACAGGTCATCATCCATAAACTGGTCGATGGGGTCTTCTATTCAAGCATTATCTGTGAGCGTGATAAAATCGAAGAGATTATTGATGCCCGCACCAGCGACGCCATCGCCTTGGCATTGCGCTTTGATGCACCGATTTTCACCTATAAAACGATTTTGGACAAAGCGGGAATCTTTCTAAAATTTTCTTCAAAAGAAGAAGATGACGAAGAAAAAGATGATAGCATCATGGTCGATGAAATTCTTCAAGAAGGGGAAACCGTTGAGATAGAATCCTCTGGGTCAGAAGGCTATCGCGAAATGACCTTGGAAGAACTGCATAAAGAACTGGATAAGGCCGTCGCCAATGAAGACTACGAAAAAGCGGCCAAACTTCGCGACGAAATCTCCAAGCGCAAATAACCAAACCATTTTATGGGCAATCGATTTCTAGGGTTCATTGTACTTTTCTTACTGGTTTGCTTCCCTACTTTTTCACAAGATTCCATAATTCCGGTAGTCGACGCTACCACGCTAAATGATATTCAGACCGGTAACGAAATGCTTCCCAATCAGGGCTTCTCCATCAATTCACTTTGGCGTGGCGCTTTGGGCATGCTGGCTTTGGTGGGCATCGCCTTTTTGTTCAGTGCCAATAGAAAGGCCATCAATTGGAAAATGGTCGGCATCGGTTTGGGCATTCAATTGCTCATTGCCATAGGGGTTTTGAAGGTTCCGTTTGTAAAATTGGTGTTTGAGAGTATCGGAAAAGTGTTTATCAATATTTTGGATTTTACCCGTTCGGGAAGCAAGTTTTTGTTTGAAGGCTTGGTGGTGGATACCGAAACTTTTGGCTATATTTTTGCCTTTCAAGTTTTGCCGACCATTGTTTTCTTTTCTGCTTTGACCTCGGTATTGTTTTATCTGGGGATCATTCAAAAAGTGGTCAAGGGCCTGGCTTGGTTGTTGACCAAATCATTGGGCATTTCAGGAGCGGAAAGTCTATCCATCGCCGGAAACATTTTTTTGGGCCAAACGGAAGCACCGCTGCTTATCAAGGCCTATCTCGAAAAGATGAACAAATCAGAAATCCTTTTGGTTATGATTGGTGGTATGGCGACCGTTGCAGGAGCCGTACTGGCCGCCTATATCGGATTTCTGGGTGGTGACGACCCTGAACTACGCCTTGTTTTTGCAAAACACTTGCTGGCTGCTTCTGTGATGGCAGCCCCGGGTGCCATCGTGGTCTCCAAGATTTTATATCCCCAGACTGAAAAAATCAATACCGATGTTGAAGTATCTTCCGATAAAATCGGGGCCAATTTTTTGGATGCCATCGCCAACGGTACCACTGAAGGACTGAAACTCGCACTTAACGTCGGTGCCATGCTCTTGGTCTTTGTGGCCTTTATCGCCATGATCAATGGTATTTTAGGTTGGATTGGCGATTGGTCCACCCTCAACAATTGGGTGGCGGCCAATTCGCCCTACGATACGTTTTCTCTCGAAGCCATTCTGGGTACGGTCTTCGCTCCCCTGATGTGGTTGATAGGCGTCAACAACGAAGACATCATGTTGATGGGGCAGTTATTGGGCATCAAATTGGCGGCCAGTGAGTTTGTGGGATACATCCAACTGGCAGAATTGAAGGATTTGGCGAGTTCCACGCGATTCACCTATAACAAATCGGTCATCATGGCCACTTATATGCTCTGCGGATTTGCCAATTTTGCTTCCATAGGTATCCAAATCGGGGGCATCGGCTCCCTTGCTCCAGGCCAGCGAAAAACCCTTTCTGAATTTGGGATGCGCGCCGTGCTCGGCGGCACTTTAGCTTCGCTGATTTCAGCCACGATTGCGGGAATGATTTTGGGGTAAAGGCCCTCCCCTATCCCTCCAAAGGAGGGGGTTTTATTCTGTACTATGAAAAAGTGGATTGTCCCCTTGAGGGGACAGCGAATCCGTCGTTGGCGGAAAGCAGGGGTGTAAAAGTGTCAAAAAACACCCCCCTTACCCCCCCCTCAAGGGGGGAATTCGTCGTTGATAATTTTTTCATAAGTGATTGGTAGAAAATGAAAAGATGCGTGCTTTCCTATTTATTTTAGTGCGATAAAATTTTTGCTAACGAATAAATAGTTCCCTCTCCGAGCCTGTGCTGAGCGCAGTCGAAGCAGGGAGACGGAAGAGAAGGCTTTTTATGAAACAATACCACGATTTATTGCGCCATGTACTCGAACACGGCAACCAAAAAGAAGACCGTACCGGCACGGGGACCATCAGTGTTTTTGGCTATCAAATGCGATTTGATCTGCAGGAAGGTTTTCCGATGGTGACCACCAAAAAATTGCACCTGAAAAGCATCATTCATGAACTGCTCTGGTTTTTGAAAGGCGATACCAACATCAAATACCTTCAGGAAAACGGCGTACGCATCTGGAACGAGTGGGCCGACGAAAATGGTGATTTGGGACCTGTATACGGACACCAATGGCGCAATTGGAACAGCGAAGGCATCGACCAAATCAAAGCAGCTGTTGAAGCACTGAAAAACAATCCCGATAGCCGGCGTATCATCGTTTCGGCTTGGAACCCCAGCGTATTGCCCGACACCTCGGTGTCGTTTTCAGAAAATGTGGCAAATGGCAAAGCAGCCCTGCCCCCTTGCCACGCTTTTTTTCAATTTTATGTGGCCAATGGCAAATTGAGCTGCCAGCTCTACCAACGCAGTGCCGATATCTTTTTGGGCGTGCCCTTTAACATTGCCAGTTATGCCTTGTTGACATTGATGATGGCTCAAGTATGCGGTTTTGAGCCTGGAGAATTTATTCTCACCTTTGGTGATGCCCATATTTACAACAACCATCTCGAACAGATTGAACTGCAATTGAGCCGCGAACCACGGCCCCTGCCCACCATGCAACTCAACCCAGAAGTCAAAAACATCTTCGATTTTAAATTTGAGGACTTTACCCTGTTGAACTATGACCCCCACCCGCATATTAAAGGGGTTGTGGCCGTATGATTTATTTAAAAAAAATAATCACTTTCACAATAGTTTTTAAAACATTTGTGGGGATTGGGCAAAAAAAATATGTCCGACGAAGTTGAAAGCTTTCCCGAAATTCAACTTTATTCCTGCAATCAACCCACAATTGCTGAAAAAAAGCTGTTTTGAAGAAAAATTCTTTGTTTCAAATACAAATCAATGCAGAATCAAACTTGACCATAAATAATCAAAAAAAGCAGATTTCCTGACTGTTTTGAGTCACTGATTTTTTTAATATAATTATTATCAGTTCAAGTTAATTTCAAAATCTTCGCAGATAATTTGTCCATCTTCCGAAAGCCCTTCCACTCGTACCTTATATTTGCCTATAATCGCATCATCATAACAAAAAGATAATGTTTTATGCCCTGAACCAATACTATTAAGATCAGGTTCCCAAAACATTGTTTTTTCATAAAGAGTACGAACATTACGAGAAACTGGCATATCGCATTCCATACCTTTGAACAGTCTGGCTTTGTCAAACCCCCTTTTAGTAAAAGTCAAAATATTTGGAGATGCGCGATTATCAAAGCCTGCATCCTTAACACCCCCTGCATAATTTAATCCGACACCTCTACGAGTATACACAGCAATTGCCCCATTGGCACCTCGAACACCATAAACCGAAGCATCAGCGCCTTTTAGCACATCAATGAACATGACTTCAAAACTATTCATTGTTTTGATGGCATCTAGAGATACTTGTACTCCGTCAACTAAATAGATAGGTTCTGTGGGCAATAGAATACTGTTCATTCCATAACGTATACGTACTGTTTCGCCACCTTCTGGTCCCTTTACCTGAACCCCAGGCAGGGTTCTGAACATTTCCACTATATTTCGTATACCGGTTTTAGGCAATGAGTCTGTAAAAACCCTGTATGTTGGGCGATTGTATAGGGTAATTTCTTTAATCTGCTCTATTATCAGTTCTTCTTTGGTCTTCTTTTTTTCAGTGACCACAACTTCTTTTAATCTAGTGATATCCTTACCTGTCTCAAAGTCATAATCTCTAAAGGAATATGAACCAACCTCTGCGACAGATGTATCGTTTTCTTTATATTTTCCTTTGTCATCATTGGTTGATTCTCTTGATTTTGATCTTATGTATTTTTCTGGTAGGATAAATTCAGCTTGATCATCAAGATTTATTGCAATTTTTTGACTCTCAAATTTACTTCTGCTGTTCAGTTTAGAAGCTTTTAATGCCACAGGAATACTATCCGTAAAATCAAAAGGACCAAAATTGAATTTGCCTTGGGTATTCGTTTGTTTCTTTGCTTGATAAATATCTTGACCCAGTATATCTAAGGAAACCATCGCAGGAATAGGCTTACCATTTTTTAATGATGTAGTCGTACCACTGATGATAATTCCTTTCTCAGGAGCAATATACTCATCTATGGATTTTTCTTGAATGATATCTTTCCAAGCAAATCTTTTCCAACGAGTGCTTATCATCAAAGCATCTAAAATATTCCTACGCTTGATTGGATTGCTTTCGTCAAATATTTTCGAGGCTAATGGGATGTTCCCCAAATCTGATTCGAGCATAAGCCAATTTTTAATGTCTGTATCTGATTCGGCCTCAAAACTTTCACTTCCTTCTTTGATTATGCTCACTGAAAAATTGCCATTGACAGCCCTATCTTTTGTACCTGTATGTCTGAAAAAAAGGGTCATTTCATTATTCAAACTATCTTTTCTGGTAGTTAAAGAAATAGGGACATCATCAACAGAATTTTCGATGTATACAAGCCGTTCACTGACGGGTTTGCCATCTTTAGTGAGCAAAGTAAAATGTGCTATTCCATCGTTCAACTGTTTGGAAGAAATTTTAACATTGTACTTTGAGCCGTGTGCTTTTGTTCCTTTGAACCAAAGAAACCGCTCTCCTCTTAGATGACCTACCAAAAGTGTGCCTTCCAAACTATCAAATCCAGCTGTTTCAGCTTTAATAATTAAATCTTGGCCCGATTTTGCAATACTCAAAGTATACCCTGAATCTGAGATTTCGGGGAGCGCATATTCTTTTTCAACTGAACCTTGTTGGATTCTTGCAACGTATATGTTGCCCTTTACGGGCTTAAAAGTGCATTTGGTCAATCCGTATCCCCCTGTTTTGAAGTGTGCCACCACCTCATCGAAGCCGTTCACAATTTCTCCTTTTACCTCAACGGGCTCACCAAAGTAATTGGTTGATTTTATTACCATAGCACTAGTAATTCCGTAAACCAATTGGCCTCCTTCTGGGTAAAACGATAGTTTTACATCATGACCATTCGTTTTATGTGCCAGTTTTGAGAAACTACTGTTGTCAAAATCATTTTTATTGAATATAGCAACGTTGCCTATGTAGATTTCTTTCTCAAAATAGAATGGTTCAAATTCATTCAACATGTATTTCGTATAAGATCTAAGCCTATAAATTCCATTTGGGGTGTTTTTGTGAATCTCAAAACTTATCGGAGCACCAAGTTTACCAACAAAGATTTTCTTTTTGAATAGCACATACCCATTTTCCTCTATAAGTTCAAGATACAGTACATTACTATTTTGGCTTTTTTTATGGGTTATCCCATCTACCAAATACGCTTTCGCCCATATAGTCTCCCTTGGTTGATAATGGTTTTTATCTGTATGCACATACACCTTTTCAGGGGTCCATATTTGTTCATAAGCTCTAAGGCCATCTGACAATTTTCTTAGGATACTATTTTTTTCTTGTGTCCGTATAGGGAGAGTAATAGCAAGACCAACAATTAATGAACAAAAAAGTAAATTCTTCATAGGTATAAACTTCAATAATTGAAGGTGCCATATCAATATAATAATTGTTTTTATCTTCCAAATTTCTATTAGAATAACTTTAAGTGTTGTTTTGCTGAAAATTTATAGTTCGATTCAACACGGTTATTCGACTAAAAACGCCCATCTACCAAAGGTAGACAGGCGCTTTCTGAACAAATCGAACTCTTTCAAGTTCATCAAATAAACACAACAACCATGATTTGGTTTTTCTAATTCACAGCCTAGTTTCGTGTGACCATAATTGAGTTTGATAATCCATACAGACCTTCCAAATCAGCAACATTGTTGCCTGCCATCAGGCCTGTCAAGCCATCTTCATAGCGCATATACCAGATAAAGCATACCCCAACACCAGCGGCATCAAAATCTACGCCTTCAACATCGGTCAACGTGGGTGGCAAGCCCAAAATATTCCCTTGATCATCGGTAATCACCCAAGTACGGTTGGTACCCGTGGCGTTGCTGCCATCCAAGGTAATGCCACTGACCATATCAGGGGTACCATCTACGGTAAAGGTGAACGGCCCACCAGCAATAGTGCCCGCGTTCGGATTGCGATACACTCGAATGGCGTTTGAAAGGGCGAAAAAGCCATCCAAATCCCCAGCATTCTCACCCATGGCCAAACCTGTAATGCCCTCTTCGTAGGTCAAATGCCAAATGAGGCACACCCCGATTCCGGCGCCGTCAAAATCAACGCCCTCAACAGCTTCCAAGGTCGGGGGCAGCCCCAAAATCTTCAAATCTTCGTCAGTGATGACGTAGGTTTGGTTGCTTCCGTTGAGTTCGGTGTCATCCAAAGAAATTCCAGAAACCATATCCGCAGTTCCATCCACAGAGAACATAAACGGTCCGCCTGAAAGTGTACCCGCATTCATGGCATTACGGTTGACCACTACGAAGTTGGAGGTTGCAAATTGTCCGGTGACATCATCTAAATTATTGCCCATTTCAAGACCTTCCAATCCTGTGGAATAGGTCAAATGATAGATATAGCACGACCCTACGCCTGCACCATCAAAATCAACGCCTTCAACAGCTTCCAAGGTTGGGGGAATGCCCAGAATATTTCTAGAGTCGTCGGTAATCACATAGGTCTGCATATCACCGTTAAGTTCTGAATCATCCAAAGCGATGCCACTGACCATATCAGGCATACCATCCACTACAAAGTCGTACGGACCGCCTGAAAGCATACCAGCATTGAGCGCGTTGCGGCTAACCATGATAAAGTTGGAAAGGTCAAAATTGCCATCAAGGCCATCAAGATTCAGGCCCATGTCCAATCCAGTGAGACCGTCGTCATAGGTCAAATGGTAGATATAGCAATCACCTAAACCTGCTCCGTCAAAATCTACACCCTCGACTGCTTCAAGGGTTGGTGGTATGCCCAAAACGTTTCGGGCATCATCGGTGATTACGTAGGTCTGTACGTCACCGTTGCCGTCAAAATCAGAAAGCGTGATTCCGCTGACCATGTCGGCGACACCGTCAACGGCAAATGTGAAGGGGCCGCCCGAAAGTGTTCCTGCGTCCAATGTAACTGGGGCGCTACCATTGTCATCTTCATCACAACTGTGAAGTAAGAAAACAAAGGAGAATAAAAATAAAAGTGTTTTTAAGTTGCTCATAGCTTTAATATTTTAATGTTCACTGCAAAACAATTCAAGAGGTGTCGCAAAACGATCACATAAAAATCATATTTCTTTACGTATTGATTTTCAGATTTTTAAGTCAATCTTGTGATGGATTTCGCAAGAAAATGCCATTTTTAACGACCATTGTTGCATAAGATGTTCTTATTTCGGGAAGTCGTTGTGAACTTTCCGTGAGATTTTACCCTTTATTTCGCCAAAGATGAAGAGCGTGCTTATTATTGAGGATGATCCAGAAATCATCCATTTGCTTGAAATCCATTTAAAGGATTTGGGTTGTGAAGTGTCATCAGCCAACCAAGGTGACACCGGGCTGCGCATGGCCATCAACGAAGTGCCCGACCTGATTATTTTAGATGTGATGCTCCCTGAAATGGATGGTATCGAAGTCTGTCAAAAGATACGTGCAAACAACGTGCAATCCCCCATCATGATGCTGACCGCGAAATCGGAAGAAATCGATAAGGTCTTGGGATTGGAAATCGGTGCCGATGATTACCTGACCAAACCGTTCAGCGTGCGTGAGTTCATTGCCCGGGTCAAGGCCATTTTCAGACGACAGAAGATGGAAAACCATGCCGAAAAGGTAAACGGAAGCAATGGGGCCATGAAGTTTGACAACCTCTCCATCAATGTCGATATGCGAAAAGTGACCATCGATGGCAAAAAAGTGGAACTCTCCCCCAAAGAATTTGAACTGTTGGTGCTGCTTTCATCAAACCCAGGAAAAAGCTATGACCGTACCAAACTGCTCAACCTTATTTGGGGCTACGATTTCAAAGGCTATGAGCATACCGTCAACTCGCACATCAACCGCTTGCGCTCAAAAATCGAACCTGATATGAGCCAACCCAAATTTATCTTGACTACCTGGGGCGTTGGGTACAAATTCAATGAAGAACTATGAAGAACTCCTTACTTTCAAATCGACTTATCGTCAAGCTCTTGTTCTCGTTTTTGGCCATCTTGATTTTGGCAGGGGTGGGCTATATGTTCACGGCGGTGTACCTATCAAATAACTACTTCTACGAAACGACCCAAAGGCTGCATTCCAATTTGGCCCAAGACCTCATAGATGAAAAGTTTGTCGACGAAAGCCCTATTGATAGTTTGGGCAATGTGAACAAAGCCCTGTTCGGTGATATTATGCACGATATGATGGCCGTTAACCGGGCCATTGAGGTGTATTTATTGGATAAGGAAGGCCACGTGATGTACTCCGTGGTTTTGGACCATGATGCGCCGGAAACCAATGAAAAAAAGGTCAACTTGGCCCCAATTCAACAGTTTATCGCCCAAAATGGACAAGGGTATATTTTGGGAGACAATCCTAAAAACCCTGAAAACCAAAGTGTATTTTCAGTGGCCAAGTTCGAGAAGGGTGGTAAAGAGGGCTATGTGTACATCGTTTTGGCAGGGGAAGAATACCTCACGGCAAGGGCCTCTTTGATGGACAGCTATTTTATGCGGCTTGGGCTGAGAGGGTCAATTTTGACCCTGATTTTCGCTGCTGTTCTTGGCATATTGTCGGTATGGTACCTTACCAAAAACCTTCGTGAACTGGTCTTTGCCGCCAAACGTTTTCAACAAGGTGATTTGGAGTATCGTATCAAAGATGCCGAAAAAACCGATTTGGCCGGGGTAGCCACGACCTACAACGAAATGGCCGACACCATTCTGACCGATATTGAAAAAATAAAATCCCTTGAAAATTTGAGAAGGGAACTTATTGCCAATATTTCACATGATCTGAGAACACCACTTTCCATCATTCAAGGCTATATTGAAACCCTTCAAATGAAGGATGCTGAGCTAAGTCAGAAACAGCGTGAAGAATATCTAAACACCATCAATAAAGGTTGTGAGCGGCTATCAAAGTTAATCGGCCAGCTCTTTGAATATTCAAAATTGGAGGCCAATCAAATTGAACCGCAAAAAGAGCCTTTCTTGATTGCTGACCTCGCCAATGACATCCACAGAAACTATAAAGTGCTCGCCGAGCAAAATGATATTGACCTGAAACTCGAAATGGAAGAAGGCATACCACTGGTCTTTGCCGATATTTCATTGGTAGAGCGGGCCATTCAGAATTTGATGGACAATGCCTTAAAGTTCACTCCTCAAGGTGGTGAGGTGGTTGTCAAGATCATTCCCAAAGAAGATAGTGTAGAAATTGTCATCAAAGATTCGGGCCCTGGCATCGCCAAAGACAACCAAGCCTTGATTTTTGAACGGTATCGACAAACCAAGACAGGGGAACAAAAAGAAGGTGCTGGGCTTGGTCTGGCCATCGTAAAAAAAATCATGGAACTGCACAATGCCAGTATTCAGGTCTTTAGCAAGCCCAATGAGGGTACGGCGTTTAGTTTTAGCTTGCCAGTATATCAAGTAGGTTAAGTTTATGTAATCGAGCATATAAAAGGCCTTGATATTTGGTATCTTTAATGCATGATACTTGTTGATTCCCTTTTGGATTTCTTTCTGGAGACCCGAAAACATTCCGAAGCAATTTGTGAGCCCTTAGAGGTTGAAGATTATGTGGTACAGCCCGTGGTTGACGTGAGTCCACCAAAATGGCATTTGGGCCACACCACTTGGTTTTTTGAGGAATTCATTCTAAAGCCGCATCTTAAAAACTACGAAATTTTTCATGAGGATTTTTCCTTTGTCTTCAACAGCTATTATGAAGCTGTGGGCAAGCGGGTGGTTCGCACAGACCGCGGCAATATGTCGCGACCCTCGGTCAAGAAAGTCTATGAGTACCGAACCTACGTGACCGAACATATCAAAATGCTTTTTGAGACCGAGCAATCGGCAGCGGTGAATGATTTGCTGGAAATCGGCATCCACCACGAAAAACAGCACCAAGAACTGCTCTTGACTGACATCAAATACATTTTGGGCAACAATCCGTTGCTACCTAAATATTCAGATACTTTTGAAGACCATCCCATAGAAAATCACCAACAAGACTGGATTTCGGTGGAAGAGGGCACTTACGAAATCGGCCATAACGACAACACTTTTTGTTATGACAATGAATTGGGAAGGCACAAAGTGTATCTGAATGCTTATCAAATTTCGAACAAGCTAGTGACCAATGGCGAGTTTCTAGAGTTTATGGATGCGGGCGGATACGACCGTTTTGACCTTTGGCATGCCGAAGGCTGGGATTGGGTGAATCAAAATCAAATCAAATCACCACTGTATTGGCACAACATTGATGGTGAATGGCACCATTACACCGCTCCTGGGCTGCAAAAAATCAATAAAGATGCCCCTGTCACCCACATCTCTTATTTTGAAGCATTCGCTTATGCCCAATGGAAAGAAATGCGATTGCCCACCGAGTTTGAATGGGAAATCTCCCGAGAGTTTTTCCCGTGGGGCAAACGCTGGGAATGGACGGAGAGTGCCTACCTGCCCTACCCCAATTACAAAAAGGCCGACGGTGCTCTGGGCGAATACAATGGCAAATTCATGGTCAATCAAAAAGTATTGCGGGGCGGTTCTGTGGCAACTCCCGAAAAGCATACCAGACCTACCTATCGAAATTTTTTTCACCCCAATTTACGTTGGCAGTTTACTGGATTAAGGTTGGCCAAATAAAGCGACTAAAAACACTATGCAAGACAAATCGGCTACTGCCCTGAACACTGCTTTTGCCAAAGAGGTACAAGATGGGCTGACGGCATTTCCAAAACATTTATCGTCAAAATATTTCTATGATGAAGTCGGCGACAAGCTTTTTCAAGACATCATGGCGATGCCAGAATATTACCTGACGGATTGTGAGTTTGAAATTTTGACGAATCATGCCGCAGAGATTTCCAGTTTATTTTCTGGGGATGGAAGCCCGTTCAGCCTCTTTGAGCTCGGTGCAGGAGACGGTAAAAAGACAAAAATTCTGCTGCGTCAGCTTCTGAAAAATGAAGCTTCCTTTGATTACAGGCCCATCGATATCAGCCAAAATGCCCTTGAGCAGTTGGAAGCATCCCTTGAAAAAGAACTTCCAAAATTGGCCATCAATACGCTACAGGGCACCTATTTTGAGACCTTGGCCAATATTGCCAAAACCAATGGCAGAAGAAAAGTCATCTTGTTTTTGGGCTCGAACATTGGCAATTTATTGCATCCCCAAGCTATTGATTTCTTGATACAACTAAGAGATGTTCTTGGAGATGACGATTTAGTATTCATGGGCATGGACCAAAAAAAGCATCCACAAAAAATATTGGATGCTTACAATGATAAAACTGGAATCACTGAAACCTTCAACAAAAATATATTGGCGCGCATCAACAAAGAATTCGGCGGCAATTTTGATTTGGACAAGTTTCTACACTGGGAGGTCTACGACCCAGAAACAGGTACCGCTAAAAGCTATTTGGTATCCAAAGAAAAGCAGTCTGTTTTTATTGAAGATTTAGAGTTGAACGTTGATTTTACAGCCTGGGAAACCATTCATACCGAGATTTCACAAAAATACGATGATAAAACAGTCAGGTGGCTGGCCGAAAAATCAGGATTGCAGATAGTGAACCAATTCAGCGACAGTAAAGGATTTTATAAAGATTATATTTTCAAAAAAAAATAAAAATTGTTTGAAAATAGTAAAGCTTATGCGCTATTAACCAATAACCATTAACCCAATAACTCAAATACATGAAAGCTATTTGGAACAATCAAGTAATCGCAGAAAGTAACGATACCATTGTCATTGAAGGAAACCATTATTTTCCTCCAGACAGCATCAAAGAAGCGTTTTTTGAAAAAAGTGACACCCACACCACCTGCCCATGGAAGGGTGAAGCCTCGTACTACACGTTAAAAGTGGATGGAAAAGAAAATAAGGATGCGGCTTGGTACTATCCTGAAACCAGTGAGCTTGCTAAATCAATCAAAGACAGAATTGCCTTTTGGAAAGGGGTCACCGTAGAAGAATGATTTCAAACAAAAAGCGGTCCGTAAATTCAATTACAGACCGCCTTATTTAATTTTTCTTATTGATTACAACTCAAGAACAGCGTTCTCGGTACCAGCGTAATCATTCCACTGATAGCGATCAGCAGCTTCTTCATTTGTGTAGCTACCGTCAACCAAGTAACGAAACTCATAAGAATTCTCTGTAGGTAAGTCAAAGGTGCCTTTGAAAGTACCGTTCTTTAATTTTTTTAAGGTACTGCCCTTAGGGTTCCAATTGTTGAAATCACCTACTACGGCCACTTTCTTAGCCTCTTCTGCAGGTACAGTGAACGTCACCTTGCAAACAGGCTTACTTTTTAGATATTGCTTTTTTATTGCCATGGTAAAAAAATTTCTGTTTTAAAATTTGCGGCAAAGCAAACTATAAAACCATTATAAGTCAACAGGTTACAAAAGATTTATCAATTTGATAAAATTGATGTCCAGTCACATGGAGGTCACTAATAAAATTACTTGATTTTCAGAATTTTGCTAAACAAAAATCAATTTTTAACAATTTTGACGATTTCATCGATTTCACCTACAACGTTGTAGCAATGAAAGCTCAGTCGAATTCCATCGCCACGTTCGACGCAAACCACATTTTTCTTGGTCAATTTTTGAAAAATTTCTGTTTCTCCACGAACATTGAAGATGGTGCTGTGATTTTCTCTAGCGGCACATGAATTTTTCAAAAGCCCCAATTCTGTAAAAGCATGCTTCGCTTTCTCGGAAAGTATTTTGTTGTGCTCCGTGATTTTATCCATTCCTATTTTTTGTAGAAATTCGAGTGCAAATTTGAGACTCCCGAAGTTGAGGGAATCCAAATGTCCGGGCTCCAAATATTTGTAAAACGGAATTTGATCACGCTTTGAGGGGTCGCCCCCTACGGAACCGCTACCAATGGATTTTATCGCAAACCGTTCTTGGGCCGTTTCACGAATGATGAAGAATCCGTTGCCATAACCCGCCAATAACCATTTGTAGCCACTGGCACCCAAGACATCGATGCCCGAACGCTCAAAATCAAAATCGTACATGCCACAGAATTGTGTACCATCGGCAACAATCAACAAATTTGGAAAGTCTTTCTTCAGCCTTTTTATGAAATCCAAATCCATCAAAATACCATCGAGCCATTGCACGATACTGAACACAAAAACGTCAATGTCATGTTGTCGGATGACCTCATCGACATTTTCTTCAAGATTTTCGTCAATTTTTGCATAATGGATTTTGAATCCCCTATCCTCAACAGGCCAGTTTACCGAAGGATAATCTTTTTTTAGCAAGAGGACATTTGAACTTTTTGGAAGCCCTTCCATCAACAAGTTGAATCCGATTGAAAAATTGGTGACCAAGGAAATTTCATGCTTTTTGGCTCCAAAAAATTGGGCAATCGTTTTTCTCGTTTCCGGTATGGTTCCATCGCGTCCAAAATTGCCCGCACTGCCTTTTAACAAAAAATCGGTATCGCGGTTTTGGCGCCATTGTACCAAATCTTTCGAAAAAAGGCCTGAAAAAGCAGTGTTCGCGTAAATGCAATGTTCCAAAACTGGGAACTGCGCTCTGATGTTTTCCATAAATCGGTCAGGCTATTTCGGTTATATTTGTGTTTAAAGATAGCGTATGTTCTCGAAGAAAAAGTCAACAGCAGAAGTGGATGTAGAACAGCACGAACTGCTTGAGAATGCCCAAAAAAGAATCAAGCAAAAGAAACGGCTGTTTTCCCATTTTGTCATCTTCTTGATCGGCAGTGTCTTTTTGGTGCTCATCAACAAGATTTTGAAGTATGGTGAATCGTACGATTGGTTCTTATGGGCGATTACCGCTTGGGCCTTTTTATTTGTGATCCATGCGTTCAACGTGTTCGTGACCAGTAGGTTCATGGGCAAGGATTGGGAGCGCCAGCAGCGTGAAAAACTGGTCGCCAAGCAAAAGCAGCGCATTGCCGAACTGCAAAAGGAAATTGAGACCGATTTCCCCCTATCTTCCATCAATAAAAAAAAAGAGGTTTGAACAGATTGGTCATTATTGCCGCTGCTGCGGAAAACAATGCCTTGGGCATCAACAACGATTTGCCATGGCACCTGCCCGATGACTTCAAGCGCTTTAAAGCATTGACTTCGGGCCACAAAATCATCATGGGGCGCAAGACCTTGGAAAGTTTCCCCAAGCCATTGCCGAACCGCGAGCATATTGTGGTGACCCGCGATAAAGATTACATACCAAAATTCGATTGTACACTTTTTCACTCGCTCGAAGAGGCTTTGCATTTTGCAAAGATCGATGAGCGCTCGTTCATTATCGGCGGGGGAGAAATCTATCGCCAATCAATGGATCATGCCACTGATATTGAATTGACACGGATCCATGCCGATTTTGAGGCAGATACGTTCTTTCCTGAGATTGATGAGGATATCTGGCAATTGGTCAAAGAAGAATACTATGCAAAAGATGAACGGCATAAGTATGATTTTACGTATTTGACGTATACAAAGCTTCATGAGGATTATAAAAAGTCAAATAGATTGTAATTTCTTATCAATGTTTAATATCAAGGCTTTCTTCAGGCACCTATTTTACTTGATTTTATTACAAACATTACATAGTTGTTCAAATCTTGAATACATCAAAAAGTTTGATGGCTACTCAGGAAAACCAAAAATCATATCTATGTTGGTTTTTAAAGCAGAAAAACAAGATGACGAATATATTAAAGGAGAGTTGCGGTACATTCATCGACTTTCATACGATAAAAAGGGCAGACCTACCAAAGTAGAGCTTTTAGGTTCAGACGGTCGCAAGTCAATTGAGACCATATTCAAATACAAACGAAAGGGCAGGCAGTTGATAGAGACTTCATATAATACAATTCAAAAAGAGGAAAGCGTGACCACGAACTTTTTTGACAAATCACATAAAAAAATCAAAGTCATAAAAAAAGATGACGATACTGTTACTGAAACACGCTACACTTATGATATTGCTGGAAACAATATTGAGGTATTGGAAATTGTGGACGGAAAAGTAATAGAAAAAGTGACAAAAAAATACAACGAAAAGAGACAAAACATTTCTGTTGAATTCTTCGATGATGAAAATAATCCAATAGATAAATATAATTATTCATATTATGGAAATGGTCTAAAATCAACCACTGACCGGTACAACGAAAATGATACCCTGTTGGAAACCATTAAACATATTGAATATGATACATTAAAAAGTCCTATAAGCGAAAAGCGTTACAAATTTCATGGTAAAGACACCATAATTAGTACACAGACCAATCTATTTAAATATGATTGTGCAGGTAATTTTTCAGAAATTAGACAATCTGTAGACGGAAAAACATTCAATATCACACAAGTTGATGTAGAATATTGGCAGTAGCACTTTTAAAAGACCCGTTATATTATATTAAAAATCCAAAAAAGATGCACGAGTAATGTCGGCAAACTTGTTGAGTATACTAACATCTTTGTTGGTGAAAAACTGGTGTGTGAAAGGCGGGTTACCGTCATTCAACAGGTCATTTTTCACCAATACTGTCTTGGCCTGCCTCGCAACGGCCTCCCCCGAATCGATAATGTTGATGTTTGTGGGAAGCATTTCCTGCAACAGTGGAATTAAATACGGGTAATGGGTACAGCCCAGCACCAGGCAATCGATACCGGCTTCAACCATTGGATTCAAGTAGTCTTGGAGTAATTTCTTGGTTTCTGGGGAATGTAGTTGCCCCGCTTCAATCAATTCGACCAGTCCATGGCCTTCTTTTTCAAAAACTTTGATTCCGGATGCGTGCAACTTTGAGGTGTTGTGGAACAAACTGCTTGCCAAAGTGCCCTTTGTAGCAAGCACTCCCACTTTTTTGGTCTTGGTCTGTAAAGCGGCCGGTTTGATAGCAGGCTCAATACCAATGAAGGGCACATCGTAATGCTCCCGTAAATAATCAATGGCATTTGTGGTGGCCGTGTTACAGGCTACTACAATCAACTTACAGCCTTTTTCAAGAAGAAATTCAGTATTCTTGATGGATAGATGCAGGATTTCCTCCTTTGGTTTTTCACCATAAGGTGCATTTTTACTATCGGCCAGATAGATTGTATCTTCATTGGGAAGCAAACGATTGATTTCCTTCCAAATGGAAGTGCCTCCAACTCCAGAATCAAAAATGCCTATGGGTGATTTCATTCTAGTAAAAATAAGAGTCCGCCATAAATCTGACGAATCGAGATTGGATTTTCATCAATTAATTAAGGACGTAAGATATAAGACAGCCATCGTAAGGTAATCATGTGCTCTTGGCAAATCGTTGTCCTTTATTCTACGTCAAATGGTCTTATGTCATAAAAAAACCGCTCCCTTGCCATTCAAGAAAGCGGTTTTTTGTAATATTTCAAGATTCTTTTAAAAGCCCAATTCTTGTTTTACTTCGGGTAACAAATCTTTGCCTTTGGCAACGATCAAGCTCAGACCTGGGCTTGCATCGATTACATAGTCAAACCCCTGTGCAGCTGCCACTTTTTCAATAGCGGCCTTTGCCTTGTCAGAGATGGGTGCAAAAAGCTCTTGCTGTTTCTTCTGCATCTCTTGCATCGCAGCAGCTTCGGCCTCTTTGATGTTCTTATCATAGCCCTGAAGCTCTATGGCCCTTTTGTCATTCTCTTCTTTTGATTTTGAAGCCGCCTCATTGGAATATTGGGTATACTTGTCTTGCAATTCTTTTAATGAGCTTTCAATATCGGCTCGATAGGTTTCTTGCAACTTTTTCAATTCTGCCTGTGCAGCCTTCATTTCAGGCATTTCAGAGAGCAGCTGTTGCACGTTGATATGTGCTACTTTGCTCTGGGCGTTTACAAAACCAGTGGCCGCCACAAAAAATACCAAGGCCACAATCATCTTCTTTACATTTTTCATGATTCTAAGTTACTATTTGAGTGTTAATTAAAGTTTTACTTTTATTTCTGGTCGGTTGAATCTTTCGGCTGTTCCTGTTCTTTCTTACGCTCTTCCAATTTTGCCTTTCTTCTTGCCTCTCGTTCTTCCAACAATTTTTTTCTTCGTTCTTCGTAGGCTTTCTTTCGCTCTTCCCTAAGTCTCAAAGCCTCTGCCCTCTTATCTTCAACAGCTTTTTTTCTGTTCTCTTGGGCATCGGCGGCCTTTTCTTGACGCTCTTTTAAAGCTTCACTGATTTCTTCATCTGCCTGTTCCGCTTGAAACTCTTCTAGGCGATTTTTTTCTTTTTCTGCCTTTTTGGATTTACTGACCTTACGTGTTCGACTTATTTCCCTGAGCACCAAGTCACTAATGTCATGCCTTTTTTCGGAGTACAACATTACAACATCCGCAGATTTATCGAAAATAAAATCATACCTTTTATTGCCTCCGATCTTTTGCACCTCATTGAACACCTGATCTTGAATCGGCTGAATCAACAATTGTTTTTGCAGCACTAAATCACCTTGGGGACCAAACCGGTCTTGTTGGTAATCCAACATTTCTTTTTCAAGTATCTGGATTTCCTCTTCGCGTTCGGCAATCAACTCATCGGTGAGCAATACTTTTTCGGCCATCAAATCTTTCTTCATCTGCTCAACTTTTTCTTGTTTGAGCTCAATTTCTTGCTTCCACTTCTGCGCTTTGGCATTCAATTGTTCCGTAGCATCGCGATACTCCTCCACATTTTCCAAGATATATTCCATATCCACATACCCTATGCGCACTCCCACAGCACGTTGCGACATGCCGTAGAAGAAGGGCATCGAACAAATCAATAAAAAAAGAACTTTACGTTTCATTTCTATTTGCGCTTTTTACATAGAAAATATCGTGCCAAAATTACGAATTCGTTTAAAATGAACAAGTTAAGGATGTTTCAGCCGAACTTTCCAAGGTTAAAACTGTTGACCTATGATGAAGTGTGTCTGCCAACCGCTCGGGCCGACCGAACCGGGTCTTTTATCGGTGTCAAAACCGTAACCGAAGTCAATACCCAAAAGGCCAAATGCCGGCATGAATATTCGCAGCCCCACTCCCGCAGATCTCTTTAACTCAAACGGATTAAACTCTTGAAAATTGTCAAACGAATTACCGGCCTCTAAAAATGAAAGTGCATATATGGAAGCCGATGGTTTCAAGGTCAACGGATAGCGTAGTTCTAACGAGTATTTGTTATAAATGGTGCCACCATCTTGCTGATTGTTGCCGGTAATAGGATTACGGGTAAAAGAGGTCAATGAATTGTTCTCATAGCCCCTCAACTGAATAACATCTCGCCCGTCAAGAGTAAAGTTCCCCAGTCCATCACCACCGACAAAAAATCGTTCAAAGGGTACATCACCAATATCATTGTTGTAATTGCCCAGAAAGCCAAACTCGGCATTGGTACGCAATACCAATTTATCGACCAGACGTGTATACCAATCCCCCTTAAATTTTATTTTGTAGTACTCTAACAACTTAAAGCGTTCTTCTTCTATACTTTGAAGTTCATTGACCTCAGCGGCCGTCAATGGTGTACCGTCATTGGCAGATTCGGCAATCTCGTCACTTCGCTGTTTTAAAGCATTAAAATCTTTATTGCTGAACAACGACCAAGGTGGTGTCAGTTTAGCTGTTATCTCAAAATTTGACCCTGTTAGGGGGAAAATACGGCTGGGCCCTTGCGAACTTCTGGAAAGACCAATGGTATACGTCAAAGCATTTGAAGAACCGTTACCAAAATTGAAAAGGCCGATATTGTAGTCATTGAAATCATACAATTGATACCCCAACGCATGGGAAACGGTGAAAAAGTCATCGGGCCATTGTACGCGTTTTGCCAATCCCGCGGAAACCCCAGTAATGGCGAAGCCACGGTCTTTGTCAACTTCAAATTGACTTCTACTCGTAGGATCAAACTGTGTGGCAAATTGCTGGGTTCTAGAAAAAGAAAGATTGAAGCGTACCGGTTTTTTACCCCCCAACCAAGGTTCGGCAAAATTAAGACTGTACACCCTAAAGGTACGACTTGCCTGTACCCGTAATGCAAACGTCTGGCCATCACCCATAGGCACGGGTTTGTAGGCCTCACCGTTGAATATATTCTGTAATGAAAAGTTGTTGAATGAAAGGCCAAGCGTACCAATGAAACCGCCGCCACCATAACCGCCTTGGAGCTCTATTTGGCTTGATCCCGATTCGACAAGGCTGTATTTGATATCAACCGTACCCGTGTTGGGGTCTGGATTTTCAATATCAGGTGCAATCTGTTCGGCATCGAAAAAGCCCAACTGGCCCAATTCACGTATACTCCGCACAATATTGTCCTTACTGTATTTTTGGCCGGGTTTGGTGCGAAGTTCCCTAAAAATCACATGGTCATTGGTCTTGTCGTTGCCCACGACCCTTACATGGTCCAAGAAGGTCTCTTTTCCTTCAATGATGCGTATCTCAAAATCGATGGTGTCGTTTGCAGCGGAAACTTCCACAGGGTTGATACTTGAGAAAAGGTATCCATTATTTTGGTAGAGGTTGGTCACATCTTCTCCATCAGGTTTTGAATCATCTGCGATACGCTTTTTGAGCAGCACACCATTATAGGTATCTCCCTTTTTGATACCCAAAACTTGGGCCAATTGCCGATCCGTATACACAGAATTACCGACAAAATCAATGTTGCCGAAATAGTATTTATCGCCCTCTTCAACCTTTATATTAAGTGCAATATTATTTTCGTTGACCTTTACGAAAGTGTCTGATATGATTCTGGCATCACGATAGCCCCTTTCGGCATAGGCATCAACTAAGTTGTCCAAATCCTCCTCGTAGTCGGCTTCTATGTATTTTGACTTTTTCCAAAAGCGATAGAATTTCTTCTTCTTGGTATTTTTTAATGCTTTTTTCAGCCGTTTGTCACTCAACTTTTCGTTACCCTCAAATGTGATGTCACTGATTTTTACTTTATCACCTTTTTTTACATTGATGACCATGTTTTCGGTATTCGTGCCCAAAGTGTCCTTGGCTGTGGCAATGGCGACAGTGGCATTGAGATACCCTTGTTTCTTGTATTTGTTCTGAAGGTAGTTTTTGGTATTGGCGATAAGGCTTTCGGTGATTTTTTTTCCCTTTTTTAAATCGGTATCGTCGATGATGCCCTGTACCTTCCTTTTCTTGACACCATAAATCGTGATGTTGTTCAGGGTAGGTCGCTCCATGATTTCCAACTCTAAATAGATCTTGTCACCTTCTATTTTAGTGTAGTACATAGAAACGTCACTGAAAAGCTCCAATCCCCATAATTTATCGATAACCGCGCTGATGTCTTCCCCGGGCACGACAATTTTTTGCCCAATCCGCAAGCCGGTGTAGGTTTTGACGGTCTGCTCATTGTAACTCTGTAGACCGGTCACTTCAAGACCCGCCAGTACATATTCTTTGCCTTCTTCGTAGGGGATATCTTGTGCGTTCACATGGGACGAAACCAAAAAAAGTGTGAGGAGCGGTAAGAGATAAAAGTAAAAATGCTTGTTTATACCGTCAATTGAGTTGTTCGCTAGTCTTTCCAAATCTTCGTTCTCTATTTTGATAACTAATAATGGCTTCCGCTAAATGATGCTCGCCAAAATCGGGCCAAAATACGTCAATAAAAAATAATTCCGCATATGCTATCTGCCAAAGCAAAAAATTGCTTATCCTATGTTCACCACTGGTGCGGATAAGCAAGTCAACGTCAGGCATCGAACGCGTGTAAAGATGGTCATTAATAACCGTTTCATCAATATCATCAGGTGAAATTATGTTATTTTTAACTTCAATTGCCATTGCCCTGATGGCTGTTTTCAACTCTTCGCGCGAACCATAACTCAAGGCCAAGGTGAGCGTCATACCTGTGTTTTTTGCTGTTTTTTCAATGACCTCTTTGAGTTCTTTGTGCGCTTTTTGTGGCAGTGAATCAATCTTACCGATGGCGTTCAGACAAATGTTGTTCTCATCGAGCGTTTTCAGCTCTTTTCGCAATGAGGCGACCAAGAGTCGCATCAAGGTGTCTACCTCGATTTTTGGGCGTTTCCAGTTTTCTGTGGAAAAGGCATAAAGTGTTAGGAAATCTATATTCAGTTTTGCGCAGTTCTCGACGGTCTGGCGCACCGCCTCCACTCCATTTTCATGACCAAAAACCCTGAGTTTTCCGCGTTGTTTTGCCCAACGGCCATTACCATCCATAATAATGGCGATATGCTTGGGAAGCTTCGACTTGTCAATATCCTCAATGGAATGCATGGTTCACTCAAAACAGTCTTGGCAGGGCTTTCTGCCGAAGGTATAGGTCAAGGTAAATCCTGAGAATACGTACCAATCGTCACTCAGTACATTACCAAACGCAAACTGTTCAAAGTTAGAACCTTCTGGATTGCTACCATCCAGATTGTCGGTAAAGGTATAGCGAGCTCCTATCTCGGCACCCAAAATCAGGAATTGATTGAGCCTATACTTGGCCCCAACCGTCATTGGAATGGCAAAAGTACCATCTTTTTGCCCAAAATCCTGAACTTGTTGTGCATCAAAATAATTAAAGTCGTACCTGAAGTAGGTCACGCCCGTGTATAGATAAGGTGCAAATGCTGGTCCGAGCTTGTGCAAATTGTATTCCACAAAATTGAACTCAAGCCCCAGCGAAAATTCCAGCACTGAATTATCGATAACATAGTCTCGCTGTTGTCTTGAAGAAAAGTTCGATTTTGAATCATCTGCGGTAAACTTGCCATACAATGCGGTTGCCCGCCAAGCATAGCGTTTGCTTTTGTTCCATTTAAAGATACCGCCAAAAGCAGGGCCAGAAGGTAAAATGAAATTGGTGCGGCCCACATCGCCAATATTGTTCAGACCGCCACCAAAGATCCCTATTTCATAGGTTTGCCCATGGGCAATGAAAGCCACCAACATTAAAATTGGAAAAATTAACCTCATAAATTTGGCAGATTTTGTATTCAAAAGCAGGTGTTTCACCATCATAAAATGTTCTGCTTGTAAAACAGATTTTGGTCGATTTTATTGTTTTTCGGGAGCTATTATGTCGATGCTCTATATTTCGGGGCTGTACATCGGCAGAAAGGCACACTTTTGAATTTTTTGTTATCGTTTAATTGCTGTAATACATTTTTTGGAATTATGTGCTTGGGGATCGGAATTTTAATCCAAAGGTAATTTCGCCGGGCCATATTGAGAACCACAGAGTCTCGCAGAGCGCTGTTCGGTCGCAAGACACCACATTCGTAATTCGCAACCCTAAAATCGTAATTCAAAGGACACGGATTTCACGAATAAGCACAAATGGTTTTTGAGCTTGAACTTGATACTTGAAAATCTGTTTCGCTGAGCTGCACAGACAATCACTGAGTTTCACAGAGATTTTGCACCTAAACTTCTAAATCCTCTAAACATGTAAACTTATGGTCACGAATTTCACAAATTGACTTTGTATTTGCTGTTTGAGTTTGTATTTGAACTTAATACTTGCTTGAGCTTAGTTCCTTCGGTCTTCGCCCCAAAGTAGTTTGTTCCGTAGTGTCTTCAAAAAACTTTCAGATTTGTATTCGACCATTTTGATGGTAAAGTTTGATTTTCTGATACGGATTTCTTTTCCATTGGGGATGGTCGCAATTCGGGAATCCAAAGAAACTAAGTGGTTTTCTTCGCGGCCAGATACTTTAAGTCGAATCTCTGTATCATCTGAAATGACCAACGGCCTCGCATTAAGGTTATGTGGAGCAATAGGTGTCAGCACCAATGATTTGGCCGTTGGCGCCATCACGGGGCCACCACAGCTCAATGAATATCCGGTCGAGCCTGTTGGGGTGGCGACAATAAGGCCATCGGCCCAGTAAGAAGTAAGATACTCTTCATCAAGATAGGTCTCAACGGTTATCATCGAAGTCGTATCTTTTCTACTGACCGTTACTTCGTTGAGGGCGTAGTTGATATCGCCCAGTTCAGAGGTGTCATCATCCAAAGAAATCTCGACCAAGCTACGTTCTTCAATCGAAAAATTGTTGGCCGCAAATTCCGTCACCAGTTTTTTTACATCTTCTTTTTTAAAGGTGGATAAAAATCCGAGTCGCCCCGTATTCACCCCCACAATCGGTATGCCCTTATTACCGATAAAGGTCACAGCCCTCAGCATCGTACCGTCACCCCCAATACTGATAAAAAGTTCGAAGCCGGCATCAAGCCCATCGGACTGTGAAAAGGTATTCGAAGTAAAATTGAGCCCTCTGTTCGCCAGTTGTTCTTGAAAGTCTCTCTCGATACTGATTTTGGCATCAACACGTTCAAGCTCACGTAAAAGTTCAGCGATATACTTTCCATCACTTTCGTGAATGGTCTGACCGTAAACCGCAACTTTCATTTTATACGTTTAAATATTTGTCAAGGTATTCAGAGCGCTGTTTCAGATCTTCCATAAAAAGGTCATCGCTGTTGCCAAAAAGAATGGCATAATTGTAGCGTCTGAAAGTCTGCGTTACCTCATTGAGATTGGCGCTGCTAATTTTCAGGGTAATCTGTACCACATCGTTTTGGTTATCAGTAACGAAGGCCCCCAAAAGTTTGGCATTATTGCCTTCAACAATTTGGGCAATTTCACTGAAAGAATAGTCTTTGATGCCCTTCGAAACCACCAAAATGCCCCCAGGTTCGGTGAAAAAGGGCGTAGCGATAAATTCTCCCACGACATCCGTCAAGTCATAATAGCCCTCAAAACTGTTCTTGTCATCAATAAGGGGTAGAATATTGGCCTCATTTCGAGCAAATTTTTCAAGTACATCAAACCAAGAAGTATCTTTGGTGACATAAAAAGCCTCAAAATTGTAACGAAAGTCTTCAATCTTTTTTTCAGATTCAAAACAGCCCAAGTCTTTTTCAGCCAACAATCCCATAAAAACACCTTCATCAACTACTGCCACATGCGAAAAAGTGGTCTCCTCAAAAAAGTGGATGACCGTTTCCATGCTATCGGATAACTGAAAAAAAGGTAGCGTGGTCAATATGTGGTTTTGAATGTGCATATTCATTTATTCAAATGCAAAATACTATTTTAATAACGAACTTATTTACAATTTTCGCATAAACACAAAAACTATACTATCTAGAGCAAAAGACATGCCCTTTTGTATTTTTGCAACCTCAAACAGACCATTTCTTTATGACAAAACTCAGTGTCAACATCAATAAGCTGGCCACTCTAAGAAACTCTCGCGGGGGCAATGTGCCCGATTTGCTGAAATCTGCCAAAGATATTGAAGCTTTCGGGGCCAACGGCATCACGATCCATCCCAGACCTGATGAGCGTCATATTCGCTATCAAGACGCAAGGGATTTGAAACACGTGGTGACCACCGAATTCAATATTGAGGGCAATCCCATTCCGAAATTCATTGATTTGGTGCTCGAGGTCAAACCCACCCAGGTAACCTTGGTGCCCGATGCCGAAGATGCCATCACTTCAAATGCCGGATGGGATACCAAAAGGCACAAAGACTTTTTGAAAGATGTCATCGCCACCTTCAAATCCAACGGCATTCGCACCTCCATTTTTGTGGATCCCGACAACCAAATGGTCGAAGGGGCTGCAGCAACGGGCACTGACCGTATCGAATTGTACACTGAAAGCTACGCCAAAGCCTTTTCTGAAGGAAACCAAAAAGGTATCGACCCTTTTGTTGAAGCTGCCAAAACTGCTACTTCGGTCGGTCTTGGCATCAATGCCGGCCATGACCTGAATCTTGATAACATTACGTTTTTTAAAGCGAACATTCCAGATTTATTGGAGGTTTCCATTGGCCATGCCCTCATCTGTGAATCCATTTATTTGGGATTGGAAAATGTGGTCAACATGTATTTGCATCGATTAAAATAGCGCCATGGTCTTACATTCAACTATTCTGGGTTCGGGAAAACCCATGATTATCCTACATGGATTTTTAGGCATGCTCGACAACTGGAAAACCTTGGGCAAACAATACGCCGAAAATGGCCTCGAAGTACATTTGGTTGATCAACGCAACCATGGCAAGAGTTTTCATTCCAAGGATTTTGACTATGAGCTATTGGCCAATGATGTCAAAAATTATATGGCATTTCATGGATTGGATTCAGCTATGGTGCTCGGCCATTCGATGGGGGGCAAAACGGCCATGCAGTTCGCAGTTTCACATCCTGAAATGGTCGACAAATTATTGGTTGCCGACATAGCCCCAAAACACTATCCGCCACATCATCAAGACATTGTCGATGCGCTCGAGTCTTTGGATTTCTCTAAAATTCAATCCAGAGGCGAGGCCGACGAAAAATTGGCAGAAAAACTTGCAGATTTCGGAATTCGTCAGTTTTTGCTCAAAAACCTGTATTGGGTCGAAAAAGGAACATTGGGGTTTCGTTTCAATCTAGACGTTTTAAAAGATAAAATGGAGGAAATCGGGGAAGACATTCCGCCCTCGAGTCCATTTACAAAACCCACCTTGTTTTTAAGAGGCGACCGCTCTGAATATATAGCTCCTTCCGACAGTGAACTCATCAAAAAACGGTTCCCGAACGCATCCATAGCAACCATTGAAAATGCAGGGCACTGGCTTCATGCTGAAAATCCGAAACAATTCTTTGAAAAAACGATGGACTTCATAAATCGTTAAAATTGGGTGCATTTTATTATGCATGCATAATTTTTTTGCCCATCTTATTGTAAGTATGCTAATTTTCATATAGATTTGGTCACATCTCATTAACCTTTAGTTAAAATAAGCTAACTCAAATTTATTGTATTATGAAAAGGATATTCGCCCTATTGTTCTGTTTTGGGCTTCTGATGATTTCATGTGAAGATGACGATACAATGGTCACAGAACCCGACTCAATGCCCGACCCAATTGTGGTCACCTCTGGCTCGGCCGATTTCTCAAACTACGTGGCCATAGGAAATTCATTGACGGCGGGGTTCTCTGATAACGCGCTGTTCACTGCGGGCCAAGAGGCATCGTTCCCCAACATGCTTGCCAGTAATTTTGCCCTCGCAGGCGGTGGCTCTTTCAATATACCGTTTATGGCAGATAATCTGGGAGGAATGACCCTTGCTGGAAATCCGATTGCTGGGAATCGGTTGATTTTGGATTTTTCTACAGGCTCCCCTAATCCTGTTCCCGTTGAGGGTCAGGGAAGTACTGAAATAACCAATACCCTTTCAGGAAGTTTTAATAATATGGGCGTTCCTGGTGCAAAAAGTTACCATTTGGTCGCGCCAGGATATGGCAATGTCGCAGGTGTTGCTGATGGACTGGCAAATCCCTATTTCGCTAGGTTTGCCTCATCACCGACCACCACGGTATTGGCAGATGCTGCAGCCCAAAACGCCACCTTTTTCTCAGTTTGGATAGGTAATAACGATATCTTAGGATATGTTGTTGCAGGTGGTGCTGGTGTTAATCAAACAGGAAATATCGACCCATCTACATACGGGGGATCGGACATCTCAGACCCCAATGTTGTCGCCGGATCTATTGATGCCGTATTACAGGCGATGACCGCCAATGGGGCTGATGGCGTGATTGCCAATCTGCCCGATGTCACCACAATACCATTTTTAACCACAGTGCCCTATAATCCGGTTCCGCTGGATCAGGCAACAGCAGATTTATTAAATGGTGCCTATGCAGCTTACAATGGTGGACTTGCCCAAGTTCAAGGCCTTGGATTAATTACTGCCGAAGAGCTAGAACGAAGAACGATTTCTTTCGAAGCGGGTGATGCCAATGCAGTAGTATTGATTGATGAAGATTTAACCGATTTAACTGGGGTCAACCCCGCATTGATCAATATGCGACAGTCTACTCCTGATGATTTATTGGTCTTGACATCACGTTCGTTTATTGGTACGTTGGCCAATCCTGCTGACCCAACTTCGATTAATGGTGTTGCGATTCCTTTGGCAGACAACTGGGTACTGACTCCTGAAGAACAAGCTACTGCAAATGCCACTTTAATAGCTTACAATCAGGTTATCGCAGGACTTGCAACAACATATGATTTGGCTCTAGTGGATGCGAATGCGCTTCTAAGGGGCATCAATGAAATGGGATTCCCTTTAGCTGACGGTAGTACCGTAACCGCTGAATTCGGTACAGGTGGTGGTTTTTCATTGGATGGTGTACATCCCTCACCAAGAGGCTATGCCATTCTTGCCAATGCCTTTGCTGAAGCCATCAATGCCAAATACGGATCAACGTTGCCGGGTGTGAACCCTTTAGATTATACAGGATTGTACATCAATTGATGCCAAACCAAAATATTTCTATTTTTAAGGGTGCTCAAAAAGCACCCTTTTAATTTTAAAATCATGAAATTTATTCTTCGCATTTTACTGAGTGCCCTGGCGGTGGTCATACTGTCCTATGTTTTACCGGGGGTAGGTGTAGATTCTTATGTAACCGCCATTATTGTAGCGGTGGTATTGAGTCTTTTGAACTTTGTGGTCAAGCCCATTTTGGTGATATTGACCTTGCCAATTACCATTGTCACCCTGGGGCTGTTCTTGCTCGTCATCAATGCCGTCATTATCCTTTTGGCCGCCAACTTTATCGATGGGTTTCAGGTCACCAGTATTTGGTGGGCCATTTTGTTCAGTCTGTTGTTATCACTACTTCAATCCATCTTATACTCTATCCTAAAAGAGGATAAAAAATAAGTGCACCGAGACTTTGGTTAGCAAAACCTTAAAAAGTTGGTGCACAGGCCAAAATATACTACTTTTGCGCTCCATTTTTAATTACAAAACCGAAAGGTAGATGAATATCACGAAAGAGCAGATTGACGAGTTGAATGCCGTGGTGAAAGTGGCCATTACCAAAAATGACTACGAGGCAAAAGTGAACAAGATTCTCAATGATTATCGAAAACAGGCCAATATACCCGGTTTTCGTAAGGGTCAAGTACCTTTAGGGCTCATCAGAAAACAATATGGCAAAGCCGTGTTGGTCGATGAGGTGAACAAGTTATTGCAAGACAACCTCAACAAATACTTGACCGAAGAGAAGCTCGATGTGTTGGGTAATCCCCTGCCAAAACAGCAGGATAATCTTGACTGGGACAGTGATGAACTTGCTTTTGAGTTTGAATTGGGCTTGGCACCAGACTTTGACGTGCAGTTGAAGACCAAAAAAGCCATCACCCACTACAAGATCGTTGCCGATAAAAAAATGGTCGACGAGCAAGTAGATCGTATCAAAAAGCAATATGGCAAACTAATCAGCAAAGAAGTGGTCGGCAAAGGCGATGAAGTCACCGGCACCTTTAAAAATGAAGCTGAGGAAATCGAGAACAAGGCGACAATCGAACTCGATAAAGTTAAAAGTAAAAAAGCATTGGACAACCTGGTTGGTCTAAAGGTCGGTGAAACTGCCCAGTTAAAGACAAAGGGGTTGTTCAAAGAAGATTATCTGCTTTCAAGCACTTTGGGCATACCACGTGATAAAGCTGAAAAGTTGAACATAGAAGTAGCCTTTACCGTTGAGGAAATCAACGAGCGACAGCCCGCTTCTCTTGACCAAGAACTTTTTGACAAGCTTTTCGGAAAAGATGAAGTCGCTTCTGAAGCTGCGCTGAAAGAAAGAATCAAAGAAGATTCTGAAAAACAGTTTGAACAACAAGCGGATCAAAAATTGTTGAATGACGTCACTGAGCGGTTGATAGAGACCACAAAGTTCAATCTGCCAACCGAGTTTCTTCAAAAATGGATGCAGATCAGTGGTGAGAAGCCATTGACCGAAGACGAAGCAAAAGAAGAGTTTGAAAAATCAGAAAAAGGACTTCGCTACCAGCTCATTGAGGGCAAAATTATTAAAGAGCATGACCTACAGGTTACTTTTGATGAATTGAAAGAGTTTGCCAAAGGTTTTATCAAATCACAGATGGCGCAATATGGCAATGTAAATCCGGCCGAAGAAGAATTGGACAACATCGCCAACAGGGTTTTGGGCAACCAAGAAGAAGTAAAACGACTCTCAGAGCAACTGATGAGTCAAAAACTGCTCAATCTCTACAAAGAGAAGGCCAACCTCAAGAAAAAAGAGGTCACTTATGACAATTTCATAAAGGAAGTCTACGGATAGATTTCCTTCAAAATAAGTATCTTTACGGTGCCGGAACGTTAGTTTCGGCACCTTTTTTATTAAAACTAGCGATTGCCATTCTATGGATTACTACAACGAATTTCAAAAATACGCCACCAAGCATCACGGTATCAACAGCATGTATTATGACAAGATCGTCAGTAGCATGTACCCTGTTGGCATGACTCCAAACATCATTGAAGAGCGTCAACTGAATGCGATAGCCATGGATGTGTTCTCAAGGCTCATGATGGACCGTATCATTTTTTTGGGTACGGGTATCAATGACCAAGTGGCCAATATCGTTCAGGCACAACTGTTGTTCTTAGAAAGTGCCGATGCCTCAAAAGACATCCAGATTTATATCAACTCTCCCGGCGGCAGTGTATATGCAGGCTTGGGAATCTACGACACCATGCAATTTATCAAACCCGATGTGGCGACCATTTGCACGGGTATAGCCGCATCAATGGCCGCGGTCATCCTCTGTGCCGGTGAATCGGGCAAGCGCAGTGGTCTAAGCCACTCTCGTGTGATGATACACCAGCCTTTATCAGGTACACAAGGTCAGGCAAGCGATATCGAGATAGCGGCGAAAGAAGTGCTCAAAATAAAAGATGAATTGTATCAAATCATTTCTAAACATTCAGGCCAGGGTTTTGACAAGGTCTATGAGGATAGTGACCGCGATTATTGGATGAAAGCCGAAGAGGCCCAAGAATATGGCATGATTGATGAAATTCTCGTAAGGGAACAATAAAAAACAAGACCAAACCATCGGCTTTTTCTTATTTTAGAAGAAATCAGCTGATTTTACGTTAATACGTTACAACACACCCAACATGGCAAAGGAAAATTTGGAATGCTCTTTTTGTGGAAGGAAAAAGCCAGAGACCAATCTTTTGATTGCTGGGCTTGATGCCCATATCTGCGACCGTTGCATCGAGCAGGCACATAGCATTGTCGCCGAAGAATCGAAGCAATCAAAGAACAATGACCTTTCCTCAGAACTGGTCTTAAAGAAACCTTTAGAGATCAAAGACTTTCTTGACACCTTTGTCATCGGCCAAGAGCGTACCAAAAAAGTGATGTCTGTAGCGGTTTACAACCACTATAAGCGATTGTTGCAACCCAAAAGCACAGAAGATGATGTTGAGATTCAAAAAAGTAACATCATTATGGTCGGTGAAACGGGTACGGGCAAAACTTTGATGGCCAAGACCATCGCTAAAATGTTGAACGTACCATTGGCCATTGTTGATGCCACGGTACTGACAGAAGCTGGTTATGTGGGCGAAGATGTTGAGAGTATCTTGACTCGTTTGCTACAAGCTGCCGATTATAACCTTGAAAAAGCAGAGCGCGGTATTGTTTTCATTGATGAAATAGACAAGATTGCCAGAAAAAGTGACAATCCCTCCATTACCCGCGATGTTTCTGGCGAAGGCGTACAACAAGGGCTTCTTAAACTCTTGGAAGGCACCATGGTCAATGTACCGCCCAAAGGGGGCAGAAAACATCCAGACCAAAAATTTATAGAGGTCAATACCGAGAACATTCTTTTTGTTGCCGGTGGTGCTTTTGACGGTATCGAACGTATCATTACCAAACGTTTGAACATGCAAGCCGTTGGGTACAGCGCCTCAAAAGCTGAGGACCAATTGGACAATAAAAACATTCTTCAGTACATCATTCCCAAAGATTTAAAGGAATTCGGATTGATTCCTGAAATTATCGGAAGACTTCCAGTGCTCACACACATGAACCCTTTGGATGCCAAAACACTTCGTGCCATACTTACCGAACCCAAAAACGCGATCATCAAACAGTATGAAAAACTGTTTGCCATGGATGGCATCACCTTTAGCATCACCGAGCAGGCGTTGACTTTTATTGTTGAAAAAGCGGTGGAGTATAAGTTGGGCGCCCGCGGACTACGTTCACTATGTGAGGCCATTTTTACCGATGCCATGTTCACATTGCCCAGTGAAGATGAAAAAGAGTTCAAGGTGACGAAGGCCTATGCCGAAGAAAAACTCTCTCGCGAGACCATCAAAAAATTAAAGGCGGTTTCTTAGACCGCTTTTTTTGTGACCTTTTGCAACAATTTCAGGCAAAGTTCATTAATGATTTTTTCATCGGAATACAATTGGTGTCCAAATCCGGAAATCACATTCATTGAAACACCGACTTCTTTGGCCCATTTCATTGAAGGTTTGAATTCATCACATTCTCCAAAAATTAAATCCAGTTCACAATCGGGGCTTTGGGATTCATGACGAATTCGGGTGGGTGAAACTGCCGTGAGTGATTTTATGGGCAACCCGTTGAGAGCTGCCTTCCATGCAATGGTACCACCTGTACTAAAGGCAAGATAATGGGCTGATTCATGTTCTTTTTTAAGCAAGTGGGCAACTGCGGTATCGATACCGCCATTGACAAATGCGTTGTGAATGTTCTCTTCGGTGCAGACGGGCACATCTACATTGCCCAATTGTAGGCAATCATAGAAAGTGATGTCATAATATTGCTGTAAATATCCGAAGTAAGAAGTAATCCAGAGGCCTTTTTTTACCCCCCACATATCTGAAAGAACGACCAGTTTCTCTGCCATGATTTTTTAGTTTGCTTTGGTTAATCGAATTGGGAACTGCGCATCAAACTTCTGTTATAAACGACGAAAAAACACATTTATTTGTTCAAAAGAGATGTTTGTTCGACAAAACGATGTAAACCTACGAAAACGTTTTCGTAAATCTTTGTGGAATTGTGTGAAATGACCGGAATGGTTGATTAATGGCTAGTTTTGGTTCATCTTGAGCAACTCTTCCAAACAACCTCGTTCGTTTGAAAGCCTTGGAATCTTATGCTGCCCGCCCAACTTATCCTTTGATTTCAACCAATCGTGAAACAGGTTTTTACGGGCCACGTGCACTTTGGGCATCTTTAGGGTAATGTTGTTGTAGCGTTTGGCCTCGTAATCAGAATTCAATGATTTTAGCGCATTGTCTAAAAACTCGGTAAAGTAGTCGATATCCTCTGGTGGTTTTCTGAACTCAATAATCCATTCATGGCCGCCTTTTTCACTACCGTTCATAAAAATGGGAGCAGCTGTATAATCCATGATTTCAGCATCCGTTTTTTTGCAGATTTTTTTGAGTGCCTCTTCAGCGTTCTCAATAATCAGTTCCTCGCCAAAGGCATTGATATGGTGTTTGGTACGGCCCGTGATTCGAATTCGATACGGATTGGTAGAGGTGAAGCGCACCGTATCCCCGATTTTGTAACGCCACAATCCTGCATTGGTCGTGATGACCATAGCGTAATTGACGCCGGTTTCCACTTCCCAAAGCGGAATGGCCTTTTGGGTATCCTTTCCATAAGAATCCATAGGAATGAATTCGTAGAAGATTCCATAATCCAGCATCAGCAAGAGGTCGTCGGCATTGTTACGGTCCTGTATCCCAAAGAAACCTTCAGAAGCATTATAGATTTCATAATAATTGAACCGATTTCGCGGCAGCAATTTTTGATACTGTTCCTTATAGGGAGCAAAACTTACTCCACCGTGAAAATAGACCTCGAGATTTTCCCAAACTTCAAAGAGGTGGTTTTTACCTGTGGTTTCGAGCACCTCATTGAGCAGGACCAACATCCAAGAGGGCACCCCTGCCAAACTGGTCACATTCTCTTGAATGCTTTCTTCAATGATAGCGGTGAGTTTGGTCTCCCACTCCCCCATCAGTGACACCTTATTACTTGGCGTGCTGCTAAACTCTGCCCAGAGGGGCATGTTGTCAATCAAAATGGCGGAAAGGTCTCCGAAGACGCTTCCGTTTTCTTCGTACAGTTCCTTGCTGCCCCCCAAACGCAGGCTTTTGCCTTTGAACAATTGCGAGTCTTCATTGTTGTTGAGATAAAGGCACAGCAAATCTTTGCTTGATTTATAGTGACAGTCTTCCAGGGCTTCTGTGCTGACCGGTATGAACTTGCTCTTGGCGTTGGTCGTACCACTGCTTTTGGCAAACCATTTGATATGGGTTGGCCATAGCAAGTTTTGATGGCCCTTGCGCATCAATTCAATGGTATCGGCAATTTCTTCATAATTGACGATGGGTACACGTTGGGCAAACTCCTCATAGCCTGAAATACTCTCAAAATCATGGGTCTTGCCCAAGGCAGTGTCTTCTGAAAAAGAAATCAGCTGATGCAAAACCTCATTCTGAACATCGGCCGGATACTTCAAAAAAAGCTCTATCTGGTGGTAACGTTTTTTGAGCAACCATGAGGCAATACTGTTGAACAGTGGTATGGGCATTTTTGTATATTTAACCAAGTAAGCAGTCTAGCTAAAATAGTTGATACACTTTTAATTTCAAATTCATGCTATACGAGGGCGTTCTACAAAAAATGCGTACCGAAATGGGCTCGCCCATTCAATACTTTTTGCTTTTTGAACATGATTTTATGAACATGAACCAAGCATTGAACAAGAGCCTGAAAATCGAGTTCATTAAATTTCAATGTTTGAATTGTGGTGAAAACCGCCCCATTTATCGTCAGGGGTTTTGCAAGACCTGTTTCTATGAAACCCCCGCTGCAGGGGATTGGATCATGAAACCCGAACTCAGCACAGCCCATTTGGGTAAGGAAGACCGTGATCTCGAATATGAAAAACGTGTGCAGTTGCAGCCCCATATCGTGTACCTCGCCAATTCAAGTAGTGTCAAAGTCGGGGTGACCCGAAAAACCCAAGTACCCACCCGCTGGATAGATCAAGGGGCCCACGAGGCCATCGAAATCGTCGAAGTACCCAACCGCTACCTTGCGGGCATTACCGAAGTCGCCTTAAAAGACCATGTCAGTGATAAGACCAGTTGGCGAAAAATGCTGACCAATGATATTAAGGATGAAGATTTGGTCGAATGGCGCAACAAGCTCAAAAACCATGTGCCCAACGAGGCCGCAGATTATTTTATCGACTCGAACTCAGAGACGAATATTGAGTTTCCTGTGCTGCAATATCCTGAAAAGGTCAAAAGCTTGAATTTGAATAAGAACCCCACCTTCGAGGGGGTTTTAAAGGGTGTCAAAGGCCAGTACCTCATCTTTGAAGACCAGACCGTTTTCAATGTTCGGGGCAGTGAAGGGTATTATGTCGGGATTGATGTGAATTGACAGAAATCCCTCTTTCAATCTAACATTCAAGTTTGCTTTAAAAACAAAAAATGAATTATACGCCGAAAGACGGTTTCCCATACTATTTCGATTTGGCAAAGGGAAATGATTTGAATACACTTTTTTCCTCTTCAGTAAATGAAGCACTATTAAATTCCATTAGTGAAGAAAAATCCATGAATCGCTACGCCCCAAAAAAATGGAGCATCAAACAAATTGTGGGGCATATCACCGACCATGAAAGAATAAAGATGTTCAGGGCATTTCAACTGAGCAGAAGTGAAAACGTGCAGCTATGGGGTTATGACCAAAATTTGTTGGTAGCCAACAGCCGTTTTGAAGAATTGACCATGCGGCAGTTAGTCAATGATTTTTCACGTGTGAGACAATCATCCATAAGTTTTGTCGATACGCTATCAGAAAGTCAATTAAAGATAAAGGGCTGGGCTGGGCAATATGAAATTACGCTCAATGATTTTCTCATCTCGATTATCGGTCATGAAATTCATCATGTAAACATCATTAAAGATAAATATTTATAATAGATAAATCCATTTTTAGCAAAACGCCCAAGGGTTGCTTGGGCGCTATAAAAACACTACTTCAAATAAAACCTCTTAATTTCCATCTCCAACGGTTGGGTTAAAAGGTGCGAAGATGCCATCAGGGTTTTCTTTTACAATCCATACATGCAATTGCCATTGGCTTAGATTGGGATTGATTTCCCATTCGTCCACATCGCCGGTAAAACCGTCTGGTGGTGTACCCGGATTATCCAAATCGGCAATCGGTGTAACATATTCCACCGCCACAAATTGCATGACCCCGTTTTCATCAGGTGCGTACAAGATAATTTCAGGCTCCTCTAAGACAAAGGTGTCATCTACTCTAGTCGGTAACAGATAGTGGTGGCCCATGTTTGGTACAAAGCCGGAGGCGTCAAAAAATCCTTCATTGATGGCAACATCAATATTGGCATACTTGGCAGTAGCAGCTTTTAGCTGGTCTACCTCGATTTCCCAAGTAGCTGGCGAATCGCCGCTATAATCATCGCAGCCAATAAATAGTAAGATCATTGGCAACACCAACAATACATTCAATAATGTTCGTTTTACATTTTTCATAATTCACATGTTTTAGATTCTATTTTGTTAATTGTTATACAAATCGAATTCCATAGGTTTCGCAGATTGCTGATACCTTTTCAAAGTCTGGAGGTCCCGATGGCAGGGCGTTCAATTCATGAAACATGTGTTCCATACCCGAAGGAAAGGCGCTGACCCACATTTTTGCCTTTTGGTCACCGACCACCTTCCAAGCATGTGGGATATTTTTTGGGGCAAAGGCCATATCACCAGCCTTCAACACCGTCACCTTGCCGTCAACCATGATCTCGACTTCCCCTTCCAATACCCGAAAAATCTCATCTTCCTTGGTGTGCACATGGGGTGGTATGCCCGAACCCGGAGCAAGGTCATCGACCCATTCAAAAACTTGGTTCCCCGTATCACCTCCCACTACTTTGTGCCACTGCGGATTACCAAAAATGCGGAGTTCGGTGCCCTCTCCATTCTTTACTATCTTAGCTTCGTTCGCTTCACTATTAGTACTGACCTTGGGCACTATCGCCTTGGCCGTACTGATAGGCAGTATTGTCATCAGCCCTGTTCCGCCCAATTGGGTTAAAAATCGTTTTCTGTCCATATCTTACTATTTAAAGTTTGTTTTGTGGGAAACAATTCTTGAAGGCAAATCTATTTTGGCCCGCACGTTCAAAATGCCAATGGGGTTGCAAGTGCTGATACTTTTGTTTCAAAATGCAGCGAAAGCAACAAAAGTGTTATTGCATGAAACAAGAGTGTTAGGGCATCCACCAAAGACCATCGAACTTAGTGGTCTATAGGTGCTTAAGGAATTTTAAGTACCTTGTTTATGACAATCCCATGAAAAGCAAACTTCTTTTTTTCATCCTATGCTTACACATTTTTAGTGTGCTATCAGCACAGTCGGTGTATGAGCTCGACCCGAAGTATCCGGTCCATGATTTGGACCCGTACCTTCAAGTGTATACGGATAGTACCGAAAATCTTACTGTGGAAAAAGTGCTGAACGCCACTAATCTGCCCTTTATCCGGGGGGATGAACTCCCCCGTTTGCTTAAGACTCATACAACGTATTGGGGGAAACTGAAATTGAAAGCATCATCACCAATTCAAGATTGGACACTGCAATTTGAGGATAAGATGATTGGTCCACCCGCTTGGACAAAAAGTAACGGGAAAGTGGATGTGCATGCCTATGCTAACGGGCAACAGCTCTTTCATCAAAAAACGGGAGTCGAATATCCCAAAAAAGAGCGATCCGCCTCGGAGCACTGGGCACTGAACGCTATAAGCCTGAAATCATTACCTCCTGATACTGTTGTCACCCTGATTATCAAAGCCCAAGGCAATGGGTATGGCTATCCAGCCTATTTTAACCTCAGTGCCAGGAGCCCCGACCAAGCGTTTTACCATCGCCCTTTTCAGTACCACCGAATCTTTAACGCCTTTATGTTCGGGGTGACCTTTATGATTCTCCTGTATTTTTTTCTACAATACCTCTATTTGAGGCAGCGAGTGTACCTCTGGTTTTCGGTTTGGATGGCCTTCTGCACCCTGACCCAAGCCATGACCATCGGTCTCATCATTGGCGACTTGCCCAACCTTCGCTATTTTACATGGATTTTCATCGCCAACGGTATCTTTTTTACCTTTTGGTTTTTTGGACGTTCGTTTATCGATTCGAAGCGAAAATTTCCCTTGCTCGATAAGTTTATTTTAGGATTGGCCCTTTTTATTTTGGGAGAGATCCTTGTAACCCTTCTGCACGTGTCCTTTTTTAAACCCGATACTTATTTTACAGCGCCCCATGCCTTACACTATCCCTTCCTAACGGTATATGCGTTGGGCAGTTTGTTGCTATCCATTGTGCTGACCCTCAAAAAAGACTTGTTTGCCCGGTATTTTGGGGCGGGATCCTTGATTGCCAGTATCTTTTTGATTGTCGGAACACTTTGGTCTATGGGGGTTTTGAGACCACCTTTTGGTATCGACCCTTATTCGACCGGTATGTTTTTGCAAATTGTTATCTACTCTTTCGGAATTGCATACCGCAGTCAAAAAATCAATGAACAAAATCAATTAGAACGCCTGAGTGCGGAACGTTCACTGGCCGAAATACAGCGTATGCGTGATTTGGATGAAATCAAAACCCGTTTTTTTGCCAATGTCAGCCACGAGTTCCGTACACCCCTTGCGTTGATTCATGGGCCCCTGCAACAGGCCGAAAAGCAGTCGGAAGCCTCTCGAAATGGTTCGGTACAACTCTCACAAAAGGCATTCGGCATTATCAAAAAAAACACGCAACGATTACAGATGTTGGTGAACCAGTTGTTGGAACTGTCCAAAATTGAAAGTGGCAACGTTCATTTGCAATTGACCAAGGGTGGACTCATACAGTTTCTGCGCTCCCATGTGTTTTCTTTTGAAAGTATGGCCGAGCGCAAGAACATCAGTTTGAACACCCATTTTTCAGAAGAATCGGATGACGCGTATTACGATAAGGACAAGCTGGAAAAAATCGTCAACAACCTCTTGTCGAATGCTTTTAAGTATACTCCGGATGGAGGTGCGGTTCACGTCAACGTCAGCCATTCCGATAAATATCTCTTTCTGAAAGTCAGCGATACTGGCAATGGTATGCACAAAACCGAAATTGACCGCATTTTTGACCGCTTTTATCGGGTGGAAGGTACCGAGGCCAAAGGTTCGGGCATTGGGCTGGCGTTGACCAAAGAGTTGGTGACCCTGCACAATGGGCAAATTAATGTACACAGTGAAAAACGTCGGGGCACCACTTTTAAGATAAGACTCCCGATACGTTTGGAAGACCTGCCCGAATCCATTCAACTGCAGCAGACCGAAGATAAGTCTCCCAAAGTTATTCCTATAACCAAAGAATTATCCGAATCGATAAATGGTACTTCCCAAAATCTTCACGACCATGAAAAGGTGGTCTTATTGGTTGAGGATAATGAAGACCTTCAGGATTTTATTGCCGACATTCTGAAACCTCAATATAAGGTCCTCACCGCCAACGATGGATTACAGGGGGAGCGTATGGCCTTCGAGCACATTCCCGATTTGGTCATCAGCGATGTGATGATGCCGAAAAAGGATGGTTACGAGCTGTGCAATACATTAAAGCACAATACCAAGACTAGCCACATTCCCATCATCATGTTGACCGCAAAAGCAGGGCAAACAAGTAAAATGGCCGGTCTCACTCAAGGTGCCGATGCCTACCTCACCAAGCCCTTTGATGCCGATGAATTGCTACTGCGCATTAAAAACCTCGTCGAGGCCCGAAAGAAGATTTGGGAACATTTTAAATCGATGGATTTAAGTGCCCTTCCCGACTTGGAACTACGTTCCGTAGATGACCAATTTTTACAGAAAGTGGTGAAAATCATCAAAGAAAATATTGATAATGAACTGCTTTCGGTAGAAGATATTGCTTCAAAAGTTGGTTTTAGTCGGGCCCAATTGCACCGAAAACTGAAAGCACTGACCAATAAATCCCCAGGACAGTTGGTCAATGAAATCCGCTTGAACAGGGCCAAGACCATGCTTGCGCAAAAGATGGGTTCTGTTTCTGAGATTGCCTATTCAGTGGGCTACTCCAACATGTCATATTTTACCAAAAGCTTTAAGGAAAAGTTTGGGGTGTTACCTAGTAAGGTCGCATATGAAGTAAAACAATAAGTGCCAAACCCCTTCGGCCTACCACTGGTGGACACCTTTCTGCAACAAAGGGAGGTGTATTCCGCACATGCGAGAGACGGAGGTTTTTGAAAAGTTTTATAAAAATTCCTCGATTTCACCTTTGGTGAAACCACCCCTTCCGTCATCAGCCTAAAGCTGATGACACCTTCCCTGGTTAGGGGAAGGAACTTTTTTCTAGTTCTGCTTTGTAGTATCCTTTTTTTTCTTCCCAAACAATCCACCCAATACGTCTTTAGCTGCTTTTTTGGCCACATCTTCTGTGGTCGCTGAATCATTTTTGATTGCGGTAGAATCATTTTTGACCGCTGTGGAATCTTTTTTCTTACCTAGCAATCCGCCCAAAACATCTTTAACTCCAGGCTTCTTGGCAGCTGAAGAGTCTGTTTCGGTAGAGTCTTTTTTAAAGAGTCCGCCAATCAAGTCCTTGGCGGCATCTTTACCTTTGTTTTTTAGTTTTTCCTTTTGGATTTCCACCAATTGGTTCGTCAATTTTTTGACCCCAGAGGTTAAATCGGTGGTTACATTCGGGCTGGTGTAGTTACCGCCGATATTCGCCGTTACAGGTATGGTCAGGTTCTCTAAACTGGAGTCATCCAACTGTGCCAAGAGTTTATTGACATCAGAGCCCAGATATTTGGCGGGCACCTGAATCGTGGCATTGTACTGTAATTTTTGGTCAAACGTATGGCCTCCGTCAACTTTGATGGCAAAATCTTTATAATTGATATCAAAAGGCTTTACGGCCACTGCCCCATTTTCAAAGTTCAGGGCCGTTTTGAGTCCGTTTAAATCAAGCTCTTGAAGATTTAAAAAGCTGAGCTTTCCGTCAAGTGCAGACAATAACGGGGTTTGCTCCGCATTAATTTCGGTGGACAATAATTCGGCCAACAGATTGCCTGTCAACGAAGTCAAATTTGGGGTCATGTCATTTTTCAAGCTGCCCGACAAATTGATGCTCGAATTGAGCTTTCCTTCCAATACTTTGGCAATCGGTGCAAGCACCTTGAGCATATCCAAAGCTGCAAACGACTCAGAAATCTTGAATCCGTTGACGCCCAAGGCCATATCAAATATGGGCACTTCAGGTTTGGTCGAAACTTTTCCGTTCAGGTTCAATTTACCGCCGAACAATGAGGAGGTCATGTTCTGTAACGTTGCGGTTTCATCCTTTATCAACAATCGCCCAGACACATCAGTCAAATTCAGATTATCATAAATGACATTTTTGGCCGAGGCATCGATGGTACAATCCAAAAATGAGGGGATTTTGACACTTTCCTGCCCTGTTGGGATATTTTCACCATCGGTCTCTTCATTTTCGTTGGCCGTTTCCTCCACCATAAAATCATTGACGGCAAAGGTGTTCGAGTTCAGCTTGAAATTGCCCTCAATATTTTCTTTGTTGAAAAGGTAGCCCAACAAGTTGCTGATGGTGCCCGTGGCATTGAAATCGGTTTGGCCCGTCTTTCCTGAAAACGAGTTCAAGGAAACCCTATCTGGGGTAAACTGCACCGCAGCCGTATTGATGGCCACTGGATTTTTGAGTTCTGGGGAGTTGTACTCGAATCCACTGACGCTCATCGTACCTTCGGTACGGGTGTTTTGGTATTGGTGCTTTTCAACCGAGGCCATATCAAAAGCCGTGGTGACATCTGCGGTCAAAATTCCTGATAAATTATAATCTTCAGGTACGGGATACGCCTGTGAGATATTGGCCAGATTGATTCTTCCATCCAAATCGGCATCCACCTTGGTATTGCCCAACAAATCACTGATCTTGGCCACGGCATTGAACTTGTCCTCATCAATCTGAAAGCTCAGTTTCTTGATGTCGATATAGGTATCTTCAGTGATACCAGTGCTGTTGACCACTTCGGTATCGATAAAGACATTGCGAACCGCTTTGGGTAAATCGGGATACTTGAAAGAAGCATTTTCTGAATTGATGTTGATGTTGAATTTGGGAATGTGTTCCTCATTCACAATACCGCTGAGTTGCCCTTTGACTTCAAAATTGCCCGTAGTCTGCACATTTTCAATGTTTTTCGAATATTCCTCTGGAATGACGGCCAAAAAATTCTTGAAGTCTGAGGATGGTGTCTTAAAACTGATATCCACTTCTTGATTGTCTTCATTTACCTTGACAAAGCCATCGAACACCAATGGAAGCTGGTTGACCAATGCCTCATTTTTGAGGAAGGAATATTTGTTCTCGCTCAAATCGATTCCGATAAGGGCATCCAACTTTACCTTGTTTTTGTTGAGATAGTTGACACTGTCCATTTCCAGAGAGACCAAAGCTTCGGTCATGGTCTGCAGTTCAGAAGTTTCGAGCGAGAGGTCACCCGTGCCCGAATGCTGAATATCTCGCACATCCAATTTGATTCCTGTTTCGGCATCGTGATAGCCCACATGCGAATCATTGATTTCGTAGGCTTCCATATCAAATTGAAAATTACCTGACTCAGAAGAATCCGTAGCATTGCCAACTTCGGTTTCCTTGGCGATATCGTAATTTGCATTGCCCATTTCATCCAAACGGATATTCAAATCCGCACCATCAACAATCAATCGTTTTATGGCTATGGGTTCATCGGCACCCTTAAAAAGTTCGCCGATGGAGAGCGTCAACGCCACACTTTCGCCAGAGAATAAAGTATCGCCCTCAAATGGTACTTTATTGACCAAGGAAATACCCCTTAATTTCACGTTTGCATTCGGAAAACTCTTCAAAAGACTTAAATCGGCATCCTCGAAATCAAAATCGGCATTGACACTTTGGTTGACATTGTTCTTGATGATATCACCAATTTTTCCCTCTAGAAACAAGGGAATGGCAATCAACAATCCGATGATTACCAACAACGAGATTCCGGTTATTTTTAGAATTCTTTTATTCTTCATGAATTGGGGTTTGGGAATGAACTCATTTAGACTTTTTCAATTTGCTAAAAAATCGCTCTTTTTCGTCTGTTTTTTTGACTTTTTTTCTTTCCGTAACTACGGCTATGCAACTCAAAAAACGCTTCAATCAGCCAAAAAATACCTGATTTTCGCTTAAATCCAAAAAGTTTAAATGACTTCAATAAAATAAAATCTGCAATCAATCCAGCGAAATTTCTTCTGCTATTTTTAAGTTAAATCTTCTACGCAGTAGATATACGAAAAGATATAGCAAAGGGGTGTCGAGAAATGCTATAAAAATCTTAAAAAGAAAGCCACTGATGACAAGGCCATAGAATTTATCCCACGGCAGCACCCCAAAAATGCACAAAAGTCCCACGACGGTCAAGGTATCGACCAACTGCGAGGTAAAAGTCGAAAAGTTGTTGCGAAGCCACAGATAGCGCCCCTCGGTCAGTTTTTTCCAAAAATGATAGATAGATATATCGATGTACTGTGCCGCCAGATACGCCAACATCGACGCAAGCACACCCAAGGGCGAAAGGCCAAAAACCTTGGTAAAGGTTTCATCACCGATTGGTGAACTGGCAATAGCAGGAGCCTCGTTGGCGATATAAATGATCAACATCGAGAAAAAGGATGCGAAAATACCAGCCGTGACCACTTGGTTCGCTTTTTTCTTACCGAAGATTTCCGAAATGGTATCCGTGATCAAAAAAGTGAGCGGGTACGGTAGAATCCCAACAGAGAGCTCAAAAAGAGGGGCGCCAAAAACGGTGACATCACCGAAAGGCTTCCAGAAAAAGAATTTTTGGAATATCAGGTTCGAGACCACCAATGAGGTGATGAACAATGCCCCTAGATACAGGTAGATTTTGAAGGCAAACTTTTTGTCTTTCTGGGTCATATGCAAACACCCCTAAAGTTATGCATTCCTCTCGCACTTGCTCGTCGGATGCAAGAAGGGGACAATGCCATATTTTTATTTTATTTTTAAAGTGAATGGCATACGAGCCTGAATGCCTTTCTGTTCGGTAGCGGATTTGAATTCTTTCAGAAGGGTATGAGCTTCTTCGCCGATTTCTTTCTTTAGGATGGATTCGCCCCACTCAGCTTTCACACTGTTCAAATCTTCCATCAATTTGTCAAAGTCAGAGCGGTATTTGGGATAGCGTTTAACACCGTATGTCGTTATTTCGGCCATTTCAGCCGCGGCAGCGATGGCATCATCCAAATTGCCCAACTCATCCACTAGGCCCAATCTTAGCGCATCTGTACCGCTCCATACCCTGCCTTGGGCGATTTCGTTCACTGCATCGACAGACATGCCCCGACCGTCGGCCACACGCTGCAAAAAGGTTTCGTAGGTATCTTCAATACCTTCTTGTACCACTGCCCTAAAAGAATCGCTCATGGGCTCAAAAAGGGAGTAGTCCACCGAATTTTTGTTGGTACCTACCTGTTCGGCATTGATGCCCCAGTCTGTGGCCAGTTCATGCACATTCGGAATGGTGCCAAAGACCCCAATAGATCCAGTGATTGTCGTTGGCTCGGCAAAAATCTTATCCCCACCAACGCCAATGTAATAACCACCTGAAGCTGCCAAATTTCCAAAGGAAACCACTACGGGCTTTATCTTTTTAGTCAAGGCGATTTCGCGCCAAATAATGTCGGCGGTCAGGGCATTACCCCCAGGAGAATTTACCCTGAGCACAATGGCCTTTACATTTTTATCATCACGAGCTTTCTTGAGTGAACGATTGATCAGGTCTTGACCGATGTATTCTTGATCGCCCTCACCGTAATAAATCTCCCCTTGGGCATAGATGACCGCAATTTTATCCTTCCCTGAATTGATTTTTTTCTTTTTGGCGACCCTCACATAGTCGCCAAATTGCACGTAGTTCAAAGCTTCGTCTTCTTCAAAGTCTACTTTTTTGCGCAACAGCTGTTCGTATTCATCATAAAACAGCGTTTGGTCTACCATGCCATTGGCAACGGCAAGCTCAGGTGTTCTGGCACCCAAGGTATCGGCGATGGCATTCAAATTGCCAGCGGTCATATTTCGTGAAGCGGCAATGTCATCTACCATTGTATTCCAAATAGAAGAAATCAACTCCTTGATTTGAGTACGGTTCTCATCACTCATTTCATTGGCCAAAAAAGGTTCTACGGCACTCTTGTACTTGCCGTGGCGTATGACCTCCATTTTGATTCCCGTTTTTTCCTGAAGTTCTTTAAAGTAGAGCACTTCACTGGCCAAGCCCTTAAAATCCATAGCACCCTGTGGATGTAAGTACAATTTATCGGCAACACTCGACAGGTAATAATCTTTTTGGGTGTAGAAATCGGCATGTGCATAGATGAATTTTCCTGCGGATTTAAATTCTTCCAATGCTTTGCGAATTTCCTGTGTTTGGGCAAGGCCGGCCATCAAATATCCTGTTCTGATGCTGATTCCGGCCACTTTGTCATCATCTTTCGCGACTTTAATGGCGTGTATGATTTCGTCCAAACCAGTAGCACCATCTGAAAACAGGGCTCCAAAAGGGTCATTTTCGTCCTTCCCGGTATAGTCCATCACAGGTTGTGTAAAACTCAACTCTAAAATGGTATTCTGCTTGACCTGGACCCCATCATCAGCATTGCTCACCAGAGCGGCAAAAATGAAAAACATCATAACTATGATTCCAAATGCGATGAGGCATCCTAAAATAGCAGCCAGTAAATTCCGTAGAAATTTCATCAATTCTTTTTTGATATGACGCCAAAGATAAATATTGTTACAATGAACTCATCTTGACTTTTAAAATTCGCTGTAAAACTTATCTTTAGCTGCCATATTTCGCCTATCACATATCCATGAAAGAAAAAGTTACGGCATACCTATCACTGGGAAGCAATCAGGGGTTTCGCCCCCACATCTTGCAGCAGGCCATTTTAAGTCTCAATAAGTTGGCGGGAAAAGTGACCCAAATCTCCGGTGTTTATGAAAATGCCTCGTGGGGATTCGATGGCGATGATTTTCTGAATCTTTGTGTGGCCGTTGAAACCGATTTGAGGCCTGATTTGCTCTTGGAATGTCTTTTGTCGATTGAACAACAATCGGGCAGACAGCGGTATGCCGATGAAAACTACCGGTCACGTTCTTTGGATATTGACATTATATATTACGGGGACGCCATTATCGATGCTGACAGCCTTACGGTTCCGCATCCAAAAATGCACGAACGTCGTTTTGTGCTCAAACCCTTGGCCGATATCGCTCCGCAATTTTACCATCCGCTATTAAAAAAAGATACCCGAAACCTATTGCAAGAGTGCAAGGATAAAAGTGTGATGCAGAAAAAGGGGCGATTGTTCAAAAATCGGGAAGGCTTGTTCTCACAACTCCATTTCTTGGCCATCGAGGGCAATATCGGTGTAGGAAAGACCACGCTCACCAAAGAAATCGCCAAAGATTTCAATGCAAAATTGGTGTTGGAGCGCTTTGCCGATAATCCCTTTCTTCCAAAATTTTACGAAGACCAAGCCCGTTATGCCTTTCCGCTGGAAATGTCTTTTTTGGCCGATCGTTACCAACAATTTACTGATGACACCTCACAGTTTGACCTTTTCAAAACCTTTATGGTCAGTGACTATGATATTTACAAATCCCTGATTTTTGCCAACGTCACGCTTCAAAAGGTTGAATTTGACCTCTATCGAAAGCTGTTCAACTTTATGTACAAAGAGGTAAAAAAACCCGACATCTATGTGTATTTGTACCAAAGTACGGAGCGATTGCTAGAAAACATCAAAAAGCGGGGGCGTGATTATGAGCAGCAGATTAAAGCCGATTATCTTGAAAAAATCAACCGGGGCTATCTTGACTTTATTAAAGGACATCCTGACCAAAACAGTACGATCATCAATTTGAAAGAATTGGATTTTGTAGCCAATATATCAGACTATGAAATCGTTTTAGGGGCTATCGGAAAAAAAATACTGGAGCGTATTTTTTAAGAAAATATTTGCATATCACAGATTGATTTCCGTTATTGGCAACGTTTTCAAGAGAAACTAACTAACTCAAACTATATATTCTGCCCTGACATCACCGTCAGGGTTTTTCATTGGCCCTACCCTATCTCGATAGCAATCGAGACTCTCCCCAAAGGAAAAGGGACTTCAACTACAAGTGTTTTCAGCTATTGAGCTTTGACCAGAAATTCCAGACAACCACCCCGACGCTTACCGAAATGTTCAAAGAGTGTTTGGTACCAAACTGCGGAATCTCAACCACTTCATCACTGTGGTTCACCACTTCTTGCGAAACACCTTTCACCTCATTGCCAAAGATCAAGGCGTAGGTTTCCTGTCTTTGGATTTCAAACTCGTTGAGCAGGGTCGCATTTTCAGCCTGTTCAATGGAAATTAATTTGACTTTTTGGGATTTCAATTCGTTGACCAATTCAAGAACATGCTCTCGATATTCCCATGCAACACTTTCGGTCGACCCCAGTGCTGTTTTTTGAATATCCTTGTGTGGCGGGGTTGCGGTGATGCCGCAGAGGTAGATTCTTTTGATCAAAAAAGCATCGGCTGTTCTGAACACTGAACCGATGTTATTGAGACTCCGAACATCATCCAGAACCAAAATCAATGGTGTCTTTCGGGCTTCTTTGAAAGCGGCCACATCCAACCGTTCGAGCTCTTCATTTTTAAGTTTGCGCATGCTAGGCTTTGTTTCAATACTAAGATAGGTTTTCAAAGTTCAAACTCAAGTTCAAGAGTCAATTTCAAACGCAAAATCAAATATCAAATACAAATCATAGCCATTCGTGCCTTTTGGGGTATGAGGTTAGAGGTAAGAACATAGAATGATGGAAAAATGGTGACCGGTGACGATTCACCGGTGAGGTGATTTGTGGCACAACACATGGAACTTTGAAAACGGAAAAAACATCGGTATACTTTCACATTAATAAATTGGTACATTGATATATTGATACACCAATACATTTTCAAATCAGCAAATCTTCAAATTGGCTTCCGTCTTACGTCTCCAACCCGAAAAACAACGTCTTATCAACTTTGGGCGTGAAAATATCAACAAAAATTTTTAGGCCTAAGTTAAACCCCTATTTTCGGTAAAATTACGATTTGAACGTGGCAAAAAAGGTAAAATCGAAGAAAGTCACGCCCTTGATGCAGCAGTACAATGCCATCAAGAGCAAGCATCCTGATGCCCTTTTGTTGTTCAGGGTAGGCGATTTCTATGAGACTTTTGGTGAAGATGCCATAAAAGCCTCACAAATTCTTGATATCGTCTTGACCCAACGCAACAACGGAGGTGACAAGACCGAGCTTGCGGGTTTTCCACACCACTCATTGAACACCTATCTTCCAAAATTGGTGCGTGCGGGGCAACGCGTGGCCATCTGCGACCAATTGGAAGACCCAAAACAGACCAAAAGCATTGTCAAACGTGGGGTCACCGAATTGGTCACGCCAGGCGTGGCACTGAACGATGATATTCTCAGTGCCAAAAAAAACAATTTTCTCGGGGCAGTGCACTTTGGGCGCAAAAAACTTGGGGTCTCATTTTTAGATATTTCCACAGGTGAATTTTTGATCTCAGAGGGCACCACAAGCCAAATTGATAAACTATTACAGAATTTTTCACCTAGTGAGGTGTTGATTCCCAAAACCCATCGCAGTGAATTTACCGAGTATTTTGGCAGTCAATGGCATACCTTTTATCTCGAAGATTGGGTCTTTCAAGAAGACTATGCAAACGAACGCTTGAACACCCACTTTAAGACCAAAAGCCTTCAAGGTTTTGGTGTAGAGCACATTCCGATGGGTATTATTGCCGCAGGCACTATTTTACATTATCTCTCAGAAACCCAACACCGGCAATTGCAGCATATCAACAAGCTACAGCGTATCGCAGACGATAGCTATGTTTGGATGGACCGTTTTACCATTCGAAACCTTGAGCTGGCCCATTCACAAAATCAAGGTGCGGTGACCTTGCTTGACGTTATTGACAAGACCATTTCGCCCATGGGCGGAAGGTTGATGAAACGGTGGTTGGCGCTTCCTTTGAAAGACAAAGGAAAAATCAAGGCAAGGCAAGATGTTGTTGCACATCTCAAAGAAGATTCAGGGTTGTTGGCGCATTTTCAATCCGACCTTAAAAAAATTGGTGATCTAGAACGTTTGATTTCCAAAGTGGCCACGGGTAAAATCAATCCGAAAGAGGTGGTGCAACTCAAGAATTCCCTTGAGGCCATAATCCCTATCAAACAAAGGGCCATCCAAAGTAAAAATGCTTCGTTGATCCATCTCGGCGAAAAATTGGATACCTGTGATGCACTCAGAGGACGCATCAAAGAAATGCTCCACGAAGAGGCTCCGGTAAACATGCTGAAGGGACAGACCATTGCCCAAGGCTATTCCGAAGAATTGGATGAATTGCGCAACCTTGCATTCTCAAGTAAAGATTATCTTGACCAAATGTTGGAGCGTGAAACAAAGCTAACGGGCATCACCTCGTTGAAAATCGCTTCGAACAATGTTTTTGGATACTATATCGAGGTTCGCAACACCCATAAGGATAAGGTACCTGAAAGCTGGATCCGCAAACAGACCTTGGTCAATGCCGAACGTTACATTACTGAAGAGCTGAAAGAATACGAGGCCAAAATTCTTGGGGCCGAAGAACGCATATTGAGCCTTGAGCAGCAATTGTTCGAACAATTATTGCTCTGGATGCAGGAACATATCGAAGCTGTGCAGCAAAATGCCAAAGGCATCGCCCGTCTGGATTGTCTGTGCTCCTTTGCCCAAACAGCTTCTGAAAACAAGTATGTACGGCCAGAAATTGATGAAGGCACCGCCATTGAAATTAAAGACGGTCGCCATCCGGTTATCGAAAAGCAGTTGCCCCTTGGGGAAAGCTATATTGCCAATGGTTTGGTGCTTGACCGTGACAACCAACAGATCATCATTATCACAGGGCCGAACATGAGCGGTAAATCTGCCCTACTCCGTCAGACCGCCCTGATTGTACTTTTGGCCCAAATGGGAAACTTTGTACCCGCATCTGAAGCAAAGATCGGTATCGTTGATCGTATTTTTACACGGGTTGGCGCCAGTGACAACATCTCCATGGGCGAATCGACATTTATGGTCGAGATGAACGAAACGGCCTCTATTCTGAACAACCTCTCTGAACGCAGTCTGGTACTCTTGGATGAAATCGGTCGGGGCACCAGTACTTATGATGGTATTTCAATTGCTTGGGCGATTGCAGAGTACCTGCATGAACATCCTGCACGTGCCAAAACACTTTTTGCGACCCATTACCACGAGCTCAACGATATGACCGAATCGTTTGGGCGCATCAAAAATTACAATGTCTCCGTCAAGGAATTGAAAGACAATGTGCTCTTTTTGAGAAAATTGGTACCCGGTGGCAGTCAGCACAGTTTTGGCATTCATGTGGCCAAGATGGCCGGGGTGCCCCAACAAGTAGTACAAAAGGCCAATAAAATCCTTAAAAAGCTGGAAGCTTCACATCGGAGTGATGAGGTCTCCGATTCGTTGCAATCCGTTCAAAATGAGATGCAGCTCAGTTTTTTTAATCTTGATGATCCCTTGCTTGAGAAAATCAAAGACGAAATTCTGCATTTGGACATCGATACCCTGACCCCAGTCGAAGCCCTGATGAAATTGAACGAAATCAAACGGTTGTTGACCAAGAAAAAAAGGGCGACATCTTGATTTTATGAAACCTATCAGGTCTTCAAGATCAGACAGGTTTTTCAACTAAAAATTCTTTTTGTTTTGCAGAAATGTATTAAATTTGCGTCCGCATCCGCCGAAGGTGGATAATGTTCTTTACAAGCGAAAATAGCTCAGTTGGTAGAGCATCACCTTGCCAAGGTGGAGGTCGCGGGTTCGAATCCCGTTTTTCGCTCAAAAACGCTGTTCGCAGCGTTTTTTTGTTTAAGTCCTGCTCGAGTGGTGGAATTGGTAGACACGCCGGACTTAAAATCCTGTGGGCATTTGCCCGTGCGGGTTCAAGTCCCGCCTCGAGTACAGAAAAGCCGAGACCCTAGTTTCGGCTTTTTAATCTTCTTCTATCAACTCAAAAATTTCATTCACCGAAATTCCAAAGACTTTGGATAGTTTCAATGCCAATACAGTTGAGGGCACATAGCGGTTCTTTTCAATGGAATTAATCGTCTGCCGCGAGACCCCCAAAAGCTTGGCCAAATCTTCTTGGGTCAGGTCTTTTATAGCCCGTTGTACTTTCAGATTGTTCATTAAGCTCATTTCATGACCCGTTTTAGTACATTGAAATACATGATTTGAACCAGTAGAATAAATAGGATTACTTGAAAATAACTGGTATCCAATTCTGCTTTACCGTTGATTAAATAACTCACTCCATAATCAATGTATGGTTGTATAATGGTATACAGTGCCCCCATAATAAAAGCCAATCTATAGGTGACACCCCTAAGGCTGGCCATAAATTCATCTTCTATTTTCTCTTTTGAGATGGACACCATCAAAAAACCCAAAATCATCAAATTTCGCAATAGGGGTTTCACCCATTCGGGCTCATCAACAAACTTTTTTGCAATCATTAATAGAAAAGCCCCTATCACAATACTCCAACCTATCTTTTTGTAGGGGTTGGGCAATTGAAAATTACTCCATCGATGTATTCTTGTTGCTTGAGATTCGAAATGATTTTTCATTTACGTAAAATTTATTTGCATAAAAGTATAGTAATTTTTACTTAATGACAAGTTTATTTTACATTTTTGAATGCGAATATATTTTCAATCACTTTTTTAATCAATTATTTCGGTTGCAGCCCTAAGTATGTTTCAAGAAAATCAAACGTCTCTCTTTTGACCGATTCCAAATCTTTAGAAGTAATGTATGAAGTCATTACATGGTCGTCTACACTGGGAAAAGCAACCTTATGCTTTTTGTCATCGGATGTACCCAATGCGTCAAACATTTTGAGCATGGCAGGTACAGACACCACACTGTCTTGGCGCACCTCATCTTTGTAGTAATACCCCAAAAACACTGGCTGCTTGACTTGCTGAAAGGTTTCTGGAACCATCAGTTCATCAACCATACTTTGTAAATGGGTCAGGGCCTCCAAACGGTATTTGGTCGTCCAGTATTTGTTTTTTAAATCGATATCGGTATCAAACTCGTGATACTCGCTGTCTTTTACCGTTCTTGCCAATTGCAGCCCCCATGGACCGGATAACAATGTGGCATTGGGGTCAAAAATCTCCACATTGGGTGAATACAACAACAATGCGGCAATGTCGGGGTCACCGCCGGCCAAGTGCAATGCGAGGGTACCACCAGTTGAGGTCGCCATGACAATTACTTTCTCGCCCAACTGTTTACCAACAGCTATTGCCTCTTTGGCAGAATCAATAACCTCATCTGCAGTCAGGTTCAGCATAGGTTCTTCTTCATTAAGACCATGCCCTGCCAAACGTGGTAGATAAAGGTTGCATTTATATCTTTTAGCAGTTTCTATGTGCAAGGGGTCGCCCTCTTCTTGACTGGCCGACCAACCATGCAGATACACAATGCTGTACTTTGTTTTTGCGGGAATGCTATCATACCAAATAATTCGGGCTTCATTGTCAGGTTTAATGTTGGGTCTGGAAGCTTCCCGCTGCTCAATTTGGGTTTCTAGGGCCGCTAAATCTGAAGTCATCTTGGGAAGTTTTTTGTCCAAATCTGGTTTTTCAACTTTGGGACCCAGAAAAAAGGCAATGGCCAAAACGACCAAAACAATAGCCAAAACCTTCAATGTCTTTACCAATACTTTCATAGTACTCTAATTTTCGATACTTCGCTTGGACTAAAGATACCTTTCTTCCATCCATCAAAAAAAACTATTTTAGAGCACTGCCATTTCACCAAAAATGCGAACTAACTCAGGGCAGGCCCACGAGGCATTGAAAATAAACGAACCATAAATTTCGACATCCCGTCCCGATAGCTATCGGGAGCTATTGGGATCTGAACAACATAAATCTCGATTATCGAGTCAAAATTGAAGATACTGCTCAAAAACCTTGGCCCGGGCCTTTTATTTGCCAGTATGGCCATAGGCACCTCCCATTTGGTGTTGTCAACAAAGGCAGGTGCCCAATACGGGTGGGTCATGGTCATCCCCATTGTTTTGGCAAACGTTTTAAAATATCCCTTCTTTGAATTTGGGGTTCGGTATACCCATGTGACCCAAAAAAGCTTGATCCAAGGCTATCTGAACCTTGGCAAAGGTTATCTGTGGACGTATGCCGTTGTTACTCTCGTTTCGACCTTTACAATTTTAGCAGCATTGTATGTTGTGACTGCCGGGCTTTTGATAAATCTGTTTCAAATTTCAGGAATCGGTGTTGGCATTGTCTCACTTGGGCTGTTTGTTTTTATCAGTGCCCTACTCATTATCGGCCGCTATAAGTTTCTGGAAGATTCACTCAAGGTGGTCATTTCGATTCTTTTTTTGGCACTTTTAATCACCACAGTGTTAGTACTCTACAAAGGTTCGGCCGAACCTGTCAAAAATTTTCAGCGACCGGAGATTTTCAATGAAATCGGAATCTTGTTTCTAATCAGTTTGGTGGGATGGATGCCCACTGCCGTGGAAGCGTCGGGTTGGGTGAGCATGTGGAGCATTGAGAAACTCAAGGCTTCAAAACAAAAACCCACCCTTAAGGAAGCATTGGGTGAATTTAATCTGGGCTATTTTTTGACGGCTTTGCTGGCCATTTTTTTTATGATTATCGGCTGTATGACCCTTTACGGCACAGGAACAGAACTCAGTGGCAATGCAGTAACCTTCGCCGACCAAGTGGTCAACCTGTTTACGGCCCATATCGGTAATTGGGCGTATTTGATTATCGCGATAGGAGCCTTTGCCACCATGTTCAGCACCTGCATGACGGCCCACGATGCTGTTTCTAGGGTCAGTCTAGATGTTTTGGGAAAATTGTTGCCAAAGAGCAAAGCCTTTTCAAAAAAATCATCTTTTGCAATCACAGTGCTGGTCTTGGCATTCATCAACTGGATCGTTATTTCTGCCTTTAGTGCCAATATGGGCAATTTGGTGGCCCTGGCGACCTTTGTCTCTTTTGTCATGGCACCCATCATTGGTTGGATGAACTTGAAAACCGTCATGGGCCACGACATCGCCAAAAACTTTAGGCCAAGTAAGGGCCTAAGGGTATTGACATATCTGGGCATACTTTTCTTATCGGCATTTGCGCTCTACTATTGTTGGTTAATCTGGTGATACTGAACAACTTTAAGACAGACTTAACGTTGATTATTTGACTTTGGCCAGTATGTTACCAAGCTTTGCAGCTTCAAATACATGATATGCGTTTGATTTACATTCAGCGAAAAACAAAAAAAGAAAGACGATTCTCAACCAAAATGGGCATGTTCTCACCAAAGGTGACCTATATCAAAAAAATGGTCTTTGGCCTGCCCTACCGTACATTGCACAAATATCGGGAAACCTATTATGGTGAAGTTAAAGATTGTGCAGACTGCTCAATAGCCCGATAGAGTTACTCAAACATAATATTGTCATTCAACACCACCACCAATGAACGTTGGTTTTGACGGTGCATCAATTCAATACAGAACACCCCATTTTTACAATTGTTGAGTATCTTTTGTTCGCCGTACCCTACGGAATACAGAATATTTGAAGACGAAACACCATTGTCAAGCAAGTATTTTTTAATGGCATCCGAGCGCGCTTGGGTCAATCTAAAATTGGTGCTACTGCCCCCACGGCTGTCAGTGTAAGTTTCAATCCTCAGTTGGGCCTGGGGAAAGCGCTTTACAAAATCGACCACCTTATCCAATTCTTCGGTAATCTGAGGCGTAAGGTTGGTTTTGTTTTTATCAAAGAAAAACTTGTCAAGCTTAATTACTTTTTGACCCTCTTTCTCTTCTACCAAATCGTCGTATTGGGCAAGATCAATATCCATTTCGAATGATGTCTCTTGATCTGGGCCGGTCAAAAACTCCAATTTTTTAGTGTACAGCGAATGACGGTCTTTTGCCGCCTGAAGTACGATACTTTCTCGCCAGGGTATCTCAATGCGGTAGTTTCCATCAGCATCTGACTGTACCTCTTTCAACAGTTTGCCGTCAGCAGCCATCAAACGAACCGATGCTTGTTCAACTTCAGCATCACTATCGTAAGGCTTCACTATCCTGCCCCTCAAGGTAATGGTCTTTAGACCTGGCTTTTGCGCCACCTTGAATCCATAGATATCATCCTTTCCCTTTCCACCCGTTCTATTGGAAGAAAAATAACCGAGAAGTCCGTCACTTTCATTGCGTATCACAAAGCCGAAATCATCTTTTGGGGAATTGATGTTTGGCCCCAAATTGACCGGAATACTGAAATTTTCACCTTCAATATTGCTTCGATAAATATCCATGCCGCCCAATCCGTAAAAAACATCAGAAGAGAAATATAGGCTGTTTTCAAAAATGTAAGGTGCTATTTCGTTGCCCGGAGAATTGATGCGAGGCCCCAAGTTGATGGGTGCAGACATTACCTGACCGTTATTGGTGTAGATATAATAAATGTCAGTACCACCATAACCATCACCAAAATCAGCCGCAAAATACAATCTACCGGAATCTTCATCGTAAAATGGGTAGTAAAATGAAGTGCTCAGGTCACGTAATACCATTCTAAAGCTTCCTTTAACGTTTTGCATGCCAATGGCCAGCGCATTTTTTCCATTCTCATCAAACAACAAGTCACCATTTTCGGTGTTGGAAAGTACATACAAAATACTGTTCAAACTTTCAGAATAATACGGCGTGGCCTTGTGATAATCTGATTTGGGAACATCCCCAAACGGATTCGGATTCAGCACTTGGTAATCACTACCGATGCGCCCGACGTAAATGTCAAGATATGCCTCGTTCATTGGAGCATAATTCTTGCTCTTTTCACGGGGCCTGCCACTACTGAAAAGTAATTTGTCCTCAAAAAAGGAAGGTGCAAAATCTGATTGTGGACTATTGCTTTCTATATTGAAAACCTCAAAATCAAGTTCATTGTTGTTTTCAGCTTGCAACAGCTCAAGGTTGAAGTCTGTATTTTCCATCAGCTCTTGACCCAAATCCACGGATTTTGTGCCCAGAACCGCCAAAACCCTGTTTCTTTCGCCTGCCTTAGAAAAACTTTGAAGCATTTTATTGAAATGATGGTTACCCATCAAAGAATCATTCTTATAGGTTTCAAAATATATCTTTGACGCCTTATCAAAACTGCCGGTCTTGAAATAGGCATCGGCAAGGTTCAATTTTTGGTCTGGTCTCAGTTCGCTTTCGGCCATTTCTTCTTCATACGCCGTAATGGCCTGCTGATACGCATATTGAAAAAAATACGCATCTCCTTTGGACCTCTTACCCTGTCCGTATGTTGAAAACACGGTCAATACCGTTACCAAAAATGTGATATGTAGCCTAAATGCTTTCATACTAGGGCCTGCTAACACTAACTTTTTTGCCCTTTTTCCGTATTTCTTCGTTCGTTCTTGGGCACATAGCTCGCTATGCCTGCCAAAAACAGCCCTGAAATCCGAAAAAATCTTCAAAAAATACATGGTTTTCGTTTAATGTTAACAGGCCCTAGAAAAATCTTGGCGAATCAATTTGTTTGGGTTTTCCCCTCCAATTTTCTTTTTTGTTTTTATCCCGTGAATTTGATTTTCCGCTTCCGCGACCCAGATAAAATTTCAAAATGGCCTCATGGGTGCCGCCGCTGAACTCACCCAATCCGTTGGTGTTATAATCATAGGCATATCCCAAAAATAAGCTGTTTGAGATTTGAAATCCAGCTAAACCGCTAAAGGCATTATCGAATCGGTACGCTGCACCAACTGTCAAGGCATCAATGAACAAAAAGTTTGCGGAAAGGTTCACATTGACGGGCAAGCCGTCGGTATAGTTCAACAAAAATGCAGGTTTGAATTTTGTGCGGTTCGCTATATCAAAAACATAGCCCCCGATAAAATTAAACTGCATTTTTTCAGTGACCAAGGTCGCCGTTTCTTCATTCAACAGCACATCGGTCAAAAAGTTGGGCACTGAAAGGCCCAAATACCAATTTTCATCATAAAGAAACGTGCCTGCCCCTATCGTTGGATTGAAATTACTCAATTCTTGCTGATTGTTGATACCGGGCTCGTTGGGGTTTTGAAACGTACCTTCGGAAAAATCAATATTAAAAAGGGCTCCCCCAGCATCAATACCGAAAGAAAGCTTGGTCGTTTCAGAAACATAGATTTGATACGAATATGCCACATCGATAAAGGTTTGCTTCACCGGGCCCAATTCATCATTGATGACATTAAAACCAATGCCCATTTTTTCATTGTTCAACGGAAAATTGGCCCCAAACCTTATATTTCTGGGTGCGCCGGGAACATCTATCCATTGTGCACGATACAGGCCAGACAGTTCGGCATTCTCGACCGACGCAGAGTAGGCAGGATTGAAACTGCCAATATTGTACATGTACTGGGTATACTGCGGCTCTTTTTGGCCAAAGCACAAAGAAATCGCTGTCAATAACAGGATGTGTGTCAACAAGCAATTCTTCATGGTAGGTGTCATGGATAAGGGGTTATCTTATGATTTGAATCCAGCCTTTGGTGGCTTCCGTGCCGTCACCAAGGTCTAAAATATAGAAATATGTGCCTTTTGGCAATGCGCCGTTGTTGCCGGTACCATCCCAACTGCTGTCATATCCCCTAGCACTGTACACACTGTTTCCATACCTATCATACACTTCCAATGTGTTGTTAGGAAAGTCTTGATGGCCGTTCAACACCAACAAATCATTCACCCCATCACCATTGGGAGAAAACATGTTACATAAGGTACCAGGGTCTTCGCAGGGGCTTCGATCCACATCAACAGTTGCTGTGGAAGTATTATTATTTGGATTGTCATCCGATGGAAAAGAATCTATCAGTGCCGCCGTATTGACGAGAACGCCCACTCTATTCACCACAACGGTGATTTGAAGCGTCACCGCTTCCCCAGTCAAGAGTTCGTCAACACTCCAAACCCCGGTTTCAACAACATATTCACCGTCGGAAGCGACATGCGTTACGTAGTCAAAACCATCATCCGGCGATATCAGGTCTCCCACCGTGATATTGATGGCCGTGTCGGTACTGGTGTTCGTCAATGTAATCGTGAAGTTAATCTCTTGGTTGAGCAATGGTATGGCATTGTCCACTTCTTTTAGAATCGCAAGGTCAATTGGGTCTGGATTACAATCACTTACCACTATTGTCAATAGGGCAAACCGTTGTTCACAAGCTACTGTATCATCATCAGCAGTGAATTCAAAAATATAGGTGCCACTTGGCAATCCTTCAAAATCCACCGTGTTTTCCATAGTAATGGCAGCCTGCCCATCAGAGGGGTCGGTTGTAATCGACCACATCCCCAACGTCTGTCGTTCTGCAGCTTCGTCAAGGTCAATGATCGTGGGCCCGCTTACACCCGTAATATTACAGGCAATTGCATCAAATTCAGGAGAAGCTTCAACAGTGGCAATGACCTCAACCCGTTCTGAAGTACACCCATTGGCGGTCGCCTCCACATAAAACGAAGTGGTCTCGGTTATGGAAGGGGTCACAAAAGAAGAACCCGTACCCAAAATTGTGCCTCCCGTAGCGACATCGTACCAATTCAGGGTCGCACCGCTGCTTGCGGTTGCGGTCAAAGTCACCGTGCCCTCACCACAACGATCGCCTCCTATAGTTTCGTCAACGGTTGGCGTGGTATTGATGACCAAGGTAACCTGTACGGCCGGACTGAAACAGTCTTCATCGGTATCCCTGAAAAATCCAAAATAGGTTCCGGGGGCATTTACTTGGCTATCGGGAAGATACGCCCCAGTATTGGACTGATCACTGAGCGTACTCCAAGTCAACACACTGCCCACCGGTGGCGCATTCGAAATGTAATCATCCAAATCAACATCAATGGCATCACAAAAATTGGTGGGTTGCGTTGTATCCAATATTGGGGAAGGCAAGCAATTGTCATCATCCAAAATGGTAGCAGTGGCCTGGCCATCGCCAGCCAACAAAACACCATTGGTCGGTATGCCCAATTGGACAAAAAAGTTTTCGCTGTTCTCCAATTCGGCATCGTCAATGATTGGTATCGAAATTATCTGAACCTCCCCTGCTTCATCTCCATCAAATTCGATTTCTTCGCCATCATCACTATCATCGTAATCATCGCCACCTGTGGCGGTGTTGTCAATAAAGGAATATGTAACTGTCGTTCCACCTGTGACTTCCGTATCTAACTGAACGATAATATTCAGACTTCCACCATCTTCTTCAATTACCGCATCGGAAATGGTCAACCTAGCAACATCATTGTCGGCATTGGTCACATTAACCGTTTGGTCCGCAACCCCATCAAAAGCATCATCGCTAGAACCCGGGTTTACGCTTACCGTAATCGAATATGGTTGTGGGCCGTCTACAATTGCATCATCAGCACCCGTTACGGTAATTGTACGAGGGTCGTCATAATTACCTGGAGTAAAGGTTACTGTGCCTGGTGCAACCGTGCCCTCTCCGGTATCGGAAGATGAAACATTCAATACGACATTCGACTCAGGTTGGGCATCCAATACAACCGTAAAGGTATCCGACACATTGGGTTCTGAGGTTTCTGTATTCCCATCGCTTTCCACTATCGTAAAGCCAGCAACATCGTCGTCAGCATTAACTGCATTTACGGTTTGGTCAGGAACGTCATCAAAGGCATCATCACTGGCGGAATCGTTGATACTCACGGTTATGGTGTAGGGTTGGGGACCGTCTACAATATCGTCATTGACTCCCGTTACGGTAATGGTTCGCGGATTATCAAAGTTTCCTGGCGTAAAGGTCAGTGTTGCTGGAGTAACTGTACCCTCTTCCGTATCAGAGGAGGAAAGATTCAACACCACATTGCTTGACGGCTGTGCATCGAGCACCACTGTGAAAGAATCTGTCGTGCTGGGCTCAGAAGTGGCTGTAGAACCTCCACTTTCATTTATTGTAAAGCCTGCAACATCATTATCCAGTATTGTAGCAGTAGCAGAATTAGGATTGCCAATATCGTAACTGCCCGAATCGATGGTCAATATCACAGTCTCATCATTTTCTACCAAGCCATCATCAATGGGTTCAAGTTCTATCTCGTTATCGATTTGCCCATTAGGAATATTGACCGAGCCGCTCAATGGTGTAAAATCAGACCCTGAATTTGCTGTTCCACCAACCGTGTAGTTGACTGTTACCGGGGCACCTGTATTGTTTGTTTGATCTAAGGAGACTGTAAATTCTGCCTCGGTTTCGCCATCTTCTTCAGCAATATTATCTGTGGCAGCAATTGTTACTGTAAATTGGTCGACATCTAAATTGGTAACTTCTATTTGTGCAACGTCTCCTCCTCCTAATGCATCATAGTTTGGATCAGTAGTGACTGGTGCTGGAGTACCAATAGTGTATGTCTGATCACCATCGACAATGCTATCTGGCAATCCCGTAACGGTTAATATTACTCCCGTATCCCAATTGGTATCATCTAAAACTACTGGGTTAATCGATAGACTGCCTTCATCGTCAAGTTGTGATTCATTCAAATTAATGCTCACAGGAGCAATAGGTTGACTGCCTAATGTGAATTCAAAACTTGCGGTGTCTCCATTTTCGTCTGTTTCTCCTGTTACATCAATTGAAGGGTCTGTTGAGCCATTAATGAAAATGGCTGCAGTATCGTCATCTTGGTTGGTGACATTAACTTGTTCATTGGCTATGCCAAGAAAATTAGGGTCAGAGCTGCCATTAATGCTCAAAACTATTGTATAGTTTTGGTCACCGTCATCAATATCGTCATTCACTCCGGTCACAGTAGCGGTCTGCACTATATTCCAGTTGGCTGGAGTAAAAACAAACTGTGGCACGTCAACTGTGCCTTCACCAGTACCAGCAGAGGCATCAATATCAATCACAACATTTGAATTGGGTTGGGCATTCAAAACAGTTGAAAAAGTATCTTGACTGCCAGATTCGTCTGTTGTTAGATTGGCTGGGTCGGGCACTAAGGTCATGCCTGCAAAATCGTCATCTGTTATTGATGTTGTTGCGCTATTTGGAGCTCCCACAGTGTACCCAATGCCATTCTCTAAGGTAACAATAACTGTTTCATTGCCTTCAATGAGGTTATCATCTAATACACTAACATTAATCAACGCATTACCAACACCGTTGTAAGTGACACTCACCGAACCAGTAAGAGTATTGTAATCTATTCCTGGGGTGGCTGTACCAGTAACAGAATAGGAAACATTTATAGTTCCTGATCCTAGTCCAAACACAGAAACGTTAAATTGGCCAGGATTGACTAAATTTGATTCATCTCCATCACTTAAACTAGAAATTGAAACTGTTTGGGCATTAGTTTGTAAAATACCCATAACAACAAATAAAGCAAGAAAAACGAGTCTTGACAGAAAACTAGAGCGATTTAGGGCAAAAGATGTGATTTTCATTTCCATAGGCCTTTTTTGAGAAGGCAAACTGCTAAAAATCATGCAGGTAAGCTTTCATGAAAAGGGACTCCAATATTACTAAAAAAGTGCTGCCCTGACCAAAAAATGAAGGTCAAAGCGTCTTTTTTTAGGCAAACAACAAATATTCGGGTTTAAATGACTTGGCTAAACTGTTCCCGATTCAGTCTCAACACTGGGTTCAATCTTTTTGACCAAGCCCTGCAAGACCTTGCCGGGACCTACTTCAACAAACCTTGTTGCTCCATCTTTGACCATGTTCTGCACGCTCTGCGTCCATTTTACGGGTGCGGTCAATTGGGCAATGAGGTTCTTTTGTATTTCTTCAGGATTTGAAACCGCAGCTGTGCTGACATTTTGATAAATAGGGCAGTTGGGTTGATTGAATTGCGTATTTTCAATGGCCTTGGCCAACTCTTCTCGAGCAGGCTCCATCAAGGGGGAGTGAAAAGCCCCGCCTACGGGAAGTACCATCGCCCTTCTTGCACCAGCTTCCTTTAATTTTTCACACGCCAGATTTACTGCTTCTATTTCACCTGAAATCACCAATTGCCCCGGACAATTATAATTGGCGGGCACCACTATACCATCAATTTCCTCACATACTTTTTCGACCGTGGCATCATCCAATCCCAATGCAACGGCCATGGTGCTTGGCTTCAACTCACAGGCCTTCTGCATGGCCATGGCACGCTGGGAGACCAGTTTTAGTCCATCCTCAAAATTCAAGGCGCCATTGGCGACCAAGGCTGAAAACTCGCCCAAAGAATGCCCTGCGACCATATCGGGTTTAAAATTGTTACCCATGGCCTTGCCCAAAATCACGGAGTGCAAAAATATGGCAGGTTGCGTCACCTTGGTCTGCTTCAAATCTTCGGCAGTACCCTCAAACATCACATCGGTGATGGTATAGCCCAAAATTTCATTGGCCCTTTCAAACAATTCTTGGGCCTCGGCATTGCTTTCATACAGGTCGAGCCCCATGCCCACAAATTGGGCGCCTTGGCCAGGAAAAACATAAGCATTCATAGTGTTCGGTTTAGGGGATAAAAATAATGAATATGGTTGGATGTTGTTGTGTTAGGTGTCAGATGATCTATATACAATACGCTTTACGCAGTTCGATTTACGCTGTGCACCGTCAAAAATTCGTCATTTGTAACTCTAAAATCGTACCCCAGAAGACACGAATTTCACGAATGGACACGAATTGAATTTGTGTTTGTATTAAATGCTTGAAGTTGGCTATTGAACTTGAATTGTGAAAATTATTGCACAGAGTTGCGCAGAGATATGAAAAGTTTCACAGAGAAATTGCAAATTCATTCGCCATTCGTAACTCTAAAATCGTACCTCAGAAGACACGAATTTCACGAATTGCCACGAATGTTTTTTTGCTCGGCTTTTCACTTTTTCATCAGCATCATTTTCAGATTGAATTTGACACTTGAACATTACGATTTCTTGAACCAACTGCTGTATTTCACATAGTTGTTGGCAATGCGGTCGATCTCACCCGAGCTCAGTTCTGCACTTACCTTTTTTATCATTCTGGCGGGCATACCTGCGTAAATGGTTCCAGATGGTACGTGCGTGCCCTGTGTGACCACGGCCCCTGCGGCGATGATACTGTTGCTCTCGACCACGCAGTCATCCATCAAAATGGCTCCCATACCAATCAGCACATTATCTTTGACCGTGCACCCATGCACAATGGCATTGTGTCCGATGGATACATTGTTGCCAATATTGGTCGGTGCTTTTTGGTAAGTGCAATGAATCACCGCACCGTCTTGCACGTTCACTTTATTGCCCATCTTGATGTAATGCACATCGCCACGAACCACGGCATTGAACCAAATACTGCATTGGTCTCCCATCACCACATCGCCAACGATGACTGCATTTTCGGCGACGAAACAATCATTTCCCATTTCTGGGGATTTTCCATTGACTTCTCGAATAATCATTACTATCTCTTTGGACTAAAATTTACTCAAAAAAAGAAAGCAGTGAGGCTTTTTTTGAAGCAGAAACCGATAGTTCTTTTCCGTTTGATAGCACTACGCTGCCTCCTTTACCTTTTTTATATTTCTGCACCTCGTTGACATTCACCAAATACGATTTATGGATTCGCGCAAAAGGGAAATCCGATAGAGCCTCCTCAAAATACTTCAAGGTCTTGCTGACCAATATTTTCTTGTTTTCAAGATAAATCTCGGTGTAATTATCGTCAGCTTTGCAGTACAGAATATCATTCACCTCAAGCACCTGAAATCCGTCTTGTTGTGGCAAAGTGATTTTCCCCTCGGCCTTTTTGAGCTTGCTTTGCAAGACCCTTCCCTCCAAGGCACTTTCTTTCTTCTTGATTTCCGTGACATGGGCCACTGCTTTGATAAGTTCGTCGATATTGATGGGTTTCATCAAATAGTAGGCAGCATGGCTGTTCAGGGCATCAATGGCGTAATGGTCGTAGGCCGTCACGAACACCGTCTCAAAAGACCGATCGGGTACTTGGTCGAGTAGGTCAAAAGCATTGCCGAAAGGCATCTCCACATCAAGAAATACCAAATCGGGATTTTCCTTTTTTATCAAGGCCAATCCCTCTTTAATGGTCGCCGCCTCGCCCTTCACCAAAACATCTTTACAATATTTTGAAATGTAAATACCCAAAATCTCACGGCTGTTGGCCTCGTCTTCTACTATGATGGCATTTAGTTTCATGCTTTATTTTTACCCCCAAGGGGACAATTACGGAATTTAGTCTTTTTTCAATCGTAAAATTACCTTGGTGCCCGTCTTGTCATCGTACAAATCCCTGACCGAAACATCGACCTTGTTTTTGTACATGCTGTTCAAGATGGCAATGCGTTTTTTAATGTTGCCCATGGCTTTCGACTTCTGCTTTTTTTGGTTCTTGGTCTTGATTTCCATGGATTTTGCTCTGCCGATACCATTATCAGAAATCACGATTTCAACCAATTGATTGGTCAACTGTCGCAGTTCAATCTTTAAAAATCCTTTTTCCACCTTATAGCGAAGCCCGTGCCATATCGCATTTTCAATATAGGGCTGCAACAGCATGGGCGGAATCTCAAACGCATCCACATCCAAACCCTTATCAATATGGATGCTGAAATCAAACTTATCGGGAAAGCGGGAATGTTCGAGTTTCACATAAAGCTCCAGCAACTCGAGTTCCTTTGACAGCGGAATAAAATCCTCCTCAGAATTTTCAAGCACCGTGCGCATCAACACCGAAAAATCACTTAAAAACCGATTGGCACTGCGTTCATCACTTTTGGCAATGTAATTGTTCACCGAATTCAGGGCATTGAAAATAAAATGCGGATTCATCTGTGAGCGCAATGACTTCAGCGCCAACAGATTATTGGCCAACCTCTGCTGCTTGTCACTACGATAAAAGAAAAAAGTGGCGATGCCCAAGAGCACCATCCCCACCAGTAAAAAATAGATGATCAATTTTTGGCGTTTATTGCTTTCTTTGGACAACTTTTGTTCGGTCAGTGCCAAATCGTACCTGCTCTGTGAAAGTTCTCTATCCTGCTCTAGACTAGCAATTCGATTTTGTTTGGTCGTGATTTCACGATTGAGACGGGCCGCAGTTGAGATTTCTTGCTCTTTGCGATTATAAAGACTGTCGACCACGGCGACATACTCTTGATAGGTTTCCAATGCCTTGTTGAAATCACCTTTGTACCGATACACCTCTGACAATTTTCGGGTGGCATCCTTTTGAACCAGCAGATCATCTTCGCTATCGGCCTCAACAATACTGCGCTCCAGATACGGAATTGCCTCCTCGAACTTATCCTGGGCGGCGTATGCATTGCCAATCTTATAGTTGATGCGTTGTGAGGTGATACTGTCGGCATCTATGGTATTTTTTTCTTCTACCACTTTTTGCTTCGGCAGACTATTGAGGTCTCTCAAGCTTCTTTTGCGCAACTGTATTTCATCATCGTAACGGTTCTTCTGATTATAGAAATCCGCTACTTTTTCATTTTCCTGTATGGCCCGTTGTGGATTTTCGCCCCGTGAAAGTGACAGCGAATTGTTGTAATAGCCTTCGGCTTCTTGCACACGATCTTCTTTGGCATAGGTATCCGCAATCTTGCTGTTCAGGTCGGTCACTTTGGGGGTTATTTGATTCTTTTCGGCTACCCGCAGGGCTTCGTTATAGAAATCTAGGGCCTTACGAATCGCTCCCAAACCTTTGTGGGCATCACCTAGCCCCTCATAAAGTCGTACTTTTTGATAGGGCACCAAATTTTTCGAACGTCGGAGCGGCTCAAAAACAGTAATGCCCTCCTCATAATTTTGGTTCAGAACATAGGTTTCACCGAGCAACAAATCGGTTTGCAATGTTTTTTTGAGGCCTTTGGAATATTCAAAGTTGTCAATGGCCAAATCATATTGCTTGTGGTACCGATAAATCTCACCCAAAACCGAATAGGATTCTGCCAATGCCGTTTGGTCGCCATTATTTCCCAATGCTGAAATGGCTTCAATGACATATTCTATGCTTTTTTCGATATCGGTTTTCATATAGTACTCCGCAGAATCGAGAAATGCCTGTGGCGGAACAGCACTTTCCATCCTGCTTCGCTCCTGTGCGAATGAAAGCCCGACCGTGGCCATAAAGAATAACGTTATGTATATCTTTTTGAACATTTTTGAATGAAAATCCCAGTAAACATAGTCGATTTACGGCGCATTAAAAAATGGGGAATCCGCTGAAACCACCCTGTAAAGACCCGCTTTTCGAGCTTGGCTCATCCAATTTTCATGTTTACTCATTTAGATTCCCATTTCACTCATTGCCCTTTTTTTGATGAAAAACTTGCCAGTACATTGGCTGCATCATTTCTAAACAAAAAATCATGAAAAAGTCAAACAACATTAAACTGATGGCCATCACAGTTTTGGCAACAACAGCATTTATAACCAGTGGTTTCAATCGTGCAGAAAAAGGAATACAATATCTTGAAGAAGTTGAAGAAACTAGGCAACAATATGTGAAAATCGCACTATTATTGGATACCAGCAACAGTATGGACGGACTCATCAACCAAGCTAAGGCACAACTATGGGACATCGTCAATGAATTTACCCATGCCCGATGCGGCAATGAAACCCGCCCCTCACTTCAAATTGCGCTTTATGAATATGGCAATGACGATCTTTCATCACGTGAAGGTTACATACGCCAAGTCATTGGTTTTAGCAACGACCTGGACAAAATCTCCGAAAAGCTTTTTTCGTTGGACACCAATGGCGGGGAAGAATTCTGTGGACAAGTCATACACACCTCATTGCGACAATTGGATTGGGGCAAGAATGCCGATGACCTCAAAATGATCTTTATTGCGGGCAATGAACCCTTTACCCAGGGCAAATTGAATTATAAAGATGCCGCCAACCAAGCCAAAGAGCAAGATGTGGTCGTGAACACCATTTTCTGCGGAAATTTTGAGTTGGGCATTGATACCCGATGGAAAGAGGGTGCCCGTTTGACAGGTGGCGATTATATGGCCATTGACCACAACCAAGAAATCGTTCATATTGACACGCCTTATGATGACATTATCATTCAACTCAATTCAAAATTGAACAAGACCTACATTGGTTATGGGTCGGTGGGCAGAGCAAGAAAGGTCGCCCAAGAAACCCAAGACTCCAATGCATACGCCATGGAAGAGTCAGTCGCTGTGAAACGTGCCATCAGTAAAAGCTCGACACTCTACAATAATTCATCATGGGATTTGGTGGATGCTTCTGAGGATAAGGAATTTGATGTTTCAAAACTGAAAAAAGATGAACTTCCGAAGGAACTCAAAGGAAAGTCAGATGAAGCCATCGAAAAATATATCGAGGAGAAAAAGGGTGAACGGGTCAAAATCCAGAAAGAAATCAATGAACTCAACAAAAAGCGGGAAGCCTACATTGTCAAAAACCAAAAACAAGAAGCAGGTGAGTTGGAGAATGCCATGCTGGGTGCCATTAAACGACAAGCCATTAAAAAGAACTATACATGGGAGTAAAAAGTACGAAGTTAAAAATACGAGTTACGAAATCTAACGAGTTATGAATGTAGAGTTAAGAGTTATGAATATGATGCGAAAAGCGAAATACAGTGTAGAAATTTTAGGTTGGGAGTTGCCTTAAATACTCCGCGAAACTCTGTTCTACTCTGAAGAGCTCTGCAAAATAACCCATGGATTTTCAAATACAAATTTGATTTGTGCAAATTCGTGAAATTAGATTAGAAGTATGAAATGCATAAAGCACACAACGTTTAGTGTACAGCGAAATGCAAAGTACGAATGTAGAATGACGAATTTTGAGTTGGAATTACGCGAAACAAGAAACCTCGATTATCGAGAAAAAGATTAATAATTCGCTGCAGGGCAGTAGCAATCGTAACGGTTCTGCCGCTCTTGACCAATGTCGTATCCTAAGGTGATTTGGTGAAATCCGCCATTATCAAAACGAATATCGCCCATTTGATACGAGTAATTGTAAGAAAACAACCATTTGCCCCAGTTTACCCCGATGATGGGCGTCAACAATTGCAGCCGTTGCTCACCAAAAGAACCATTTTGCTGAAATTGGGCACCGTCAAAACTGCGCCTGTACGACATACCACCCCAAAGAGTCGTGTTATCGCCAATATCTTTATATACCTTGGCATTGAAATCAACGGTTTTTTCTTCTGTAAACTCTGTCAGTTGTAGCAAAACCGAAGGCTCTACACGCCACTCACTTTTTCCGAATACATAGCCCACTGAAAACAGATACCGTCGCAAATTGTCAAACTCAGCGGCGGTATAAAGATCACGACCGCTTCCTAAAATATTGAGCACTGCGGCATGGGCATAAAATTCCCAAAGATTGTAAGAAACCCCAAAGTCAGCATTAAAATAACTGGTCGTGTTTTTTACTCCTGATACAATGGGATCGGGTATAACCGACCTAAATTCGGTTTCATCAAGACTGCTTAAAATGACCCCGGCACTCAAACCAAAAGACAATTGGTTGAGGGTACGAAAATCACCCCCCAATCGTAGGTGATGCGCATACGTTCCCTTAAAGCCCACTTGTGAATGATAGCCGTTGGAGTCATTAAATAAGATACCGCCAACACCACTGCGCTCTCCTACCCTAAAATGGGCATTTAAAGTCTGTAAGCTGGGCGCTTCATCAACATTAAACCATTGCTTTCTTGCTGTAAGCCGTATTTTTCCGCCCTCGCCGATACCTGCCATGGAAGGATATACCAGATAGTAGTTATCAGCCAGATAGTCAAAATAAACGGGAATACCTTCTTGTGCCCTGGATGTAAATCCAAAAACCAAGAAAAACGATAACACTGCCAAGAAGTTTTTCATGAGGGGATATGGGGCCAAAAGTTCAGTAGATTAGTGTTCAAATCGTAACTATAACGCCCCAAATTAGGTATTATTATGCCTTTTACCTGTATAATTGCACCTTTTACCGATAAAGTAAACTTCGTATTTTTGCCAAAAATCTTTCTATGAAAGAATATCATATCACCACGGTTGCCACCAACAACCCCACAATATTGAAATTTGAGGCCAATCATTTTTTGGTCAAGGGCAATTACGAATACAAAAACATCGATGAGGCCAAAGATTCTCCTTTGGCACAACAGCTGTTTTACCTACCCTTTGTCAAAACGGTCTATATCGCCAGTAATTTTGTGGCACTCGAACGGTTTGATATCGTGACTTGGGATGATGTCAAGGACGAAGTGGCCCAGAACTTGGTCGAATATCTGAATGCTGGCCAACCTATTGTAAATGAAGCCAATTCATCTGAAAAACAGCACATCACGGTTTATGCCGAGGTGACGCCAAACCCCTCGGTGATGAAGTTTGTGGCCAACAAGAGAATCGTGCCTGCTTCTTTTGAATTCAAAAATATCGATGAGGCCAAAGATTCCAATCTGGCCAAGGAGCTGTTTCATTTTCCCTTTGTCAAAGAGGTATTTTTTGATGAAAACTATGTTTCGGTCACCAAATATGAGGTCAAAGAATGGGATGACATCACCATGGAACTCCGGGAGTTCATCCGCAATTTCTTGATGGAAGGCAAAGAAGTTGTTTCAGAATCAGCCTCCAAAAAAGGTATTGAAGAAAAAAAGTCTGAACAAGAGGCAGCACTTGATGATACTTCAAAACAAATCATTGACATTCTTGAAGAGTATGTCAAACCTGCGGTGGCCAGCGACGGAGGCAACATCGTGTTTCAATCCTACGAAGAAGACAGCAAAACGGTGAATGTCGTACTTCAAGGGGCCTGTAGTGGTTGCCCTTCTTCGACCTTTACCCTTAAAAACGGTATCGAGACCATGCTCAAGAACATGTTGGGCGATAAGGTAAACGAAGTCGTCGCTCTAAACGGGTGATTTTGAGCTTTCTTTTTACGCATGAAATGCTTACATTGAAGGGAATTTAAAATCGTTAGCCATGGCAGTATTAAAAGTAATAGAAGTTTTAGCAAATTCAGATGACAGTTGGGAAGATGCAACAAAAAATGCATTGAGCCAAGCTTCAAAATCTGTAAAAAATATTCGCTCTGTTTATATCAACGAGCAAAGTGCCACCGTCAAAGATGGTAAGATTGACAACTATCGTGTCAATGTGAAAATCACCTTTGAGGTAAAATAGCCGAGACTTATTGAAATTTAAGGCGTCCCCAGCTCGGACGCTTTTTTTATGAACGTATCTGAAAGTACCCATGCTAAAAAAGGTTCTTTTTTTGTTGATTGGCATATCCATCATTCAAAGTTGCGCCCAAAAAACCGATAAGATGCAGCACCAATACACCAATGACCTCATACATGAAACGAGTCCGTATTTACTGCAGCATGCACACAATCCCGTAAACTGGCACGCATGGAAACCCGAAGCACTTGAGCTTGCAAAAAAAGAGAACAAACCCTTGCTCATCAGCATCGGTTATGCCGCCTGCCATTGGTGCCATGTAATGGAGCACGAATGTTTTGAAGATGAAGAAGTGGCCCAATTGATGAACGACAATTTCATCAACATCAAGATTGACCGTGAAGAACGGCCTGATGTCGACCAAATCTATATGGATGCCATTCAAATGATGTCAGGCAATGGGGGCTGGCCGCTCAACATCGTCGCATTACCCGATGGAAGGCCATTTTGGGGAGCCACATACCTGCCCAAGGAAGACTGGCAGAAATCACTGATCAAATTGATTGAACTGTACAACAATGACCGTGAAAAAGTTGTGGGCTATGCTGAAGATCTTTCAAGGGGGTTGAAGGCCATCAACTTGGTCGAGACCAATGATTCTGATGACAGCTACACTCTTGATCAGCTTGATGGCGCCGTTGAAAATTGGTCAAACTACTTTGATACATTTTTGGGCGGCTACAAGCGGGCGCCCAAATTCATGATGCCCAACAATCTTGATTTCTTGTTGCACTACGCCACTGCAAAACAAAATGATTCCATCATGGCGTATGCGAACACCACTCTTACCCAAATAGCCTACGGTGGCATTTTTGACCATGTCGGTGGTGGTTTTGCACGATATTCGGTAGACACCAAATGGCATGTGCCCCACTTCGAGAAAATGCTCTACGATAACGGGCAATTGGCCAGTCTGTATTCAAAAGCCTACGCGGTCACCAAAAATGAGCTCTACAAAGATGTGGTTCAAGAAACCATCGGTTTTGTGGTTGAGGAATTGTTGGATGAAAATGGCGGATTTTATTCTTCTTTAGATGCTGACAGTCTTGATGATCAGGGCGAGCTGGAAGAGGGCGCCTTTTACGTATGGACAAAAGAGGAATTACAACAGTTGTTGGGTGATGATTTTGAGGTTTTTAAAGACCATTACAACATCAACCCTTACGGACTTTGGGAGGGAGGAAACTATGTTTTGATCCGTGATAAATCCGAAGAAGAAATTGCTGAAAAACATTCCATATCGGTGGAAGCACTACAACGAAAAATACATGAATCCCTTAAAATCTTAAAAAAAGAACGTGAAAAGCGGCCAAAACCCAGGTTGGATGATAAAATCCTCACTTCATGGAACGGACTCATGCTCAAAGGTCTGGTCGATGCACATCGTTATTTGCAAAATCCCCAATACTTAGAACTGGCGCTCAAAAATGCGGATTTCATTGAAGGCAACATGAAAAAAGAGGATGGAGGACTGTATCGAAACCACAAAAATGGCACTAGTACCATCAATGCCTTTTTAGATGATTATGCCACGGTCATCGAGGCCTATATCGCACTTTATGAAGTCACTTTTGACGAAAGATGGCTGATGAAGGCGAAAAATTATGTCGATTATGCCATTGCACATTTCTCTGACAATGAGAACGGTATGTTTTTCTATACTTCTGATGAAGACGATGATTTGATACGGCGAACCGTAGAGACGAATGACAATGTGATTTCTTCTTCCAATTCAATTATGGCAAACAATCTTGTAAAGCTGCACAAAGTCTTTCACGAAGAGGGCTATGGCAAACGAGCTTCTCAAATGCTCAAAAACGTCCAAAAAGGCTTTGACAAGAGCGCACAGGGTTTTGCCAATTGGCTGCACTTGGTTTTCTATGAACAGAACAATTTTTATGAGATTGCCATAGTGGGCGAAGACCATAAAAAATTGGGCGCTGAAATTTCATCCCATTACCTGCCCAACAGCATTTTGGTGGGCAGTAAAGAGGAAGGCACTATTGAACTGCTTAAAAATCGATACGTTGAGGGGCAGACCCTCGCTTATGTCTGTATTGAGGGCACCTGCAAGCTGCCAGTGACTGAATCAAGAGAAGTTTTGACGCAAATAGCATCATTCAAGTAAGATTAACAATAGTTTAAACTAAATTACTTGACAAAAGAACTCTCCAAAATTACATTGGCCAAAACCAAATTTTTATGGAACAATTGAAAGATTTTGAAAAACATGCACAAGAGGCCATAGATTGGGTCTGGAATATGTTGCCCAACCTTATTGCGGCAATTATCATACTGATTGTAGGTCTATGGATTATCAGATTGATAAACAAGCTTGTCAGAAAGTTTTTTGCTAAAAAGGATTACGACCTTGCATTAGAAAGTTTTTTGCAGAGTTTTATAAGCATTTCCCTCAAAGTTGTTTTGGTAATTTTGGTCGTTACCCAACTTGGCGTAAAAACTTCTTCGCTGGTTGCTATCGTGGGTGCGGCCGGTCTGGCCATCGGCCTGGCCTTACAGGGTTCATTGGCGAATTTTGCTGGCGGTGTTTTAATCTTGCTCTTTAAGCCTTTTAAGGTCGGAGATTGGATTTCTGCCCAAGGTCAAGACGGCGCGGTGAAAGAAATATCCATTTTTCAGACCAAATTGAACACCTTTGGCAACCAAGTGGCGATTATTCCCAATGGACAATTATCAAATGGAAACATTGTCAACTACAATGCCGAGCCCATTCGTCGTGACAATTATAAGGTGGGCATCGGTTACGGCTCAAATATCAAAGAGGCCAAAGACATTCTGCTGCAAATCTGTGCAGAAAACGAAACGATACTCAACGAACCAGAGCCACAGGTGGTGGTCGATGCCCTGGCCGATAGTTCTGTCAACTTATCGCTGCGTTGGTGGGCAAAGAACGAAGATTTTTGGGATGCCAAATTTTACATTCACGAACAGACCAAATTACGATTTGACAAGGCAGGTATAGAAATACCGTTTCCACAACGTGTTATGCACAGTATCAAGAACGATTAGTCTTTTTTTTCTGTAGGACAAAGTCCTTCAAATAATACGGTTCGAAGTAGGCCACATTCTCAAATTGGCCTGCTTCGAATTTTTTTTGGGCCAACGGTGCCATTTCTTTTGCGGATGGATAAATACTGGTGTCAAAAACGAAATTGGAATCATCGGGAAGCACTTCTTGGCACTTTTCGGCCCCGTTGCCCGCAAGAAACACTTTAGAATAGCTCGAAAATTCCTTAAAAGAACCGGAATCAATGATTTCTGCTTTGGTTTCCCGTATTTCTTGATGGTTTTCATCAAAGACACAGGAGTAGACTTCCATACGTCTAGCATCCAAAACTGGAATAATGACCTCACTTACCTCTAGTACGACCTGATGGGCCATGCTCTCTAGGGTCGGAATAGAAATCAGTGGCACATCTAAAGCAAAACAGAGTCCCTTCGCTGCCGAAACCCCAATGCGCAATCCCGTATATGAACCCGGGCCTTTGCTGACGGCAATAGCATCCATATCAGAAAATGCCAAATCCGCCTCTTTCAAGACGTTCTCAATGAACACATGCAACTGCTCAGAATGGGAATAATTAGGCGTATTTTCCTCCTTAATGGAAATTACTTTTCCATCCGTAGCAATGCAAACAGAGCAATTGGTGGTGGCCGATTCTATGCACAAAATTTTTGCCATGGGGCAAAAATAAGCCCTAAGGTTTTAAAAACACCTCAGGGCCATCAATTATCAATCAACCAAATTTTTATGTATAGGTTCTTGTCATTCCGCATTTATTGCGGCATCCACATATATACTGATTTATGGATTCCTGCTACCCGATAGCTATCGGGAGCGGGAATGACAAAAACTATTAATCCAAAGAAATGGGGATGCCAAAATAGAATTCCAGAATCTTCAAGCGAAAAATGTAGTCATACTTCGTTCGAATTACATCAGCTTCCGCATTGTCCAATCGGGCCTGCGCCTGACTGAAATCAAAGGAATTCATCAAACCAACATCAAAACGATCTTTGGCGTACTGATACGCTACACGTCGGGCTTCCAACGTTTTTTGTGCGGCCTCATAAGCTTTCTCAAAAGTCGCCACATCAACATAGGCCTGTTGAATGTTTGATTCCAATTCGAGTTTTGTTTGTTCGTACTGTAGCTTTGACCTTTCCAAATCAATTTTTGAACGCTTGACGCCGTTTCGAGTGTTAAACCCATTGAATATGGGCACATTTAACGAGAATCCATAAGCCAAACCATCAAAAATCCATAATTGATCTGTAAATGGTATTATTGAAAAGTCAATGGGTGTACCATCTGTATCAAACGCTGTGGGCACTAGGTTTTGGTCCGAATATCTGGTATTATAGTTAATGAAAGCTGATAAGGTTGGATAATACGCGCCTTTTGAAATTTCCAAATCTTTCTCTGCCAATTCCATATTTGCTTCCGACAATTTGATATCATTGCGAAAAGTCATTGCTTTATCAAAAATGACCTTTGCTGAATTGTTCAAAATATCAGAGGGCGGTATCTCAAACGATTCATCGGCGATATCAAAGTTTTCGTAATCGGTAATCTGTAACAATTGGGCAAGGTTCACCCTAGAAATCAATACCAGACTCTCACCGTTGATGATTTGCTGTTCTTGGGTGGCTGCAGTGGCCTCAATTTCCAATAAATCGCCACGTGGCACTACGCCTGATTCCACCAATTCTTTGGTTCGCAATAAATCTTGTTCGGTAACCGCATATTGCGCTCTTGACACTTTCAATTGTTCTTTGTTCGACAATACTTGCAGATATGCATTGGCAACGTTCAAACGTATGTCGTCCTTCAAATCATCCAATCGGTATTGATTTGAAATTGCGTTCAGCTTGGCCCTTTGCAATTGCTTAATGTTCCGAAGGCCATCAAAAATATTGAGAACCGACGTCAAATTGCCCGTATAATTAAGCTGCGTACTTACTGGCTCTTGTGATGTTGGATTAAACGAAAGACCAATGTTTTCGGTCAAACGTGCGTCACCGTTCAATGTGGGCAGTAGGTTGCCGATGGCATCTGATTTATCGATTTTGGCATTCTCTAAATCGAGCTCGAATTGTTCAATGGTCAGGTTATTGTCAACAGCATAGATGACGCATTCTTCGAGCGTCCATTTTCGTTGTTGCGCATGGGCTATGACTGTGGCGAGCAACATCGCCATGATGATTGATTGAAATTTCATTCGTTTTTTGATTTTTGGTTCTTATTTGGTTGTGTTACTAGGCATCCTCTTCATCGCCTTCCTCTTCTTCATCTAGGCCTTTTTTGATGGGTTCGGTCTTGTTCCACTGTTTTACCTCATCTTCTTCGCTCAAGCCTGAAACAATTTCCACATTGATTCCGTCAGAAATTCCTATCTCAACATCCCTGCGCTCAAATTGTTGGTCACCAGTGGCAACTTCTACGTAGGGTTTATCGGTTTCCTTATCGAACTGCAACAAAGCCTCTGGAATCACAAGAATACTGTCTTTCTTCTCTAAGGTCAATGAAGCATTGGCACTATAGCCTGCGCGAATCAAAAAATCGTCTTCGACCTCAACATCGCCCTCAATCTTGAACTGTACCGCACCTGCTTCTTCGATTCCCTTGGGCGCAATGAACTTCAATTTGGCATCCAATTCTTTGTCTTCGACCGCACCAAGACTTATTTTTAACGGCATGCCCACTTCAAGTTTGCCCACTTCACCCTCGTCTACCTGACCTTCAAAAATCATTTTATTCAAATCGGCAATTGAGGCGATGGTGGTACCGTCATTGAAATTGTTGCTTTGGATGACTTGATCCCCCACTTCCACAGGAATTTCCAATATAGTTCCATCGACCGTTGCACGAATGTTGGTGTTGGCACTGCCTGAGCCACCTGCAGAACCCCGCAAGATGATACGATAGTCGTTCTGGGCGTTCTCCAACTCCAGTTTTGCCTGATCGTACTGCAATTGAAGGTTTTGAAAATCTTGGGCTGAAACCACCCCTTTCTCGAAAAGGGCTTTATTTCTGTTGTATTCAATCTCAGCATTGCTCAGGGCCACTTTCGCATTGTTGACTCGACCCCGTGCCTGATACAGTGCCTGTTCATTGGGCACCACTTTGATTACCGCAATCAAATCACCTGCCTTGACTTGTTCACCTTCCACTTTTAGAATTTTATCGATGATGCCAGTAATCTGTGGTTTGATCTCGACTTCATCTTGTGGAATGACCTTGCCCGTGGCCACTGTCTTTTTCTCAATACTTGAAATAAAGGGATTATGGGTCTCGTATTCAATGGCTGACTTGCTGTTGGAGCTGATAAAGAACGATGCCGCCCAGAGTGCGCCAATCACCAATACTGCAAGTCCGACCCATTTTAAAATTTTCTTCATTTTTTTGATTATTTAGTTTTTATCAATGGTTGTTTATTATTCTTCCCTTAGGGCATCGATTGGTCGGATGCTCACTGCACGCTGTGCAGGAATCAATCCAATCAAAACCCCCATAATTATCATGATGGCAAATGCCCCAATGACCAATGGAATGGGCACTGTGGGATTTGTATATGGAAAATCAATACCCTGGGTGGCTCCGTCAACAATCTTCAGAACCGCGGCTCCTAAAATAACTCCGATCAATCCTGCAATCAGTGTCAAAAAGAGACATTCAAGAACAATCAGCGTTCTGACCTCGCCCGGAGTAGCCCCCAAGGCCCTTCTGACTCCCAACTCTTTGGTTCGCTCTTTAACGGAAATTAATAAGATGGCACCTATACCGATGATTCCCGCTAAAATGGTTGCAATACCGACAATCAGCGATATGAAAGTCAATCCCTTAGAAAACCCCATGATTTTTCCGAAAATTTCACCAAGGTTAAAGGTCCCGAAAGCCCTCTCATCGGTCGGGTCAACCCTATGAATGGTTTTCAAGACTGCCTTTACGTCTTCTTCAACTTTGAGTACATCTGCATCATCGTAAGCTGCCATAGAAAACCATCCGACCTCATCACCTGAGTTGTACAATCTTCTGTACGTCGTAAATGGAATATAGACATCGCTATCAGAATCAAAAGGGGCGTTTTGCACAAACTTGTGTACCCCTACAACTTGAAAATATATGCCATCTATCCTTATGTAGCCGCCTATGGGCTCCTCTTCTTCATCGAACAGTTCTTGTTGGGTGCGTTCGCCGATAACACAGACTTTTCGTGCCTGCTCAATATCATCATCATTGATGAACCTACCGCCATCATATATTTTCTTTGTCGCAATTTTTGTAAAGACGGGAAAATCTCCGTAAACAGGATAACTTCCAGATTTTAGACCCCTTGCTACCGAAGCGGGTGCCGAGCCAAACGTTCCCTTCACATTTCTTGGAGCGATGTATTGCAACTCAGGTATCCTGTTTTCGAGAATTCGGGCATCACCCAATTTCAATTGTAATTGCCGCCCTGTTTTGAAACCGGAGTATGGCTTACTGGTACTTTGTGCCCATGCAAAGAGGCTGTTCATGGCCACTGTTTCAAAGGAACGCTCAAAACCATTGTCCATTCCCTTGGCGGCACCGGACATGGCTATATAGACAAATATGCCCCATAGCACCCCAATGATGGTGATAATGGTACGTATTTTATTTTTCCGGATGGAACCGAAAATCTCTTGCCATGTATTTCTGTCAAATAACAATTTCATAACTACTCATCCCTTAAGGCCACAATGGGCTTGATTCGTGCTGCCCGTCTCGCGGGGATATATCCTGCCAAGGCTCCAAAAACAATCAAGAAAATCGTGGCCAAAATGGCCAAACCAGTGTTGATGTAAGGATTCTTGATGAAAAAATCTTCAAGGCTCGTGCCAATGGATTGCAATACTGCAATACCCACAAACATGCCCAAATAGCCAAAGATTGTGGTGATAAAAACTGATTCTATCAATATCGAGCTGATGACCGAAGCCGGGGTTGCACCCATGGCCTTCCGTATGCCGATTTCCTTTGTGCGCTCTTTGACCACGAACAACATGATATTACTGATGCCGATGATGCCCGCAATGAGTGTTCCCAATGCAAAGACGGAAGCCACAATGGCCAAAATATTGGCAAACTGCTGATTTTGTTTCAGTTGGTCCGCAACATTTCTGATAAATATTCCATTGGGGTCTTCAGGACTTATATATTTTTTATCGCGTAAGAATTTATCGAGGGTGTTCTCAAACCCCATTGCACCCGCGTAGCCAATTTCGGGTTTAAAGCCCAGAATGATCTGATCAATCTTATCTGTATTTTTTTCTATCAATTGGCGTGTTGTGTACGGAATGTAAATGTAGCGTTCTTCATTATCGCCCCCATCGTCTTGAAAAACCCCGATGACCTTGAATGCGCTTCCTGAAATATCGATATAATTCCCAATGGCATTCTTTGCCCCAAACAGATCTTGCTCGACCAATCGACCAATCACGGCATATTTGGTTCTATTGTCAATATCTTCTTTATTGAGATACCGACCCTTCATCATGATGGTCTTTTCATTGAATTGATGCCCAGGACCTACTGCCCTTGTATTGTAGTTGTTTGATTCCTCACGGTATTTCACCAAAGCCTGCCTGCTGATTCTCGGGGTCACGTACTCTAAGAACATGGCAAAATTCTTCTTGATATCGGCCAAGTCAGAATTGTCGAACTCTATCTGTCTGTTTGATTTGTATCCTTTATAGGGAATGCTTGTTCTACCGGGAAAGAGAAAAAAAGTATTGGTTGCATCGTCATTGAAAAACTCCTCGAAAGTATTCCGAAGACCGTTGGTAAGGCCAACCAGGGATACGAAAATCAAAATGCCCAAGGCCACTGTAAACCCCGCAAGGAATGTACGCAGCTTGTTCTTTTTGATTGAAATGAATATTTCTTGCCAAGTATCTCTACTGAACATAAGCTGATGCCCTTACTTGTTTGATTTTTTCATCTTTCTCAATAACACCATCCTTCAAGTGCACTATTCGTTTGCACATGTGGGCAATATCTTCTTCGTGGGTGACCACCAAGATGGTATTTCCCTCATCATTTATCTTTTGGATAAGATCCATTATCTCATACGAAGTGGTGCTGTCTAATGCCCCTGTAAGCTCATCTGCCAACAGTACCTTGGGTTCGGCTGCCATGGCCCTTGCGATGGCGACACGTTGTTTTTGGCCCCCTGAAAGTTCATTGGGCAAATGGTGTGCCCATTCTTTAAGCCCGACCTGTTCTAAATAGCTCAGTGCTTTTTCTTGTCGTTCTTTTCTTGGCACTTTCTGATAGTACAGCGGCAATGCCACGTTTTCAACTGCATTCTTATAGTTGATCAGGTTGAAGGATTGAAAAATGAATCCCAAAAAACGGTTTCGGTATTGTGCAGCCTTGGTTTCGCTCAAGTTTTTAATGGGAACCCCATCTAAAATATATTCTCCGGAGTCTGCTTCATCCAACATTCCCAAAATATTCAAAAGCGTCGACTTGCCCGATCCCGACGATCCCATGATGGCAACCAATTCGCCATCAGCTATCGAAAAGTTCAATCCTTTTAAAACATGAAGGGAGTTGTTCCCCATTTTATAGGATTTGTGAAGATCTTTAATTTCTATCATGATTGGTGTGTTAGCTATCTTGATTTGGAAACCCTGTAAATAGGACTTACAAGATGTTAATTTGTTACAAGAATTGATTAAATATTTTGTTAAACCTTAGTTGATTTCCTCCTCAGGATCTACGATATTCCAAACCTTGATTTTGTCATCTTGGGTGAGCCCTGACTTGACTTCGACAAAAATACCGTCACTAATGCCCAGCTCTACTTCTTTGCGCTCAAATTGCTGCTCGCCAGTGGCGACTTCGACAAAAGGTTTTTTAGTTTCGGTGTCAAATTGCACCAAGGCTTCCTTAAGTGCCAAAACACTGTCTGCCCGGGCCAATATAATGGAAGCGTTTGCACTAAGGCCAGCCCGGATAAAGGTGGTGTCCTGCTTTGTCAACGTGCCCTTTATTTCGAATTGAATGGCGCCATTTTCTTCTTCCCCTTTGGGAGCGATATAATCCAACACCGCGGGAAAAATTTGGTCTTCTATGGCCCCAACAGTGATTTCAAGCGGAAGGTCTTCTTTTATTTTTCCTACCTCTGATTCATCCACTTTGCCTTCAAAGATCATCTTTTCCACATCGGCTATGGCCGCAATCGTCGTGCCCTCATTGAAGTTATTGCTCTCGATGACCTGGTTTCCTTTCTCAACAGGCACGTCAAGTACCATACCGCTCACCGTAGAACGGATAAGGGTATTTGCCGCATTGCGATAACCGCTCGTAGTACCCGTGCTGACAATGTCAAAGCGTTTATTGGCCGCAGAGAAGGCTTGCTTCGCCTGGTCATAGGTGACCTGTGCCCTTTCTAAATCTGCTTGTGAGATGACCCCTTTGTTGAACAGTGAAAGCTGACGCTCATAATTTCTTTTTTGGTCATTTAACGTGATTTTGGCGTCATCAATGGTATTTCTGGCATCGTTCAGGGCGTTTAAATTGGGGACCACTTTAATCTTGGCCAACAAATCGCCTGTCTTGACATAATCGCCGCCTTCAACGTACACTTCTTCAATGACCCCTGAAATATTGGGTTTGATGAGTACTTCCTCAAGGGGAAGGATGCTTCCGGTCGCAACGGTCTTTTTGACAATGGTCATTTTAGAGGGTTGCTCTGTCTCATAGGTTACCGGATCTTCTGAATTTTTTTGGTATAAATAGTACATCGCACCCCCGAATACCAGTACGATGAGCAACAAGATGATAATGGTTACTGACTTTTTCATGTGTTTAAAATTTTCAACTACTATAAATGAGTTATTTAAAAATTTGAGAACCCATGCGACCACTCGCTGCACTCGTTCTCACATGAATTTATTTTAATCATTGTACTGTGTAAATCTTTGATTAAAAAAATTCATGTTCGTTTCATTTGATTTTATGGTTTATTTGATTGATCGATTACTTTTTATTCTGTACGCAAAGCTTCAATGGGTCTCACTTTAATTGCGCTGTTGGCGGGTATAAATCCGGCCAAAAGACCGGAAACCATCAAGATTGTCAAGGCGCCACTTACCACCCCGACACTCACACTTGGGTTGATGAACATATCCACAGGACCAGCACTGTCCAACAATGAATTAATGCCATAAATGACAAGGGAGCCGAAAATGATGCCCACCATTCCCGATATGATGGTAAGAAAAACAGATTCCATCAATATCTGCATTTTTATCGACCAGGGTTTCTCTCCCAATGCCCTGCGTATTCCGATTTCTTTGGTGCGTTCTTTGACCACGATGAGCATGATGTTGCTCACCCCGATAATTCCAGATAGCAAAACCATGATGCCCACGATGTAGGCAATGGCCTTGATGCCCACAAACAAGCTTTCAACCCGATTGAACTGTTCGTAAAGGTCAAAATACCCGATGGCACGATTGTCTTCGGGATGCACTTTATGACGCTCACGCATGACATCAATAATGCTTTCTTTAAGTTCGGAGATGGAGCTGCCATCATGGGCGGTAATGGCCATCCAACCTACATCTTCGCCTTGGTTGAACGCTTGGGAAAAAGCAGTAAAAGGAACAAAAATCTGTTTTTGGGCTTCCTCGCCATCACCATCGTTATTTTTCTTTTTGTACGTGCCAATGACCATAAAATTGACACCTTGAATCTTGATATAGCTTCCCAGAACCTCTTCGCCTTTTTCATAAAGCTCAGATTTAACGCCAAGACCGATGACAGCCACTTTTCGTTTGGATTCGATGTCGTTATGATTGATGAAACGGCCCGAGGTCACTGTCATGGGGTCTTGGTTGATAATCTCTGGATAATCTCCATAGATATTGTAAGCGCCAACACGTATGCCCCTGATGACATTGCCACCACCACGAAACCCGCCCAGTTGATTTCTCGGGGATATGTATTTTAGATTGGGCACGTTGTCCCATAAGGCCTGCACATCACTTACTTTGAATTCAAAGCTTCTATCTTTTGGAAGCCCTTCGTAGGGTTTTGTGGTTCTGCGGGTCCACATGAACATCGTATTGGTGGCGATATCCCCAAAATCTGCACGGATACCGTTTTCAAAGCCTTTACCAGCGGCCAGTAGCACTATCAAGATAAAAATGCCCCAACACACGCCAAAAGCGGTCAAGATGGTACGCCCAACATTGCTGGTCAACACCTCAATAATTTCTTGCCATCTATCTTTGTTGAACATAGTTATGTCTAAAGTATGTCTTCCTCTCGTTCCTAAAATCGCTCGTCGGAGACAAGAAGGGGACAATTATTTTATTCATCCCTTAGTGATTCTACCACTTGCACCCGTGCTGCCCTCAAGGCGGGAATCAACCCTGCCAATGCACCTGCTATCACGAGCACCAAAACTGTGGAAAACGCCACATTAAAATTGACCGAGGGATTGAGCACATATTCAATTTGAACATGCGGCCCCAGAAACTCCAGCAGCAACATACTGAAAATCAATCCTGCAAATCCTGAAATTGCTGTCACGAAAATGGACTCATGCATGATCATGCCCACAATCGACCAGGGTTTGGCCCCCAAAGCTTTTCGAATACCGATTTCACGTGTACGTTCCTTGACCACGATGAGCATAATGTTGCTTACCCCAACTACGCCCGCAATGATGGTACAGACACCCACAAACCAGAAAAACAGTTTCATGTTGTTGGTGATGCCGTAATACCGTTTGGCCTCTTCCAAGGCGCTCCATACCTGTACCCCTGATTCATCTTCTGGTGCCACAACGTGCTCTTCTTTCAGATAATTTCTGAGATTATCCTTAAAGTTGACAGCCTGCGCAACAGCTTGGTCAAAATTTTCAACCGGGGGGAGCGTATACGAAAGGGTATTCAATTTATCGTCTCCGGTAAACACTCGTTGTGCCGTGGTAATGGGAATGTAGATACGTTCTTCTTCCCTATCGTTTTGTTCCTTAAAAACCCCTATAATGGTGAATCGAATACCTGAAACATCAATGATTTCACCAATAGGGGTTTCAACGTCCTTAAAGACATCTTGCTTGATTTTTTTTCCGATAATGGCAACCTTACCCAAAGAAGCCTCATCTTTATAGTTGATGAAGCGTCCTTCAACAGTTGAAAATCCTTCAATAAATTGAAATTCTGAGGACACCCCCTGTATGCTGTACACCAGAGATTCGTTGCCATAGTTGACGGTGACCTCGCGTACAAAAACCCTCGGTGACTCGTATTCAATGTTATCGTTGAACATTCTGCCCGCTGTTTCAAAATCAGTATTCTTGAATTGAATTCTTCTACCTGGATTGAGCCCTTTATACGCTTTTGAAGTGGTTTCGGGCCATGCCCAGATACTTGTGGTCGCATCTTGCTTGAACTCATGCTCAATACCGTTTCGCATGCCTTGCCCAAAACCCAATAAAATAACCAATATAAAAATACCGGAAGCCACCGAAAGCCCCGTGAGAAAAGTGCGGAGTTTGTTCTTGCGGATAGTGTCAAATATCTCTTGCCACCTTTCGATGTCGAACATAATGGTTGGTTTGATGATTGATGAAATACGCTAGCGTACAACAATAAGACATAAGTTAGCAAGTATTGTTACAGTATAACGTCAAATTTTTTGTTAAAACTGTGGCTCAGTTGGATTTTCGAAGCCTTCTATACACAAAAAAGAACAATCCGCCGACAATGAGATAGGGAATCGCCATCAGGTACAAGATGCCATTGTTGATGCCTTCGGCGGTCTTGCCATCGGCTTCGCTTTCCAATACGGCACGGCACATAGAGCATTGGGCTTCGGTGGAAGTAATAACAAATAAAAAGAGCGTCATGAATACTAAAAACCCCCTCCGTCTCGACAAAAAGGTCGAGACACCTCCCCAGGGGGAGGAGCTTCGTTTTTGTTTTTTAATGAACATAATAAGGTGAAATCATTAAATACACAATCACTCCGGTAACGGCGACATACAGCCAAATGGGAAAGGTCACTTTAGCCCATTTGCGATGCTTTTGAAAATCTTTCAAATAGGCCTTGCTATACGTGATCAATACGAGCGGAATTACCCCAATGGAAAGTACAATGTGGGAAACCAAGATTAAAAAGTAAACATATCTTAGAAAACCATCGCCGCCATAAGAAGTTGACTCTGAAGTCATGTGGTAGGCCACGTACATGACCAAAAAGGCCAATGATAGTGCTATGCATGTGGTCATCAAATTTTGATGCAGTCGCTGTCGCCCATTTTTTATTGAAACCACTGCTGTCACCAAAAGTATTGCCGTCAGCCCGTTGATGGTGGCATAGATGGGTGGTAAAAAAGTCAAGGGCGTTGCATTCGGAATCTTATACCGAAACAGTACGGCCACTACCAAAGGTATGGCAATGGACAATACCGTTATCCAAATCTTGATTCGCTTTTCTTTTGCTGTAACCGTGTTCATGTTATTCTGCAAGCAATTTTTTGATGTCCTCTTTCAACATGGTGATCTGCTGTGGTTCGCCATGGTCGTTCACCCCCTCTTCTTCAGGTATCGTACCGCGATAATAGATGATAGGGTTGCCATATTCATCCATCCGCGATCGCAAATACCCTTCTTTATCGACCAATGCGAAGAGGCCGGAATGTTCAAACCCCCCAGGGGCATCTTCATCTTCATTGGCCACCATGTAAAATCCTACATTGGCCAGTTGGTAAATTTTATCCCTTTCACCGGTCAAAAAATGCCAATCTTTAGCTTCAATGTCATATTTCTCAGCATATTCTTCCAATACTTTGGGCGTATCGTACCGTGGATTGATCGTGAACGATGCAATGCCAAAATCTTCCTCATCAGAAAATGTATGCTGCAGTTCCACCAAGTTCTTGGTCATGATGGGGCAAATGGTCGGGCAGGTGGTAAAGAAAAATTCAACCACGTACACCTTGCCCAAATAGTCTTTATTTGAAATCAACACACTGTCTTGATTGAAAAAAGAAAACTCAGGAACCTTTCTCCTCTTGCCCTCGTTAAAGATAAACGCCAATTCTTTTTCAACCATGGCATTTGCCATGCGATCATTCTTTACAACAGCATCCGATTTCAACCGATTGACAATCTTTGGAACGAAAATGATGCCAAAAATCAAAATGACCAGTGACACCCAGATATAGTTATATTTTCTTTTATTTTTTGCTCCTGTCGGCATTGTTCTTTTTTAGAGCCAAACGATATTCTGCCAAGATGATTTTCACATCATCTTCCATTTTATTGTTGAGGTCGGCCACCTTACTGGTATCAAAACCATACTTCACGCCCTCGTCTTCATCGTCATCACGACCGCGAAGGTTTCGTTGTTTATCAATGATGTAAACATAGGGTGTTGCCAAGGTTTCATCCAGTACATCATCTGTGCCGAGCATCTCAAAGAAACTTTTAATCTCTTCAGGGGATGCAAAAACAAAATTCCAATTGGTGATGTCGGTAAAAGTGCCCAGTTCCTTTTTAAGTTCTGCTACTTTGGCCTCTGTACCTTTAGGAACCATCATGACCAATTGAAAGTCATCAAAGCCGTTAAAGCGCTTGTAAATCTTTTGGTTGAGGTTAAAAGCGTTGCCCTTTCTATTTTCGATATCCTCACCCAAAAAACCCAAGACCGTAATCTTATTGTTAAGCGATACTTCAGCATTATGCTTGGCTACATCAGTAATGTTTTCTTGAAGAATGGGAAGCCTTCCAAAATTATTGACCCCAGAGGCAAAAAAGAGATAGGCCACTAAAGGAAGAACAAAAAGTATCAAAAGAACGACAGTCTTCTTCATGCTGCAAATTTACGACCTGACACAAACATTTCCCATAATTGCGGGCACAAAAAAAGCGGTCAACGACCGCCTTTGTAACTTGTTCTGGATTCTAAAAATTCCATGCCATAAAACCATCCTTGAACACATTATAAATGTAGTCGGCTTCGTAGAGCAATATGAAAACCAAATATGCGACCAAGAAAATGGGCGTCCAGACGATGGCGCGTCTTAGAGAGCTTTTTTCATCACGCAGGTGCATAAAATCCCATGCAATGTAATATGCCTTGACCAAGGTCAAGATGATGAAAATCCAGTTCAACAACTTCATCCCTACAAAGTAGTTCTTGGTCAATATTTCAGGTTTGTAAATACCGAGAATGACTTCTACTGCCGTAACAATGGAAAGAAAAATCAAAACGCCCCATATTTTTTGGGTGTTTGACTTAAACTTCAAAAGCCCCCTGAATATCTCTAATTTATGTTCGTGTGCCATGTGTCAAATATGTTCAATAAGATTCCCGTCTTCGCGGGAATGACAATGAATTTATACCAAATAGAAAAATGTAAATACGAATACCCAGACCAAATCGACAAAGTGCCAGTACAGCCCTACTTTCTCTACCATTTCATAATGGCCCCTGCGTTCGTAGGTGCCCAAAATGATGTTGAAAAATATGATGATGTTGATAACCACGCCTGAGAATACGTGAAAGCCGTGAAAGCCTGTGATAAAAAAGAAAAAATCGGCGAACAATCGGCTGCCATACTCATTACGGATAAGGTTTGCACCCTCAACGACCCGAACGGCATCTTTCAAACGCCCCAACGATTCTTGACGGTTCAACAATGTCTTTTCACCCTCTTCATTGATGGTCTCGGTGCGCACCAAAATATTTGGACTGGCTTGAAAACCTGCAATCACCTCATTCAATGAAAATGATGTCTGATACCCCTCTTCGTCATACCATACGCCAACGTTATCTTCGTGTGCCACCCTATCTTCAGGCAAGGTTTTGGCAAAATCGGCCAAAGCTGCTCTTTCACCCGTTTCTGCATTGACAAATTGAAGTATTCGACCCCCTTTGGTCTCAAGCGCACCAAAATCACCTTTGATGAACGTGGCCCACTCCCATGCTTGCGAGCCCACGAAAATGGCGCCCCCGATGATGGTGAGAAACATGTAAAGAATCACCTTTTTCTGCATCATGCGATGCCCGGCATCAACCGCTAGTACCATGGTTACCGATGACATGATGAGAATGAAAGTCATAAAAGCGACATAAATCATCGGATAATTGCCATGAAAAAAGGGTACGTGGGTAAATACCTCATCGGCAATCGGCCAAGTCTCTATAAACTTAAACCTTGAAAAACCGTAAGAAACCAGAAAACCTGAAAAGGTCAACGCATCAGAGACAATGAAAAACCACATCATCAATTTGCCATAACTGGCACCCAAGGGTCTATTTCCACCGCCCCAAACGCTTTCTTCAGAATTGGTACTTACCGCTGTTTCCATAAAAAAGGTGTTGTTTTAATAAAACGTTAGCAAAGTTAAATCGTTTTGATGTATTCTAAAAGTCAATCTCAAAGGAAAACTCGCTTTTGTGTTGATTATTTTACAAAGTACATGAACAATATGAGGTAAATCCAGAGGATGTCTAAAAAATGCCAAAAGGTGGCCCCAAGTTCCAATCCCAACATATTCTTTGGGCCATATTTTCCTCGCAGTTGTTGTGTGATTACCACCAGCAATGAAATCAATCCGGCGACCACGTGCAGAATATGCACAAATGCAATCAAAAAAACATACGACATTTTGATGTTGCTCGTGGGGCCGGTAAAAAAATAGCCTTTGGCCAACATTTGCGAAAAGCCATAGAACTGTAGCGAAACGAAAATTCCGCCAAGCACCAATGTGACCATCAGCCAGATAGATCCCATCTTTTGATCATCGCCTTTGACCGCTCTTTTTGCCAAAATGTACGTTACGCTACTCAATATCAAAACCGCCGTACTTATAAAAAATGCGGAAGGCAGTTCTAAATCTTGCAGCCAGTCATCGCGTTTGCTGCTGATGATATAAGCGCTTGTCCACCCCGCAAAGCCCATGATCAGACTGCCGATGCCAAACCAAAGCATCATCTTTTTTGAGCGTTCGTGCTTTTGTCTATCTGTTCCTTGTGTTAAATCCATATTTAAATAAAGCTATCGATTACGTAAACCACCTGCATCAAAGTGATATAACTGACGCTGGCCAACATCAGTTTTTTAGCTGAACTATTATCTCTTTTTTCATAAAGCCTAAAGGCAAAAAACAACATGGCCAACCCCATCAACAGTACAATGATTCCTGCAGGGATGGAAAGATGCAGTCTACCCGTAAAGCCAAAAACTGGCATTAAGGAAATCACAATCATCCAAATGGTGTACAAAATAATCTGCAAAGCGGTGCCTTTGTCCTTTTTACCTGTGGGAAGCATTTTGAATCCGCCTCGTTTATAATCTTCATCGAGCATCCAGCCCAACGCCCAAAAATGTGGGAATTGCCAAAAAAATTGAATCATGAACAAGGTGCCAGGCTCAATGCCAAAATCATTGGTTGCAGCGACCCAACCCAACATAAAGGGTATGGCCCCCGGAATCGCCCCTACAAAGACAGCCAATGGTGTCACCGTTTTCAATGGCGTATAGACACAGGTGTACAAAAAGATGGAAATGGCTCCGAACATGGCCGTTTTCGGGCTCAAGACATACAGTGCCATCACGCCAAGCAATGTCATGGCAATGGCGATGGTCATGGCGTTGCCTACCGACATTCGACCTGAGGGTATGGGTCGATTGCGGGTTCGCTTCATCAACGCATCCAAATCTTTTTCGATGACTTGGTTGAATGCATTTGATGCACCGACCATACAATAGCCACCAAAGGCCAAAAGCACTACTGAAAAAAGGTCAATGGTGTAAGCCCCCAAGAAATAGCCGGCCAATGAAGAGAAAACGACACTGACAGCCAACCGCACCTTGGTGATTTCTTTAAAATCAGTAAAAAGCATGGCCCAAGATGAACTTTTGACCGTAGTTACCGCCGACTTCATGTAATCGTTTTATTGGCCTGCAAAGATAGGCTACAAGAGGTTGTTTTGCAACGCGACCAAAGTAATCGTGTTCGAGAACTTAATGCAACTTAAAGGTGAATTTCATCGAATTGTAGGAATTTTACTTTTCTTATTATAGCAATCTTCTTAGATTGGCCGTGAGAAGTCAAGAAATCACTACTTATTATTTGTGGCCTTGAATTTTTGATGATAATGCAGCTTGCCAACCCGTAACCGGAAAAACCAATATGAATGCATTCGTGGACACCCCGGGTCAGATGTCGGGGGCGGGCTGCTTTTTATAATGCATTCAAATCGTATCTAAAAGGTGATTGAGGGCAGAAATGGTCTCATCCAACTCCCGTTTTTTTGCAAGATCGTAGAACTTTGCCTCTTCCCTTTTCTTTTTCAGGTTGTCCCGTAATTCTTGAATTGCAGCGGCCGTAAGCAAGCCTTTGGACTCCAGTTTGCCCCGCACCTTCTCCACTACTTTTGCATTTGGTCTTTTCGTAGCCATTTTCTTATAAACGTCTGACAATCTGGAATCTTATAAAGAATGTGATTATGCGTGCATAATTTCGACAAAATACGCTGTTTTAAAGAATTGCCTATCAAGTCGGACGGTAGGAAAAATGAAAAACCCCGACTTTTCAGCCAGGGTTAAAAATAATATTGTTGAGAACAATTACTGCAGTTTAAACGTAATCGGAATACTAAAAGGAACCTTTACTGCTCGACCCCGTTGCTTACCGGGGGTCATTTTTGGCAACTTCTTGATAATACGAAGTGCTTCTGCCTCTAAATTTTTGTCGGGGCCACGCATTCTGATGTTACCGATACTACCGTCTTTTTGTATGGTGAACATTACGGACACCCTACCCTGTACGCCCATTTCTTGGGCAATCTCAGGATAACGGAAGTTTTTACGGATATGCTTTTGCATCATTTCTTGAAAACAGGCTTTTTTATTGCTGGAACCTTCACAACCCGGAAATATCGGAACGTCTTCAATTACTGCAAAAGGTACCGAAATGTCTTCATCGACTTCCTCAACTTCTACATCTTCCACTTCCATCACCTCTTCTTCTTGACTCGTTTCGGTTGATTCAATAACGGTTTCTTCAACTTCCTCTTCATCTTCGACAACCTCAATCACCTCGGGAGCCGCAGGTGGCGGTGGCGGTGGCGGTGTCTTGATCTGCTCGGTCATCGGCACTTCTTCATCCAATGTGTCTTCAACATTCAATGCAATGTCATAGTCATTGGACTTATCGTATTTTTTCCATTCCATCGCGGCATACACGATACCCATTACGGCGGCCAACCCTATCATGAAATACAGGGTGCTGTTTTTGCCTACATCTGCTTTTGGATTCTTTTTCGGTTCCATACGTTCTGATTTTAGTATTGGCTAATTTAATTATTAATTGCTATAAAAAGCAACTAATAATGGGTCATTTTGGCTTGTAAGTACGTGAAATATACGTTTTAGTGAGCAAACCGCCCAATATGGCCCCGAGTGCATTGGCTGATGCATCCCAAATTTCGGCCGCCCGCCCGTATGGCATTAACCACTGTAACCCTTCAATGAGCAGGCCATAGAAAATGGCAAAAAGAACGATACGCACAATTATGCCAGTGGACGAACTTCTGTTTTTATATTTCTCTCCGAGGGACAAATATGCCAATATGACGAAGAAAAAATAAAAAAAGAAATGTGTGATTTTGTCTATATGCGGAATGTCGACACCACCCGTTTCAATACTGGAGAAAGAAAATAAGCTGAGTGTTGTAATGAACAGTGCCCAGCCTACGAATAGAATGGTGTAAACATTTTTTTTAAGCACCAATCAATGCTTTGTAATCTTCGGCGCTCAACAGATCATCAATCTCATCAGCATTATTGAACCTCACTTTGACCATCCAACCTTCGCCATAAGGGTCTGCGTTCACTTTTTCAGGCTCATCTTCCAAAGCTTCATTAAATGCTATGATTTCGCCGCTGAGCGGTAAAAACAGGTCGGATACGGTCTTGACGGCCTCAACCGTGCCAAACACCTCTTCACGGTCCATGGTCTCATCTAGGGTCTCTATTTCAACATAGACAATATCACCTAATTCGCCTTGAGCAAAATCGGTAATGCCGACCGTGGCGACATCGCCATCAATTTTAATCCATTCGTGGTCTTTGGTATATTTTAATTCGGAAGGTATGTTCATTATAGCATTGTTTTGAAGTGCGAACAAATTAACCCAATCTTTGTCAAAGTTTCAAACTTTGACAAAGAATTTAATTTCCAAAATTGTAACGAAGGGTAAAGCCTGTGTTGATAGTTGTCTGCGGGAAGGCCGTGGAGACCGCAAATTGAGAGAACGAATGGTCATAGAAGAACAGTGCATTCAATTGCCGGCTCAAGGCATAATCGGCCGTAAACTTGATGCTCATCAACTGTTGGCCCGAGGTGATTTGGTTGTTGTCAATATCCAGATTTCTGATGATGGTAATATTATCCCGAAGCGACAGATCGGCCTTGAGGTTCAGGTCACCCTTTAGACGCGTGCGTTCTCCACCAATATTGGTGACAAACTTGACATCCTTAAAGCGATAGCCCAAGCCCAAGGTGTATTCCTGTCCATTGATCTCGGTCAGCAGGCTATTGTCAAAGCTCAATGAAAGTGTACGGTCGGTACGTACCTCGGCCAAAAAGCTAAAGGAGTTCTTCATCTCAAAATCAAAACGAATCAACGGATTGAACGCATCATTCAATACCACATTATTGATGATATTCTGAGGTAAAAAATCACCATTTTCAGGATTTGTATTCCCATTTTGAAGATTCAGATTGGTTTGGATGTTGTTCACGCTATAGGCAGCACGGTAGCCATGGCTTAATGAAAAGCGGGTGAATTTCTTTCTGAACCATTTGTTCTTCATCAGGCCAGTGTATTTGATGTTCCAGTTGGGGATGGGAATTTCACGGAAAACATCCAAATTCACCCGTTCGGCATCTTGCCCCGTATAGGCCGCAAAGAAAGCGGGAAGCAATACGTCTTGGCTAGTCTCGCCATAACCCGTAGGAAAATCATCGGCCGTACCTTGTGGGTCGCCCCTTTCTTGAGCCCTTCTGTTGGCGATGGTAATCCGGTTTTCCTTGAATTGCTCAAAGGTTGCCGAATCAAACTCATCGCTTTTGTTGAATACGGTACCCAACATCATGGTCGAGATGGTAAAGTTGCCAAAGCTGTTGACCAGACCTGTTTGCCCCTGGGCCCACAGATCGGGCACATAGGTTTCTTGAGTACTGTTTGAAATCTGACGATCGGCAATCAAATCAATCGTCAAATCTTGGGTCGGTTGCGCCGTGGCCGTAATGGCCAACTGCTTGTTTGTGTTCTCCAGATATTGTTGATTGAAACCATCAAAGGTGGTGAGCCAACCCCTACGGGCCGCCTCAAAGCGTACATCGGCCTGACTACCGAACACAAAGCCCAAGGAAGGTCGGGCCGTACCGATAAACCCAATGGACTGGTTGTAGCCGGGCAATACCTTGCCGTTGTTTTCAGAATAATTGACATTGATTCGTTTCACCATGGTCACGATATCAATCAAGGTGTTGAACGCCTTGCTCGTTTTCTTTTGGGGCTTTTCATCCTCACCTTCAACTGTATTGCCTGCTTTATCTCTTCGTACGGGGGCGCGTTGCGTGGTGGGTATCTTTCCATCACGCTTCTTTAACCCTATGGCATCGTAAAAACGCTGCATGGTCAGGTTGGCGGTCAAATTATGGGTATTGGCATTTTGCACCGTATTTATCTGTGCATCAGGGTCGTTCAAAGCTTCTTGGGCCACTTCCGCCAAAGCATCGCCACCCCGCTGCCAATCAAAATTACTGGTGTAGGTGTACTGGGCATTGATAAAGTCCATAAACGGAATTTTATCAAACGGCAGCTCATAATTCAACTGCATCTGCTGTGAATGGCGGTTGGGTTCGCCAATATCAAAAAAGCCATCCCACAGATTCAAATCTTGGTCGATTCCCGAATCTGGGTCTCCAGGATTGTTGAAGTAGTTTCTGACGATGTTATTGTTCGTACCCGTCAACTGTACCCGCAATGATTTGGTCAAGCTATAATTCAGTGCATACTGCCAGTTGAACAGGTAGTTTCGCTGTTGTAATAATGGTAAATCCAAGGATTCAACACCAGGCTCCAAAACATCACGAAAACGTTGCTGGTTGAACGAGCGGTTGTAATTGGCGTTTACCGAAAGACTGGTGGGCAGCACGTTAAAATTCAATTCTTTCAACCATCGCCAATACTTGCTCATGAACAACGAGTCTTTTTTGGCAAAAGGCGCCACCGGGGCGGGCTTGAAATTATGGTTGTATACAAATCCGGCATTAACGTTCTGATCCCGCAATTCGGCAATCTCAAAATCGCGATGGTCGGTTTCGTTGTACGAATAGTTGAACGTAAAATTTTCAATGTCAAAGAAGTTCTCTTTGGCTTCCTCGCCCCGATTTTTTCGCACCCCAATCAGGTTGATACTGGTGCGTTTGGTATAATCTTCAGCCTGTTCACGTATGGTCTCTGCATCTTCTGCAGTTTCAGCAGCATCGATTCGGTCCTCCAGTTTTAAATCATCATAAACAGGGTCAAATTCGGGCGTGATCAGACTTTCTGAAATACCATAGTTGAACGGTATCTGCAAGTTCCATTTTTGGGGAAAGAGCTGCCCCACATTCACATTGGTCACCACATCATACGAAATGGCATCTTCACGCAGCCGTTCATTCGGCATCTGGTCGATGGAGCCAAAACCTGAAGTGCTTCGTGCTCCCGTCGCAGTCACATTGGCAAAGTCAGCCATATTGGCATCCAACGCCATGATGGCGGCCCAACCGCCGTTGTTATCGAGTCCTGCCAATCGCAACTCATTGAACCACACTTCACCACGGGCGGGCACATCGTCGATATTTTTCACCCCCACCATCATACTGCGAATGCTTCCCAAAGAGGGGTTACCGCGGATACCGATCCGGTTTCTACCCAAGGTACGGGGTGCAAATTCATTTACCTCGACCACTTCTCCGTCAATAATTTCAAAAAAGCGCAGTTCATTTAAGGGAACACCAGATTGACTTTGGCTAATACGCAGTGATTTTACCTTGTTCAAATCGGACAAGGCAATATCGATTTCATTGATGCTGGGCCAGATGATTTCTGGGTCGCTAGAACCAAAAGGAGTGAATTGTAATGGTAACTCAATCTGATAGAAGTTTTCAGAAAAGTCCGTACCCATCCTTAGAAAACCGACCAAAGGCGTATCGTCATTTGAATAATCAGAGTCGATTATTTTTTCTGCATGCATGAACATTTTGATGCGCTCGTACTGTCGCATATCAATGTTCACATTTTTGAACACCCCGCGAGAGTCCTCTGATTCAAGATTATCGACCACAAACGACAGCGATTGTTCGTTCTGGCGGATAATCGTATTGTTATTGTTCAACTGTTCACGGATAACCCCAGGAGGCAATACGTAAGGTATCGGGGTTCGGCCGGCATTCTCTTCTATGTTTACCGTGTTCACATCGGTCACCGTACCATCATCAGAAGGGTCGTTATCAACATCGGGTTGCAGTGTGTTGGTGTAGGTACGCCAATCGCCACGAACCAAATCCAAGGTTGCAAAACGAAGCACGACATCACTGGAAAAACCTGTGAGGTACATTCGCATAAAGCTGATACTACGAAAATCGGTGATGCCCCCTACCGCTTCCGTAAAATCGCTCAACGGAATCTTATATTGAATCCAACGATAATTTCTCTGGGTGCCGTCAGGGATGTTGCCTGCCACACCTTCACGAATATCGGTCACATACTGATCATTGATGGTGGTATTGGGTTTTATTTCAATGCGGTATTCATAGTAGCTGTTGACCGTGTTCATGGTCAAATCACGGTCCACATCCTCTACATCGGGCAAGGTGGTCGAACCCCGATTGGTATTTGTCACCGCAACGGGCGAGTTGCCGTCAGGATTGTTAAAATCAAAATAACGTTCCAAAATATCGCCATCACGATTCAAGTAATATTGGTAATTGTCCAAAGCGGGATCTTCTGCCGGACCATTGTAGATAACCGCCTCGTCAGTATCGTTCAACCCATCAAAACCGATATCCTGCAACGTTCGGTTGGTCTCATCGGCATCAAAGGCGTAGACCAACGACTGTGTGGCCGGCACCTCGCCCCAGACCGTGGGGGTCGTCAAATCATTGCTGTTCTGTCCGGGCAAACCGTTTTCATATTGCTTGCGGCCATCCTTTAAAATATCTTCGGAGATATTCCCAAGGTTCAAAACCAATTCGCCGGTACTGGTCGCATCGCCGTCGACATAGGGATCCAACACCCAGAACTGCACAAACTCCACATTTGACTGCTCAAAGTTGGTGCTGCTCAGCGAGCGCATGATGCCTGCCCAATTATCCTCTGGACTCCCATCAAAACTTGGATTGGCATTGTACGGACCCTTAATGTTGGGATAGTACACCAAATCCAGAGTACCTTGTACTTGGGTCTGCCCTTGTGCCACATCAGTTTCAGGAAATACCTCATCTATGAATACCCGGCGTGTTGCGTTCAAAGAAATATCGCTGTCAGAAATGCCAGAAGGCCGTTGATTCGTATAGAAAATAGGGTCAATGGTATACCAAGACATTTTGGCCCGTTCATAGCCCACTTCCAATCCGTCGAGACCATCGGCAAATTCCACGGGCGGGCTTGCCAACGACCAGCCCAGGGAAGAGCGAATATCAATCAATGCCTGTGCGCCTTCAAAGTCATCTAAATACGTGGTCGTTTCCCCCTGAAAATCTGCATTCTTTGGAGAATTGGGCCTTAAAAAGGCCACTTCACCCCGTAAGGATATATTTGATGGCACATCGGTATCGATGTTGGGCAGTTTGTTGGCCAATCGAGTTAAAAAGGGCAATTCGGTACTGAAATTTCCGTTCAGACCGAAGATGGTGTTGTTCACGGGTTCGACCCCAAAATTCGATTTTTGGGTGAGTGGTCGTTCGTTCAGATTCAATAACGTTCCGCCCAAAACAAAATTTTCGTTGAATTGATGCTCTACGTTGATGCCCGTAAAACGTCGAGTCTGTTGGCCAAAAATGGCATTGTTTTCTACTGAGATGCTTATAGGGGTATTTGAAGCTTCGAGACTGGGGTCAAGCAACTGTACCGTACCCGCTTGATAATTCACTGTATAATCGATGCCCTCTTGCAACTGACGCCCCCCAGCAGTCACCCGAACCGAGCCGCGGGGCACATTGAAGGCACCAATGGGGATGCCGTTGCTTCCCTCTGATTTATAGCGCCCTTTGAGCTGAAAACGGTTTTTCTCCGCATCCTGTAAGGAAGCGGCCTTGGTCAGTTCGTACAGATTTCGGAATACATATTTGTTTTGGTTCTCATTGTAAGTGCTTGGTTGGTTATAGTCCTCAGCACCCGTATCCAATAACTCGAACAAAAACTCACCAAAAGGTTCGACTGTGGTAAAGATGATATTGCCCGAACGGGTATCAATGGTGATGCCAGGTAAATAATCAAAAAATCCGTCACCGCCCGCCTGTACATCGTTATAAATGTTCAAGCGATCCAGATTGAAAACGTTCAACAAAATGCGTTCTTCCAAGGGTTTGCCATTGGCTGCCGCATCGGCAGGAAAAGGCTCAACGGGCGTGATGTAGTTTCTTGGGGTGGGATCGGAATATAGAATGTTGAACTTAAAATCATCTTGGCTCAACTGAAAGGCCCCGGTGGCATAGATGTTTTTCATCATCAAATCCCATATCGGATCACTGACATTGGTAATGTTGCTTTTCAATAATTTCAGCACCAAGGTGTTGTTGTTCACTATCGGGTTGACTCCACCCGAAACGGTAGTAGCATCAATACCCCCATTGGCAAACTCACCAACCTGAAACACCTGTCCGTTTGCCGTGTACTGAAACGCCACAGCCAAGACCTCGTCATTGCTCAGGCGTTGGTTCAACGAAATATAGCCCAGTTGCTGGTCAAAACTATAGTCTCGACCGACCTCCAATTTTCGGGCGTTTTCTAAAATGGCATAGTCAAAGCCCTGATTTGCCTGATAGCCATTGCCAAAATTAAAGCCCTGCTCGACCGTGGCGATATCACGAATATTTTGGGTCAATACACTGGCACTGCCAATCTGTTCTGGATTGTAATCATTGGCGTCATTTCTGGGAAATGTATTGCCCGGATTGTTGAAAAAACCTCCAGGGGCACCAGGAGCAATAGTATTGATTCGGGTTTGTTCAGGTAGCGCCTCCCCCAAATCTTGTATCGCCACCACGTTTCGTACGTTCAAGGTCTGTTGGTTGCGGTTGGTCACCCAGACTTCCAAACGGGTAATTAGAACCGGACTGTTTTTGAATGGATAGTTCGCCAAGGCTTGGTCATAATTGTCCCTGAAATATTGCGCCAAGAAGAAGTGCTTGTCCTCATCATAGTCCAAGGCCGTCAATGAAAATTCGTTCAAGGTACCACCGCCTTGTGCAACAACGGTGTTGTTCTGTGAACGTTGTTCTGAAAAAACCGCAGTCACAGTCGTTTTACCGAACTGCAACTGGGTTTTTACCCCAAAGAGACTTTGGGCACCGGTAATCAGTGAACTGTTGAGGGGCATGTTCACGTTACCGATTTCTATTTTTCTAAGGATGTCATCTTCGGTCGGGGTATACTCTAATTTGACCAAATTTTGAAAGTCAAAAGTGGCTTCTGTGTCATAGTTTGCGGTCACCTGCAATCGTTCACCCACCTTGCCCAATAAGCTCAAACTGATACGTTGGTCAAAATCAAAGGAAAGGTTGGTACGGTTACGGGGCGAAAGCGCCGGATTGTCATTTTTCTGCCATAATACGCCCAAATCCATCGCCACCGAACCTTGAGGAATCACTTCAATGGTATTGCCCCCAAAAATGGACTCAAAGAAGTTGCTATTGACATAAAAGTTGGGCAACAGGTTTTTACGGCCTTCTTCACTGCCTTCCTTCTTACCTGTAAATGCATCTATTTTTTCCTTGAAATACCCTTTCATCTGTTCTCTGCGCACCAATTCAAAATATTGATCGGGGGTCAAAATGATGGGGTGCGAGATATTGAAATCACCTACTTTCTCGGTGTAGATATAGCGGTCTGAAACGGGGTCATAGGTGTATTTGGAGACAATGCTATCGGGGTTTTCCAAAACCAATTTTCCTAAGGAAACCCCGGTCTTGACAGAATCCTGAGCTTGTGGGATGCTGTCTTGACCCAGGGAAATTGCAGAAATCCCCAAGAAAAGAATACATAGGAAGTATTGCTTAAATACAAACGATTTAAGAAACGGTTTGGCCCCTCTTTTCAAACTATTTATAAATTTTTCAGCGCCCGTTTGATAATGTCCTCGACGCTTAGGGAGGTTTCTTCCCGAATCACCCTATCAACCACCTTTTCAGATTGCCGTCTGGTAAAACCAAGAACCTCTAATGCAGATAACGCTTCTTCTTTTGTTGTATTGTTTGATGCAGGTGAAACTTCGGCCATATCGTAGACTTTCAAAATCTTGTCTTTAAGGTCTACGATGACCCGTTGGGCCGTCTTTGCACCAATGCCCTTCACGGCCTGTATGGTGGCCACATCGCCGGTGGCAATGGCATCGCGAACCTGTTCTGGTGTCAGTGATGAAAGCATGGTTCGCGCCGTACTTGCCCCGATGCCCGAGACCGACAACAACAACAGAAAGATTTCGCGTTCGGTCTTCTCGGCAAAACCGAAAAGGGTATGGGCATCTTCTCTCACCTGCAGGTGGGTATAAATGTAAATGCTTTCCTCATCGGGAATGGCTGAAAACGTGTTCAAGGAAATATTCAAAAAGTAGCCTACCCCATTACACTCAACGATAATGTAGGTTGGATTTTTTTCGACAAGTTTGCCCTTAAGGTGGTGGATCATTCTTTAGATGTTAGATGCTAGATGTTGGATGTTAGACTCTTGAATCGTTTGTAAAGTATTACTGCCTACTCAGAATGAAAAAATTCCAATTCATCACAGCTAAGATTGTTTCGTCTGTTTTTCAGTTTTGGCTTTCCTTCTTTTTTCACGTTCCTGCGCATCAATCACGGCTACTGCTGTCATATTCACCATTTCTTCTACGCTTGCCCCCAATTGGAGGATGTGGGCCGATCGTCGCAGCCCCAACATAATCGGACCGATAGAATCGGCATCGTTCAATCCTTTCAACAGTTTATAGGTAATGTTGGCCGATTCCAAATTTGGAAATACAAAACAGTTCACCTTTCTGCCCGCCAGTTTTGAAAACGGAAAGTTGTTCTTGCACAATTCTTGCTCCAGTGCAAAATCGGTCTGAATCTCTCCATCGACAATCAGATTGGGATGCTGCTCGTGCAAAATACGCACCGCTTCCCTCACCTTACGTGCATGGGGATGGTTCGAAGAACCAAAATTGGCATACGACAACAGCGCTACCACGGGGGTAAAGCCAAAAGTCTTGGCCAAATTGGCCGTCATCAACGAAATTTCGGCCAACTCCTCAGCATTCGGATTGATATTTACCGACGTATCCGCCAAAAACAAAGGTCCTCTCTCGGTGGCCATAATGTTTACGGTGGCCGCTTTGGTCACTCCCGCTGCCTTGCCCAATACCTCAAAAACAGGTTTCAATACTTTTGGGTACGACCTTGAATATCCAGAAATCATTCCGTCAGCATCACCTTCAAGCAGCATCATGGATCCAAAATAGTTTCGCTTTCCCATGTTGACGCGGGCACTGTAGCGTGTTTCGCCTTTGCGCTTTCGAGATTGCCAGAGTTTATCGGCATACATCGTGCGAATAGCATTTGAAGATTCAGATCTGGGGTCTATAATGGGCACCTCGGCATCAAAATCAAGTTCTCTTTTGTGCTTTTTGATGGTTTCTTCATTGCCCAAAAGAATGGGGTGCGCGATACCCTCATCATGTACAATCTGTGCAGCTTTGATGACGTCGAGCAGTTCAGCTTCCGCAAAAACGATGCGCTTTGGGTTGACCCTGGCGCGGTTGTGCAGTGAACGAACAATTTTGTTGTCATTGCCCGAGCGTTGGTACAGCTCTTCTTCATATTGACCCCAATCTTCTATGGGGGTTCGGGCCACACCACTATCCATGGCCGCTTTGGCAACGGCAGGTGGTATTTTGGTGATCAAACGGGGGTCAAAGGGCTTGGGTATGATGTAGTCTTTACCAAAGGTCAGTCGTTTGGTGTCGTAAGTGATGTTTACCTGTTCTGGTACCGGTTCTTTGGTCAAATCGGCCAGTGCGCGAACGGCAGCCATTTTCATTGCTTCATTGATTTTGGTTGCCTTGACATCCAATGCACCCCGGAATATGAAAGGGAAGCCCAGTACATTGTTTACCTGATTCGGATTGTCAGAGCGGCCCGTTGCCATGATAATGTCGTCTCTTGTCTTACAGGCCAAATCATAGGCAATCTCAGGATTCGGATTCGCCATGGCAAAAACGATGGGGTTCTTGGCCATCGATTTCAACATTTGGGGAGACACAATATCCGCTATCGAAAGACCAATGAACACATCGGCGTTTTTCATGGCCTCTTCAAGCGTATCTATTTTTCGACCTGTCGCAAATTCCTTCTTTTCATCGGAAAGACTTTTTCTATCTGCCCGAATAACGCCCTTACTGTCGAGCATCACTATGTTCTTCGCTCTTGCGCCGAATGCCTTGTACAACCGAGTGCACGAAACTGCAGCCGCGCCCGCACCACTGATGACGATGGTCACGTCTTCTATTTTTTTATTGGCCAATTCGAGGGCATTGAGCAATGCAGCGGCCGAGATGATGGCGGTACCGTGTTGGTCATCGTGCATCACGGGAATGTCCAGCTCTTCCTTTAGTCTGCGTTCTATTTCAAAAGCTTCTGGGGCTTTGATGTCCTCAAGGTTGATTCCGCCAAAGGTTGGAGCGATAATTTTGACGGTTTCCACAAACTTATCGACATCCTCAGTATCCAACTCAATATCAATCCCATCGATATCTGCAAAGATTTTGAACAACAAACTCTTGCCTTCCATCACCGGTTTTGAAGCTTCTGGTCCAATATTGCCAAGGCCCAAAACCGCCGTACCGTTTGAAATCACGGCAACCACATTGCCCTTTGCCGTATAGCGATAGACTTCATTTTTGTTCTTTTCAATCTCTAAACAGGGCTCCGCAACACCCGGGGAATAGGCCAAGGCCAGATCACGTTGCGTGGCATACGGTTTGGTGGGCACCACCTTGATTTTGCCCGGCTGTGGTTTGGCGTGATAAATCAATGCCTCTCGTCGCTGTTTTTCTTTGCTCATGGTTTATCGCTAAGGGGATAAAGGTAAGGGTATTCCTCTTTTTGAAAAATACCCTTTACCTAAATGAGTCGTCTGTGATTCAATATTTATTCGGATGGAATCTCAACATCCAATTGATTGTCCAATTTCTCTTTCGGTAAATTGAGGCGCATGGCAAGAATTCCGGCAATTACAAAGAAAACACCGCCAAAAAGTATTGCATGAGTAGCGTCATTATTCAGCACATTCTTGATGATAGGACCAAAACTAACCGTCTGTATCAGCATAGGAATCACAATCATCATATTTACGATACCCATATACACCCCGCGCCTTTCTTCGGGAATCACCTTTGACACCATCGCATAAGGAATGCCCATCATAGCTGCCCAACCAATACCGAACAGCACCATTGGCGCCAACAGCAACCATTTATCGGTGATATAGGGCATGCTCAGCATTGCAATTGCGGTCAAGAACAAACAGACCACATAAACCAATTTTGACCCAATTTTAGCTGCCACAGGTACCAAAGCCAAAGCAACCAGCATGGTCACAAAATTATAGGTGCCGTTCATCAAACCTGCATGGCCCAGGGCTTGCTCTGCCAAAGATTGTATTTGTTCAGCGAATGACATGTCTTGTGCACTGATTTCAGCTCCTTCTTTGAATGAGGTCATGATAGATTCAAATCTCTCGTTATCCTCATTTGAAATACCAAAAAGACTGGTTCTCAACATGGGTGGCATAAACTGCCAATACACGAACAGGGCATACCACTGAAATAGATAGACCGCGGCGAGCTTCCATAAAAAGCCGGGCATCATCCCAATGGCTTCGGCAGCTTCTATCAGGGGATCCAAAGTTTCACCCAACTTTTTAATGGTCGTATTGTTGGTGTTGTTCCTGATAATCCGATATAGGAAAAAGAGCCAGAAAAAAGCAAACACCAATACAATGATTACCCAAAGATTGATGTTGTCCCATAATCGTGGGTACAGTTCACCAACCAAATAGCCCAATAACAATGGAACAGAAAAAATGACAAAAAGTACGCTGAGTATTTGAATAATCGGTGATGGTGTACCCTCATTGTGCTTTTTAATTTCTTCCAATTCCTCATCTGTTGGAGGAATTTCCGGTGTTTTCCAAACCGACCACATCACCGTACCTATCGAGGCCAGAGCACCCAAAAAGAACGAATAATACACCCAAGTGGGAATTGAAGAAACACCTTCACTAGCCGTGTCAAAAAGGCCTCCCCCATCTGTGGGCGTACTGAACCAATGTTGAAACGCGAACAATGACAAATTGGCCAAAGTGATGCCCGCGCCCACGAACAAACTCTGCATTTGGTAGCCAAAGGTCAACTGCTTGTCTGGTAGCTTATCGCCCACAAAAGCACGATAGGGCTCCATCGCCGTATTGTTTCCTGCGTCCAAAATCCATAAAAGTCCAACAGCAAACCACAGTTCAGGACTAAAAGGAAATGCGAACAAACACAAACTTGCCAAAATGGCACCAATCAGAAAGAAAGGCTTTCTACGACCACCCCATTTTGGAGACCATGTCTTATCAGAAATAGCGCCGATAATTGGTTGAATCAAAAGACCAGTTACCGGTCCTGCTAAATTTAAAAGTGGCAGTTCATCATGGTGTGCCCCTAAAAAAGAAAAGATGGGGCTCACGGCTGTCTGTTGAAGACCAAAACTAAATTGGATTCCGAAAAACCCAACGTTCATGTTCCATATTTGCCAAAAACTGAGTTGGGGCTTTTTGATTTTCACCATTTTCTTAAGTTTAGTTTAGTTGGCACTCTTCCAAACATCATTTCCACTGATGGCCTTGGAAAGCTTTGTTTTTCAAGATAGTGTTTTTTTGTTCTTATATTGAAAACAGTGATTTTACTTCACCATTCAAAGTTCCTTCTATCTGCATTTTCATAATCGAGAGGTCGAGGTCGAGTTGGATCCACTCTGATTCGTTGGTCCATTTTATTTTGAGCTCATCGTTGCCAGTATCAGATAACTCCAATTGACCGTTAAAAGCATCGTGCCCATTTCGTATTTTCATCAACTCGGCCAATTTTTCAAACATCGGGCTGGCTGTTTTTTTGAGGATTTCATCCCTTGTGTAATAGTGCCTGTTGATATCACGCCCCACATTGGTCTTTGCCAACAGCTCCATATCGTTATCATCCCCAAAAAGTCCGACATAATATATCTGTGGAATACCGGGCACAAAGAACTGAATGGCCCGAGCCATCAAATACATGTTTTCATCCTTGCCCAAGGCCTCAAAATAGGTGCAGTTCACTTGGTATAGGTCTAGATTTGAAGCAGCGGCCCCGGTTGCCTTCAAGCTCCTTCCTTCACTATTTGCATGAATTTTGTTTACGATATTGTCAAGAACCATATCAGGAATCAAGCCTTTTTCGTTTCCTTCGGATGCGACATCCACAATACCAATGCCATCATGGGTATCCAACACCGTAATCACATTTTTCGGAGAAATATTCAACCAATTCTTTAGATTTTCAGCATTTTGATTGAAAAGCGTATCCAACACCAAAACAGGGAGCGCAAAATCATACACGTAATCTACTTTTTTGGCGATTTCAATTTGGGTTCTATAGAACGAGTGTATTTCGACCAAGACCTCGATACCGTGTTGGTGCGCCTTTTGCGTGAGTGTATCGATAAATTCGAAGGTCTCTGGAATCATAAAGCACGAAGTGCCCGCCTTTTTGATGGAGTATCCTGCAGCATCTAAACGAATCATGGTGATACCAGCCTTTTCGTACAGGTTCAAAATGGTCTCCAAGTAGGTTGCACCTCCCTCAGAATACACATCGATGTCAATCTGTTTTTGGGTAAAGGTCGTCCACACCAATTGTTGTGAACCATCGGATAGTTTGAACTTTGTGAACGGGAAACCAGGTCGTGGACGATAAATTTGAAGTAGCTCACCCTCTGTTGCTCCGTTGGGGAACACTTTATCATAGGTCAGAAACAAAGAAGCGTATTTTGAAGCCTTACCATTTGCCAGAAAGTCTTTGAACTCTTCAGAATCGGCAGACATGTGATTGACTATCAAATCAGCCATGACACCAACGGTTTTGCTGAGATTTTTTACGTCACCCCAATCTCCCAGTCTGGGATCCACTTTTTGGTGGTCAATGGGATCAAAACCGGCATCTTCACCATCAATCGGATAAAAAAATGGAAGGATGTGCACCCCGCCAAACAAACCTTCAAACTCATTCTGAATGAGTCGGTTCAGTTCTGAAATATTTTTACAAGCGATACGGTCAACGTAGGTAATCAGCTGTATTTTGTTCTTCATTCTAAGTGTAGCGTAAAAATCAAGGATTACAATAATAGGAAAAATTGCACCTTCGTTTCAACACTTGATTTACGCAAACGTTAGAGTAGCTAAAGATTTATTTCAAAAAGTCAATATTTCGTTTCAAACCGGAGAATTTCGTTCGCTTTAGGGCCGATTTTTTAAAGATTCTTTTAAAAACATCCGCGGTAATCTCATCCCAATCTTGTTTTGACATTTCCAACAATTCAGGATGCGGATTGAACAAAGGTTCGTCATGTGATTTTGAAAAACGGTTCCAAGGGCATACGTCTTGACAGACATCGCAGCCGAACATCCAATCATCAAATTGACCTTTATGGGTAGTCGGAATTTCATTTTTGAGTTCAATTGTGAAATAGGAAATGCATTTGCTGCCATCAACGACATAGGGTTCAACGATTGCCTGTGTGGGGCAGGCGTCGATACAGGCCTTACAGGTGCCACAGTGGTCTGTCACGGGCGAGTCGTACTCCAGTTCCAAATCAACGATGAGTTCTGCAATGAAGTAGAACGACCCCACTTCTTTGGTCAAGAGATTGCTGTGCTTGCCCATCCATCCGAGTCCACTTTTGGCAGCCCATGCCTTATCGAGCACTGGAGCGGAATCGACAAAAGCGCGACCATGAACTTCACCGATTTCTTCTTGAATAAAATAGAGCAGGTTTTTGAGTTTATCCTTAATGACAAAGTGATAGTCTGTTCCGTAAGCGTATTTTGAGATTTTATATGAATCTGGATTTTGCTCTTCAGATGGATAATAGTTCAACAAAAGCGAAATGACAGACTTTGACCCCTCGACCAGTTTTGTTGGATCCAAGCGTTTGTCAAAATGGTTTTCCATATACTGCATTTCGCCGTGCATGCCTTTTTTGAGCCATGCTTCCAGCCGGGGTGCCTCCTCCTCTAAAAACTCAGCCTTTGAGATACCGCAAGACAGAAAACCGAGGCGCTTGGCTTCGGTTTTTATCAATTTTGAATATTGACTTTTGCCCATCTTACAAAGATTTTTTTATGATTATTTAGCCAATCCCTTGCGATTTGGGAAAAACTAAAGTAGGCCCACTTTTTAAAAGCCTATTCAATGCCAATTACATTTCCCTCAAAATCAATGTCCTTCTCAAACGGATTCAAAACCTTGTCTGTCAAGATACTGATGGTCTTTCTGTTCAAAGAAATTTTTTCATCATACTCTTGTTCAATATTCCAGTCTCTCCAATTTTCTTGGATGGAGGAAATCGGATAATCAGGATGTATAAGCTGTGTCAACGATTTGAAGAATGAAAGTGTCATTCCCGCACCTGAAGCATGTACTTTTTCCAATTTAGGATAATAGTGCAATAGACCTTGTTTCCATTCGTATTCCGATACGATCCGTTCAGGATAGAACCATGTTTGGTTGGCCCATTTATAGGGCATACCATAGCCTTTTAGAATTCCGGTTGCTCCGATTCGTTGCATTGAAGCGAACCCAAGGTGTTCTTTTTTCACGTCTATAAAGGGCATCAAATAAGAATTGTTTTCCAAAAGGGCATTTTGCACTTTTCGAATGGAAACCTCAGATGGTTTTTTACCTTCTTGAATTGCAGTTGCTGCCAAGGCCCCTGCAGCTTGGCCGATTCCTAAAACCACTGGTTGCAAACGGGTTGTACCGTTCACAATATTCGATACGCTGATGTTTTTTTCCGCCACTATAAAGTTTTCCGTTTTTTCGGGAACCAAACTCCCCAACGGTACATTATAGCTTGGCACTTTGATGTTGATGAAGTCGATTTCGGGCGCTTTAGGATTCTTATCATGATGATGATCGATAGGATAATCACCCACTGCAATGCCTGTTCTATATAAATTGAAATCGTATGGTCGTTCTAAATGATCTGCTGTCAAAAAGACTTTCCCCTTGATTCTTCTGGCCTCGCGATCATACGGAATCATCGGAAAGTTGTCCTTCGTCGGAAATTCCTCAGCCACGCGAAGATTTTTATAGCCCAATTCATTTTGGATGTAATACACAAAGCCTTGCGTGAAGGCTTTTGCCTCTTTCAATGTTTCTTGTCGCTCGTCTGCAGTCATATTGGGCCAATCTACATAAAAATCGTTTCCACAATTGGGCCAGTTCATCATGTACTTGTTGTTGGGCAACTTCCCATAGTTGAGCATTTGTTCACAGTTCGAAACCCCGCCGAACATTTCACCATCTTTGCGGTTACAGGCACATTCATAGGCCTTTGCATCATAATTTTTGGGACGTTTGACCAATCCTTTTTTATCTTTTCTGTTTCCAACATCTTCTAAGGTCAAGACATAGGTCAAATCTTGTACGATGTCATTTGCGACCTCTGGTGCCTCAATTTCTCCTGTCTCGTTTTTAGAATCCATGCCCAAACGAAAACCAGCTCCAACCAGAGGCAACAGTTCTCCGATTTCAGTGGCATCGATAAGAATTTTAGCTTTCGTATAATGCGTTTTGCCTTTTTGTGTGTAGGTAACTTGCCAGCCCTCTGCATCCTCTTTAACATCTGTGTAAAGAGCATTGAATGTGGTGTTGAGATTGGGAATATCGGCCATTTGCTGAAGTATTTTATTGCCCACCGAAGGCTCAAAAAGCGTGTGGCTGACCCATCCGGTCTCAAGTGCCTCGGCCCTACCATAATGATCACGCAATTTTTGTCTGAACTCACCCCAGATTCCAGCGGGCATTTCGTGATTGCCATCGATGGCGGAGACTCCTGCAGAGGTCAACATACCGCCCAACCATGGGCTGGCCTCAATAATCTGTACCTTGGGGCCCATTCGTGCCGCTTGAATACCTGCTGACGTTCCGCCCGCGCCCGCGCCAATAATAAGAATATCGACTTGGTTTTGACCATTGCAGTAAAACAAGCCTACAAAGCAAAAAAAGATTGCTAAAAAGTATCGCATTCTATATTTATCTTTCAAGTGTTTGCCATACCTCCAATAATCCACGGGGCACATGAAAGCACCCTTTCCATTTGCCTCCTTTTAAATTCAGGTGCACTTCGCCCTTCCGATTAAGGTAGCCGTACCATTCACCGCCGTTTTCTTTGTCCCGAAAATGGTTCCATGTATAATCATGTACTTTCTCAAACCATTTCTTTGCCTTATCGTTTTGGGTACAGGTGTACGTTTTTGCCAAAGCCACCAAGGTCTCCACATGCACCCACCACAGTTTTTGGTCATGTTCCAATTGTTGGGGCGGATGGTTTTTGATATCCATGAAATAAAAGATTCCACCATATTCGTTATCCCAACCATATTCCAATTGCTGAAACATAATTTTTTCAGCTTTTTTGACTAAATCGATATCCTTTTTGCGAATGCCCAAATTCATGATAAACCACATTGCCTCGATGGCATGACCGGGATTCAATAACCTTCCTTCAAAACTATCTACAAATTCACCCCCAACAGAAATATTCTCAAGAACAAGCCCGCTTTCTTTATGATAGAATTTGTTCATGATCAAATTAACCACAGAATCGGTCACGCTATCAACTTGTTCGCTTCCTAGAAGGTGTTCCAATTCTAGCGAAAGATTGCACAAAATCATCGGAAGGGCAAAATTCTGAAGATTTCGCGTACCTCGATAGATTTTATTATATTTTCCTTTGGGATTTTCTCGACGTTTTAAAATATTCTCAAAAGTGGTCTTGGCAATTTCGGCATAACGTTCCTTGGGCTCTATTTCATACAATTTACCAAAGGCCATCGCAGCAAAACAATCTGAAAAAATATTATAGGGTTGCACCAAAGGCTCACCTTTTTGGTTTAATGAAAAGTACCAATTACCGAATTCATCCCGACCCTGTTTTTCCAAAAAGCGTGCTCCGTGCATCGCAATTTTCTTCCACGCTTCATTTTTTTGCACTTTTTGGCAAAGCGTCGCAAACATCCATATTTGGCGGGCCTGCAACCATATAAATTTATCGGTATCATAAATTTCACCAGAATTGTCAATACAGGTGAAATACCCTCCATACTCTTTATCCAAGGAATTTTTTTCCCAAAACGGGACGACCTCGTTGAGGAGTTCGTTTTTATATGTTTCGGCGTAGTGGTTCAAAATTTAGTTTATAATAATCCGTTTTCTAATTTAGAGAACACTCCTAAAGTCCCCTCAAGGGGACAATCCAATCTTTTGATTTAACTCGAAAAATGCTCCATATACCGATTGTACAAATGGCCTGCCTGCAAATACGCCGACTGCGGACTCATAAAATGTGAAAATTCAAAGGTAATCGCCTTTTCACAACCTGCACGTTTTGCAGCTTCCAACTTAAACAAAAGCTTTTCCCATTTGATGGGCAAAAACTTAATGGGCATATCGCGATCAAAAGATTCAGAGTTTGACCAAGACTGCAGCCCATACTTTTCTGCGAGCGTTTTATTCAATCGTAAATAGTGCTCTAGGTCATTATAATCGACATGCCCGTCTTGAAAGGCAACAATATCGATGCTGTTCTTAATGCCATCGAAGATTTCATCCCATTCTCTTTCGTGCGCCTTCAAAGAAATTGAATTGTCTTTTGTAATCTGCTTAGAGGCTGCCATCACAGCCTTTTTACCATCAATCCACGGAGAGATCAATACAGGCAACCCATTGCTTATCGCCTTACATTGATTGCCCAATTTAGTTATGGATTCTACTACTCCCTTGGTTTTTCGGCTCAGTTCTAAACTCAAATACCATCCACCGAAACTTTTATAATGACCGTAGGTTTTGTAAACCTCTTCAATAACATGCAGATTTGCATCTATCTCATACCGCATATCGCCGGTTTCCCAATATTTTCCACTATCATAGGTGCCAAAAAAAAAGGTCATACCGTATTTTTCAGCCAGTTCTAAGAACAACCGTACCATATCGACTTGTGGCTCAAAGCAGTCATTTTTACCGATAAGATATTTTGACGGATAGGCCAAAAACCTCTTGTAGCCCGCACGAATCAGTACTACTGTGTCGATACCTATTTTTTTCATGTGCGCAAAATCGGCATTCCACTCCTTTTCCCCCCAGTTTTGGTGTGGGATATCATGACTGATCTCGTCTAAAAAGGTTCCTGTGATTTGCATTTTAAAAAGGTTTTAGGTTTCTAGTTTGTCCCACCAAAGTTTCTTCAACAAATAGCTGGTCAATATTAAAATAGCGCTCCAAATGACCATTTCGGTGTTTTGGCGCAACATAAAATATATCGGGATGACTACCTGCGCCATTTGCCAAATGATGCCGATTACAATGTTGAAACTATCGCGTTTAAAGTCCATATTCGGAACAAAATCTGAGTCTTCAGCCATCACTTCCTTTTTAATCGGCCCCCAGAAGCCCCATGGTTTGGTCTGTTTGTAAAATTGTTTGATCTGTTCTCGATTTGGCAAAGGTTCGAGATAGGTTCCGATAACACAGCCCAACATTGAAAAAGCAAAAATAATCGGGAAAACAAAAATATCGACATAGTCAGGGAAGAACAAAAACTTGACCGTAGAAGCGATTAATCCGAAGAGCATTCCCCAAAAATAACCGTTGCCCGAAAAGCGCCACCAAATCCATTTCAAAACGTTCGCCGCAACGTAACCCCCGTAGAGGGAAGAACTCAACCATAAGATGAGCGTGTTCAAAGACCCGGCATTGAAACCAAATGCAATGCCAGCCACTACCAAACCCAATGACGATAGAATGCTCAATCTGACCAATCGCCCATCAGAAGCTTCTGGCCTGATGTACTTTTTATAAATATCATTCACGATATAGGCAGGGGCCGAATTCACAAATGCAGCGAAGGTGCCCATAAAGGCGGCCAAAAAACCGGCAAGCATTAACCCTTTCAATCCGACAGGAAGAAACTTGTTGATGGCCATGGGCAGCACCTGTTCAAAGTCAATGGCATCGCCCATGGCATGCAATTCGGGGCCAAGATAGACCAAAGACAAAACAGCAAACCCAATAATCATAAAATAGCGTGGGATGTATAAAACACAGACAGTCAAAAAGCTCATTTTAGCAGCTTCGGCGGGAGTTTTTGTCGCCAAGATACGCTGCATGTCGTAGCTGGGAACAGGCCCTGCAATGGATGCAAAAATTCCTTTCAACACCATCAGCATGAACAGAATACCGAAGAGGTCAAAACCATCAGCAGCAATTTTGTTGTTGACTTTAGGAAAAGCTGAATTACTCCAATCCAAATCCAAGTTCCAACCGAACCATAGTTGGTTCCATGTAGCGGGCACAACCTCTGAAATCTGTTCGAAAGAAACCATATTGTACGCAACAATACCCACCCCGATACAGGCGATGGTCATAATAATGAACTGCATCACTTCTGTTGCGACCACGCTGTGCATGCCCCCCTTGACCGTGTAAAGAGAGGTCAAGCCACAAATGATCAAGGCATAACTACGAGCGGAGGATATGTGATACCCAAAGAAATCGAACGACATGTCCCAAGGCAATATCGAGGTGCTGTACTTACCGATGCCTTCAAAGAAATAGGCGATAAAGCCCAATACACTGATGACCGCAAAAACAACTATGATGATATGGGACAGTTTGGCTCCCCTACCATCGCCAAAGCGAAAAGTAATCCATTCGGCCCCGGTCATCACGTTTGAACGGCGCATCCAAATGGCGAGGTAGACAAAAACGAAGACTTGGTTCCAAACAGGCCAGAGCCAAGGTAGCCAAGCACTCTTCAGTCCGTAGATAAAAAGAATGCCCACACTCCACATGGTACCTGAAATATCGAACATACCCGAGGCATTGCTGAGACCCAAATAGTACCATGGCAATTCATTTCCCCCTAAAAAATAAGATTCAAGATTCTTGGATGATTTTTTGGAAAGGTAAAACCCAAGGGCCAAGACACCGACTATATAGGCAATCACGATAGCAATATCCCATGGGGAGAGGGTCATTTGGTTTTGGTTGGGTTAGTAATCTAAGATAAGGAAAGTTCTAAAAGAAACTAATAGCCTTGGTTTGGCCAAGCCATTTTAAAGTTTTAGGACTTCCTCTTTCAAAAACTCAGCCTTTGAGATGCCGCAAGATAAAAACCGAGGCGCTTGGCTTCGGTTTTTATAAGATGGTTGTGTGTTTGCTTTTTACTCAACTTTGAGGATAGATTTAACGCTAAAAAACAAGTGTTCAATTTATTAAATTGTCTTATTCATTTGCAGTTTCTGGCCCAATCTTGGTTGCTAATTCTTGAATCGAATTCACTGGAAAACCGCCTCGCTTGGCATGTTCTACCAAAAGTTCTTTGTTTTCTGCCTTATAAACACAGAATACTTTATCATCGGTCACATAGCTATGTAGCCATTCAATACCCGAACCCATTTCTTTTAACACTGAGCACGATTTTTGGGATATGCCCTTCAACTGTTCTCCGGTTAGCTTTCCTGCATCGGGAATCTCACGCTCGATCACATAGGTTTTCATTGGATTCTCTTTTTGCATCATTTCTTTTTGCATTTTCTTTCTCATTTCAGTTTGATCTTGTGAGTACGCCGCAAGGCTTATAAAAAGGCCCAACATTAAAGTGAGTACATACTTTGTTTTCATCGCTTTTGAATTTTTGGTTTTATAAAATCAAAGCTAAAAAAGCCTACTGGCGAAGACTATCAAGAAAAAACCAAAAAATAAGAGAATTGAACCAAAAGGTTCAGGCCAGTTTTTGGTAGGCCAAAGGTTGTAGGCCAAATCGGTCTTGAAAGCATTTGGTAAAATACGAGGGGCTACCAAAACCGCAATCAAAGGCAGTTTGAGCAATATTTCGGTCAGTTTTTAAAAAGGAGAGGGCTTTTTTGAGACGGTATTCGCGTACCAGTTCATTGGGTGACAAACCCAAAAGCGAGGTACTTTGGCGATAGAGTTTTGATTTGCTCATGCCCGTTTTTTTGCAGAAATCCTGTATGCCGAATTGTGGATTTGCATGATGGTCTCTCAGCACATCCAATAGCAGTTGAAGCACATTTTCGTCTGCAGGCGATATGGATTTGAATAAAGCCTTGTCGCCAATATTGTATTGCCCGTCATCTTTGTAAAGTTCTTTGATAATGGAAGCCATTATCGTCTGATTGGGAACACCCGTTAGACACAGATATTCTGCCATTCTAATGACGTCGCCAAAAATACTTTTGTCTTTGGTGACAGGCATTCCCGCATTAAGCCCCATTCGTAGGCCAATCAGCTCGCCTGCAACATGAAGTCCTTTTTGAACGCCCTTGGTACAAGCAAAGGCTTGGGTGACCGATACGAAAGAAGCGATGAATCGCTCCCCTTTCAGCTCCACTTCCCGACCTTGGTTCTCGTTTACTTGTTCTCGAATGATTTCATGGTACAAGGCCAATAGTCTTTCCGCTTTTTTTGAGCCTAGTCTATTTTTTAGCAATTTGGAATCGTCTGCCCGGGCTACCAAAATAATGCGAAAGGCGGGGTCATTGAAAATTTTAAGATCTGGTTCATCTGGGTCGTAGTAGCCATCTGGGTCTTCAATACGCCCTAAAAATGCTTCGACCACATTGCTGTTCACCTGCACAATTTCGTGAGGCACCAAACCATGCGCCCTATCATGCATTTTTTTTACAGATTCCTCATTGGGCGCGTCAATCAAACAAAAAGCACTACCTCGGTCTTCATCGACCCAATAGGTCATGCAGCGGCATCCATACTCATCTTGAATCTTTAGGTCTTCGCGATGTGCTTGGGCGGCATGCTTGGCCTCAATGCCAGGTACAATATGACGATCCATAAAGATGGGCATCGAAAACAGTTTTAAGTGAATGCAAAATATGATTCATTCACTTCTATTCTTATGTAAGAAAAGGAACTTTTATCATTTAAAATATGAAAAATGATTCATTTTATGGTAAAAATGGTTCGAAACAGTAGGATTTAAAAAAATCAAACCTGAGGCACTTGGCTTCGGTTTTTTTTCAATTTTGTGCTTTTAAACAAATTTTTCAAATCCTCAATCACTGACTTATAAGCGACTAAAATGTAAATCCTCGTTTTCTCTTTAAGCCAACAATTCTTTCAAAAACCTCTCAAAAATGGTAGGTCAACCCCACATTCCATTTAAAACCCGGATTGGGAGAAATATTCGTGGCCGCGGCGTGGGTCAATTGAGTGGACAGAAAAAAAGGCCATTTTTTATGCCCTATGCCATAGATTGTGGAAACAAAAAGGCCTTGGCTATCACCATCCAAATCAACATATACCAATTGTGGAAATAGACTGTGATATAGATTTTCCGTGATTTTCAGCTTGGTGATGTTTGCGGCCAGAATGAAAAAATTACCACGTTGTATGGAGGCATTCTGAAGTCCTAAACCATGAAATGTGGTCAGCCCAATCGATAACTTCGCCGATATGGAATAGATTGAATTGGATTGCAACAACGCATAATGCTCGACTACGGTTGTTGATTGCAACGTATTGCCAATCAATTCTTCAGGATACGTAAAGTTAAAACTATACAGTGCAGACAGGCTAAAACCAAACTTTTCACCATCAATCATCTCATAAGTAATACGTGGGTTGATGAACCATGGTTTTGCCTTGGTGGAAAAAGCCATTTCTGGAGTGAAACCAAACCGTTTTCTTTTCAATGAAAAAATGCCGATAACCGAAGGTTTATCCAAAGAAAAGGCCGGTACAGGCGAGATGCCGTTGGTGTTCAGGTTGATGCTGCCAGAAAATTCAATACCCCTATTTGACGTTTCTTCCAACTCTTGGCAATACAAAGTCGAAAAGAGTATTGGGGAAAAAACCAAATAAATATGGAATGCCAGCTTTCCCATTGGACTTAACTTTACCTTAAAAATTACGCTTGGTTCTGCCTCTATCATCAAATGAAGGGGTGTATCCCTAGCCTTTCAAAAGGCTGAATCTTGCCGAGGCCGACAACGCCAAGCTAAGCGTTAGAATAAGCCAGGCTGTTCGCCACCTTTGATTCTTCCCAAATGCTTGTAGGCCAATTCAGTAACCTCACGCCCACGAGGTGTGCGCATGATAAACCCCTGTTGGATCAAAAAGGGCTCGTAGACCTCTTCAATGGTCTCGGCACTTTCAGAGACTGCTGTGGCAAGCGTCGTGATACCCACGGGGCCACCTTTGAATTTGTCAATGATGGTGGTAAGAATCTTATTGTCCATCTCATCCAAACCATGGGCATCGACATGAAGCGCTTTAAGGCCAAACTTTGAAATATCGATATCAATATTACCGTCACCCTTAATCTGTGCAAAATCACGCACCCTACGTAATAAAGCATTACAGATTCGTGGAGTACCGCGACTTCGCCCAGCAATTTCTATGGCCGCCTCATTGGTAATGGGCACCTTTAGAATATCGGCACTACGTTGCACAATGGTCGAGAGCAGTTCGGTATCATAGTAATTCAATCGACTTGATATTCCGAAGCGAGCGCGCATAGGTGCGGTCAGCAATCCTGAGCGCGTGGTAGCCCCTACCAACGTAAATGGGGCGAGATTGATTTGAACGGAACGGGCATTCGGGCCTGTCTCTATCATGATGTCAATCTTGTAATCTTCCATGGCAGAATACAGATACTCTTCTACAATCGGACTCAACCGATGGATTTCGTCAATAAACAGTACGTCGCGCTCCTCAAGGTTGGTCAATAAGCCTGCCAAATCCCCAGGCTTGTCCAACACTGGGCCAGATGTGACTTTAATGCCCACGCCAAGTTCATTGGCCAAAATATGGGCCAAAGTCGTTTTTCCCAATCCCGGGGGGCCGTGAAACAAGGTATGGTCCAGTGCCTCATCACGCTGGTTGGCTGCCTGTACAAAGATCTTGAGGTTTTCAAGTACTTGCTCCTGCCCGGTAAAATCATCAAAAGTGATGGGCCGAAGGGCGCGCTCTATATCGAGTTCCTCCTGTGAAAAGTGTTCCCTTGTTGGGTCTAAATGCTCGTTCATTTCAAACAAATATAACGTAATTACACGGTAACATTCTCAGACATTATAATCTGATTTATTGTAATTTCAGCTCATGGTTTCAACTACATATAGTAATGGGGTGTTGCCCTACATACCGTTCTTTTATGTCATCTGGGCTGACGATTTACTATCCGCTTCTGAAGTACAGGTCATTAAAAAAGCTGTGGAATCTGATCATTCACTGACCCCACAAGACAAAACCCGTTTACGGTCTTGGTTGGTGCGAGAGAAGCCCCCGAAGGATAGCGAGGTCAAAAATTGGCAACAGGTTATTACCGATAGCAATGCCACACTCATAGAAAGTGAAAATTATCCTCTTGAGGCTTTTTCAAGAAAAGTTGCCCAATTTTACTGTGATACCTGTGCACCGAACGTACATTTACAAGAAATAGAACAAAACTTGGGCATACAGCCCAACCACTACAACCATTTATTCAATGTTGAAGTGGTTCACCAAACCTATTCTGAACGATATCGCCCCAAAGAAATTGACCGAATCCTAAACCGTAATTTTATTGCTGACGTCGAGTCTTTTAGAGGGTTTTTAAACCAAGGAATTTTTAATTGGGAAATCATTCGTGACAAAGAAAAAGCCCGTGACAAAGTATTGGAACAGGTAAAGGTTTTGGCCATGGATGGATGGGGTGCTTTGGCATATCCCAAAACCTATGGTGGGAAAGGGAATATCGAAAGTTATGCTTCCATTTTTGAACATTTGATGTACGTTGATGGAAGTCTCGGAGTGAAATTTGGGGTGCAGTTTGGCCTATTCGGCGGAAGCATCCATAATCTGGGAAGCAAAAGACACCATGACCAATATCTCGAAGCTGCAGGAAAAGCGACTTTATTGGGTTGTTTTGCCATGACCGAAACAGGGCATGGCAGTAACGTTCGCGGTATCAAGACTACGGCTACCTACATTCATGGTGAACGTGCACTTGTTGTTCATACTCCGGGCAAAAATGACAACAAAGAATATATTGGCAATGCACTGCACTCTACCATGGCAACAGTCTTTGCCCAACTGTTGGTCGATGGAAAGAACAGGGGGGTCCATGCCATTCTGGTTCCCCTGAGGGATGAAAACCACAAAACGCTACCAGGCATTACTATCGAAGACAATGGTTATAAACTGGGATTGAACGGTGTGGATAATGGTAAAATTTGGTTCGACCAAGTAAAGGTGTCGGTTGAGAATCTACTTGACAATTATGGCGGCATCGACAAAAACGGAAATTACCGTTCAAACATCAAAAATCCGAACAAACGATTCTTCACCATGCTGGGCACACTCGTGGGCGGTCGTATTTGTGTGGCCAAGGGGGCATTGGCCGGAGCCAAAATGTCATTGGCAATTGCTGTCAACTATGCCATGAAGCGGCGGCAGTTCAATGATAATATCAAAATGCAGGAAGACCTGCTCATGGATTATCCCAGCCATCAACTTCGGCTTATCCCCAAAGTGGCTTCAACCTATGTGTACCATGCTGTACTGCAGAAAGCCATGCACGAGTATGCGGTCAGTGAAGGTGACAAACGAAAAATAGAAACCCAAGTTGCAGGGCTCAAAGCCATCATCACATGGTTTTCAACAGCAACCATTCAAGAATGTCGTGAGGCCTGCGGTGGCAAGGGCTATCTTTTGGAGAACCGAATTGCCGACTTAAAAAATGACACCGACATCTTTACCACTTTTGAAGGCGACAATACTGTTTTACTGCAATTGGCAGCCAAAGGGGTGCTTTCTGGTTTTAGGGCCGAGTTCAATTCGGGCGGATTTATAAGTGTGCTCAAACTGTTGGGTAGCCGCATTTCTGATAAAATTGCCACTATAAATCCAGCGTATTCAAATAAAGTGGACAGAGAGCACCTCTACAATCCGAAATTTCACTTGCATGCCCTTGATTTCAGGTTGCGAAGGTTGACCTATACCGTCGCCATGCGTATAAGAAACTATATCAAAAAAGGAGTGCCAAGCTATCAGGCTTTTCTAAAGACGCAGACCCATTTGCTAGAGCTTGGCAAAGCCTACAGTGATGCTTTGGCCATGAAATGGTATTATGAATTTGTAAAAGAGGTCGATGACAAAGAATATCAAGAGTTGCTGTACCAATTGGGGGCGCTTCACGGATTGTCGATCATTCGAAAAAATGCCTCATGGTATCTTGAACAAGGCTATTTGGGCAGCACAAAGTCAAAGGCCATCCGCCAGCGGGTAGAACGGTTGAGCACAGAGCTCAGACCACATGCCAAAGCACTGGTAGCAGGTTTTGCCATTCCTGAGCATTTGATGACCGCGCCTATCATCTAATCTTCACGCTTAACAAGCTGGGTGGTGTCAAGAAACTCCAATACCGTAATCTTCGGATTGCCATAGAGCTGTACCCTTGAATTGCCAGACGCCGAAAGTTCCAGTGCTTTAAAGGCATTGATTTGTACATTGGCAGCACTGTTGGCCATTAGTTTGATTGTAGCTGCTTCAAGCTTGCGGGCCTTGAGTTTGGCGTCATCAAAAACCGAAGTTTCCAACAAATCTGTGGTTCCTTCCAGTTCTAAATCAGCATTTTCTTGAAGCTGTATTTTTTTTGAACCGCTGACGGAATAAATGGATGCATCTGCCCGTTTTTTCATGGTGACATTGAGTGAATCAACATCAAGATTGAAATCCCCAGTACTGACATCCTCCAAGTTCAAATCCATCACTCCGGCATTTACACTAACGTCAAGTCTTGAATCGCCAAAAACATCGGCCATAAAGGTCTCACTTGAAATGATATCCTCGCTTTTGATATACCCTTCCTTCAGGGTAATCGCATTCAGTTCGGTGAAATTGATGGCAATGTCAAATTTTTTGCTCGCCGTAACCTCGTAAAAGGAAGAAATGACCAACGTACTGTCTTCAATCGTGAACTTTAGGATATCAATTAAATTATCGTCGGCCTCAATATCATAGCCCGGACCGAACGATTTTTTCAAAGTAATTTCCAAATCATCCTCTAAAATGATGGCATTGAAGGGCGGCAGTTCATCGCTGACCTCGGTCACCACTCGATTGCCCTTGATCTTGGGTTTTCGTTGAGCAGCCAATGAAATGGTGAGTAACACAAAGAGAAATGGAAGTACTTTTTTCATGACGAATACAATTTTGGGAAACATCCGTTAATGGAAGACACCCCTAAAGTCCCCTCAAGGGGTCAATTACTGATTAAAGATATTTAAAAAAAGTACAATCATAATGCCAAAGTCAGCCAACAAAAAACCATCCGCCAAAGACGGATGGTTTAGTTTTACTTTTATCTCAAGCGCTTAATGGTTGAGCTCTTCTTCGTTTTCTTGAAGTGGCACTGTTTGTGGCACAAAATCTTGACCTTCTATGATGTATTCCCCATTTTCATAGGTCTTGCTATAATCATAAGGCCAGCGGTGTACGTGTGGTATGGCACCTGCCCAGTTGCCGTGAAAATGCTCTTGGGGCGTCGTCCACTCTAACGTAGTTGCCTTCCATGGATTTACAGGACCGCGTTTTCCGTAGAAAATACTTCTTACAAAATTGAAAGCGAACACTAATTGGGCACTTGCGGTAACAATGGCAAATATGGTCATCAATACCTGAACATCAGTCAATTCGTCAAACATTGGGAAAGCCGTGTTTTGATAATAGCGTCTCGGCACCCCTGCCATGCCCACAAAATGCATCGGGAAGAAAATTCCGTAGGAACCAATCGCGGTAATCCAGAAATGTACATAGCCCAAGTTCTTGTTCATCATACGGCCCTGGAACATTTTCGGGAACCAGTGGTACACGCCAGCGAATAGCCCATACAGCGCCGATATGCCCATCACCAAGTGAAAGTGTGCAACCACAAAATAGGTATCGTGTACGTTGATGTCGAGCGCACTATCGCCCAGAATGATTCCTGTCAAACCTCCTGTGATGAAGGTGGATACCATACCAATGGAAAACAACATGCCCGGATTGAGCTGTAGGTTTCCTTTCCATAACGTCGTTATCCAGTTAAAGGCTTTTACTGCGGATGGGATCGCAATCAACAAGGTCGTAAAAGTAAATACCGATCCTAGAAAGGGGTTCATACCTGAAATGAACATGTGGTGCCCCCAAACTATGGTAGACAAAAAGGCGATTGCCAAAATGGAAGCGATCATGGCACGATACCCAAAAATAGGTTTCCTTGCGTTGACCGACATCACTTCTGATACGATACCCATTGCGGGCAGAATTACGATATATACCTCAGGGTGACCCAAGAACCAGAACAGGTGCTCAAAAAGTACGGGCGACCCCCCTTGATAGTGCAATACCTCGCCTTGAATAAAAATATCCGATAAGAAAAAGGAAGTGCCGAAACTTCTGTCCATAATCAGTAACAACGCTGCTGACAATAGTACAGGAAAAGAAATCACACCGATGATTGCTGTCACAAAAAAGGCCCAAATGGTCAATGGCAGACGTGTCATGGTCATGCCTTTTGTTCTCAAGTTCAATACGGTCACGATATAGTTCAAAGAACCCAACAGTGACGACGCAATGAATATCGCCATAGAAACCAACCAAAGGGTCATACCCGCACCAGAGCCTGGCTGTGCCATCGGCAGTGCACTTAAGGGCGGATAAATCGTCCATCCCGCAGCGGCTGGTCCTGCCTCTACAAAGAGTGAAATGACCATGATTACCGTTGAGATAAAGAACATCCAATAGGAAAGCATGTTCAAAAACCCGGAAGCCATATCACGTGCCCCAATCTGCAAGGGTATCAAAAGGTTACTGAACGTACCGCTCAGACCTGCCGTCAATACAAAGAATACCATGATGGTACCGTGCATGGTGACCAATGACAAATAGATGTCTGCGTCCATGACACCATCTGGTGCCCACTTTCCTAAAATGGCCTCAAAAACGGGGAACGATTCACCAGGCCATGCCAATTGCATTCTAAAAAGCAGTGACATTGCAATGCCAATGAAACCCATTGCCAAGACGCCTGTGATAAAATATTGCTTGGCAATCATTTTATGGTCTTGGCTAAAGATGTACTTTGTTATAAAAGTCTCTTTATGGTGATGCCCGTGATCGTCGTGCCCATGGTCATCTACGTGAGTATGTGCTACTGCAGACATAATTCTTTACTTTAAATTTCTTTTTCTAGCTTTATTTTATAGAGAGTCGGGTTTGGCTTCCGTCTCTTCAATCATTTCTTCCATTTTGTCTTCAGGCTTTTCGGCCTCTTCTTCCATACCCATTTCATCATCAGCACCTTTGGCGGTATTGAATGCGGGTTGGGTGGCATCGTCAACCATAACAGTCTCCTTAAAGGTCTTTTGCTCCTCCATCCAAGCATTGTATTCTTCCTCCGTTTCAACGATGATTTTCATCTGCATGTTATAGTGTGACTTACCACAGATTTTGTTGCAGAGCAATACATAGTCAAACTCCCATGGATCTGAGTCGGGGTCACCATTGGCCGCTCTTTCAGCCCTTATCTTATTGGTTCGCTTCACTTTATCAACCACATCGGGATTCAACCGCATCTCTTCAGTAGTTACCGTTGGCGTGAACGAGAATTGTGTAATCATACCTGGCACACAATTCATCTGTGCCCTAAAATGTGGCATATAAGCAGAGTGCAGCACATCTTGGGAGCGCATCATGAAATTCACCTTTCTACCAACGGGCAGGTGCAGCTCTCTTACAATCACATCGTCAGCCGCATTGGGGTCTGACTCATCCAACCCAAGCACATTGGCTTTGTTGATATCAATTAAACGCACGCTGGCATCGCCCAGTACATTATCGTTTCCGGCGTAACGGGCCGTCCAATTAAACTGTTGTGCATATAGTTCAACGATCAGAGGGTCATCCTCGTCGTTGACATCCATAATATTTGTCCAAGAATACAATCCCCAAATAATCAATCCCGCCAAAACAATCACGGGAATGATGGTCCAAATAAACTCGAGCCTGTCGTTATCGGCAAAGAAAAGCGCTTTTTTTCCTTCCTTACCTCGGTATTTATAGCCATAATAGTGCAATAGGGCTTGGGTAATGGTCTGCACGAAGAAAATGATGGCAAAGGAAATCCACATCAGTTGATCGTAGCCCGCACCATGATCTGAGGCCGCATCAGGCAAAAGTACCTTTGAATATTTTGCAAAACTGAAAATAGTGATGCCATAGATAAAAATCAAGAAGCCGAACAGCAAATAGCCATTGTAATTGTTGTCAGAATCATTGGCAATTTCTGAAACCGATCGGTCAGCCCTTAATTGAGACAATTCGAAAATTTTGGTCATTTGCCATATCGCAATCGCCACCAAAACCAGAACCGTCAATATCAATAATGTTGTCATCGTCTCTCTTTCTTGCGTATACTACTTAATAGTGAAACTGTCTACTTTCTTCCAAAAATGGATTTCGTTTGGGTTGTAAGGGAACTTTGGTCAAGGTGTTGAACACCCAGAAAATGAACAAACCACCAAAGAACAGAATACCTCCTATTTCTGGAATTCCTATATGCCATTGGTCTCCTACTGTTGCTGGCATCACCATATTGAAAACATCCAAATAATGACCAAACAGAATAACGATTCCCGTCATTATAACAAACCAATTGACCCGCTTATAATCACTGTTCATCAAAACCAGTAATGGGAATACAAAATTCAAGGCAACCATACCAAAAAATGGCAATTTGTAATCTTCAATACGGGTCACAAAATAGGTTACCTCTTCAGGAATGTTCGCATACCAAATCAGCATGAACTGGCCAAACCAAAGGTAGGTCCAGAAAATACTGATTCCGAACATAAACTTTGCCAAATCATGAATGTGGCTGTCGTTTACATCTTTTAAATATCCCTTCGATTTCAAATAGATGCTCACCATGGCAATCACGGTGATACCCGATACGAACATGCTCGCAAAAACATACCAACCGAACAGGGTGCTGAACCAGTGTGGGTCAACACTCATAATCCAATCCCATGACATCATTGATTCTGTAATCAGATAGAACACCAAAAAGGCGGCCGACCATCTAAAATTCTTTACAAAGTTGGTGTTGTCGTTCGACTCATCTTGTCGCAATGATAGCTTACGGGAATATTCGCGATAGAAAATCCATCCGCCCAAAAACAAAGCAGCGCGTACCAAAAAGAAAGTTGGGTTCAGATACCCCGCTTTACCTTGCAACAGTTTGTCGTGTGCAACCACATCGGCATCCATCCAAACAAAAAGATGGTTCATGTGCATTACGGACAGAACCAAAATCACAAAAACAATGATACCGCCGGGCACGAGATAAGCTGTAATACCTTCCATAACTCGGAAAAGCAATGGAGACCAACCTGCCTGTGCAGCACGTTGTATCGCATAGAAGGCCAAGACCCCCAATGAAATCATGAAGAAGAAAAAGGCTGCAACATACAATGCCGCCCATGGTCGATTCTGCAGTTGGTGCAGCAAATGTTCGTCATGGGCCGCATCGTGTGACTCGCCATGAGAGATTTGGTCACCGTCTGAGTTGTGGGCGCCTCCTCTTTTTACGACATCACCATGGCCTTTTTCCAATGGCACGTCTGGGGTCATTTCACCTTCATATCGTTTTTCATCTTGGTGGCCGGCGTCTTCCTCTACATGCCCAGTCGCCACACCATGCCCTCCATGACCGTCAGCGTGTGCTGCGGCAACCATTTCTTTGGCCTCTTCAACCGTACTGGGTGCACTGATGAATCCTATGACCAAAAAGATGAGCCCCAAAGCCATCATGACCACTGAACCGATTTTTAACCTATTTGAAAACGTGTACATCATCTATGGTTACGTTAGTTATTTTGTTAGGTCTTCTTTCAATTTCATCACATACTCGGCAACTTGCCATAGCTCTTCTTCACTGGCCATTTGAGAAGCATAAGAACCCATTGAATTAAGTCCGTAATACATGGTATGGTAGGTACTGCCAACGGTTATGTTTCGAGCCTCATCAGCATAACTTGGCACACCCAATATTTTTTCGCGTTTGACCAGGGTGCCCTGACCGGCGCCTTTATCACCATGGCATATTGCACAATAAACCGTGTATAGTTGCATGCCGGCAGCCAAGTTTTTCTCCGTGTTCAATGAATCTAGTGGACTTGGTTGCAAACGCGCCAATTCCTTTCCTTCTGGAGTGTTCTCGAACTCATAAGGCAACCAATCGCGTGAGATGGTATTTTCTGGCGGAGTCATTGCCTCGGTACCCATCGGGAACAGTCCATTATCGACTTCTTCGTAGGTTTCATACCCCACAGATTCGTACATATTGGGCATGTACTGATAGTTTGGTTCGTTCTTATTGGCACAAGAAGCCAAAACCAATATCACAGCCAACACCAATGTCGCTTTTACAACTTGTTTCATCATCAAGAATCCTTTTCGGTTACGGTTACTTCGACAGCACCTGTATCCCACAACAGTTCTGATAGCTCTTTTTCGTTATCATGTACACCGACTTCCATCAAGAAATGGTCATCAGTCGTTCTCACATCTGGGTTTTCCGCTTTCTTGAACGGCCACATTCTACTTCTCAGGTAAAAGGTGATGACCATCAAATGTGCTGCAAAAAATACCGTCATTTCAAACATGATTGGCACGAAAGCTGGCATGTTCTCCAAATAGCTGAAGCTGGGTTTGCCCCCAATATCTTGCGGCCAATCTTCAATCATGATATAGTTCATCATGACAATGGCAACGGCCAGCCCCAAACAACCATACATGAATGAGGTGATGGCAATACGGGTGTCTGCCAACCCCATGGCCTTGTCCAATCCGTGTACCGGAAAAGGCGTATATACCTCTTCAATATGGTGGTGCTCTGCCCTGACCTTTTTGACGGCCTTCATCAAAATGTCATCGTCGTTGTAGACCGCATGTATAACCTTTGATGCCATTAGTTCTTTTTATTGTTCAACAATCTTGCCTGCCCTGCCCAATCATCGCGTTGTGCGCGACCTGGGAATTTACCTGTGATGGAATCCAACAAATCGTATTCGCGCTCTGTCATTCGTCCTACTTGTGCGAACGTATAAATTCCTATTTCGTTGAGAATACGCTCCATTTCCGGACCTACTCCTTTTATTTTTTTCAAGTCGTCGGCCGATTCCTTTGAGGGGTCAAACGTACCGATAGAGCCCAACAGCTCGTTGACACCCACTTTATCGCCAACAGCGGGCTTCACCTCGCCCATCAGAACGTCTTGTGTGACGGGCCCTTCAACAGTTTTTCCTCGGGAAGGCATCACATATAACGGTTTGCCCTCTTCCCTTAGTTTTTTATAGCGCTCTCCTGAAGATTTTAAAATGGATTTCACCTCTGCCTGTGCAATCACGGGGAAGGTTCGCGAATACAAAAGGAACAGCACAAAGAAGAATCCAATCGTACCAATAAAGATTCCGATATCCACAAATGTGGGCGAGAACATCGTCCACGAAGAGGGTAGATAATCTCTATGCAATGAGGTCACGATAATCACAAATCGCTCGAACCACATCCCAATGTTTACCACAATCGAAATAAAGAACGAGAACATAATGCTCGTGCGCAACTTTTTGAACCACATGAACTGTGGTGAGAATACGTTACAGGTCATCATCGACCAATAGGCCCACCAGTAAGGTCCAGTTGCACGGTTCAAAAATGCATATTGTTCATATTCCACTCCAGAATACCATGCAATGAACAACTCGGTAATGTAGGCACAGCCCACAATCGAACCTGTAATCATAATCACGATATTCATCAATTCAATATGTTGAACTGTGATATAAGCTTCCAAATGGCAGACTTTTCTCATGATAATGAGCAGAGTCTGTACCATAGCGAAACCAGAGAAAATCGCTCCCGCAACAAAGTAAGGTGGAAAAATCGTAGTGTGCCATCCAGGTATCACCGAGGTGGCGAAGTCGAATGATACGATGGTATGTACTGAAAGTACTAGTGGCGTTGCCAATCCAGCAAGTACTAGTGAAACTTCTTCAAAACGTTGCCAGTCTTTGGCACGGCCTGTCCATCCAAAGCTCAACAGACTATATATTTTCTTTTGGAAGGGCTTAACGGCGCGATCACGAATCATCGCAAAGTCAGGAAGCAATCCTGTCCACCAGAACACTAACGACACTGATAGATAGGTAGATATCGCAAACACGTCCCAGAGCAAGGGAGAATTAAAGTTCACCCACAACGAACCGAATTGGTTCGGAATCGGCAATACCCAATACGCCAACCACGGGCGACCCATGTGAATGATCGGGAAAAGCCCCGCCTGAATTACCGAAAAGATGGTCATCGCCTCTGCAGAACGGTTGATGGCCATTCTCCATTTTTGCCTAAAGAGCAGCAATACCGCTGAAATCAGCGTTCCTGCGTGACCGATACCGACCCACCAGACGAAATTGGTAATATCCCACGCCCAGTTCACGGTTGGGTTCAGACCCCATACCCCGATACCAGTGGAAATCGTATAAATGATACACCCAAGACCCCAAAGAAAGGCTACAAGGGCAATGGTGAAGACAATCCACCAATGCTTGTTGGCCCGTCCCTCGACCGGTGCAGCAATATCGACCGTTACGTCATGATAGCCTTTATCACCGAGTACCAAGGGTTTTCGTATAGGTGCTTCGTAATGCGACGCCATAATCTCTATTCTAGTTGCTTACTTAGTTATTGTTATGCCTCATCAGTGTTGCGTACCTTCACATGGTAGAACACATTGGGTCGAGTGCCCACATGCTCCAGCAAATGGTATGCCCTGTCATCTTCTTTCAACTCGGCAATTTTACTTTCTTTATCGTTGATGTCTCCAAATGCAATGGCCCCTGTGCTACATGCGGCTGAACAGGCCGTTTGGAATTCGCCATCTTTGACCGGACGACCTTCGCGCTTGGCATCCAAAATGGTCTTTTGTGTCATTTGAATGCACATAGAACATTTTTCCATGACACCACGCGAGCGAACATTGACATCAGGGTTGATGACCATCTTGCCCAAATCATTGTTCATATAGTAGTCGAACTCGTCATTATTATTGTATAGGAACCAGTTGAACCTTCGCACTTTGTACGGACAGTTGTTCGCACAGTAGCGCGTACCCACACAACGGTTGTAGGCCATGTGGTTCTGCCCTTGACGGCTGTGCGCTGTTGCGGCTACCGGGCAAACCGTTTCACAAGGCGCATGGTTACAGTGCTGGCACATTACGGGTTGAAAGGCAACCTGTGGATTCACAGAGGGGTCTTCCAACTGCGCCATCGTCTGTCGATAACCATCAGGTGCTGTTTCTTTTTCCTCAACATCACCCATAAATGTTTCCTCTGAGGAATAATACCTATCGATACGCAACCAGTGCATGTCACGAGACTTTCGCATTTCTTCCTTACCCACTACCGGAACGTTGTTCTCGGCATGACAGGCAATCACACAGGCACCGCAGCCTGTACAAGCGTTCAAATCGATTGACATGTTGAAATGATGCCCGATGGAACGGTCAAATTCATCCCAAAGGTCAACAGAAACCGCAGGAACTTCTTGATGGTTCAAGGAAACTTCTGGAACCGGATTCCACACGTGGTGGTCTTCGGAATTGAACGTGTTGAGCGTGGTCTCTTTGATGATATCACCACGGCCCATCAATGTATTTTGTAGTTGGATGCAAGCAAATTCGTGGATGCCTTCCGATTTTGAAATCGAGACCGACTGTACCTCATTATAATTTTGGTACAATGGGAAGGCATTGACACCTGTCTGCATTTCCTCTTTCAAACCTGCTTTCTTTCCATAACCGAAAGCCAAACCAACGGTACCCACAGCCTGACCTGGCTGAATAAGCACGGGTACATTATCAACAGTAACCCCATTGACGGTTACTTTGGCATAGCTACCGTTGAGGGCGCCATTCGCTACATTATAATTTTCAAAATCCAGCTTTTCAGCATCTGCTTTTGAGACCGTCAGGTAGTTGTCCCAAGTGGCCCTTGAAATCGGGTCTGGAAATTCTTGTAACCAAGGATTACTGGCTTGGCGACCATCACCCATACCTACTTTAGAATAGAGTGCCAGCTCCATGTCACCAGTAGCAGAATTTGCCAACGAACGAATGGCCGATGCAATCGGAACAATCGTTGATGCCACGGTTTCCTCATTTTGGGCAGCCTGTTCAGCTTGCCTATCTCGACCGCCGTTTCTGGCATCGGCCAAAGTCTGGTTTAGTTCTTGTGCTGGGGCATCTTCGATGACCATAGGCTCTTGGCCTGCGGCATAGACCCCGGCTTGAAGTGTTTTGTTCCAGCTTCCCCCATTTAGAATGGAAGTTTCCCAAGTTTCCTTGACGTAATCGTAGTATGTTTTATCACTGCCCATCCAGGTCAAAAGTGCATTTTGAAACTGTCTAGTGTCAAAAAGCTCTCGAATGACGGGCTGTTGAAGGCTGTAATGCCCTTTTTTGATTTCTGTATCGCCCCAAGATTCCAAATAATGGGAAGCTGCGGCCACATAACTTGAAACCTGGGCAGTTTCATCATTATTGAAAGCAAAGGTTACTGAAACATCAACCTTCTCAAGACCAGAAACAAAGTCGGCACTGTTGGGCAATGAGTAGACAGGGTTTACACCATCCATAATCAACATGCCCACACGGCCTGCATTCATATCGGAAATCAACTTGTTGACTTGGGCCGTATTGCCCTGACGCACATATTTTGGGTTGGAAGGATCAAAGGCCTCACTGTTCAACAACTTGTTGATGGCAAGCACCACAGTTTGCACATTGACATCATTGATGCCACTGACAACCACCGCTTTGCGGCCTGCTTTTCGAATCTGTTTTGCCACGGCATCAACTGCTTCATCTACCTCGGAGGTGCCTCCACCTACATTGCTTCCGTTGAGTTTACCGTACAATTTTGCCAATGCAATCTTTTGTTGCGCACCGGTCATGGGAAATCTGTGGTCGGCATTCGCTCCGGTCAATGTCATGTTGCCCTCCATCTGGATATGCTTTGACATCTTCCCGTTTTTGGGCACACGACCTTTGGCATAGCCTGAATCGTATCCTCCACCTTGCCAATCGCCCAAGAAATCTGCACCGAAAGAAACGATCAACTCGGCTTTCTCAAAATCATAATCGGCCAAGGCACGCTCGCCGTAGGCTGCCTCATAAGCGTTCAATGCAGCATCTTCAGATATGGCATCATAGGTAATGTGGTTCACATTGCCATATTCGGCCTTGAACTCATCAACCAATCGTTTTGCGGAAGGGCTCGCATAGGTCTGGGTAAGCAATGCAATCTGTTTGCTTGAATTTTTTAAACTGCCCAACTTGGCACGCACCGTGGCGTCCAAAACTTTCCACTCTATGGGCTCGCCCGCCGCCATAGGGCCCTGTACCCTTTTGCTATCATATAAGGATAGCACCGACGCCTGTATTCTGGCATTGGTTCCACCATGTACTTTGGCATCCGTATTGTTTTCTATCTTGATGGGGCGACCTTCTCTGGTCTTCACCAAAATGCTTGCAAAATCAAATCCGTCGGCGATGGTGGTGGCGTAGTAATTGGCCACACCGGGAACAATATCCACGGGTTGCACCACATAGGGAATGGATTTGTGCACTGGGCCCTCGCATGCCGCCATTGTCGCAGCTGCAGTACTGAACCCCACGTACTTCAAGAAATCTCTTCGAGAGGTATTTGAATCTGCCAACCCCTCTTTGTCTCCCAAAAATTCATCAACAGGAATCTGTTCGGGAAACTCATTCTGCTTTAGCCTCTCAACAATGGAATCGTTCGGATTCAACTCCGCTTCACTCTTCCAGTATTTTTTGTTTGATGCCATATACATTAATTACGATTTTAGAATCACGATTTTAGATTATCAAACTTCATGGTTTGAAATTCTTTCTCGCATTACATACTTCTAAAATCAAATATTTTCAATTTTTGTTCAATCAGTTTTATATCTTTCAATCACACTTCGTAAATCGCACCTCCAAAATCAGTAGTGACACTTGCCACATTCCAATCCACCCATCTGTGCCGCGGTCAATTTATCAACACCATACTTCTTCGAAAGCTCGTCATGTATTTTTTCATAATACCCGTTGTTGGCCACTTGTACCTCAGTTTCACGGTGACAGTTGATGCACCAGCCCATGGTCAATGGTGAATATTGGTACATGATTTCCATCTCTTCCACTGGGCCGTGACAAGTCTGGCACTCAATGCCCGCCACTGAAACGTGCTGTGAATGGTTGAAGTAGGCAAAATCGGGAAGATTGTGGATGCGCACCCATTCCACAGGTTGGGTTTCACCGGTATAACGCTGTTCTTCCTCATTCCAGCCCACGGCTTTGTATAATTTTTTGATCTCTTTGGTGTAAAATTCATTGGTGTAGCCGTTTGCCAAATCCTCGGCTGTGGGACCTTCAGGATTACCCGTGTACTCATAAATGGATTTGTGGCAGTTCATACAAACATTCAGCGATGGAATGCCCGAATGCTTTGACACCCTTGCCGATGAATGGCAGTACTTGCATTCTATTTTGTTGTCGCCGGCATGTATCTTGTGCGAGTAGTGAATTGGCTGCACGGGGGCATACCCTTGATCAACACCAATTTGCGACATCCACTCATACGCATAATAGGCACTGCCCAACAGTAAAAAAATGACAGTCACCAAAACCAAGAATTGGTTTTGTGCAAAGGCTTTCCAAATTGGGGTACGTTTCTCTGCATCTGCCTTGACCACTTGCACACCATTGGCTTCGGCAATTCGCCGCAAGGTACGATTGACCAAAAACAGCATAATGACCAAGATGCCAAAAACAAGGGCAAGCGCTCCTAGAATAATACTGTTCGAAATACCGCCGCCTTCTCCACTGTCCGCTACAGCTTCACCAGCCGCAGCGGTTGGCTGGGCTGGAGTGGCTACGGGCGCTGCCGTGTACGCCAAAATATTGTCAATATCCTCATTGCTGAGGGTCGGAAAAGCGGTCATCGCCGCTTGATTGTATTCGTTATAAATCTTGTTGGCGTATGCATCACCAGAAGCAATCATGCCCGCACTGTTCTTGATCCACTGGTACATCCACTCTTTGTCCAAACCTTCTTCTTCGGCCAGTCGGGTTTCGACATTGGCCAAGGCCGGGCCTGTCATCTTTCGATTCAAAGCATGGCAAGCGGCACAGTTCTGGTTAAAAAGTTGCTTTCCGGCTACTGGGTCTCCGCCAAGGTCTTCGGCAGTAGCCTCGGCTGCAGGTTCTTCAGCTACAGCTTCATCCTGAGCCAGTGCGGGTGAAAAAAAGAGTGGGAGAAGTAGAAAACTTAGACCAAAAACCAGTAAAAATTGAATGCGGTTCAAAACCTTTTTCATGCTAGTGAAATCTTGGCACAGTAATTTCAATTGACAACGTGTGAGTTAGTAATTACCGTGGTTCAAATCGTGCACAAAAATACGATACGCCAGCAATTTTTAAAATGTTAAGGGATTTATAATCCACAATTTATAATCAGTCTAAATAATAGGGTTTTTAATCCCATCATATTTAAAGAATTACATTTGTATTTTGATGCAAAAGCTATATTGTAAGCCTATGAAGAGTGTATTTTTTTCCGCAGCTTTTTTTCTTTTTTCTTTTGGGATTTTGGCCCAGGAAGGCCAGATAAACATCGAAAAAGATTCTAGAATCGATGAATTGGTGAAAGCTTACACTGCAGTTCACTCAAAATCAGAATATTATCAGATTCAGGTCGGTTTTGGAAACTACCAAAAGGCACTCAACCTTAAGACCAAGATCGATGAAGATTTTCCGAATATGCCCTCTAAGATTGAATTTGAATCGCCTACCTATCGGGTACGCGTAGGCAAGTTCAAAAACCGTCTTGAGGCCGAGCGCAAATATCTTGAAGTGCGTAAAAAATATCCGAATGCCATGTTGTTGAAGCCTGAGTGAGGTCGGATGTATAATGCCCGGTGCTGGGTGATGTTTTTAAAGTCGAAGGTTATGATCAAACATCGAACTACTAGCATCGTGCACCAAACATCAAAGTTTCTTCTTCACCGCCACCTCTTGGAACGCCTCAACGGTATCGCCTTCTTTAATATCGTTGTAATTCTTGACCTGAAGACCACATTCATATCCTTTGGCAACCTCTTTCACGTCATCTTTGAAGCGTTTCAATGAGGCCAATTCACCAGTGAAGACCACAACACCATCGCGTATTAATCGAATCTGGGAGTTTCTAAAGATTTTGCCGCTGGTCACCATACAGCCTGCAATGGTACCGATTTTCGAAATCTTGAAGGTCTCACGAATCTCGGCCGTACCTGTCACCTCTTCTTTCATTTCAGGTGACAACATGCCTTCCATCGCATCTTTGAGATCATTGATGGCATCGTAAATAATGGAGTATGTACGGATATCGATTTCTTCCTTGTCGGCAATATCCCTCGCATTGCCCATAGGTCGTACGTTGAAGCCGATGATGATGGCATCGGATGCGCTTGCCAACAACACATCTGATTCGGTGATGGCACCGACACCTTTATGTATGATGTTTACCTGTATCTCATCTGTGGAAAGTTTCTGGAAGGAATCTGTCAGGGCTTCCACAGAACCATCCACATCACCTTTCAAAATAATGTTCAGCTCTTGGAAATCACCCAAAGCGATTCGCCTTCCGATTTCATCCAAAGTGATATGTCGTTGTGTACGAACAGATTGTTCACGCTGTAATTGTGAACGCTTGGAAGCAATTGATTTGGCTTCGCGCTCGTCTTCCAACACATTGAACTTGTCACCTGCCTGTGGTGCACCATCCAACCCTAAAATAGAGATAGGGGTTGCAGGACCTGCTTTTTTCACATCTTTTCCACGCTCATCTTGCATGGCCTTGATTTTACCGCTGTGGGTGCCTGCAAGCACATAATCGCCAATTTCAAGCGTACCTTCTTGCACCAAAATCGTGGAAACATAGCCGCGGCCTTTATCCAAGAATGCCTCAACCACAGTACCGTTGGCCAATTTATCGGGATTTGCCTTCAATTCCAGCAATTCAGCTTCCAGCAAAACCTTCTCTAAAAGTTCTTTGACACCTTCGCCTGTTTTGGCCGAAATGTCATGTGATTGTATTTTTCCTCCCCAGTCTTCCACCAACAAATTCATACTGGCCAGACCTTCTTTGATTTTATCAGGATTCGCTGTCGGTTTATCAATTTTATTGATGGCAAATACAATGGGCACCCCCGCTGCCTGGGCATGGCTGATGGCCTCTTTGGTCTGCGGCATGATGTCATCATCTGCAGCAACTACGATGATGGCGATATCGGTCACCTGTGCTCCTCTTGCCCGCATCGCGGTAAAGGCTTCGTGACCTGGAGTATCCAAGAAAGTAATTCGTTGGCCGTCATTCAAGGTTACACCATAGGCACCAATATGCTGGGTGATGCCTCCGCTCTCACCGGCAATGACATTCTCTTCACGAACATAATCCAACAACGAGGTTTTACCATGGTCAACGTGACCCATAACCGTCACGATAGGTGCTCTGGGCTGTAAATCTTCGGGAGCATCTTCCTCAATTTCAATCGATTCTTCGATTTCGGCGGTGACAAACTCAACTTCATAGCCAAACTCTTCTGCCACAATTGACAGCGTTTCAGCATCCAATCTTTGGTTCATGGTCACCATGATGCCCAATGACATACAAGCCGAGATGATTTCGGTGGTCGAGACGTTCATCATTGTCGCAACCTCATTGACGGTCACGAACTCGGTCACCTTCAGAATCTTGCTCTCAAGTTCTTGTTGTTCAATTTCTTGCGCCGTTTGCTGACGGTGCTGGTCGCGTTTTTCTCTACGATATTTAGCCCCTTTGCCCTTGCTTGATTTGCCCTGAAGTTTCTCAAGGGTCTCGCGAACCTGCTTTTGTACTTCTTCTTCGGTAGGCTCTACCTTTGGTGCGCCCGCACGTTGGCCCCTTCTGTTTCCTCCCCTACCGTTACCGGATGCATTTTGGTTCGGCTTGCTGACAATACGTCTTCGCCTACGCTTACGGTCTGAACCAGAAGCAGCGTCGTTTTTCTTCGACTCTTCTTTCTTTTTTTTGGGCTTATCAAATTTTGAAAGGTCAATTTTATCGGTAATCTTGGGGCCATCCAACTTTTTGTATTGGGTCTCGATGGTCGCGGGTTCAGCCTCTTGCTGTTTTTTGGGCTCCTCTTTCTTTGCCGTTTCCGGTTTTGGCGCTTCTTTTTTTGGAGCAGCTTTTTCTTCTTTCTTTTCTTCTTGTACCTTTCTGTCTTCTAAGGAGCCAGACTTTTTTTCCAAATCGATTTTACCGACCGTTTTTGGCCCTTCAAGCTCAACTTTGGCCTGAACCACCTCAGCTTTGGCATTACGGCGCTCTCGTGCGACACGGCGCTCTTCGAGCTCCTGCTCCATCTGTTGGCGAATCTCCTCTTTCTCTTTCTGCTTCTCTTCGGCTACTTCTTTAGAGGCCACACGTTTGCTCTTGTCAGTCTGAAACTCATCCAACAGTACTTGGTAAACCTCATCTGAAATCTTTGTGGTAGGCCTTGCCTCAACATCATGCCCCTGAGAGTTAAGGTAATCGACGGCCCTGTCCAAAGAGATGTTCAATTCCCTGAGAACCTTATTTAATCGTATCGTTGGATTTTCAGCCATATAACCTTTCTACCCTTGTTTTTTGGTTGTGCAAATATAATCTAATCTTCAAACTCTGACTTCAGTATGCGCACTACCTCAGCCACGGTCTCTTCTTCTAAATCGGTACGCTTGACAAGATCTTCGGCATCTTGCTCCAATACACTGCGTGCCGTATCAAGACCTATCTTTCTAAATTCTTCAATGATCCATGAATCGATTTCGTCTCCGAATTCGGTCAACTCCACATCTTCTTCAACGCCTTCGCGATATACATCTATTTCATAACCAGTCAATTGGCCTGCCAAACGAATATTATGGCCCCCACGACCAATGGCCTTTGAGACTTCTTCTGGTTTTAGAAATACCTGCGCGGTCTTCTTTTCATCATCGAGCTTAACGGAAGTTACCCTAGCTGGGCTCAATGCCCTTGTCACCATCAATTGTGGATTGTTCGTCCAGTTGATGACATCAATATTTTCATTGCCCAGTTCACGAACGATGCCATGAATACGTGAGCCTTTCATACCGACACAGGCACCCACAGGATCGATACGGTCGTCATACGAGTCAACGGCCACCTTTGCTTTCTCCCCAGGAATGCGCACTGCCTTCTTAATGGTAATCAGGCCATCGAACACCTCGGGTATTTCTTGATGGAACAACTGCTCTAAAAACTTGGGCGATGTTCTTGACATGATGATGGCAGGTTTGTTGCCCTTCAGCTCTACACTCTCAATGATTCCCCTGACGTTGTCTCCTTTTCTGAAAAAATCAGATGGAATCTGTCGGTCTTTGGGCATGATAATCTCATTGCCCTCATCATCAAGAAGAATGATTGCCTTATGGCGTATGTGGTGTACTTCGGCCGTATAGATCTCACCTTCAAGATCTTTGAACTGTTTGTAGATGGTGGTATTGTCATGCTCATGTATTTTGGCAATCAAGTTTTGTCGCAATGCCAAGATGGCCCTACGGCCCAGGTCTTTGAGCTTCACTTCTTCAGACACATCTTCACCCACCTCAAAATCAGGTTCGATCTTTCGGGCCTCTGAAAGTGATATCTCTTCATTGGGTTCTTCGACTTCACCGTCTTTGACAACAACTCTGTTTCTCCAAATTTCCAAATCTCCCTTATCGGGATTGATGATAATGTCAAAATTATCATCAGAACCAAACTTTCTTTTCAGCGCACCGCGGAAGACTTCTTCCAATATCGCCATCAAAGTTACCCTGTCAATGAACTTATCGTCCTTAAATTCTGAAAAGGATTCAATAAGCGCCAGATTTTCCATGCTACTTAATAATTAAAATTTTAAAACCACTTTTGCTTCTTCGATATCAGAAAACGCAATCTCTTGCCGCTTCTGTACTGTATGCTTGCCCTTGCCAACGGGTTTCGGTTCTCGGGCTTTCCACTCCAATACTATATGTTCTTCATCGGCCTCGGTCAGACTGCCTTCAAACTCACCCTCTTTTGTCTTGACCTTTAACTTGCGGCCTATATTCTTTCTATACTGTCGGGGCAGTTGCAAGGGTGCAATCGCACCAGCTGAGGTCACCTCTAACGAAAAGTCATGCTCGTCACGGTCAAGCTCGTGCTCAATACCCCTACTGACCGCAATACAATCTTCTAGGGTCACCCCGTTGTCACCATCTAAAACTACCTTTATTTTATGATCATTTGTTATCGACAAATCAATTAAAAAAAGTGATGGTCGTTGCTCAAGTGCCTTTTTCAAAAGTTCGGTGACCTTATCGCCCAGCATAAAATCAAGTAATAAAAGAGGGGACTCGAAGTCCCCTTATGAATACCTTTATATCCGTTCAGTGGTGCAAATGTACTATAATTACATTTCTTACACAACCAAGGGACGGGAATAAAAAATCCCAACTTAAATGGTTGGGACTTTCTTCGTTGGCCTACTAGGACTCGAACCTAGAATGACTGGACCAAAACCAGTAGTGTTGCCAATTACACCATAGGCCAATACCGCAAATGCGGGTGCAAATTTAAGACAATCTTTGGTTACACCAAACAAATTTTGACCTCAATCACCCTTGTTCTGCTGTTAAAGGTTTTGAAAAAACACCAGACCGTATCCCGTTTAATTGCTAAATTCGCCCCACGCTTAACAACGACCTATGTTCGCGAACGACTTCAAAAAATGGGATACCCTACTCGGTTGGGCATCCTTCACCATTGCGCTTATCGTTTATGCCCTGACCGTAGAACCCACGGGCAGTTTTTGGGATGCTGGTGAATACATCAGTACTTCTGCCAAATTGCAGGTGGGCCACCCCCCCGGGGCACCGTTGCTGCAAATGATCGGGGCCTTTTTTGCTTTGTTCGCATTTGGCAATGAAACGAAAATTGCGTTGATGGTGAACTGTGTTTCTGTGGTATCAAGCGCCTTCGCCGTGTTGTTTACCTTTTGGACGATTACCAACCTGACCCGAAAGCTGATATCCTCCAAGAAAAAATTCAACAACAATAAAGCTTTAGCTGTACTGGGCAGCGGAATGGTCGGTGCATTGGCCTTCACGTTTTCCGATAGTTTCTGGTTCAATGCCGGCGAAACCGAGGTATATGCCATGGCCAGTTTTATCATGGCACTGTTGCTGTGGCTAGGGCTTAAATGGACAGATAGTCTGGAAGAACCAAGAGGGCATCGTTGGCTGCTGTTGATCTGCTTTGTGGTCGGACTCACCTTCGGAATTCAATTTATGGGGTTTTTGGCTATACCTTCCATCGGGTTATTGTACTATTTCAAAACCTATAAAAAGACCACAGCCAAAAACTTTTTGCTCGCCAACATAGCTGTCATCACAGTCTTGATTCTGGTCTATAAATTTTCGCTGACCTATGTATTGAAATTATTCGGATGGAGCGAGATTTTCTTTGTCAACAGCATCGGCCTGCCTTTCAATTCGGGCACCATCATCATGGGGCTGTTGTTCGTGGCGGCGTTTTACTTTACACTTAGATACACCCGAAAGAATAATTTTCAGACGGGAAACCTCATCACCTTGTCTCTGATGTTTTTAATTCTGGGCTTTTCGTCTTGGCTGATGTTGCCCATTCGTGCCAATGCCCAAGTTGTGGTAAATGAGAACAACCCTGAAGATGCACGTTCTTTGTTGGCCTATTACAACAGAGAGCAATACCCAGGGGTCGATAGCCCCATTTACGGTGCCTATTTTTCTGATACGTTTGCAGAACCCGGTGATGATATTGACGACCAGCCCAAATATGAAAAGGATGAAAAACTGGGCAAATATGTCATTGTCAACCATTACGAAGGCGCACTTCAAGGCCCGAACAAAGAACATGTCGGTATTCTACCCAGATTATGGAGCGAACAGCATGCCGAAAATTACATGCAATACTACGGCGCGCTTGAATTCAAGATCAAACCGGAATACATCTCCAACAACGAGCTGCGAAATGCGGTGAACCAGTTTCGAAATGCCTACGACTCTGGTGAAATTGATGCCGAGCAATACATTCGCTTTTTGAGGGAGTTCAGCGACTATATTGAGGTTGAACCTCCGACCTTGGCGCAAAACATCAGATATCTCTTTGATTTTCAATGGGGCTATATGTACATGCGGTATTTTATGTGGAATTTCGTTGGGCGCCAGAACGATGTACAGGGGCGCTTTGATGACAACGGCCAATGGCGAAGTGGCGTCGGCTTTATCGACAGCTTTTTCTTTGGTAGCCAAAAGAACCTTCCGCAAGATTGGCTCGACAACAAAGCCCGAAACACCTATTTCTTTTTGCCGTTGCTTTTGGGCATCATCGGCATTGTCTTCCAGATTTCCAAAAATCCAAAACAATTTTGGGTGCTTTTTGTGTTCTTTATGTTCACGGGGCTGGCGATACAATTTTATACGAATCCATATATATTCCAACCTCGAGAACGAGATTATTCATTGGTAGGCTCTTTTTATGTCTTTGCCATTTGGATCGGCATCGGCGCCTATGGACTTTTCGATGAGGCTCGAAAACTGCTCAAGGGCAAACTGGCCGCCCCATTGACCATCGGTCTGTGTCTTTTGGCAGTACCTTTGTTGATGGCCTACCAAAACTGGGACGACCACGACCGCTCCAATCGAAAAACGGCACGTTCTACCGCCAAGGCCTATCTCGATTCTTGTCAACAAGATGCCGGGGCCATTTTGTTCACCATTGGCGACAACGACACATTTCCGTTATGGTATGTGCAGGAAATTGAGGGCCACCGTACTGATGTACGTATTGTCTGCACCAGCCTTTTCGCCACTGACTGGTACATTGACCAGATGAAACGTCAGGCTTATGAGAGTGCGCCCATACCTTCACAATTGACCCATGACAAGTACAGTTACGGTACCCGCGATGCCATTTACTATCAAGGGGTGACCGAGAACCGTTGGAACATAAAGGATTTTATGGATTGGGTGGGCAGTGACAAACCACAGACCAAGTTCAAATATTTGTTGGAAAAACAAGGAGCAGACCTGAGCCAATATTCCAAAAGCACCCAAGAGATTGTGTATTATCCCACCAACAAGATACGAGTGCCCGTCAACAAGAAAAATGTCATTGAAAGTGGATTGGTCAAGGAAAAGGATTCAGCACTCATTGTCGATTATATCGATATTGATCTGCCACAGAGCGCTTTGACCAAGCAACGTATTTTGATGCTAGATCTATTGGCGAACAACGACTGGAAACGCCCCATCTATTTCTCTGGCGGAAGCTTTGACAGTGCAGAATACCTGTGGATGAAAGACTATCTGCAACTCGACGGACTTGTCTACAAGCTCGTGCCGATAAAGACCGAATACGAGGGTATTTTTGACATGGGCCGCATAGACAGTAAGTTGATGTATGACATTGTCAAGAAGTGGGAATGGGGAAATTCAGGCAACGACGGTATCTACCATGACCCCCAGACCCGTTCACAGGGCATTTCATTCCGCGGCAACTTGGCCCGCTTGATGGAAACGTTTATCAACGAAGGTGAAATCAACAAGGCTAAAGAGGTCATTGATATCACCATGGCCAACATACCCGTTGAGCACTTTGCTTTTTACACTTTTGTCGAGCCTTTTGTGGATGGATATTATAAGGTTGGAGAAAAACAGAAGGCCCGTGAGCTATTTCACAAATTGATAGCCATCTACCAAGACCGTTTGGAATACTATGCGGGCATCCCTTACGATGAGCAATATGATAAAATCGAGGATATACTTTCTGATATGGAAGCCTATCGAAGAAACCTAGACATCCTTATCGAGAACCAAGACCAAGAACTGGCACAAAAGGAAACCCTGATTTTCAATGAGTACATTGACAGGTTCACACAATTTATTGGGGATGAACCAGAGTTTTTAGAAGAGCCCGAACCTATTCTTGAAGACCCAAATGCCTTGGATACGGTTGATTTGGATGCCGTACGAACTGAGGATGACACCGTACCTCCGGCAGACGTTCTAGGTGACACGGTCGAGGATTAGTTCTGCTGGTTACGATAATTATTTCCTTTTGGGAGTGAGTGGACAATTAAGTTGTAAGTTTAGCGGGTTTAAGGGTGTAAAAATTTATAAGAAAACTGCCCCCTTCTTGTCTCCGACAAGCAAACCATGAAGCGAGAGGAAGACATAACTTTGGGGTGTAAAACAAAAAGCAGATTTGCAACAAAATCTGAAATTCTTCAACTTATAAACACATAAACATTTAAACCGCTACGGAAAATGAATAGATTCACGCCGTAGTCTATGCTGAGGGTAGCCTAATCCGTGGGAATAACAACAATAAATTGATTAAATGTACTCGTTGAGTATGCCGATAAGCGTATTGGCATCTTGCTCACCACTTTGGCGCCAAACCATTTCCCCTTTTTTGTAGATCATCAACGTTGGCAACCCTTTTATTCGAAGTGCCTGCGAAAGCTCTTTGTTTTTATCAACATCAATCTTTATGACCTTGCCCTTGTCACCCAAAGCGGCTGCCACATCACGTAGCACAGGGTGCATGGCCGTTGATTGTTCGTTCCATTCCGCATAGAAGTCCAACAGCACAGGAATGTTTAGGTCGATAAGTTCGCCAAACTTTGACATATAAAACGATTTGGTTCTCAGGCCAAAAGTAAGAAAAAATGTTAAAGTTTTACATCAAGTGAGGGCTTTGACAATCTGATTGTCGTTAAATTCACGTTAAGAGTTTGCGTTGAAACTTATAATTGGAATATTCATAGAAATTATTTGATGCAGTATGAGGCAATCCCGAAGCTTCGGGATTAAGCATAGCCTTAGCTACGGTTCAAAATTTCAACGAAATAATGTACAAAAAGGAGCATGAACAAACGATTGATACCTTTCTAAGCAGACTCTTGGGGTTTCTTCTTTAATGTTATGACTGAAATCTCGGGCCATATACCCACGCGGCCAGGGTAGCCAATAAAACCAAACCCACGGTTGACATTGATAAACTGGCCCAGCTCTTCGTAAATGCCTGCCCAATACTTGTAACGCCATTTTACAGGGCTCCATTTGATCCACCCCGGTATTTCAATACCGAACTGCATGCCGTGTGTGTGGCCACTTAAGGTAAGGTGGTAATGATAGTCATCGCTGATGACCTGCTGCTCCCAATGTGAGGGATCGTGGCTCATCAGTATTTTAAAATCATCTTTTTCAATTCCTGAGGATGCTTTTTTGAGGTCTCCCGCTTTTTTGAATCCCCCTGCGCCCCAGTTCTCAACACCGACCAAGGCAATTTTTTCGCCATTTTTTTCAAGGTAACGGTGCTCGTTCATCAAAAGATCAAAACCCATACCTTTTTGAAGTACTTTTAAGTCTTCGAGGTTTTTTGTTTTGGCCTCTTCGGTTTCCCAGCTCACGTAGTCGCCATAATCATGGTTTCCCAAAACGGAAAACTTTCCATCTTTGGCATTCAAAGTGCTGAACAACTCTTTCCAAGGCACCATTTCAGCGGCCATATTGTTGACCATATCCCCAGTAAACAAAATCACATCGCTCTGTTGTTCATTAATGAGGTTGACTCCGTACTCAATTTTCTTTCGGTCATCAAAACTGCCACTGTGTATGTCAGATATTTGTGTAATCTGGTATCCGTCAAAAGCTTCGGGCAAATCATCAAACTCCAATACATATTTGAGCACTTTGTAATTGTACTTGCCCTTGTACATGCCCCAAAGCAACGCCCCGAACGGCAATGCCGCGATACCCAGGGCCAGCACGCTCAAAAAACGGCGGCGGGTGGGGATGCTGAATTCTTTTTCTGATCCGAACAGCTTCTGGTAAAGGCCGGTAAAAATCCTGAAAATATCCTCCCCAAACAAAAACAGGATAGTAATCATCTGAAATGAAAGCATTGCCAGCAAAAAACCAAAGGCATAACTTTTTGGCCTGCTCAACACACGGCCAGAATCTGCCCATGAAAATTGATAGATAAAATTACCCAGCACCAAAAGACAGACCACTATGAAAAGGTAGTGCAACCAGGGTTGTCTGGCCGCTGTTTTTATGGCCTGTAGCGAATAAAACCCTAAAATCAAATAAATCAAAATAAAGATGGTCCATCGAAGCATGTACAAATATATTTCTTTAACATTTAGCCGTTTTGCTTTTTCACATTATTTAACGGCCTGTACAATTTGACGAATGGTTTCGGCATTCGTTACGGCCACATGATGCTCTTGTAAATGCTTTTGAGCGTTCATGGGGATTTTTCGACTGATGGAAACCTCATTCACAAAACTTGTTCCCGAAAGATGAACGGCTTTTAGACCTGCTTTCTTGAACTTTAAAATATTCTCAGGAAGTATTCCTGCGCCTGCCATGAGGGTCACCTGGGTCTGCTGCTGCCATTTTTTCAAATTTTCTAGACCGTTTTCAGCAGTCAAGTGCTTACCAGAAGTCAAAATCGTATCCACGCCTATATCTTCCAATTGTCTTAAAGTTTTTACTGGATTGGGAACCCAATCGAATGCTCGATGAAATGTAAAATGTAAGGGCTTTGTCATCTCGATCAATAATCGGGTTCGTTCCAAATCGACAGAAGCATCCTTCTGCAAAACCCCAGAAACAATACCATTGATTCCTATTTTCCTGCAAAATCCGATATCGGCTTTCATCACCTCAAATTCAGTATCGGAATAGGTGAAATGACCGCTTCGAGGGCGAATCAAAACATGAACAGGAATGGACAATCGCTCCTTGACCAATTTGATAATACCATAGGATGGGGTTATTCCACCAACACCCAATTCAGAACAGAGCTCGATTCTATCGGCGCCAGCACTTTGGGCATTCAAGGCAGACTCTAGTGAATTGCAGCAAACTTCTACAAGCATTAAATATCCTTTTTGTGATTCCCGCTTGCACTTCGACGGCGCTCAGTGTGACAGCGGGAATCCAAAGATAGAAGTATAGCATACAAATTGGTATATTCAATCAAAATTTGATTCCATGAAAAGACGCAAGTTCTTAAAAAATTCAAGCTTGTCAACAGCAGGGCTGATTTCTGCCCCCGTATTGGCCTCGTGCCAAGAAGCAACATCATCGGCAACTACGACGTATGAAAACGTCAAACCTATAGTCATCGCTACTTGGAACGTGCCCAATGCTACAAACAAAGCTTGGGAAGTGTTGGAAAAGGGAGGAACTGCTTTGGACGCTGTTGAAGAAGGGGTAAAAATGGAAGAGGCCGACACCAACAACCAATCTGTAGGGAAAGGAGGTCGTCCAGACCGTGACGGCAATGTTACTTTGGACGCCTGCATTATGGATTCAAAAGGAAATTGTGGAGCGGTCGTTTATCTGCAAAATGTGACCCATGCGGTTTCGGTGGCACGCAAAGTAATGGAAGATACCCCCCATGTGATGTTGGCGGGAATTGGCGCAGAACAGTTCGCCTATGAACAAGGCTTTCCAAAGGAAAATTTACTGACGGAAAAATCACGATTGGAATGGGAGGAATGGAAAAAGGAATCCAAATACCAGCCCGTCATCAATATTGAGAACCATGACACCATTGGCATGGTTGCCATTGATTCTGAAGGAAACATTTCCGGAGCTTGCACCACCAGTGGCATGGCCTACAAAATGGCGGGGCGCGTCGGGGATTCTCCTATTATTGGGTCAGGACTTTTTGTGGACAATGAAGTGGGTGGAGCTGCCGCAACGGGACAAGGCGAAGAAGTCGTAAAAACAGTAGGGAGTTTTTTGGTGGTGGAATTGATGCGGCAAGGGCGTTCACCACAGGAAGCTTGTGAGGAGGCTGTCGCTCGTATTGTGAAAAGCAATCCCAACCACAAAAGCTTTCAAGTAGGTTACATTGCCATCAACAAAAATGGGGAAACGGGTGGGTACTGCATCCATTCCGGGTTTTCATATCGGGTGTATTCCGAAGAGGGGCACAGAAATATTGAATCGGAGAGTTTCTTGTGAGGATTTCAGCTTTGAAGGGTAGGTGAAGAAAATGTTTTGACACCCCTAACCCTTAGACTGCACTTCGACTCCGCTCAGTGTAACACGCTCAACATTACACATTCAGGATGACATCCTCAAGGGATAATTCATCTACTAAAACTTTGTACTTTTAGGATTTCGTACTTCTTATTTTGTACTTCTAACTTTCAAAAAATGTCTGACCAAAAACGCCTTTTTCTTTTAGATGCCTACGCCTTGATTTTTAGGGGCTACTATGCGCTCATCAAAAATCCGAGAATCAACTCAAAGGGCATGGACACCTCGGCCATCATGGGGTTTATGAACTCGCTTTTCGATGTCATCAAACGCGAACAGCCCGACCATTTGGCCGTGGCCTTTGACAAGGGCGGCAGTGTTGAGCGTACCGAAATCTTTGAAGACTATAAGGCCAATCGTGATGAAACCCCTGAGGCCATCCAAATTGCGGTGCCCTACATTCAAAAAATATTACAGGCGATGAAAATTCCGATTGTGGAGTTGGAGGGCTACGAGGCCGATGACCTTATCGGCACCATCGCCAAACAGGCCGAAAAAGAAAATTATAAGGTTTTTATGGTGACCCCAGACAAGGACTTCGGGCAACTCGTCTCTGAGAATATTTTCATGTACCGCCCGGCTCGAATGGGCAATAGCATCGAAATCTGGGGCATCCCCGAGGTGCAGAAACGTTTTGGGGTCGAACGCCCAGAACAGGTCATTGATTATCTGGGCATGATGGGTGATGCGAGCGATAACATTCCTGGCCTGCCCGGGGTCGGCGATAAAACCGCTAAAAAATTCTTGGAGCAATTTGGCTCTATGGAAGGGCTTCTGGACAACACCGACCAGCTCAAGGGCAAAATGAAGGAAAAGGTTGAAGAAAATGCTGAACTCGGCCGTTTGTCACGCACCTTGGCCGAAATAAAAACCGACTGCGACGTTACTTTCAGTGCCGAGGATTACAAAATGTGTCCCCCTGATGCCCAGGCTGTCCAGGAAATTTTCGAGGAATTGGAATTCAGGAGACTCAAAGAGCAGTTCATCAAAATATTTTCTGGAGAAGCAGAAGCCACCACTCAGGTTACTAGCACACCAACGGCCAAACAAGAGGCCAAAGCGGCCGGTAGTGGCCAATTTACCTTGTTCGGTGGAGACCCTTCTGAGGCACCTGCAACCATCAAAGACATTAACAGCCGACAAACGATTGCCGATATCTCCCATTTTTATCAGATGGTTCAGAATGGTCTGGGCATGGAATTGTTTTTGGAAAACCTGATGAAACAACCTTCGGTCTGTTTTGATACGGAGACCACTTCCATCAATCCGTTGGAAGCCGAACTCGTCGGTATTGCGTTCAGTTGGGGCGCAGGCAAAGGGTTTTATGTGCCATTTCCTGAAGAAAAAGAAAAAGTAACCGTGCTGATTGAAAAACTACGTCCTTTTTTTGAATCTGAGTCCATCGAAAAAGTGGGTCAAAACCTGAAATATGACATCAAGGTCATGCAACGATACCATGTAGAGGTCAAGGGAAAATTGTTCGATACCATGCTGGCGCACTATCTCATCAATCCTGATATGCGGCACAATATGGATGTGCTCTCGGAGACCTACCTGAACTACACGCCCGTTTCCATCACCGAACTCATCGGCAAAAAGGGAAAAAACCAATTGAGCATGCGCGATGTTCCGTTGGACAAACAGACCGAATATGGCGTAGAGGATGCCGATGTCACCTTTCAACTGGCCACACATTTTCGGCCTGAACTTGCCGAGGCAAAGACCGAGAAACTTTTTCAAGACATAGAGGTGCCTTTGCTGAGGGTCTTGGCCGATATGGAAAGCGAGGGTATCAACCTTGACGAAGCATTTTTAAAAGACCTCTCGACCACGCTCGAAGCGGACATCAAAAATCTGGAACAGCACATTTACGAAAAGGCAGGGCAGGAATTCAATATTGGCTCTCCAAAACAATTGGGTGAGATTTTGTTCGATAAGATGAAACTGGTCGATAAGCCCAAAAAGACCAAAACGGGGCAATATTCCACTTCAGAAGATGTACTTTCCTATCTTGCCAAAGACCATGAAATCATTCAAAATGTGTTGGATTACCGTGGTCTTACCAAGTTGAAAAGCACCTATGTGGATGCGCTGCCCGAACAGGTGCAAAAAAGTACGGGGCGGGTACATACCGATTATATGCAGACCGTGGCCGCAACAGGGCGCTTGAGCAGTAACAACCCAAATCTTCAGAACATTCCCATCCGTACCGAACGGGGTCGGCAAGTGCGCAAAGCGTTTATTCCACGTGATGAAAACTACATGTTGTTGGCTGCGGATTATTCACAAATCGAGCTCCGTATTATTGCCGCCCTGAGCGAGGAAGATACCATGATCTCGGCCTTTAAAAATGGGGAGGATATTCATGCGTCCACAGCATCAAAAGTATTCAATGTGCCCATCGACGAAGTGACCCGTGAGCAGCGTAGCAATGCCAAAACAGTGAATTTCGGAATCATTTATGGGGTTTCTGCCTTTGGGTTGAGCAATCAGACCGACCTCAGTCGAACGGAAGCCAAAGAATTGATTGAGACGTATTACAAAACCTATCCGAAACTGCGGAATTATATCAGCGATCAAATTGATTTTGCCCGCGACCACGGCTACGTACAGACGGTTTTGGGCAGGCGTCGCTATTTAAAGGATATCAATGCCGGCAACCAAGTGGTGCGCGGTGCAGCAGAACGCAATGCGGTGAACGCCCCGATTCAAGGCAGTGCGGCCGACATCATCAAAATAGCGATGATCAACATCCACAAAAAACTTTCCGAAGGCAATTACAAGACAAAAATGCTGCTGCAGGTACATGATGAATTGGTATTCGATGCCTACAAGCCCGAACTTGAAGAAGTGAAATCCCTTATCAAAACCGAAATGGAAAATGCCTACAAACTTGCAGTACCCTTAGATGTTGAAGTAGGCATTGGTGAAAACTGGTTGGAGGCGCATTAAAATAGTTTTTAGTATATGAAGCAGAGTGTTCAATATTGGGGTTCTTTCTTACTAGTTCTTTGTGTTGCCACTACTTCATTTTCCCAACAAAAAAGTCCAAATATCATTTATTTTTTGGCCGATGATTTGGGCTATGGCGAGATAGGGGTTTATGGCCAAGAGAAAATCAAGACTCCAAATATTGATGCTTTGGCGGCATCGGGTATGCGATTTACCCAGCACTATTCGGGTGCTCCCGTGTGTGCCCCAGCACGCTACATGTTGCTCACCGGAAAACACGCAGGCCATGCCTACATTCGAGGCAACGATGAATGGAAAGAGCGGGGTGATGTATGGGACTACGAAGCCATGTTCAAAGATTCTTCTTTGGAAGGACAACGACCCATTCCCGAAGAAACTGAGACCTTGGCCGAACTCCTAAAAACCAAAGGGTACGCCACGGGCATATTTGGCAAATGGGGGCTTGGCGCACCCCATACCGAGGGAGCGCCGAACCAACAGGGCTTTGATGAATTTTACGGGTACAATTGTCAACGCCAAGCGCACAACCTCTATCCGACCCATCTTTGGCATAACGAATCAAAAGTCATATTAAACAACGAACTGATGGCTCCCCATCAAAAATGGGACAGCCTTTCAATTCAAAAAAAGGATGGATTTTTTGAACGCTTTATCCAGAAAGATTATGCGCCAACTTTAATACACGAAAAGGCCCTTTCGTTTATTGAAACCCATAGAGAAGAACCTTTTTTTCTCTATTATGCCTCGCCCCTTCCCCACTTGCCTTTGCAAGCCCCATCAGAATTAGTGGAGCAATACAGAAAAGTATTTGGGGAGGAAGAGCCTTACTATGGAGATAAAGGCTATTTTCCCAATAAATATCCCCGAGCAACCTATGCCGCAATGATTACCTACCTCGACCAACAGTTGGGCGAATTGGTAGCCAAGTTAAAGACATTGGGGCTCTATGAAAATACATTGATCATCTTCTCAAGCGACAATGGGCCTACTTACACAGGTGGGGTCGATTTTGATTTTTTCAATAGTTCTGCACCCTTCGAAAATGGCCATGGAAGAACCAAAGGTTTCGTTTATGAAGGGGGTATTCGAGTGCCCATGATTGCAAGTTGGCCCGATTACATCAAAGCGGGAACTACAACGGACCATACTTCCATTTTTTATGACGTACTTCCCACCATTTGTGATGTGGTGGGCATTGAAAAACCCAATGCCATGGATGGACTAAGTTTTATGCCTACTTTATTGGGAAAGCTACAACTTGAACATGAGTTTCTGTATTGGGAGTTTCCCAGTTACAAAGGGCAACAGGCCATGAGAATGGGCAAATGGAAAGCGGTTCGAAAAAATATTTTTGAGGGAAATATGAACCTTGAATTGTACGACTTGGACGCTGATATAAAGGAATCTCTGGATGTATCAGATGCCCATCCTAAAATAGTTACGAAAATGGAAGCCATTATGAAACAGGAACATACACCTGCTTCTAACTCCAAATTTCATTTTAAAGAATTGGGAGATGACTAAAACTGAAAGGGAAAACATTTATAAAGTGGCTGTGCCGCTGAATGTAGATGTTGGTACAGGCGAAAATTGGTTGGAGGCGCATTAAAATCAATTTCATGAGAGCCAAAATCTTCATTTTATTGTGTTTCATACTCACAAGTTGTAGCTCACAAAAATCATTGACACACTGGGAAACTGGTCAAATCCAAATAAAACAACTCACCCAGAACACCTATCAGCACATCTCATTTCTGGAAACTGAAAGCTTTGGTAAAGTAGCCTGCAACGGACTTATAATAAAAAATAGCGATGAAGCCTTGGTTTTAGATAGTCCAGTAAGCAACGAAGATTCCAAAAAACTGATTGCTTGGGTAGAGGAACAACTCAATTGTAAGATTATAGGAGTCGTGGCCACACATTTTCACGATGACTGTATCGGAGGGCTGGATGCCTTTCATGATTTGAATATCCCTTCTTACGCCAATCAATTGACTCTTGAGTTTATTGATGAAAAAAAATATACCCTCCCAGAAGTAGGTTTCGAAGAATCCAGAGATTTGAACGTCGGAGAAGCCGTGGTACAACTACGTTTTTTAGGGCAGGGTCATACCTATGATAATATTGTAGGTTACTTTTCCAAGGAAAAAGTGTTGTTCGGGGGTTGTTTGGTAAAAGCGATAAATGCTCCCGAAGGTTTTATCGGAGATGCCAATGTTGATGCTTGGCCCAATACGGTCAAAAAAGTAAAAACTACCTTTCCTGAAATGGAGATTGTTATTCCTGGTCATGGTGATGCCGGCGGAAAGGAATTACTGGATTATACCATTGAACTTTTCACCAAGCATTAAGTTACACTTAGACAAATCCCCAATTATAGCCTACACATTACCTTTTCACAATCGGCAAACGAATTTCGGAGGGATATTTTGAAGAATGGTGCACCTTATTGTGCGCCACTACAGCTTTCGTTTCATCATAGTTTTTTCCGCCTGTGTTCAGGTTCCGTGAAAAACGGGGAAAATTACTGCTGGATATTTCAACCCTGATGCGGTGGCCCTTTTTGAAATAGTTACTTGTGGCCATCGGTGTCAAATCAATTCGATACACTTCCCCTTCCTCCATAAATACCTCCTTGTCATAACCTTCACGATAGCGTACCCGTTGTATGGTCTCGTCAAGATTATAGGCACTACCATCGGGATGCACATCTATCAGCTTGATGGTAAAATCGGTATCCTTTACATCAGAGGAAACATAAAGTGTGGATTCGATGAAACCAGAGACCTCGACACCCTCTTCCAACGGTTCGGTGGTATACACCAAAATATCATGGCGTGTTTCTATGGCACTTTGGTCAAAAGCACCGCCTTCAACCGCGTTGCCCATACAACATACATTGCCACCGTATGAGGGCACGGGGTTCATGGGGTCGTAGGTAAAGGCATCATAGCTTTCTGCAGCCTCAGACTTTTCAGCGGTCAGCTTTCCATCACCGAAAAGACTGTTGGCGTTGCCCCCACTGCTCAGATAGTAACTCGTCATTACCGCATTCGCAGGTGGCCATGTTTCAGAAGATTGCCAAACATTGCTCCCCATGGTATAGTATTGTACCCGAGGTGTTTTTTGCTTAAAATCATTTTCTTTGCCATTTAGCCAAAGGTCAAACCAACTATATATCTGCTCATCATAGTTGAGTCGTGCATCGCCTACACTACGTTCACCAACCATGGTGTTTTCGGTGGCTCGGGTATACCTGCAATGCAGCACGGGGGCAATGACCAAATATTGGTTCTCACGCACCTCTGCATCTTTGGCATTGTTCCGCACGTGGTTGAACAAGGCGATGTTCGGGCTGATGGAAACGTCGTACCAAGAAGCGAACCAAAAGCTGGGCACACCAAAATCCATGTCATCGTGATAGAGCCCTCCCTTGTACCAATCCTCATGGTTGGGGTGGCGGCGCACCATCTTGTCAAAAATATCCCGTTTGCCATGGACGTTCTGTAGAATATCTTGAACGGGTAGGTGATAAAACTTCTCTTTCCAGTCTACCTCGGGATTTTCAGGGGCCAAATCATAAAATCGTGATATTCGAATCAAGTCTTCTTGGGTGGCCTCTTTGGGAATTCGAGGTTTGAACTTGTCATGCTCAACCCCGTAGAGCCATGAAAAGAACAATAGCTGTTCCGCTCCGCCCCGGTACCAATTGCCCTGTTCGTAATAATCGCCCACACGACCGACACCGGCCCCATAACCTTGGGGGACCATAGCGGCATGTGATGGATGGTCCAAGGCAGCTACGGCCATTTGCCATTCTGCAGTGGACGAACAACCAAGCGTTCCTATTTTACCATTGGACCATGGTTGGTCCTTCATCCAACTAAAAGCATCATAACCATCGGTCAACGGTGTGCCAAGAATGTCCCATTCCCCTTCAGAAAAATAGCGTCCCCTTTCATTCTGTACCACATAAGCATAGCCCCTTTTTACCACTTCATACGCCCTTTCTGCCGTGCGTGTTTGCTTTTCGCCATCGCCCCATGAGTTGAAGTTATAAGGAGTGCGCGAAAATATTATTGGGTATTTGCCATCACCCTTGGGTCGATAGATGTCCGTCGCTAGGCGTATACCATCTCGCATCGGCATCATCACCTTTTGGTCAATCACAGCAATTTCCGCCAGCTTTTCGAAGATATCATCTTGTGCGGATACACAAATGGTACTGAACATCATGAAAAAAAGAATCGTTGAAAGTTTGCCTTGAGTCATCATAAGTGCCAGAATTTGATTACGGTATAGTTTCAAGGTACTAAAAATCTGCTTCAGTACAGATATTAAAATTCATGGTAGAAATTAGAGAAATAAAAAAGGCACCGAAATCGGTGCCCTTCTTTTCAAGAATTATTGTTTTCTTTTTTAGTTTCCAAAGCTGTTGGCCAAACGAGGTCTTGGCTTTTGGGTTCCTTTGAACAAATCGGTCAAGCCTTTAAAACGCTTGCTCAATTTGTAGGGGGCAAAGTCAAACCACAACTTCACTTCAGCAGCTTCGTTACCTTCAACGGTCAAGCCGTTTTCAATGGTAAAATCCAAATGATCGAACTCATTGGCAGCTTCGGTCACCCCATCGCTATAGGTAAAACGGTTGTTTTTGCCCCCCAAATAAAAACGTAGGGTAGCATACGAGCCTTCTGGCAGATTGACCACACTACGTGATCTCAAAAAATGCCCAGAGGCCCAACCTCTGATAGGTAACGGGTTTTGACCCGGAAAATCTAAAATATGGTGTTCGTTGCCCGCTTCGTCAAAAGCAGTGATTTTTATAAGGTTTAATTCCATTTCAGAAATCCCAAGTTCGGTGGCCATATCGTTTTTAAGAATCATTTCTTTGATACGTCTGCCACTATTATCCCATTGCCCTACTACACCGGATGGAAATGTCATCGCTTGCCATACTGTCGGATAAAATCTTGTCTTTTTCATAATATTAAATTATACGGTGCAAAGATGCGATGCTCTTCTGACAGGAAAATCAATACAATTATCCAATTTCTATGCTGTATTGTCTCAAAGTAGGGTTTTTAAGTATTTTTTGGGATAAAAATTTACAAATCAAAGTTTTAGACCCTAATTTTAAACCTTGTAAATCAATAAAACGAATAGTCATGAAATTTTTCCGAAATGTTGCTGTGTGCTTACTGTTTATCCTGCTTTCTGGTTGTCAGCAAAACCAATCCAAAATTCAGGATACTGACCAAAAACAACAAGAGTTGTTATCGGCATTGGATACGTTCAACAAAGCGTTTGCTGAAAGCGATTTGGCAACATTGGATTCTATGGTAACGGACAATTATTTGCACACCAACAGCAGTTCGAAAGTGATTGGAAAAGCAGATTGGTTCAATTATCTCAAAAAACGTGACAAAAACATAAAATCAGGAACTGTTGAAGTCTTGGAGTATCAATTGCAGGATACAAAAATAGAGCATCACGGCACTACCGCTGTTATCACGGGCAAGGTGTTTGTATCAACAAAGGACAGTCTAGGTGTCAAAGAAAACCAATACCGTATCACCAACCTGTGGGTCTATAATAGCGGCGTATGGAAACGAGCTGGATTTCACGATGGAAAAATAGAATGATAATCGAATATGGTGGCTATTGCACATACACCAACCGAAAACCGGTATGCTCCAAACCCGTATCTGGCGTAGAACTCATTCGAGCAGCGGCTCGGTAGCCCGTACAATAGCTTTCACTGCATAAAAAAGAACCGCCTCGGATCACTTTTTGCTGCTTGGGGTTCACGTAGTTGGCAAAATAACCGTTCTGACGCTTATCAGGCATTTCATACGCATTGGGGTGATAAGTGTCAAGGCACCACTCCCACACATTGCCGGCCATATCTGAAAGTCCGTTTGCATTGGGTGGGAAGGAACCCACTGACGCAGTTTTTTCAAATCCGTCTTGTGCGATGTTTTCCATAGGAAAAGTACCTTGATGAAAATTGGCATGATTGGTAGCAACGGAAAAATCATTTCCCCATGGATAAATGGCATTCTGGTCCGCACTGGCAGCATACTCCCATTCGACTTCGGTGGGCAAACGCTTTCCCATCCAATGGGCATAGGCCATCGCATCGTACCACGATACTTGAACCACGGGGTGGTTCGCTTTAACCTCAATGGAGCTTTCAGGCCCATACGGATGCTTCCAATTGGCGCCTTCTTTGAATTTCCACCAGAGCTGCGGATTCGTTTTATCAAAAATCAAAGCTCCGGGAGGGTAACTTTTTCCTTCCAATTCAATTTTCCTTTCGGCGGTCGTCACATATCCTGTGGCATCAATAAACTCTTGAAACTGGGCATTGGTCACTTCGGTGGCGTCCATCCAAAAAGTGTGCACCGTTTCACTGTGCCTGGGGAGTTCATCGGGCCTCGCCTGCTCTGAGACACCGCCCATCATAAAACTGCCACCCTCAATCTTTGCCATGCCCGCAGTTTTGTTATCGTATTCTTTCTGGGGAAGTTTTGATATTTCCTGCAAGTAGGTCCAATGGGCACTCAAAGGTTTATTGGCAACTATCTGGACTATTTTTTCAACTGGCTTCGGTTGTTTTTTACAACCGCTGAACAAGCAAAATGTGAAGGATAAAAGAAAAAGGGCTGTGTTATTCGTAAGCTTCATAATTCTCGCCAATCTGATCTAAAACTTTCAGAAAGATATTGAATTCCAAAGTATCCAAACCCATGACCGCCTGCTCACGTAGTATGTTGGCATGGGGTTCAATGATGGCTATGATTTTTTGTCCTTGAGGGGTCAATTCTAACTTGAAACGTTTCAAATCTCCTTCGAACCTAGTTTTGGCAATCCACCCCTTACGCTCGAGGCCGCCGATCACGCGTGATGTTGTTGCTCGATTGCGAAAATTTGATTTTACAATATCTGATTGCGAGGCTTCATCGCCCAACTGATAAATGCGGTACAGAATGACCCATTGCTCAATGGTCATATCAACACCTAGTTCTTCAAACTTTCGAAGATATGCCTCTTGGATTTTTCGAAGCACCAAATCCAAATGCAACCCGATTCCCTGTATTTCGTCTATTTGATTGAGCATTTTTCTCATTCCCGCGTAGGCGGGAATCCATAACTATTGAGATTTTGTTTCAAGCACGAAACAGGAGCTAGAATTTTAACCTAAAATTTTAATTCGAAACCGTTTTCGCATTCCAAAAATACTTATTTTTGTTGCATCAACAACAAAATTGGATTAAATCTCAAAAACATATCATTTCATGGAGACAACAGCCATACCCAAAATTCACAATGAAGCCAAAGACTTCATGCCCATCAATGGCACCGATTATATTGAACTGTATGTTGGCAATTCAAAGCAGGCTGCACACTTTTACAAGACCGCATTTGGATTTCAATCGTATGCCTATGCCGGACTGGAAACCGGACTCAAAGACCGCGAAAGCTATGTGGTGGTGCAAGATAAAATTCGTTTGGTGCTCACCTCTCCCCTAAAAAGCGGCACCGACATCGGAAAGCACATTGACAACCATGGTGATGGTGTCAAGGTCGTCGCCCTTTGGGTCGATAATGCCACGTATGCCTATGAGACGGCTGTGGCCAATGGTGCCAAATCATATATGGAGCCTAAGGTTGAAAAGGATGACCACGGTAAAGTAGTACGGTCGGGAATTCACACCTACGGCGAGACCGTACACATTTTTGTAGAACGTAAAGATTACGAGGGCATCTTCTTACCGGGTTATGTAAAATGGGAAACACCTGATTACAATCCTGCCCCTACAGGACTCAAATATGTGGACCACATGGTGGGCAATGTAGGTTGGAACCGCATGAACGAATGGGTCTCTTTCTACGAAAAAGTCATGGGCTTTGTCAACATTCTATCTTTTGACGACAACGATATCTCTACCGAATACACGGCTCTGATGAGCAAGGTAATGAGCAACGGCAACGGTAGAATCAAATTCCCTATCAACGAACCGGCTGAGGGTAAGAAAAAATCCCAGGTTGAAGAGTACCTCGATTTTTATGAGGGCGAGGGGGTGCAGCACATCGCCGTCGCTACTGACGACATCATCAAAACGGTTCGTGATTTGCGCAGCCGTGGCGTTGAATTTTTGCGTGTGCCCGACACTTATTACGAAGCGGTGACCGATAGAGTGGGTGAAATTGATGAGGATATTGCTCCACTTCGTGAGCTTGGCATCTTGGTCGACCGTGATGACGAGGGTTATCTGCTGCAGATTTTTACCCGCCCCGTAGAGCCAAGACCGACCATGTTCTTTGAAATCATTCAAAGAAAGGGTGCACAATCGTTCGGAAAAGGTAACTTTAAGGCACTCTTTGAAGCGATTGAACGCGAGCAGGAGCTTCGAGGCACTTTGCATTAATTTAGTTATGAGTTATGAGTGCTGAGTTATGAAATGCAACTCTAAACTCTAAATTCTGAACTCTAAACTCAAAAAGAAATGCCCATATATCACAGATTAGGAAAAATTCCGCAGAAGCGGCACACCCAATTTGAAAAGCCGGATGGCAGCCTTTACTATGAGCAATTGTTCGGCACCATCGGTTTTGACGGCATGTCATCGTTGTTGTACCACATTCACCGCCCCACCCAGGTAAAGGAAATTGGGAGGCCTTTGGATGTGAGCCCGAAAATTGCGGTGGAAAAAAACATCACCTCTAGAAAATTGATTGGTTTTGACGTGAAACCAAAAGACGATTTTTTGGAAGCCCGGGAACCCCTTTTGGTGAACAATGATGTACATATCGGGTTGGCAGCACCAAAAAAGTCGCTGACCGACTATTTCTACAAAAATTCGGATGCCGATGAGATGCTTTTCATCCACAAAGGCTCGGGCACGCTGAAGACCTTTTTGGGCAATATTCCTTTTGAGTATGGTGATTACCTCATCATTCCCCGCGGAATGATCTATCAAATTGAGTTCAATTCGGAGGACAACCGGATTTTGTATGCAGAATCGTTCCACCCCATCTATACCCCAAAACGCTACCGAAATTGGTTTGGGCAATTGTTGGAGCATTCCCCTTTCTGTGAACGCGACTATAAATTGCCACAAGATTTGGAAGCCATCGATGAAAAAGGCGAGTTTTTGATAAAAATCAAAAAACAGGGCATGTTGCATAACCTAACATACGCCACACATCCCTTTGATGTTGTAGGGTGGGATGGTTACAACTTTCCGTACGGATTCTCCATCCACAATTTTGAGCCCATTACAGGCCGTGTGCACCAACCGCCACCGGTGCACCAGACATTTGAAACGGGAGCTTTTGTGGTCTGCTCGTTCTGCCCAAGATTGTACGACTATCACCCGAAAGCGATACCCGCTCCTTACAACCACTCAAACATTGACTCTGACGAAGTGTTGTACTATGTTGATGGCGATTTTATGAGTCGTACGGGCATTGGTCCGGGTTACATTTCACTGCATCCTGCGGGTATTCCGCATGGGCCGCATCCTGGCACGTATGAGGCAAGCATTGGTAAAAAAGCCACCGAAGAGCTGGCCGTGATGATCGATACGTTCAAACCATTGCAAGTCACTGAAAATGCGCTTAAGATTGATGATGGCAAGTATTATAAGTCTTGGTTGGAGTAAAAAATAGACCTTAGATGTTAGATTTTAGACGTGAGACAACAAGTTCTAACCTTTCGACAATAAGTCTAATATCTAATGTCTCAAATCTCATATCTAAACTAATATGATTATAGACATACCCGAAAACTCAGATTTTTCAATCCATAACATTCCCTTTGGAATATTTTCGACCAAAGATAGAAGTCCACGTGCTGGTGTTGCCATAGGTGAGCATATTTTAGACCTCGCTGCAGTAGCTGAGCTTGATGTTTTTGATTTCAACACCGCGGTTTTTGAAAAAGAAGCGCTCAACGATTTCATTTCTTTGGGGAAGGATATCACTAAAAAAGTGCGTAAAAATATCCAACATTGGCTTCAAGACGACAACTCGGTTTTGGCGAACAACCCTGAATTGTTCGTCAAGCAATCAGAAGCACAGATGCACATGCCGGTCTATGTCGGTGACTATACCGACTTTTATTCGAGCATCGAGCATGCCACCAATGTGGGCACCATGTTCCGCGACCCGAACAATGCACTGTTGCCCAACTGGAAGCATATTCCCGTGGGCTATCACGGTAGGGCCAGTTCAATCATAGTAAGCGGCGAGGCGATTCATAGACCTAAGGGGCAGACCAAACCCAATGATAGTGACACACCGGTTTTTGGCCCATCACAGCGATTGGATTTTGAGTTGGAAATGGGCTTTATCACTGGAAGGAACACTCATTTGAGTGAATCGGTCTCAACCGCCGAAGCTGAGGACTATATCTTCGGATTAGTACTGTTTAACGACTGGTCGGCCCGTGACATCCAAAAATGGGAGTACGTGCCACTGGGTCCATTTCTTGCAAAGAATTTTGCCTCTTCCATCTCACCATGGATTGTCACCTTGGAAGCTTTGGAACCTTTTCGGGTGGAAGGACCGGAACAAACTCCAGAAGTGCTTCCGTATCTGCAATATGAAGGAGAAAAGAACTATGACATCAATCTTGAAGTGGGCATAACCCCTGAAGGCAGTAAAGAAACTACTGTTTGCCACAGTAATTTCAAATATATGTACTGGAATATGGCCCAACAATTGGCGCACCACACCGTAAATGGCTGTAACATCAATGTGGGTGATATGATGGCCTCAGGCACCATTTCAGGAAAAAGTGAAGATTCGTATGGCTCAATGCTCGAATTGGCATGGATGGGCACCAAGCCTTTAAAAATGAAGGATGGTACAGAACGAAAATTCATTAACGATGGCGATACAGTGACGATGCGTGGCTATGCCGAAAAAGACGGACAACGTGTAGGTTTTGGTGAAGTAAGCACCAAAGTGTTGCCAGCTAAATAATTGTAAAGTTTGGGATGTCACATTGAGCGCAGTCGAAATGGCAACCCAAACTTTTCTTGTGTCTCGACTGCGCTCGACATGACAGAAAAGTTATGATAAAAACCATCAACCCAAACGACATATCCCAACCCGAGCTGCACAGCTATTTGTTGTCAGCTGTGGCACCCCGGCCCATTTGCTTTGCCAGCACTGTTGATAAAGAAGGGAATGTAAATCTGAGTCCGTTTAGTTTTTTCAATGTGTTCAGTTCGAATCCTCCTATCATGATTTTTTCACCAGCACGAAGTGGGCGCGATAACAGCACAAAACATTCCCATCAAAATGTCAAGGAAGTTCCTGAGGTCGTCATCAACATCGTGAACCACGACATCGTAGAGCAAATGTCACTTTCGAGCACGGCGTATGACAAAGGGATGAATGAATTTATCAAAGCTGGTTTTACCCAAGTGCCCAGCGAAAAAGTCAGGCCGCCAAGAGTGGGTGAAGCCCCAGTTTCGTTTGAGTGCATCGTACAAGAGGTCATCGAGTTGGCAGAACTGCCTGGGGCGGGCAACCTGATTTTGGCCAAAGTGGAACTCATCCATATCAATGAAAACTACCTCATCGACGGACAGTTGGACACCAAAAAATTGGATTTGGTAGGAAGAATGGGCGGTAGTTGGTATGTACGCGCCAATGGTGAAGCACTTTTTGAAATTCCGAAGCCGATTCGGACCAAAGGTATCGGGGTCGATGCGCTTCCTGAGGGCATCCGCGAAAGCGAAATCTTAACAGGAAATAATCTGGGGCGTTTAGGGAATGTGGAAAAACTGCCATCACCTAAGGAAGTTGAAACCGCTGGACTATTGTTCGATACCGATTCAAAAGAATTTTTACACGAAAGAGCCAAAGAAATCTTGGATGCCGGTGACACTGAAAAAGCACTGGCCTTATTGTTGTACTCAGAACAATTGGATTGATGAAAAACGGAATCGAATCAATTTTCAAACCTCATCTCGAACCAAAAGAGGTCTATAAAGGTGGAAAGAACATTCCCGCTTCCACAAAAAAAATCTACAAGCTATCCTCTAATGAAAACCCATTGGGGGCTTCGCCGAAAGCCCTTGAGGGCATGAAAAAAGCCATCGATCTGATCGATATCTATCCTGACCAGACCGATATCCGTTTACGGGAAGCCCTTGCCAATGACTTTGACAATCAATTAGGCGCTGACCAATTCATCACGGGCAACAGCGGCTCTGAAATCATCGATATGATTTTGAGGGCTTTCATCAATGATGGCGATGAGGTCATTTTTTCAAATCCCTGTTTTTTGCCCTATTCCGTTTTTTCGAGATGGTACGGTGCCAAGCAAGTTGATGTTCGACTGTTGGAACCCGATTACGCTTTGGATGCCGAGGAAATTTTAAGTGCCATTACCGCAAAGACCAAAATTGTATTTCTTACCAGCCCCAACAACCCAACGGGAACCTATATTCCGAAAGCTGTTTTAGAGGATTTTCTAGAACGTATCCCAAAAAACATTTTGGTAGTCTTCGACGAAGTCTACCGCCATTTTGCAGATGCAGAAGATTATGTCACGGCCCTTCCCTATGTGAAACAGGGCTACAATATTTTGGGATTGAACAGTTTTTCAAAAACGTATGGGCTTGCAGGCCAACGTATTGGCTATTGCTATACCACGGCAAAGATTGCAAACTACCTCAGACTCATTCACAAGCCATTCTTGTTACCGCTCACCTCTATCGAAGCGGCCATTGGCGCGTTGAATGATAAACTGTTTGTTGAAAAGACGGTCAAGACCGTGCGAGAGGGAAGGCAGTATTTATCAGATTCCTTCGCTGCGCTCGGAATCAAGTATTGGCCCAGTCAAGCAAACTTTTTCATCATTGACCCACCTTTACCTGAAATGGAATTTACCGATAAGCTCATGCAAGAGGGCATTATGGTCAGGCCTGTTTCGCAATTTGGCGCTCCAGGAAAGGTACGCATTACCATCGGTGACCAAGAAGCCAATGAAGCGTTGGTTAATGCGCTCAAAAAAATAAAGGCCCATTGAATTCAATGGGCCCTTTCAAAAAATTCTTATAAAACTTTTACTGTCTGGTGAATATAATTTCCGTGCCTTCTAAATTATTTTCATCAAAGTCGACACCATCAACAATGAGTGTGTCGCCATTTAAATCAACGGTAATGGTTTCCTCCATCATATCACTATCAATAAAGGTCAGTTGATTTCCTTCCAAATCCCAAGTAGTGGTTTCTGAGTCAGTACTTTCAGGACAAGGAACGGAAAGGCCAGTGCCTACTGCACCAACATCAAAGTTGTTCAATTTACTTTCTGAAACCGCTGTTCCATCTGAATTAAAAGTTAGTGTTAATATGTCACAATCTTCTTCAATCAGGTTATTGGCAATTTCCAATACTAGGTTCAAGCTTGTGTTGTTGCTGTCGGCAAACCTTACTTCGGTCATTTCCCATGTTCCCACCAGCGTGTTTGAATCCAACATTTCGCCATCGTTGTCGTCACTGTCACTTGAACACGAGAACAGTATTGCTGAAAAAACAGCGGCTAAAATCCAATTATTTTTCATCATGTTGATTTTTGGGGTGTGTACCCTAAACGAAGAATTGTGATTTATAGTGTAAATGCATCAAAAAACGAATCGGTAGGTCGCTTTCAACAAAAAGATGTTCTGGGGGGTCTGCCCGAAAATGTTGTCATTCAAACTATCGAACAATCCGGCAGTGGGGTCTCCGGAACGTGATACATCTTGCGACCACACCAAGAAGATTTCAGAGCCGGGTATGTACTCCCACCGAATCACCAGATTGGAACGAAATTGCACAAAAGAGAAATCAGGGTTGCCGAACGTGAAATCCGTAGTCCCATCCAAATCTTCATCTACACTGTAATCATCATCTGCCAACACCACTTGATTGGCATCATATTGTAAAAATCGGTCTTCAAACTGCTTTGCGGTGGCATCTGTCACATGCTTAAAGTTAGAATACCTACCCCTTGATATAAACGGTTGGCCCCAATATTGTATCGTCAAGTTTGGATTGATATTATAGTTGAGACGGAAAGACATACTTATGGTACGCTGATCTATTTCACCATTCAAATACCGTACACCATCATCGGTATCAATATTGTCAATGAACTGTAATCTATCAAGATTGATATTGAATGATGGAAAGGCAGAAACTCGTAGGGCGTCTATAGGTTGGTAAGTGAATCCTGCCTCTATGTAGTATGACCTGATAGAGTTGTCAAGTGCCTTTCGTCCGTTATGGAATACATTGAAACGTAATTTTTTTCGGTTGTCTGTTCTGATTCCGTTCCAAAAACTCATCCACGGGGACCTTCGCAGCCGTGGCCCGCCTCTCAAAGCGAAGTTTGAATACTGAATTGGGGCATAGTTGAACCCAAGATTTGAGAACCAGTTGTTTTTCCAGTTTTGCCAGCTATTGGTGTTGAACTGTAAATAGTTATGGTTGCCCCCAAAATCCCACGCACTCCAATGGTTGTAATTGATACCCACCCTTCTAAACGTGCTATCTGGTTTCAGGGTTCGGTAGCCCACCCAGGTATAATGCCTAATATCATCAGATTCACGTTGAAAACCAATATCGTTCAACTCCAATTCTGGTGAACGCCATGTACCCCCTGTTTCGAACATAAAGTGGCCATCGCCCACCTTGCCCAGTTGTAAATTACCGCCGGTGCCCGTCAGAGAGGTTTTATCTTCATCTACATTCACGTGGTCAGCATCGACCCTTTGAAACAAGTGGGTGATGGATTCCTGGGTATTCTGTATCGCCTCTTCGCTGCCGCGAACATGGCTCCAATTAATATTGCCCCCCACGTACCAATCGCGATTGTTCCATTGGTGTTTAAAATCAAACCCGCCAGTGTAGGCTTGACGGTGCAGAAAACTGATGTTTTCGGTCAGAAAATCACGATTCACCGCTGTAAAAATTCCACCGATATACGAGTTTCGATCATTGAAGTCTTTTTGTAACCTGCCCACAAAATAGTTCGTCAAGGGTTCGACCACTTCTTTACGCCGTTCGCCATTGTTGTCTACCGTGGCGAATTTTCGTGCGGTCACACTCTCTAACACCCCGATTGCCCAACCATCTTGCGTCTTTCCACTGAACTTTGCAGCTCCGATGATTTGTGTGTTTTCGGGGATGTCGACAAACTCGCCATCTTCAGTATCGGGAGACCCTTGTGGATTTCTACCTATGCGTCGGCTGTAAAAAATGTTATCTGACCCAAACGTGTTGCCCGCCTGTGATTGAGAAAGCCGAAAGTCAAAGATGTTGTTGTTCTCAACGAAGAAAGGGCGCTGTTCCCTAAAGAAAATCTGAAAACCATCCAACGCAATGGCAGAAGGATCAGCCTCAACCTGTCCAAAATCAGGATTTACGGTCAAATCTAAGGTCAGGTCATTGGTGATGCCGATTTTGGCATCCAAGCCCACATTCAAATCTGTTTCATTGCCATCCCGAAACGGATTGCCCTCTTCGGCCTCATAGGTTTCGCCGCTGGCTACCGTATAAGGCTGTATTTCAAGCTGTTTTTGCGGTTCAATGTTTTTCAATCCATGCAGTTCGCCAAATTCACTGACCCAACCTGGGGCATCCAAGGGTACGCGCTGCCAAAGCGAACGTTCTTCTTCCCTAAAGAAACGCCGTGTGGATTGCAGCCCCCAAACAGGGTTTTCTTCTTTGCTGAATTTTATTTGACTGAACGGAATCTTCAGCTCTGCCGTCCATCCATCATCATCGATATTGGTTTTGGTGTACCAAATGGGATTCCAACTATCGTCCCAATTATTGCCATTTTCTGAGACCAGCTCGTCTCCTTTCACCCCTGCCGCAGTGACCGTAAACGAAAAGGCGGTTCGCTTGTCATGGTAACTGTCAATATTGAATTCGACCCAGTCGCCATCAAAACCATCACGCCGAGACATCCTCCTGACAATATTTTCGGGTTCGGCATCAAAGCATCGCACACCTATATAGAGGTATTTGCTGTCGTAAACAATTTTAAATCTGGTCTGATAGCTTGGTGGGGTGTTCTCATCTGGTCGATTTTCTATGTAATCACCGGCCCAATCAACGATGTCCCAAACCGGGTCGTTCAATTTACCATCCATAATAGGGGGTTCTTGACCGTTGACCTGTAAGGTGGAGTAGATTTTTTTTGGAATAAATTCAGGAGCCGGTTTTGGCTCTTTTGATTCTTGGGCGTTGACAAAAACAATAAATTGAGATAAAAAAAGAGTAAGGATGGTGGTCGTTCTCATGTTGAATTAGCTGGCCTTGATTGATGCACAGTAAAGACCCGACATTTCTCAAATAGTTACAGTCAAGCAGAACATATTTCCATTTTTTAACATGATTTTTAGAAAACCAGTATGTTTTTTTGAAGTGGATTGCTGGCAGCAAAAAAACCAAAAAAATATTACGAATCAGTCGTTTGTAATTTTATGTAATAATCGTACATTTGCAGCCCGTTAAACGGGAATGGTTTACAAACCTGTTAATTCAAGAGAAGTGGATACATTAAGTTATAAGACAATTTCTGCCAATAAGGCCACGGTCAACAAAGAGTGGTTATTGGTTGATGCCAAAGGCCAGACCTTGGGCAGATTGGCGTCTAAAGTGGCGAAAATACTTCGTGGTAAGCACAAGCCCAATTTTACACCACATGTAGATTGTGGTGACAATGTGATTGTCATCAATGCTGAAAAAATACAGTTGAGCGGCAATAAATGGAATGACAAAGTTTACCTGAGATATACGGGATATCCTGGTGGACAACGTTCTACGACCGCCAAGGAATTGTTGGACAAACATCCTGAGCGATTGATCGAAAAATCAGTCAAAGGCATGTTGCCAAAAAATCGTCTGGGAGCCGAGCTTTTCAGAAATCTAAAGGTTTATGTCGGCACTGAGCACGACCAGGAGGCCCAAAAGCCAAAAGCTATTAACTTAAACGACTACAAATAATGGAAGTAGTTCACAAAATCGGACGAAGAAAAACCGCGGTGGCCCGAGTATATCTCTCTGAAGGAAAAGGCAACATTACGGTTAACAAAAGAAAATTGGAAGATTATTTCACCACGGGTACGTTACAGTACAAGGTGAAACAGCCTTTTGCTTTGACCGAGAATGAAGGAAACTATGATGTCAGTGTCAACGTGTATGGCGGCGGTATTACAGGCCAGGCCGAAGCGGTTCGTTTGGCATTGTCAAGGGCCCTTTGTGAAATCGACGAAGAGCACAGAGGTGTTCTAAAACCAGAAGGTTTGTTGACACGTGACCCAAGAATGGTTGAGCGTAAGAAATACGGTCAAAAGAAAGCCCGTAAGAAATTCCAGTTCTCTAAGCGTTAAGCATTTTCGATGCGTTTTATCGCATCACTATATATTTAAGTTCATTGAAAATCCTGGTGCAGAACAGTATCAGGATTCATTTATAACCCAGTTGTCGTTGCTCCAAAGAGCAAAAAAATCGGCTCTTTTGGATATTAGTTTAGCATCTAAATGGCCAGGGCGATTCGCAGAATGTGATGACCACCTGACCATTGCTATCTCAACGGAACGTAAACTAAATACGAAAAATGGCAATTAGAACAGAAATCAAAGACCTGCTTGAGGCAGGCGTACATTTTGGTCACCTGACCAGAAAATGGAATCCGAACATGGCTCCCTACATTTATATGGAGCGCAACGGAATTCACGTTATCAATCTTTACAAAACCGCGGCAAAATTAGAAGAGGCCAACGAGGCCCTTAAAAAAATTGCCGCATCAGGGCGAAAAATACTTTTCGTCGCCACAAAGAAACAAGCCAAAGACATTGTTGCCGATAAGGTTTCAAAAGTGAACATGCCCTACATCACCGAAAGATGGCCAGGTGGTATGTTGACCAACTTTGTGACCATTCGAAAGGCGGTCAAAAAGATGGCATCCATCGACCGTATGAAAAAAGACGGTACGTTTGACACCCTTTCCAAAAAAGAACGCCTACAGGTTGATCGTCTTCGTGCAAAACTCGAAAAGAACTTGGGCTCCATAGCCGATATGACACGTTTGCCAGGTGCTATTTTTATTGTCGATACCATGCGTGAGCACATCGCGGTAAAAGAGGCCCAAAAATTGAACATCCCAATCTTTGCGATGGTCGATACCAATTCTGATCCAAGAGACATTGATTTTGTGATACCATCGAATGACGATGCCGGTAAATCAATCGAAGTCATCATGGCTTCGGTGACCGATGCCGTGGGAGAAGGTTTGGCCGAACGCAGAAATGAAAAACAGCAAGAAAGTACTGAAGAAGAAGAAATAGTGGATACTTCTAAAACCACTGCAATGGTCATTGGTGATGAAGATGGAGAACCGGTTGCCGAAGAAAGTGAAAGCCTTTCATTAGCTGAATCAGAAGAAGAGGTTCAGAAAGAAGAACCAAAAAAAGAAGAAAAGTCAAAAGCCAAAAAAGAAGCAGCCCCTAAAAAGGAAGCACCAAAAACCGAAAAGCCCAAGAAAACTGAAAAGGCAGACGACCTGACCAAAATTGAAGGTATCGGCCCTAAAGCTGCAGAAGCATTGGTCAAAGCTGGTGTGGGAACTTATAGAGAGCTTTCAAAAGCAAAGCCTGATGCCATCAAAGAAATTTTGACTGAGGCAAGTTCAAGAATGGCACATTTGGATCCGACCTCTTGGCCAAAACAGGCTAAAATGGCCGCTGATGACAAGTGGGATGAGCTAAAGGATTGGCAAGACAAGGCCAAAGGTGGGGTTGAATAAAAATTAACTGAATCATAAACAATACAGATTCCCGCTTTCGCGGGAAAGACAATAAAAACTCAAATCATGGCAAACATAACAGCCGCAGATGTAAATAAATTAAGAAAGGCCACCGGCGCAGGAATGATGGACTGTAAAAAGGCATTGGTAGAAGCTGATGGTGATTTTGACAAAGCCATTGAGATTCTACGCAAAAAGGGGCAGAAAGTTGCTGCAAAAAGGGCAGACAGAGATTCTTCTGAAGGAGCTGCCATTGCCAAAGTCAATGATGACAATACAGAAGGTGTCATTATCTCTCTGAATTGTGAGACAGACTTTGTTGCCAAAAACGAATCTTTCGTGACCTTGGCCAAAGAATTGGCCGATTTGGCCCTCGGCCATGACAACAAAGATGCATTCTTGCAAGCCGGTTACAATGGTATGACCGTAGCCGAAAAACTGACCGAACAGACTGGTGTCATAGGCGAGAAAATCGAAATCGGAAGCTTCGAGACATTGAGTGCACCGTTTGTTGGCTCATATATTCACGCAGGTAATAAGATTGCCACCTTGGTCGGTCTTTCAGCAGCTGTCGACGGTGCTGCAGAGGCTGCAAAAGATGTGGCCATGCAAGCCGCTGCGATGAATCCTGTCGCATTGAATGAAGAGGGTGTTGACCAGAGCGTTATCGATAAGGAAATCGAAATTGCCAAAGATCAATTGCGTCAAGAGGGCAAGCCCGAAGCCATGTTGGATAACATCGCCAAAGGCAAGTTGAAGCGCTTCTTCAAAGACAACACCTTGGTGAACCAAGCTTTTATCAAAGACAGTAAGCAAAGTGTTGCGCAATACGTGAAGTCAGTAGACTCTAATTTGGAAGTCACTGGTTTTCAGCGCGTCGCTTTGGGTTAACTCATATTTGGATATATAAAAAAGCCCCGACCATAGGTCGGGGCTTTTTTGATGTTATAGCTTAGAGACTAAGCTCACAAATTCAGGGAAAAAATCAGTTTTATAATCGAACCCTTGAGAATCTGCACATCTTACGGCGATGATTTTAGTTTCTGGGATTATTACCAGATAGTTTCCTCGGTAACCATCGGCATAATAGGCCATTATTTTCTCTCCGTAAATTCTTCTACTTAACTTTATGGATTTGGGGAGTTCTCTGTTCAATGCCTCTGGCCACTGTTCTCCAAGAATATGTTCCATAGCTGCATAGAACTGATCTTTTGAATCAAATACCTTGTCTTTTATAGGAAGCATTTTATCAAGAAAGGCCCCATCAACAACAGCCTCTTTCCATGATGACCAAATTGAGTCATCAATTATACGCTTCTCATATTCTGGAAGCCGCCACCATAATAAACCCCAGATTGGAGTGAACTCTTGGCTCTGTTTTAAAGATTCATCGATCCACTCTTCACTTATTATGCGGGCATTCTTGTATACCCCATCATTGAGTATCAAAATTCCAAACTTTGCCAAATCCGAAGCTTTGATGACAAAAGCCCCATGAACGGTGGGGTTTCCAGATTTATCCTTAATCCATTCATAGTCGACAATATTCATCGGTTCAAAGAATTCCTTAGCAAAAAAATCATCGAAATTACTACCTGACAGCTTTTTAACAATACCGCCCAATAAAGCAACGGCCTTATTGTTATAGATTATACTGCTGCCAGGGTCATCTGTGAGCTCCGCAGCCAAGGCAAGCTTAACGATATTGTCTACTTTATAGTCAGGAGCGGGTTCCAGTTCTATACTGGCATTCAGATTATTTTGAATACCAGAGGTATGATTCATAAGCATTCGTACTGTTACATCTTTCTTCCTACCCTGTTTCCATTCTGGGTAAATGGTATAAATTGGTTGATCAAGAGAATCTAAAAGCTTCTTGTCAATAAGCTTTCCAATGGCCAAACTAGTAAGGGATTTGCCCGCTGAAGCGATATAAATTGGTTTTTCAGCTTTTCCAAAATAATTCTCATGAATTACCTTTCCATCTTTGATTATTATTAGAGCATCGGAATGAGATTGTTCCGATCTATGCTTTATCTCTTCCAATATAGACTTACTAACACCTTGGGAAAAAGAGGATAGGCCGGCACAAATTAATAAGGCATGTATGTACACTTTCATACGCTTCATTAGAATAGAAATTGGTATTTGAGCTTAATTGGACTTAATCACGACATCACCATTAAAGGTCTTAAAAAGCATTTCAGGCCCACCGCCATTGATGGTGCCCCGCACCCACTGCTCAAGCTTCACTTTATAGCCCTTTGATGACTGCCCGCGTTCTACCTGGGGTTTGTTTTCTATCACGGCCATGTCAAAATCGGTGTAAATATCACCCATGTCTGATTTGGCCTTCACATTGGCCTTTAACGAACTCGGAAAAGTCACTTCAACATTGCCATTGAAACTGCTGAAAGCCATATCAGCACCATTCTTTATGCTATTGAAATTCACTTTCACTTCGCCATTGGTCGTATCGGTCGTAGCAGAACCACTGACATCTTTAAGGGTAATGTGGCCGTTGACATTGCTGATTTCCATTTCGCCGTTGACACCTTCCACATAGATGTCTCCATCATTGACAGTACCCAATTTCAATGAGAAATTTTTAGGTACTTTAATATCCAAATCTGTTTTCTTGTTCCAGATTTCATTATGGATTTCAACTACGTTTCCATTCTCTTCCCCAGATATATTGACACTGGATCCCGATATTTTTTTCATCCCCTTACGGCCACAATCCGCACAATCGCCAAGCCCTTCACTTATTGAAGCTTTCACAATAACCTCCGTGCCATCATAGGCGACTACTGTGATGGATCCTGATATCTGCTCTACTTCAAGTACCCCTGGCTTACCTGGGTTACTGAGTGGGATGGTAAACAAGTCCATTTCCTTTTTTTGGGCCTGTACCGCACTCATTACGAACACTGCCAAAACTGCCAATAGTATATTACTCTTTTTCATGATTATATTTTTTTGATGAATACATTTCCGTTTAAGGTTTCAAAGTCTAGGGCTATGGCACCGCTACCAATTTGTAGTTTTGGGGTCACTTCATACTTGAATCTCGCCTTATCTCGTTCATTTGTTTTTTCGGTGTCCATAAACTGCCGTTCAACATCAAAATCGGTATAGAGCTCGCCATTCATGGTTTTGAAGGATACATTGGCAGAGAGGTCTTTTTGAAAACTGATGTTGATATCCCCATTCAATGAATAATACGTTGAAGATTTTTTGGGATTATCGACGTATGTAATCGAAACATCTCCGTTAATACAGTTTAGGTCAGTGACCCCAGTTACGTCATTCAATTCAATACCACCATTGATATTCCCCACTTTTAAGAAGTTACCCCTCATATTTTGAACCAGAATCTCACCGTCGTTTACCGTACCCAAATCCAGCCTGATATTTTTTGGCACCTTTAGCTTAAAATCCATCTGGTGCTTGTACTTCGGCTCTTCATAATTATCACCGCACCAATCAAACTTCAACCCTTGTCGGTTAAATTCAATGTAAGGTGCATCAGGGTGAACGATTATCTCATTGCCCTCATTCATAATCTTTAGTTGCAACTCTTTTTTGCCCAATTCCAAATCTTCTTGAGTGCGGGCTTTTATGGTCTTATCGGCCACCAAAATAACCGTATCGCCATCATATCCCTCAACAGTGATGGAACCAAAGATGTTTTTTAAAATCAAGGTGTTCTCGGTACTTTGTTGCACAAACACAACTTCTTTTGTGATCGTTTCATTAAACGCTGCTTTCTGGGCACATAAACTCAATGGCAGTACGGCAAAGAGCAGGCCCATTTTAACTAATAATCGTTTCATTCTTTTTGTTTTATGCCTCCCGCACCTGCGGGATGACTGTTCGTGATTTGATTTTGTTCCCGCGGAACAGATTGATCCTTCGACTATGCTCAGGACAGATGAATAAACTATATGATGGATTCTATGGTATTTTCAATTTTTTTCTTCACGGCTGTGTCCAACTTCTTTTCTTTCAAAAGCTTTCGAAACGGTGCTATGGATTTCTTCTCTTGCAATGCAGACATCAGGTTTGCCAAGGTCACCTGTACAATGGGCGACCCTTGGTTAGGGATGGATTGCACCAAGCCCTGTCGTACCATAGGATTGTCAACATAGTTTGTCAAAGACTCAATAGCGGCGAGCCGAACGTTTGTATTTGGATCGTTGTTCAATGTTTGCAACAAGGCCGCCATCACCTGCTCATCAACACTTTCTATTTTACCTGCTTCACTTACGCCCTGTAATCGTTTGTTTGCCGAAGGCTGCTCCAACAGGGTCAACACCAATTTTTCACGCACGTCTTCGGTCTCTTGATTTGAAACCACAGTTTTTTCAATGACCTGTGCATTATCGTTGGAGTTTAAAAAGTAACCAACCGCCAGCCCGATACCGAGCAAAATCAACCCATAAGCCAGTTGTGGTCTGAACAAATACTTGAGTGAATTTGACAGATTATCAATCCAGCCGCCCTGTTTTCCGGCATTCTTTTCTGTTTCGGCATGTAGAAATTCAAAAAAACGTGCATCCATTGCTGCAGAAGTTTCCGGTGTCGAGAGCGAATCCATCAAATGCCATGACTCCTTGAGCTCTTCAAAGGTTGCTATTGCCTCTGGATTTTTCTTTAAATAATCCTCAAAGACTTTTTTATCCTTCCCTTCCAAGCCACCTCTTAAATAATCGATGGCCAATAGTTCAAATCTTTCTTTCTCCATTTTCATCGGGTTTGTAATTGTAGAAAAATACTTCGCAGTTCTTTCAATGCCCTGTGGGCTTTTACTTTGGCAGCGCCTTCGCTACAGCCCATGATCTCGCCTATTTCACTGAACTTGATTTCTTTCAACTTACTGAGCACGAGCACTTCTTTTTTCTCTGCATCCAATCGATTAAGGGCCAATCGCAACAATTGCCGATCTTCATGGTTTTCAATCACTTTCTCAGTGTCTGAATGGGCTTGCAACTTATATTCCACAGCAGACAGTTCGCGTTCGTTGTAGGCTTTCTTCCGCTTATTGAAATGGTCATGGTTCACATTGCGCGCCGTAGTGAACATCCAAGCCAAAAAAGAACCCTCTCCTGTAAATGTATGTTTGTACTTTATCATGCGTATGAATACATTTTGAACCAAGTCTTCACTCAATGAAGCGTTGCTGTTCATGTTGTAAAAGAACCCGAACAAACGCTTTTTATGACGCTCGTAGAGCAACCCCATTTTATCGAGGTCACCTGCCTTGACTTTTTTCATTAAAACGTTGTCGGTCAGTGCTTCCAACTAGGTCTGGTTTGTGTGTTCAAAAGGTAAACTGGCATTTTTATAAAAGGTTACAAAAAATACAGTTTTTTTATTGCAACAACTTTCTCGAGTCCTGTTTCAAGGCATCTATCGGGTTCATTATTTTGATTATTTTTGTTCGGACTTCAAAAATGCCGAATGCATTACAAAAGAATTTTACTCAAGTTAAGCGGTGAAGCTTTGATGGGAGAGCGCCAATATGGCATCGATCCCAAAAGACTGGCTGAATATGCCGAAGACATCAAAAAAGTGGTTAAGAAAGGCATAGAGGTGGCCATTGTGATCGGTGGTGGCAATATTTTTCGTGGCTTGGCAGGCGCCAGTCAGGGCATGGACCGTGTTCAAGGCGACCACATGGGCATGCTGGCCACGGTCATCAATGGTTTGGCCCTGCAAAGTGCCCTAGAAGCGGTTGAGGTGGAAACCCGTCTTCAATCGGCCATTAAAATCAACGAAGTCGCCGAGCCCTTCATTAGAAGAAGGGCCATTCGACATTTGGAAAAAGGCCGTGTGGTCATTTTTGGGGGTGGCACGGGAAATCCTTATTTCACTACAGATTCCGCAGCAGTTTTACGGGCCATTGAAATTGATGCCGATGTGATTTTAAAGGGAACCAGGGTTGATGGTATCTATACCGCCGACCCAGAAAAAGATAAAGCCGCGACGAAATTTGATTCCATTACTTTTAGTGATGTGCTATCCAAAGGATTAAAGGTGATGGACACCACCGCATTTACATTGAGCCAAGAAAATGAATTGCCCATCGTCGTATTTGATATGAATACCCGTGGCAACCTCATGAAAATAGTCTCAGGGGAAAATATAGGAACCGTTGTCAATGTGTAATAGGCATAATTGTTGATATTAGCTACCTCTGGGAAAGCCCATGAGGCATTAAAAAAAAACTTTGTTTTAGATTTCGGCGCAAGTGTCGGAGCATTCAAATCTCGATTATCGAGTAAAAACAGAAAAACGATGAACGAAGAAATTACATTTATTCTTGATGCTGCCAAGGAAAGTATGGATGATGCCATGCTGCACCTAGAAAAGGCCTTCGTCAAAATTCGTGCAGGCAAGGCAAGCCCTGTCATGTTATCTACAGTGATGGTTGAGTATTATGGCTCGCAAACGCCATTGTCTCAAGTATCGAACATCAACACCCCTGATGCCCGGACCATTTCGGTTCAGCCGTGGGAAAAAAGTATTCTCCCAGATATTGAAACGGCCATTATCAACTCTAATCTGGGGTTCAACCCCATGAACAATGGTGAAATGATCATCATCAATGTGCCTCCTTTGACCGAAGAGCGTAGAAAACAATTGGTCAAACAGGCAAAATCTGAGGCCGAAGATGCCAAGGTCAGTATCAGAAACGCCCGCCAAGAAGCCAACAAAGACCTAAAGAAATTGGATATTTCTGAAGACCTTTTGGCCAATGCCGAAATTGATGTTCAAGAATTGACCGATACCTACAGCAATAAAGTCGACTCGGTATTGGAAGCGAAAGAGGGTGAAATCATGAAAGTCTAAAACGGAAAAACCCTTCTCCTTCCTTCATTTTATTTAGGTTCTCGGCGGTTCATTTTCTACCTTTGCCAACAGAATTTTTTGAATGGTAAAAAAGCTTACCCAAGGATTTTGGCCCAAGATCTCTCGTCTTATTTTACGAAACCGCATCCTAATTTTATTGGTATTGGCAGGAATCACTGTGTTCTTGGCATTGCAGTGGAAAAACATGCGCTTCTCAAATACAGAGGCCAACATTTTGCCCGACGAACATCCGGAAACTGTTCAATATGAGGCTTTTGTCAAGCTTTTCGGCCAAGAAGACAACGCCATTGTCTTTGCCATAAAAGATTCGCTTTTGTTCACTGTTGAGAACCTCAACCGTTGGAACAAGCTCAGCAAACAGTTAGAGGCGATGCCCGAAGTTGATTACACGGTCTCCATCGAAAACCTTCAAGAACTGGTCAAAGACAATGAAACCCAGTCATTCCGTTTAAAACCATTGGTAAACGGTAGTCTCGGAACAAAGCAAGAGATCGATAGCCTTAAAAAACATTTGTTTGAAGAGATGCCCTTTTATGAAGACTTGCTTTTCAACAAAGAAAGCGGGTCTGTCCGCACCATAGCCTACCTTGACAAAGACATTCTGAACACGACGGTACGCAACGAATTTATCTTAAACGACCTCAAAAACTTGGTCGAAAATTTTGAAGGTGAAACCGGACTCGATGTGCGGGTATCGGGCATGCCCTATATCAGAACATGGAATGCAAAAATCATCATTGACGAAATAGGAAAGTTCATTCTTGCCGCACTATTGGTAACCTCCATCATCTTCTTTTTCTTCTTCAGGAGTTTCCGTGCCACCCTCATATCAATGTGTGTGGTCATCATCGGGGTGATGTGGGCCTTTGGATTTTTGGGCCTTTTTCAATACGAAATCACCATTCTAACGGCATTGATTCCGCCTTTGATTATCGTAATTGGTATCCCCAATTGTATTTTCCTGATCAATAAATATCAGCAAGAGGTAAAGAAACATGGCAACCAGGCCCTTTCATTGCAACGGGTAATTTCAAAAATTGGCAATGCCACCTTGATGACGAACATCACCACGGCGTCAGGTTTTGCTACTTTCATCATTTTAGACAGTGACCTGTTGAAAGAATTCGGTATCGTCGCATCAATAAATATTGTCTGCATTTTCATTTTGTCGTTGTTGATCATTCCCATCATTTATAGTTTTATGCCGCTGCCAAAGCGCAAACACTTGAAGCATCTCAACAAAAAGTGGATTGATCTGTTCGTAAGTTGGATGGAGCGTATGGTGCGCCATAAGAGAGTGCCCGTTTATATTATTTCAATAGTGGTACTCATTTTAAGTATCATTGGCATCTACCAGATAAAGATTACTGGAAGCCGCATCGAAGACCTACCCAAAGACGCCGCTTTTTTTAAAGACATCCGTTTTTTTGAAGAAGAGTTTGATGGTATCATGCCCGTAGAAGTTGTAGTCGATACGAAAAGAAAAAACGGGGTATTGAAATTGGCCACACTCCGTAGAATGGACCAACTTTCTGATGAGATCAATGCAATTGATGAATTGTCAAGACCCGTTTCTGTGGTCAATCTGGCCAAATATTCAAAACAGGCTTTTTATAATGGCATCCCAAAATATTATCAATTGCCTACTTCCCAAGAAAATACGTTCATACTCGACGCCGCTCGAAAATCGTCAGGCGAAGCCAATCTTTTGGAAAGTTTTGTGGACAGTACGGGCCAAACCGCACGGATCACCACTTTTATGCGTGATGTCAAGACCAGCCGAATGGAGGAAATTGAAAGTGATCTGATCAAGTCCATCGCAAAAATCTTCCCAGCCGAACGTTACAATGTGTACATGACCGGTAAAGCATTGCTCTTCTTGAAGGGCACAAAATATCTGGTCAAAAACCTGTTGATCTCATTGGCTTTGGCCATTGGTCTGATTTCATTGTTTATGGCCTACCTGTTCCGGTCATTCAGAATGATCGTGATTTCGTTGGTGCCCAACCTGTTGCCGTTGGTCATCACTGCTGGCCTTATGGGCTTTTTGGGCGTACCCATAAAACCTTCTACCATTTTGGTATTCAGTATTGCTTTCGGTATTTCAGTTGATGATACCATCCATTTTTTGGCCAAATACCGCCAAGAACTCATTGCCAACCGATGGCAAATCAAGAAATCGGTATATGCAGCACTGAGAGAGACAGGCGTGAGCATGTTCTATACTTCCATCGTGTTGTTTTTCGGATTTTCGGTATTTATCATCTCAAGTTTTGGCGGCACTGTGGCTTTGGGTGCCCTGGTATCGGCCACATTGCTTTTTGCCATGCTGGCGAATTTGATTTTGCTGCCCTCATTATTGCTTTCCCTTGAGCGAAGTATTGCCAATAAGCAAGTGCTCAAAAAACCACAAATTGACATTTTGCCCAAACAGGACGAAAGTTTGGACAAAGACTGATTTTAGAAACGTTCCATATTTCCCTTTCTGGCCAAAAACTTATCTTTGCGCCTTAATTTGAATCGTTTGTGATGTCATTAATTTCAATCAAAAAACTGCTTTCGACCAAACCACAATCACAAGAGGTGATGGTCAACGGATGGGTAAAAACGTTTCGCAGCAATCGTTTTATCGCCCTCAATGACGGGTCGACCATCAAGAACATACAATGTGTCGTTGATTTTGAAAATTTTGATGAGAACCTCATAAAATCGATAACCACTGGGGCGGCCATTCGGGTTACCGGGGCTTTGGTAGAGAGCATGGGGCGTGGGCAAAGTGTCGAGATTCAAGTTTCTGATATTTTTGTTCATGGCAGTGCCGATCCAGAAACCTATCCTATTCAACCCAAAAAACACTCTTTGGAGTTTTTGAGGGAAAAGGCGCATCTTCGGGTACGCACAAACACGTTTTCCGCGGTCATGCGGGTGCGTGCAGCATTGGCATTTGCCGTACACAGTTATTTTCAGCAGAATGGATTTTATTACTTCCATGCACCGATCATCACTGGTTCTGATGCTGAAGGTGCGGGCGAAATGTTTCGGGTGACCACCCTTGATGCCAAAAATCCGCCATTGAATGATGACGGAGCCGTCAATTATAAAGAGGATTTCTTTGGAAAGGAAACCAATTTGACCGTTTCTGGGCAACTAGAGGCCGAGGCTTATGCCATGGGGCTTGGTAAAGTGTATACTTTCGGACCGACTTTTAGGGCAGAGAACTCAAACACTTCGCGCCACTTGGCCGAATTCTGGATGATTGAGCCCGAAATGGCATTCTACAACTTGGACATGAACATGGATTTGGCCGAGGATTTTATCAAATGGGTGCTAAAATATGTCCTGGACAATTGTCAGGATGACCTCCGGTTTTTGGAACAACGTCTTTTGGATGAGGAAAAGTCAAAACCACAAACCGAGAGGAGTGAAATGGCACTTCTGGAAAAATTGCGCTTTGTGGTCGACAACAATTTTAAAAGGGTCACCTATACCGAAGCAATCGACATTCTCAGAAATTCAAAGCCCAACAAGAAAAAGAAATTTGAGTATGTGATTGATGAGTGGGGTGCCGACCTGCAAAGTGAACATGAGCGTTTTTTGGTAGAGAAGCATTTTAAATGCCCCGTTATTCTTTTTGATTATCCGGCCAAGATCAAGGCTTTTTACATGCGCCTCAATGAAGACGAAAAGACAGTTCGAGCGATGGATGTGCTTTTTCCTGGTATTGGTGAGATTGTCGGTGGTTCACAACGTGAAGAGCGATTTGACGTATTGAAGCAAAAAATGGCTGATTTAGACATTCCTGAAGAAGAACTTTGGTGGTATCTTGAGCTTCGAAAATTTGGCACTGCCGAACACAGCGGTTTTGGCCTTGGTTTTGAGCGCCTTGTTCAGTTTGCAACGGGCATGGGCAATATTAGAGACGTGATACCTTTCCCCAGAACTCCCCAAAACGCTGAATTTTAAAGGGAAATCTTTTTAACTTTATAGCTAAAGCAAGAATTAACTCTTATGCTCAAACAGCACTTACAGTTTAAGCTCTCACAGAAGCTTTCGCCACAACAGATACAGTTGATGAAACTGATCCAGTTGCCCACGCAGGCTTTTGAGCAGCGGTTAAAGCAAGAGTTGGAGGAAAATCCGGCACTTGAAGGCGGCAAGGCTGAAAGTGATTCAGATGCTTTTGAAGATGCTTACGATGATGTTTATGATGACACCAATGACAGTGAAAGTATCGCTGCCGATGATATCAACATAGACGAATATCTGAGTGATGATGACATTCCCGATTATCGAACGCGTGCCAATAACTACAGCTCAGATGATGAGGAAAAGAATGTGCCCTATGCCGCAGGCGTGTCATTCCATCAATATTTATTGAACCAGTTGAATACCGTCTACCTTAGCGATGACGAATGGGCCATTGCAGAGTTTTTGGTGGGCAGTGTCGATGAAAGCGGATATATCAGAAGACCTCTTGCCGACATACGTGACGATCTGGCCTTTACACAGAATATTTATGTTGAGGAAGACACCATTGAAAAAGTGCTTAAGGTGGTGCAAGAATTGGATCCTCCGGGTGTATGCGCGCGAAGCCTTGATGAATGTCTAATCATACAGCTCAAAAGAAAAGAAACCACAGGGTCGATTGAACTGGCCACCGAAATATTGGAAAAATCATTCGAGCAGTTCACCAAAAAGCATTACGACAAGCTCATACAAAAGCATGCTATTTCTGAAGACCAACTCAAGGAGGCGATTGCAGAAATTGAGAAGTTGAATCCAAAACCAGGGGGTTCATACTCCGGAAACAATCGAATCGTCGAGCATGTCGTACCCGATTTTTCAATTCGTATTGTGGATGGCGAGCTCGAATTGAGCCTGAACGGCAGAAATGCCCCAGAATTGCACGTTTCAAAAGAGTATAGCAATATGCTCAAAGGCTATAAAAATGCCAAAGAGAAAACAAAATCCCAAAAAGATACCGTGCTGTTCATCAAACAAAAGTTGGATGCGGCCAAATGGTTCATCGATGCCATCAAACAGCGCCAACAAACGCTGTTTGTGACCATGAACACCATCATGGAATACCAGCGGGAATACTTTCTTACAGGTGACGAACGCAAACTACGCCCTATGATTTTGAAAGATATCGCCGACAAAATTCAGATGGATGTCTCTACGGTTTCGAGAGTGGCAAACAGCAAATACGTTGACACCCCCTATGGCACCAAACTTATAAAGGATTTTTTCTCTGAGTCAATGAAGAACGATCAGGGCGAAGATGTGTCCACAAAAGAAATCAAGAAGATTCTCGAAACTGTGATTGGCCAAGAAGACAAGAAAAAACCTTTGACCGATGATAAATTGGCCAAGCTTTTAAAGGAGAAAGGCTATCCCATAGCGAGGAGAACAGTGGCTAAATACCGTGAACAATTGGATATACCCGTTGCGAGACTCAGAAAACAAATTTGATGCGCAATTTCTTTACCGCCATCTCTTACATATTTCATCCGTTGTTCGTTCCTATTGGTGGTACCGTGGCCTATTTTCTGGTCACACCCAAATATGTGCCGCTTGAATTGCAAAGCGGCAATATTTTGCCCATTTTCATTCTGACGGTCATCATTCCGATTATTTTTTTCTTGATATTAAGAAATATGGGGTTGGTCAGCTCGGTGTTCATCCCTTCGTTGAAAGAACGCATCTATCCCTTGGTCATCAGTATCGTGCTCTATACCATGGTATTGTATAAAGTCATTGCACAAAACTATATCAGTGAGCTTTATTACTTCTTTGCGGGCTTGTTGGTGGCCGTCAGCGCTACCTTGCTCATCCTTTTTTTTAAAATCAAGACCAGTATGCACCTATTGGGCATGGGCAGTATATTGATCTATGTGGTAGGATTGAGCATCCATTTTGAAACCAATATCACCCTGGCTTTGGGCCTCTTGACACTTTTGACCGGATTGGTCACTACCTCAAGGCTCTATCTAAAAGCCCACAGCGTGGCGGAATTGTTGATAGGTTTTTTTCTCGGGGTTTTCTCTCAATTGTTCACGTTCAAATACTGGCTATAGTATATAGAAAATGACACCCACGCGCAATGTTCTCAAATCATCGATAGTGGTTCCGTCTTGTAATACCGTTCCCTTTTCCAACAATGGATTCAACGAATAATAGGCGTGAATGTTGAAGGTGTTATACCCAAAGTTGAGCATAAGCCCATATTGTAGATTTTGGATGTCCTCATTTTGAAAGCTATTATCCACATTTTCGGCAACAAACTTTGAGCGTCTCGAAAAAATATAGGCCATTTTGAAGCCTGTATAAATCCTCCAAAACTTATAAGTGGTAGCTGTAGAAGTACGCCATCGAAACTCAAAAGGGACTTCAAGGGCATGCGTTTCGAATTTGCTTCTCTTAAAACCTTCTTCATCTGCAACTTCATACGTTACTCCTTGGGCTGTTTCACTTGCCCTCAAATTGGTATAATAAGAGTTTGTTGCATAACCCAGGCCCAGGCCCAATGCCACATTTCTTCTTTGGTTCAAGGGCATATCTTTTATAAACCCCAGTTGCAGGTTGTAAGACAGGTTTCTTTGAACGACCACTTCGGGTTCATTCAATAGAATATTGTACCCTATTGCGGTATAGAACTGGTCTTCAAGATACTTTGTGCCCACCAGCTCACTTTCATCATACACTTGGGCTACCATTAAATGGCCAAAACAGCAACCAAAAATGAAAAGAATTGTTCTACCCATTGAAGTGATTTGAACAAAAAACGCTCCAAGTTTATATCTTGGAGCGTTTTAACTAAATCTAAGTGTTTACTTATTGCAAGTTATTGAAAGCATCACCCTCATACGTGGTATAGTTTACTTTCAATGCATTTACTTTACGCAATTCTTGTTTAATGTCAGAGACTATGCCCATATTAGCCTCTTTATCGACCTTGAGTGCAGTGGTCAATACATTTTGAAGCTCTTGTGGTTTTTTGGCACGTTCAGCCAAAATGTAGGATCCAACTTCTTCAACATCTGCAAACTTATCATTCAATTGAATTCTTGCCTCGGTACCAAAAACACTCTGATATTCTCTTGTTGGCTTGCCCACATAGATATAGATTACCCTATCTTTTTTCTCCAGCTTTTTGATTTCGCTAGCGTTGGGCAATGTATTCTGTACCAGTAACGAACTGTCTTTCATTGTGGTCACCGTCATAAAGAAAAACAAGAGCATGAATACAATATCGGGCAATGATGCCGTCGACACTGCGGGTAAATCTCCATCTTTCTTTTTAGCAAATTTTGCCATTTTCTGTGTTCTTTAATTTTTAACTAGATGTTGTTTCAGCCTCAGACAATTTTTGAGGATACATCTTTTGGATTCGCTCAACCTTTTCCTTCAAATCATCTCGCTCAGCCGAAGGGGTCTCTGGATTCAAATATTTTGACTCCATCTCGGTAAAGTCACGCCCGTACAACCTTTGTGCCTCACGGTCACGCAGTTCGTTGTAAGCGCCCACCAATTCGTTTTGAACGGTTATGTATGTGGAATACTTAGTTTCCCTGTCGTTCTTTAGCGAGATAATAGCCTTCTCTGGATTATCTGAAGATTGAGGGTCTTTTCTTCCTTTGCAATAGTTGCAACTTCCATCGGCGCCGTTATCCAAAAATGCAACCGCGGCAGCACGCAACTTTTTCAAATCCATCAACTCATCCTCCACCAACAACTGGCCATTTCTATTGATGTTGACAGTAAAGATGTTTTTCTGCTTAATGACCACATCTTCTTGATTTTCTGGCGGCTCCATTGGCGGCAACATCCTATCCAAACCTGCATCGGTTTCAATCGTGGTGGTCACCAAGAAAAAAATCAAAAGCAAGAATGCGATGTCTGCCATCGAGCCTGCATTTACCTCAGGTGCTCCTTTTCTTCTAGGCATAATAAATCAATTTTATTTAGCAAACATTTTCTTCAATCCACCTAAAAGCATTGCGCCAACGGCGACAATGGTCAAAATGAAAAATACATTCAGACCGACACCGATGTTTTTGACAGTACTTTCGGTAGTTTCAATACCTCGTGCGGCCATGGCATCAACGACTTCAGCATTGCCCGAGGAAAGACCATACGAAATGGCCACCACTACCGCCAAACCACCCAAGACAAACAATGCCTTTTTTAAGCTTCCGGGCGTGGAGAATAATTTCTTCAATGCAAAAAACAAACTGAAAATCACAGCGATAGCCAATAAGAGGTACATCAGGATGAACATAAAGTTCAGTGCACCGCTATTGATAGCATTTGGGTCTTCTTGTTCCGGCATCGCGAACCAAAGACCGGCTGCCAACAAGCCAATGACAATTAATACGATTTTTATAATCTTGTTCATAATGATAGTATTCCTTTAATTCGGTTTGGTTTATTTCTTGTGTGCTGCCAACATATCAATCAATGCGATTGATGCATCTTCCATATCGTTCACAATACTATCGATTTTTGCGATGATGTAATTGTAGAAAATCTGGAGGATAATAGCAGTAATCAAACCGAATACCGTGGTCAAAAGTGCTACCTGAATATCACCTGCGATCAACGAGGCACTCAAGTTACCTACAGCTGCAATCTTCTGGAATGCCTGAATCATACCGATAACCGTACCCATGAACCCAAGCATGGGCGCAATGGCGATAAAAAGTGACAGCCAAGAAACATTCTTTTCTAATTGCCCCATTTGCACACCACCATAAGCCACAACGGCTTTTTCCGCAGATTCAAGGCCTTCACCTGCTCTGTCCAATCCTTGATAATAGATTGAAGCCACAGGGCCTTTTGTATTACGGCACACTTCTTTTGCCGCTTCCACGCCGCCTGATGCCAAGGCATCTTCCACTTGTTGCTTCAACTTATCAGTGTTGGTGGTAGCTAGATTGAGGTAAATGATACGCTCAATGGCAACTGCCAGCCCAAGAATCAAACACAGCAGTACAATGCCCATAAAGGCAGGACCACCTTGAATGAATTGTTCTTTAAGTACTTGGGTGAAACCTTTGCTGGTTTCAGCGGCTGCCTCATCTTGAAGCATTGCTGCCGATGCTGTTGCGGTTCCTAAAATAAACATACCGGCAGTAGCCAGGGTAAGGGATATTTTTTTCATCGTGTTCAAACTTAAATTTAGTTAGTTAATAATGTTAAAGATAAAAAAATTTCGTTACTAAAAAATTACAAATGCCTTGCAGAGAGGAAGGGATTCGAACCCTCGATACACTTTTGGTGTATACACACTTTCCAGGCGTGCGCCTTCGACCACTCGGCCACCTCTCTGTTTCCAAATGGTTAGGCCGCCCAATTAACAAAAAAATAAGCATTAAATGAAATTTGGGGCGTTAATTAATGTATTTCGCCACGTAGCGAAGTTTCAAAAACAGACTTGAAAATTTTATTTGAAATACCACTGCCCAATAAGTACATGGTTTTTGTGACGGCTGCTTCAGTGGTCAAATCCTTACCGTTTATCAACCCTATCTTTTGAAGCTTGGCACTGGTCTCATACTGCCCCATGGCGACCCCACCGCCCGTACATTGCGTAACGTTTATGATGTGCTGCCCACTATCGACCCTCTCTTTTAAAGCTTTGAGAAACCAGTCATCCAATGGGGCGTTGCCCGCTCCGTAGGTTTCAAGAATCAATGCTTTCAAATTCGGCGTATTTAAAACAGCATTTAAAAAAGGTTCGCCCAAGCCGGGAAAAAGTTTCAAAACCCCCACGTTGCAATCCATTTCTTTATGCACCATCAGCTGATGCTGTTTTTTAGGTTTCTTCCATAGATATTGTTCGTCAACCTTTAGATGTACTCCTGATTCGGCCAATGGCGGATAATTGGGCGATGCAAAGGCCTCAAAGTGTTCGGCACTGATTTTTGTGGTGCGGTTGGCCCGGTACAATTTATATTCGAAATACAGACACACCTCTTGTATGACCGATTTGCCACTTTTCATAAGGGAAGCAATCTGAATAGAGGTAATCAAATTTTCTTTGGCATCGGTGCGCAAATCTCCAATGGGCAGTTGAGAACCCGTGAAAATGACAGGTTTCGATAGGTTTTCGAGCATAAAGCTCAAAGCTGATCCCGAATAACTCATCGTATCGCTGCCATGCAAGACTACAAAACCATCAAACCTATTGTAATTCTCTTCAACAATCGAGGCGATTTCAACCCAATATTTCGGATTCATATTTGAAGAATCGATGGGCGTTTCAAAAGAAATTCCCTCAAGGTTGCAATCCAATTGGTTGATTTCGGGAATGCTTTCGATAAGCTCATCAAAATCAAATGCCTTCAGGGTACCCGACGCATAATCTTTGACCATGCCTATGGTTCCTCCGGTATAAATCATCAAAATGTTCACCTTTCTAGCCATGATATGTTTAAATTCCAAAAATCTGTTTGGAGTTATCGGTAGTGATTTTAGCTATTTCTTCAGCTTCCAATCCATATATGTCAACCAGCTTTTCAAGTACATTCATGATATAGCTGCTTTCATTTCGCTTACCACGATAGGGCACGGGTGCCAAATATGGTGAGTCAGTTTCTAAAACAATATGCTGCAAGTCTACTTGATGTAAAAACTGGTCAATTTTTCCGTTTTTGAAGGTGACCACCCCCCCAATACCCAATTTCATGTTATAGGATATGGCTTTTTCTGCCTGTTCTTCGGTACCCGTAAAGCAATGGAAAATTCCGAACAGATCATTGTCCTTTTCCTGTTCAAGAACCTCAAAGATCTCATCAAATGATTCCCGACTGTGGATGACTATGGGAAGCTGGTATTTTTTCGCCAAGCGGATTTGGTGCACAAAAGCATCCTGTTGCTGTTTGAGAAAGCTTTTATCCCAGTACAAATCAATACCAATCTCGCCGACCGCATAGACTGTATGTTTTGCCAGCATTTTTTCCACATGTGCAAGTTCCTCCTTAAAATTTTCTTTCACATGCGTGGGATGCAACCCCATCATCAAAAAAACATTTTCAGGATACTTCTTTTGAAGGTCAAGCATCGCTTCGGTATACGTAGAATCAATTGCGGGCACAAAAAATCGTTTGACACCAACCCGCATTGCACGTTGCATCATGGTATCACGGTCTTCATCAAAGGCCTCGCTGTACAAATGGGTATGGGTATCAGTAAGCAACATGCCGCAAAAATAGGATTATCTTTGAGGTATTCAGACCTTCAAGGTTTTGAAAACCTTGAAGGTCTTTAATGTCATCGCATGAAATCTCTTAAAAAATTCCTTAGGTTCAAAAAGTATGTTCGCATACCCTTGACCTTGACCGATACCAATCATTTTGAACTGAATGCCAAGATCAATGGTATTTCAGGGCGGTTCATTTTAGATACCGGGGCTTCAAATACCTGTGTGGGAATGGATAGAATCGAGTTCTTTCAACTCATCTCTGAAGAAACGGAAATCAAGGCGGCCGGGGCCGGAGCCATAGAAATGGAAACCTTGATTTCTGCCAAAAACACCATCAAAATCGGGGATTGGAAAATCAAGAAACGAAAAATAGTGCTTTTTGATTTGGTGCACGTCAACCAAGCTTTGACCAACCACAATGCCCTGCCCGTTGATGGTATCATCGGTGCCGACATCCTTAAAAAGGGGAAGGCGGTAATCGACTATAGCAAGAAAAAGTTGTATCTAAAAAACTGAAGACCTATTGTTTGGCGATTAAAGCTCCAACGCTTTTTTCACGTCACCATCCATCAACAATTCCTCGGGACTTTCTAACGCTTCTTTCACGGCAACCAAAAATCCGACGGATTCTTTCCCGTCAATAATTCTGTGGTCATACGAGAGCGCAACGTACATCACGGGGGCAATGGCAATGGCCTCATCGCGAACGATTGGCCGCTCCACAATGTTGTGCATACCCAGAATGGCACTCTGTGGTGGATTTATAATCGGTGTGGACAACATCGAACCAAAAACTCCGCCATTAGAAATGGTAAACGTGCCCCCGGTCATTTCATCAACCGTAATTTCTCCATCACGGGCGCGAAGTGCCAAGCGTTTGACCTCGGCTTCCACACCACGGAACGTCAAGTTTTCCGCATTACGAATCACGGGCACCATCAAGCCTTTGGGGCCAGAAACGGCAATGCTGATGTCACAGAAATCATAGGTAATCATTTCCTTTCCATCAATCATGGAGTTCACCGCAGGATATTCTTGCAGTGCACGAATGACCGCTTTGGTAAAGAACGACATAAAGCCCAAGCTGACCCCATGCTTTTCTTTGAACGTTTCTTTATATTGCTTTCTTAGCTCAAAAATCGGTGTCATATCGACCTCGTTGAAGGTGGTCAACATAGCGGTCTCATTTTTGGCGGCCACCAACCGTTCCGCTACTTTTCTACGGAGCATCGACAGTTTCGAACGGGTCTCGCCTCTGCTACCACCCGTGGGCGTACCCATCGATGGTACTGCTTTTACGGCATCATCTTTGGTAATGCGACCGTCACGGCCCGTGCCCGAGACCGATGACGCCTCGATGCCCTTTTCATCCAAAATCTTTTTGGCTGCAGGTGATGGTGTGCCAGAAGCATACGTTTCTTTCTTGGACTCCTCTTTTTTAGGCGCTTCCTTTTTTGGTGGTTCTTCCTTTTTAGCTGTCTTTTTCTCCTCAGGTTTTGCATCGCCTCCGCCATCAGGTTTTTTGGCATCGGTATCAATGAGGCAGACAACTTCACCGACCGCTACCGCATCGCCCACTTCGGCTTTCAAAGTAATGGTACCGCTTTCTTCAGCAGGAAGCTCCAACGTAGCCTTATCAGAATCGACCTCAGCAATGGCTTGGTCTTTTTCTACATAGTCGCCATCTTCAACCAGCCATTCGGCAATCTCTACTTCGGTTATGGATTCGCCCGGTGAGGGCACTTTCATTTCTAAAATCATATTTTTAGATTATGTCAGATTCTTTATTTTCTTACAAAATTATCTTTCGTCTTGTCAAAAACATAGTCAATCACCTCGGCATGCCTACGTTGTGAACGCACTGCACTACCTGCTGCAGGTGCGCCATAAAATCGTCGCGATGCCACCCTAAATTCTTTGGCTTCTTCAAGATGCATCAACAAATGCCCCCAAGCCCCCATGTTTCGAGGTTCTTCTTGGGCCCAAACTGTCTCTTCAGCATTCTTATATTTCTTGATGGTCGCTCTGATTTCCTTGGCAGGAAGTGGAAAAAGTTGTTCCAACCGCACCAAGGCCACATCGTCTCGGTTCAGTTCTTCACGTTTAGACAAGAGATCATAATAAAACTTACCAGTGCAGAAAACCAAGGTTTTTACATTACCATCTTTAACGGAATCATCATCGATCAACACTTGAAAACCGCCTTTGGCCAATTCTTCTTTTGTCGAAACCACTTTTGGGTGTCGCAACAAGCTCTTCGGTGTAAACACCACCAACGGTTTTCTAAATTTCGCCTTCATTTGCCTGCGAAGTAAGTGGAACATGTTTGCCGGGGTGGTCACATCGGCCACATACATATTGTCTTTGGCACAGAGTTGCAGGTACCGTTCCATTCTGGCGGATGAATGTTCTGCCCCCTGCCCTTCGTATCCGTGCGGAAGCAAGAGCACCAATCCGTTTTGCAGTTTCCATTTGTCTTCGGCCGCCGAAAGGTACTGGTCAATGACAATCTGTGCCCCATTGCTAAAATCACCAAACTGTGCTTCCCAAATGGTCAGGGTGTCTGGGCTGGCCATTGCATATCCATAATCAAAGCCCATGACCGCATATTCTGACAACAACGAATTGTAAATGTGGAACGTTCCTTTCTGATTCGCCCCGAGCAGATTGTGCAAAATCACTTCTTCTTCGTGCATTTCGGTCTTTATCACGGCATGGCGGTGCGAAAAGGTACCCCGTTCAACGTCTTGGCCCGTCATACGCACATCAAAGCCTTCTTCTATCAGTGATGCATACGCCAAGAGTTCGCCCATGGCCCAATCCAATTTGTTATCCTCGAAATACATCTTGTGGCGGGCTTCGACCAAACGAACCAGTTTTCGCAAAAATTTCTTGCCCTCTGGCAATTGAGTGATACTTGAAGCTACTTGATCCAGTTTTTTTAGATTGTAAGAGGTATCGATATCTTTCAGCATGGCCTCTTCGGTGACCGGCTTGAAACCTTCCCATTCATCTTGCATGAAAGGGGTGATGCGGGTTTTTTCAACCTTTCGGGAATCCATCAAATCTTCTTCAAGATTCTTTTTGTATTCCGATTCAAGTTGCTTCACATAATCCTCTTTGATAATGCCTTCGGCCAATAATTTCTCTGCATAGATATCCCTTGGGTTTGGATGCTTTGAGATGGCTTTGTACAGTACCGGTTGGGTGAATTTTGGTTCATCACCTTCATTGTGTCCATATTTTCGATATCCCAATAAATCAAGAAAAACATCTCTTTTGAAGCGCATGCGGTATTCGAGGGCAAAGGTCGCCGCATGCACGACGGCTTCAACATCGTCAGCATTGATGTGCAATACCGGTGACAAGGTCACTTTGCCCACGTCGGTACAGTAGGTTGATGAACGAGCATCCAAATAATTGGTGGTAAAGCCAATCTGGTTGTTCACGACGATATGGATGGTACCCCCGGTCTGGTAACCATCCAGCCGGGCCATTTGAATGATTTCATATACCACGCCCTGCCCTGCAAAAGCGGCATCGCCATGCACCAATATGGGAAGCACTTCTGAAATATCTTCCTCATGCGAACTGTCTTGTTTGGCCCTTGCAATACCCTCTACAATTGCGTTGACCGTTTCTAAATGAGACGGATTGGGTGCTATGTTCATATTGACCATTTTGCCCGAATCGGTCTCGCGCATCGAGGTCCACCCCAAGTGGTATTTTACATCACCATCAAAGATGGTTTCTTCATAATCCTTACCATCGAACTCACTGAAAATATCTTTGGGCGATTTGCCAAAAATATTGGTCAATACGTTCAGCCGACCTCTGTGGGCCATGCCCATCACAAATTGTTTGACGCCAGAATCGGCCGCTTTCTCGATGATGGCATCCAATGCGGGAATCAGAGACTCATTACCCTCTAGCGAAAAGCGTTTTTGCCCAACATATTTTGTATGCAAAAAACTCTCAAAAGAAACCGCTTCGTTCAGTTTTCTGAGGATGTTTTTCTTTTCATCCGTAGTAAAATTGGGATGGTTGTCATTGACGTTCAGCCAGTCTTGAATCCACTGAATGCGTTCTGGGGTACGGATGTACATATACTCAACCCCGATGGCATCGCAATAAATACGTTCTAGGTGCCCTACGATGTCTCTGAGTGGACTTGCACCAATACCAATGATGCTGCCCGCGTCAAATACAGTATCTAAATCAGCTTCAGAAAGCCCGAAATTTTCAAGGGCAAGGGTAGGCTCGTATTTTCTACGTTCACGAACCGGATTGGTCTCTGTGAACAAATGGCCCCGTGAGCGATAGCCATCAATCAAGCGTATGACCTGAAACTCTTTTTGCAGTGATTGTGGCACAGCAACCTGTTGCCCGTTGACCATGGCAGTAGCCCCGTTCGAAGAAGGTCGAACGTCCAATTCGTCCAAAGAGCTCTCCAATCCAAAATCAAACCCTTGGAAAAAAGCCCTCCAACTAGGCTCTACACTATCAGGACTGGTCAGGTACTTTTCGTAAAGCTCAGAGAAAAAAGAAGTATGTGCGGCGTTTAAAAACGAATATTTATCCATTAACTGGGTTCTTGCGAAACTTTAGGTAAAATCATATCAAAAATACAATATTTAACATATCTAAGCTTATCTTTATCTTGATGCTATCCAAAAATTTAACGATTATGTCCAATTTTTTTATGACGGCAAAAAAAGGTGTTTTGTACCTGACTTTCTTTGGTCTGTTCGGAACGTTTTTATCTGCCCAAGGACTAAATTCCAAAAGTGATTTTTGGAACAAGGTGCGTTTTGGCGGGGGCATTGGTCTCGGTTTTGGAAACAACACCTTCAATCTCGCTGTTTCACCAAGTGCCCTCTATCAAGCCAGCCCCCAATTTGCCACAGGTGTCGGGCTCAACCTCAACTACTCAAAATTTGGCGACAATAAGCTTTTAGCCTACGGGGGCAGTTTTATCAATTTTTACAACCCATGGCCTTTTCTGCAATTTTCGGGCGAATTTGAGCAATGGCGCGTGAATCTCAACCAACAAGTAAATGGACAAGAATTTAAAGATAACTACTGGTATCCTGCGCTTTTCATGGGCATTGGCTACACCCAACGCAATGTGACCATCGGCATTCGCTATGATGTCTTATACGACGAAGGCCGAAGCATCTATGCCGACCCGTGGATGCCTTTTGTACGGGTGTATTTTTAGCTATTGCTTGTACACTTTACCCTCTTTCATCACGAAAACTGCATTTTCTAAAGTCTTCACATCATCCAAGGGGTTGTTTTCAACAGCCATGATGTCAGCGATAAAGCCTTCTTTGAGTTGCCCCAATTCATTTGCCATACCCAGCAATTCGGCATTCGTGATCGTTGCAGAGCGTAATGCGTCGATTATGGGCATGCCTGCTTCGTGCATATAGGTAAATTCTTTTCCGTTATCGCCATGGGGCGAAACCCCAGCGTCAGTACCAAAAGCAATGGGAACACCTTTCTCGTAGGCCCTTTTGAAGTTCTTTTCGCTGACAGGGCCGATTTCTTTTGCCTTCTTCGCCACAATCGGCGGCAAGTAGCCAGGAATGTCAGCCATTTTAGCAGCCGCCTTTCCTGCAGAAATGGTTGGCACCAAGTAAGCATTGTGTTTGATCATCAAATCCATAGTGGGTTCTTTCATCAATGTGCCATGCTCAATGGTCTTGATTCCCGCTTTGATGGCCCTTCGCATACCTTCATCACCATGTGCGTGCGCAGCGGTCAGCATGCCATAATCTTTGGCGGTCTCTACAATGGCCTCCAATTCATCAACCATGAATTGGGGATTTTGCCCATTCTTTGCAACGCTCATTACACCTCCTGTCGCTGTAATTTTGATGACATCGGCCCCATCTTTGTAGCGCTGCCTAACCGCTTTTCGAGCATCTTCAGGTGAATTCACCACTCCCTCTTTTGGCCCGGGATCACCCATCCACTCTTTTCGCATGCCGTTGGTAGGGTCGGCATGGCCTCCCGTGGTGCCAATGGCCTTGCCTGCGGTAAAAATTCTTGGCCCTATGACAATACCCTTGTTTATGGCGTTTCGCAAAGCAATATTGACACCACTGCCGCCAAGATCGCGAACCGTGGTGAAACCAGCCATTAAGGTTTTTTTTGCATACACCGTCGATTGAAAAGCGACATCCACATCATTTTTTGTAAAGCGTTCCAAATATCTTGCTGGGCTGGACTCTCCTTCAATATGTACATGCATATCGATAAATCCGGGCAACACGGTCTTGCTTTTTAAATCAATCGCGTTGTTTTCACCTGCATCGGAATAGCCATTTTCAATAGCTTTTATTGTATTGCCAGAAACGATGATGGTTTTTTCTTTAAGCATTTTTCCTGAGGCAACATCAAGTACACTTCCACAATGCAGGTAGGTGTCTTGAGCGGATAGGGAAATACAGAGTAGGGTGATAAAGAATAGGAACAAATTTTTCATAAGTGTATGGGTTTGTTGGTCAATCAATGAACTAAATGTACGGATTAAATCAGTTGCAGTTTATTATTCAAAAAACCATAACAAACACCCCTGCACCGAATTACACGGTGCTGCCCCCTCAAAAAGAAAATACACAGTAAACTTATAACAAAAGTCATCTTTTCTTTGGGGAGAGGATTTAGGAGCGGGGCTTCCTGATTTTCTGCTCCCAGTCCCACGCTGATTTCATGGCGTCATCCAAAGTTGAGTTTGCTTTCCAGCCCAAAATAGTATTTGCCTTGGTGGTATCGGCATACGCTTCGGTGACATCCCCTAGCCTTCTATCGACAATCTTATAATTCAATTTTTTACCTGAAACACGTTCAAAGCTTTGAATAACCTCAAACACTGAACTTCCTGTTCCGGTACCTAAATTAAAAACTTCATAATTCGATTGATTTTCATTTTGAATCAATCGTTGCAGGGCCTTTACATGCGCTTTGGCGAGGTCGACCACATGAATGTAATCACGAACGCAGGTGCCGTCAGGTGTCGGATAATCATCACCAAAGACTGAGAGTTGTTCACGCATACCAATACCGGTCTGGGTGATAAAGGGTACCAAATTTTGGGGCACCCCAATCGGAAGCTCCCCAATCGCGGTACTTGGGTGTGCCCCAATGGGATTAAAATAACGCAATGAAATCGCAGCCAGATTAGAGTTTACCTTACAAGTATCGCAAATGATTTCTTCACCAACCTGTTTGGTGTTACCATAAGGAGATTCGGCAGGCTTTACTGGAGCATCTTCAGTAATCGGCATATTATCGGCCTGCCCGTAGACCGTGCAGGAAGAGCTGAAAATAAAGTGTGCTTCATCCTTTTTGATCAATTCTTGGAGGATGTATGTCAACACCCCCAAATTGTTCTCGTAGTACAGCAGAGGTTTTTCGACACTTTCACCAACGGCTTTTGAGGCCGCAAAATGAATGACCCCCGTCAAATCACTATGCCTGCCAAAAAAATCTTGGACTTTTGCTTTTTCACGTAAATCAAACTTCTCGAAAATTGGCGTTTTGCCCGTGATTGCAGTAATGCCCTCGAGCACTTTTTCATCGGCGTTGGAAAGGTTGTCAACTATCAACACTTCAAAACCTTTATTTTGAAGTTCAACTACCGTATGGGATCCTATAAACCCAAGGCCACCCGTCACCAGTATTTTCATGTTTAAGTTAGTGGTTAATCGTTATTTGGTTATTGGTTGATTATTGATTCGAAAAAAAAATCATCCATTTACAAATTCTAAAACCGTTTTGGAGATAAAATCGATTTGCTCATCATCCAGCTCGGTATGCATCGGCAAAGAAATCACCTCATCTACCAATCGGTTGGTTACCCCAAAATCGGCTTCATCATAGCGCTCATCAACATAAGCCTTCTGGCGGTGCAGTGGTATGGGATAATACACCCCGCACGGAATCCCGTTTTCATTCAAATGGGCCACAAGCGCATCGCGTTTACCGTTGGTAATTTGCAACGTGTATTGGTGAAATACGTGGCAATCGCATACATCGCAGATGCCCTCGCAATTATTGACTGTTTTGGGAACGACAATATGCTCTTGCCCTTTGAACGCACTGCTATATTTTCTGGCGGCATTTCGACGTTTTTCATTGTATTCATTCAATTTAGGAAGCTTGGCACGGAGCACCGCTGCCTGTAGTGAATCCAACCGTGAGTTAACCCCCACCACATCGTGATGGTATCTTTTGTACATACCGTGGTTGACGATTCCCCGAATGGTATGCGCCAAATCGTCATCATTGGTAAAGATGGCCCCACCATCACCATAACAACCCAGATTTTTAGATGGGAAAAAAGAGGTCGCCGACACATGGCCAATCGTTCCAGCCTTTTTTTTACTTCCATCATTAAAGGTATGCGTAGCTCCGATGGCCTGCGCATTGTCTTCGATGACGTAGAGGTTGTGTTTTTTAGCCAAATCCATAATAGCATCCATATCCGCACATTGCCCAAAAAGGTGCACGGGCACAATGGCTTTGGTCTTGGGTGTAATGGCCCTTTCAATAGCAGCAACGTCAATATTAAACGTATCAGGTTCGACATCGACCAAAACGGGGGTCAATTGTAGCAGGGCAATTACCTCAACAGTAGCTGCAAAGGTAAAGTCAGCTGTTATTACCTCATCGCCTGGCTCAAGCCCAAGACCCATCATACAGATTTGAAGGGCGTCTGTGCCATTCGCACACGGAATCACGTGCTTGACCCCGAGATACTCTTCCAACGCTGCTTGAAAAGCATGTACTTCAGGGCCGTTGATAAATGCTGCACTCTTCAATACTTTTGAAAAAGAGGTGTTGACTTGGTCTTTGATTCCCTCGTATTGGCTTTGAAGGTCGACCATCTGTATTTTTCTCATGCAGTGGAATTCTTTCGCAAAATTAAGAAAATAAGCCACCTCAGTACCTGTTATTCCAAAGAAATGTATTTTCGCACAAAGCGTCTTTCGTGAGCCTGCTCTATACTATTTTGGTACACATCACATGGTGGTTTTTGCATTTGGTTTCTTTTTTCAACTCCAAAATCAGCCTTTTTGTCTCTGGCAGAAAAGGGGTGTTCAAAACACTGAAATCAAGCATTTCTGGGCAGGATGAAATTATTTGGATACATGTGGCTTCATTGGGTGAATTTGAACAGGGGCTTCCGATAATCGAACAGCTCAGGGCCAAGCATCCCAACTATAAAATCCTGCTTACGTTTTTCTCCCCATCGGGTTACGAGGTGAAAAAAAATACTACTGCCGCCGATGTGGTCACCTATCTGCCCATGGATACACGCAGAAATGCAGAACGGTTTCTATCCTTGGCAAATCCTAAATTGGCATTGTTCATCAAATACGAGATTTGGCCCAACTATCTGAAAACACTTTCCAAAAAAGAGATTCCGACCATTTTGGTATCGGCGTCGTTCAAAAAAAACCAAATCTATTTTAAGCCCTTTGGAAAATTTATGAGAAACGCACTGAAGAATTTTGACCATTTCTTCGTTCAGAACGAGCGTTCAAAAGCATTGCTTGCCTCCATCGGATTTGACAACTGTACCATCAGTGGCGATACCCGTTTTGATAGGGTCACCGAAATTCTTCAACGCGATAATAAGCTTGATTTTATGGAAGCGTTCAAAAACGGCAAGACCTGTTTTGTTGCCGGAAGCTCTTGGCCCGAAGATGAAAAGGTGATCATTCCTTTTGTCAACCAAACTGAAAATGACGTCAAATATGTCTTTGCGCCCCACAACATCAAACAAGGGCATATTGAATCGCTCAAAGATTCCATCCAACGAAAAACCCTTCTTTACTCTGAAATTGAACAGCATGATCTAAGTGCGTATGATGTGCTAATCATTGATACCATCGGGTTGCTCACCAAAATCTATAGCTATGCCGATATTGCCTATGTGGGCGGCGGATTCGTAACTGGACTGCACAACACGCTTGAACCTGCTGTTTATGGTATTCCGGTACTGATAGGCCCCAATTACGAAGGTTTTCACGAAGCAGAAGAATTGGTACAACGAAAAGGCATTCAGCCTATCATAAATTCCAAAGATTTCCAAAGCACCACCCAAAGATTGCTGACAGACAACCATTTTCGTGAAACGACAGGAAAAATCAACGCCGACTATATCGCTGAAAATACCGGCGCAACCCGTGTCGTTATCGCGTATCTCAATCGGTTTCTCTAATTTTTTCCTAGTTTTAGCCAAACTGACCAAACATGAACCGACGCATTTTTCAAATTTCAGTGACTGCGGCCTTGGCCGGATTTTTGTTTGGATTCGACACCGTGGTCATCAGCGGCGCCAACCAGCCCATCAAAGAACTTTGGGGTACCAACTGGTTTTTGGGTGACTCCATCTTTACCTTCCATGGCATCTTCATCATGTCTATGGCGTTGTGGGGCACAGTTTTGGGTTCTCTTTTGGGGGGAATCCCCTGTGACCGATTGGGCAGAAAGAAAACCTTGCTGTGGATCGGTATCCTCTATTTTTTATCGGCCATTGGTTCAGCCCTGGCCACTGAACCTTACACTTTTTCTTTGTTTAGATTTATTGGCGGGGTTGGGGTCGGTGCATCTTCGGTAGCGGCGCCCATCTACATTTCTGAGATTTCAAGTGCCGAAAACCGTGGGCGTTTGACGGCCATGTACCAATTCAATATCGTACTTGGAATTCTTATTGCTTTCATTTCAAATTATATCATCGGCGAACTATTTTCTTCGGATGTCGCTTGGCGCTGGATGCTCGGCATCGAGGGGTTACCAGCACTGATTTACACCTTCTTGGTCTTAAAAATACCCAATAGCCCCAGATGGATGCTGATGAAAGGGATGGAAGAATCCAAAGTCTTACGTGCCATTGAAAGTCTAGGAATAGCAAAAGAGAGGGCCATAGAGCGTATAACTGAAATCAAAAAAGCCCTTGAGGAAGACATCACACAAAAGAAGGCCAATCTTTTTTCGGGCAACTATAACAGACCGCTCATTCTGGCATTTCTGTTGGCCTTTTTCAACCAGCTTTCCGGTATCAATTTCATATTGTACTATGCTCCGGAAATTTTGGAACGGGCAGGTCTTGCTTCTGGTGAATCACTTTTCAGTTCCATATCCATCGGCGTGGTGAATCTTATATTCACCTTTGTCGGCATTGCGCTGATTGACCGTTTGGGAAGAAAACAGTTGATGTATATTGGCTCTATCGGTTACATTGTCAGTCTTGCCATGGTGGGCTGGTGCTTTTACAGTGGTGCAAGCTCAACATTGCTGCTCATTTTTGTATTGGTCTTCATTGCCTCGCATGCCGTAGGCCAAGGTGCCGTGATATGGGTCTTTATCTCAGAGATATTCCCCAATAAAGTTCGTGCCTATGGGCAGTCATGGGGCACGGGTACCCATTGGGTGTTTGCTGCGTTGATAACCCTGTTGACCCCCACTTTTTTGGATAGTGAAATCGGGATTTTTAAAGAAAATCCATGGCCCATTTTTATCTTTTTCTCGTTCATGATGGTGCTGCAATTGCTTTTTGTGGTATTTATGATGCCCGAAACAAAAGGTGTTTCTCTAGAAGATTTGGCCAAAAAACTAAGCCCAAGAAAGTGAGCTGACAGCCAAAAAAGGTCGATTAATCGATTATTTTGATGCTTTTTAGGCAAAAATTGTTTAATTTATTGCAAACTATATGATTATGGAAAATGATTCTACGATTGGAATAGGTTTTCTGAACGCCTTTCTTCGTTTTATGGTAATTGCACTGATCATCATTTTGATAGCGATACCCGTTTGCATGATATTGGAATTTCTCGGGGTTTTTGACGCACTGGGCATTTTTTGATACTACAAAAACATTAATTTACAAAAAAGGCCCCTCAAAATTGAGGGGCCTTTTTTCTGCTGATAAAGGGAATCCCTTCGACTACGCTCAGGATAAACTTCTCCTCCTTGAAACATTCTCAAATAAAAAACCGTCAGCTCTTTTAGAACCAACGGTCTTAAATTAAGTGCGGATGAAGGGAGTCGAACCCCCACGCCTTGCGGCACTAGATCCTAAGTCTGGTATATCTTGCACCAAGAAAACATAAATTAACTCATTTTCAATTATTTATGTTTTCAATCATTTTATTTAAAGTCAGTTAATATCAGTTAATATCAACATTTGTTGTACCTATGTTGTACCCAAAATTCCTTATAAAGACGTATCTTTAAAGTGAATTTTTGACAAAATGTTGTACCTGATTTGGCTTTCGTCTCTAAACCAGGTTCAAAATGTCAACGAGTGCAAAAATAATACTTCGCAAAAAGCCTAACGCAAAAGGGCTGTATCCGCTTGCAATTAGGATAACCAAAGACCGTCGTTCAACTTACAAACATATAGGCCATAATATTGAATTAGAGGATTGGGACTCTAAAAACCTAAAGGTAAAAAAATCGCATTCTGAAGCTGAAAGCCTGAACAATTTGATAGCTTCCAAACTATCTGAAGCCAGAAAAGGGCTTATTGCACTACAGACGAATAATAAAGCTGCTACTGCTCGACAAATCAAAAAAGAAATATATAAGCCAACTTCGAGCTTAACTTTTTTTGATTTTGCTGACGAGCATCTTGAAGCCTTAGAGGCTGAAAAGAAAATCAATCGCCATTCTACAGATTCAGCTTGGGTAAGTTATATAGAAAAATATTGCTCTGGCCGACATTTGACTTTTCAAGAAATCGATGAGCGCTTTCTCAAAAAATTCAAGATTCATTTAAAAGGTTCTTGCTCATTGACTGAAACTACTGCAATGAATGTAATGGTCTTGATAAGGTTACTGTTTAATAGAGCCATTCGGGATAAGATTGTTAGCAAGGAAATATACCCCTTTGGTAAGGGTAAGTTTAAAATCAAATTTCCCGAAACCACAAAAACAGGGCTTTCAGGTAAAGAAATAAAAGCTCTGGAAAGCGTTGCTGAACTGACCGATATGGAAAGACACTCATTAAACGTTTGGTTGTTCAGTTTCTACTTTGCTGGAATGCGTGTTTCGGATGTGTTGTTTATAAGATGGTCCCAGATTTATGATGGGCGATTGCATTATAGAATGGGAAAAAATTCAAAGTTACTGTCACTTAAAATTCCAGCTAAAGTTGAAAAAATCTTATTACAGTACATCGAGGAAAGAGTAAATGATGATGACTTTGTTTTCCCCGAAATGAAAAAAGCCGACTTATCTGATGCGAAAGACATATATCGAAAGAAAAAAGTAGCAAACAAAAAATTCAATGACCACCTTAAAAAGATTGCAAAAAGGGCAGGCATCCAGAAAAAAGTTACGATGCACATTGCTCGACATTCTTTTGGCAATATTGCAGGCGACAACATTCATCCACTTATGCTTCAAAAATTATATCGACATACAGATTTGAAAACCACCATCAACTATCAAGCTAATTTCATTCACAAGGATGCAGACGATGCGCTTGAAAGTGTAGTCAACTTCTAAAAAGTACATTTAAACAATTCATAACGAACAACTTTTTGACTAATTGAACAAAATTAAAATTCCGTTAAACCCAACAAAAATTGTTAAAATTTTGTAATTTTGCATCGATGAAAAAGGTTTTCCATAAAATATTATCTGTTTTAATGGCATTTGTAGTGATGTTCACTACGATGTCCTTTACGGTGGATATGCACTATTGTGGGGATTCTTTGGTCGATTTTAGTTTCTTCACAAAGGCAGAAACCTGCGGAATGGAAAAAGCACAACCTGCCAAGGGTTGTGAAAACCCTACAATGAGCAAGAAATCTTGTTGCTCAGACCAAAAAATCGTGAAGGAAGGTAGCGACGACCTTAAAACAGCATTCAACAAACTTACTTTTGAGCAACAGACCTTCGTTGCCACATTTTTCTACACCTATATCAATCTTTTCGAGGGACTTGATGAAAGCATCGTTCCCTTCAAGGATTACTCGCCCCCCTTTATTGAACGGGACGTTCAGATACTTTACGAGACCTATTTAATTTGATTTTTAGACAGTAACCTTATAGCCCTGCGGTAATTCCGTTTTGGGCACGTTTTGTTGTATTCAACTTTTAGAATTGCAACAAGCCACCATTGTATAACTGTCTAATTATCATTTTATATGCTGAACAAAGGCATAAAATTCCTTATAGAAAACAAGCTCGTTGCGGTACTGATGCTCGTCCTTTTCGTGGGTTGGGGTACCGTGAACGCACCCTTTAATTGGGACACCGGAATATTGCCTAATGACCCTGTGGCCGTGGATGCCATACCGGACATAGGCGAAAACCAACAGATTGTTTTTACCAAATGGCAAGGGCGTTCCCCGCAGGATATCGAGGACCAGATTACCTACCCGCTTACCACTTCCCTTCTTGGAATACCTGGCGTCAAGACCATTCGTAGCTCTTCAATGTTCGGGTTTTCGAGCATATACATAATTTTTGAAGAGGACATCGAATTCTATTGGTCGCGAAGCCGCATCCTCGAAAAACTCAATTCGCTACCCAGCGGATTGTTGCCCGAAGGTGTTAATCCCGCTTTGGGTCCGGATGCAACGGGGTTGGGACAGATTTTCTGGTACACATTAGAAGGCCGCGATAAGGACGGGAACGTCACGGGCGGTTGGGACTTACAGGAATTGCGCAGCATACAGGATTACTACGTAAAATATGCGCTCTCTTCTGCAAGTGGTGTGAGCGAAGTGGCTTCCATTGGTGGTTATGTACAGGAATACCAAGTGGATGTTGACCCCGAAAAGATGCGGCAGTACAACATCGGTCTGGCCGATATAGTTCAGGCGGTTAAGGAAAGCAATCAGGACATCGGTGCGCAGACCTTGGAAATGAATAAGGCCGAATACCTGGTGCGCGGACTGGGGTACGTAAAATCCATTGCCGATATAGAAAATGCGGTAGTCGATTCCGAGAATTTCACGTCTATCAGAATTAAGGATGTAGGCAAGGTACACTTGGGCCCTGCGACACGTCGCGGCATTTTGGACAAGGAAGGTGCCGAAGTCGTGGGCGGTGTGGTGGTAGCCCGATACGGTGCCAATCCTCTGGAAGTTATCAATAACGTGAAAGACCAAATCGACGAGGTAAGTTCGGGACTTCCCACAAAAGAACTGGCCGACGGTCGAACCTCACAAGTAACCATAGTTCCCTTTTACGACCGTACCGAACTAATTCAGGAAACCTTGGGTACGCTCAACGAGGCCCTGACCTTGGAAATCCTGATTACCATTTTGGTCATCATCATAATGGTGTTCAATTTGAGGGCATCCATATTGATTTCAGGATTATTGCCTGTGGCAGTTTTGATGGTCTTTATCACGATGAAGTTCTTCAATGTGGATGCGAACATCGTGGCACTCTCGGGTATCGCCATAGCCATTGGTACGATGGTGGACGTAGGTGTCATCCTCGCCGAAAATATGATTCGCCATCTGGAAGACGAAGATTTACGGTTAAATGAGAACGGTCAACCTTATACGACAAATGAAATCGTGTACAACGCCACCGCCGAAGTTTCCGGTGCTATCGTTACTGCGGTAATGACTACGATAATCAGTTTCCTTCCGGTGTTTACGATGATTGGTGCCGAAGGGAAACTCTTCCGACCATTGGCGTTTACCAAAACAATGGCACTGGCCGCAGCACTGGTTATTGCACTATTTATTATTCCGCCATTCGCAGCCACTTTCTTTAGAAATACCGAAATGCGGGAACGGCTCAAATATGTTATCAATGGGCTTTTAATCTTATTGGGAGTCACCGCCGTGATTTTTGGGTATTGGATAGGATTGGTACTTGTCGCTTTTGGCTTGGTTGCCATTTTATCGATGCGTGTTACGCTTTCGCGGAAGCAAAAAAATCTCATCAATACGGCTATTGCCACAATCGCAGTTGTGTTCCTATTGGCCGAGTATTGGCGACCGCTCGGTTTTGACCGTAGTTTGATAATGAACCTGATTTTTGTAGCGGTAAGCTGTTTTGGTGTGTTGGGCATCTTTTCGCTGCTCAGAAAATACTACGATAGCATCTTGAAATGGGCATTGCAAAACAGGTTGCTGTTCCTGATAATTCCCACAACACTACTCATTCTCGGTTTCTTCATTATGCGCAACACGGGCAAGGAATTTATGCCAGCGCTCAACGAAGGTTCATTCCTGTTAATGCCCACATCCCTTCCGCACTCAGGCGTAGAGGAAAACAAGCGAGTCTTACAACAACTGGATATGGCCGTGGCCACCATCCCTGAAATCGAGACCGTGGTCGGGAAGGCAGGCCGCACCGAATCCGCACTCGACCCAGCACCGCTTTCGATGTACGAGAACGTAATTCAGTACAAGTCCGAGTATATGCGCAACGCATCAGGGGAAAGACAACGCTATCGGGTAAACGATGACGGACTTTTTGTATTGAAAAACGAAAGGTTCCATATTAATCCGAACAATGAAGTAGAAAACGATGCCAATTATGAAGCATCCCAAATGCAAATTTCCATCACAAGAAACGAATTGATTCCTGATGATGATGGCGAGTACTACCGCAACTGGCGACCTGAAATCGAAAGTCCAGATGATATTTGGAACGAAATCGTCAGGGTCACTAAACTGCCCGGTATCACATCCGCCCCTAAGTTACAGCCTATCGAAACCCGATTGGTGATGCTGCAAACGGGTATGCGCGCACCTATGGGCATCAAGGTCAAGGGACAAAACTTACGGGAAATCGAAGCGTTCGGATTGGAACTTGAGGAAATTCTAAAACAGGCCGAAGGTGTAAAAGAACAGGCCGTATTTGCTGACCGTATCGTGGGCAAGCCCTATTTGTTGGTCGATATTAAACGGGAACAGTTGGCACGTTACGGTGTCTCGATTATGGACGTACAGGAAATTCTGCAAGTGGCCGTTGGTGGGATGCCCCTGACCCAGACTGTTGAAGGCAGGGAACGCTACGCCGTTAGGGTACGCTACCCACGAGAGCTGCGTGATAACCCGACCGACCTGAAGAACATTTATGTTCCCGTGGAAAAAGGAAGCCCCGTTCCCCTTGGCGAACTGGTGGATATCCGCTATGAGCAGGGGCCACAGGTCATCAAAAGTGAGGATACGTTCTTGGTGGGCTATGTCCTATTTGACAAGCTGGACGGCTTTGCCGAGGTGGATGTGGTGGAAAACGCCCAGGCGTTAATTCAAGAAAAGATAGACAGCGGCGAACTGACCGTTCCCAAGGGCATCAGCTATAAGTTTACCGGTACTTACGAAAACCAGTTGCGAGCCGAGAAAACACTATCAATCGTAGTTCCCCTCTGTCTGATTATCATATTTCTCATTTTATACTTTCAGTTCAAATCGGTCACAACTTCATTGATGGTATTTACGGGCATCACCATAGCCTTTGCAGGTGGCTTTGTGATGATTTGGCTGTACGGTCAGGATTGGTTCCTCAATTTCAGTTTGTTTGGTGAAAACCTACGTGAACTGTTCAATATCAAGACTATCAACTTAAGCGTTGCGGTATGGGTCGGATTTATTGCCCTTTTCGGTATCGCTACAGATGACGGTGTGGTGATGGCAACCTATCTCGACCAATCTTTCGATAAGGAAAAACCAAATGACAAACCGGGCATTCGTCAAGCTACCCGTGAAGCGGCAGGCAAGCGCATCCGGCCTTGTTTGATGACCACGGTAACGACAGTTCTTGCATTGTTGCCCGTGCTGACATCCACCGGAAAGGGTAGCGATATTATGATTCCGATGGCCATCCCTATTGTGGGCGGGATGCTAATTGATGTAACCTCATACTTCCTGTTACCTGTGCTGTACAGTTGGCGGGAAGAATACCAACTTAAACGAGCGAGCAAATGAGAAATCTAAACATAATAATCGGGTTGTTGCTTGTTTCCGCTGAAGTTTATGCTGAGCGAAGACGAAGTGCGAAAGCCCGCCTGAACGCATTGCTAATATTGAGCCTTGGACTGATTTCAATCGGCGGGCAGGCACAGAAATTACAATCCTATATTCAGGAAGCCGAAAGAAACAATCCAGATATTCAGGCTTACGGGCTGCGGTACAATATTGCCGAAGAAAAGGTTAACGAGGTCAATGCATTGCCCAATACCATTGTAAGCGCAGGATACTTTGTAAGCGAACCCGAAACCCGAACGGGTGCGCAACGGGCACGGTTTTCGATTTCGCAGATGTTGCCTTGGTTCGGCACGATAACGGCACGGGAAAACTATGCCAGCTCAATGGCGGAAAATGAGTTTGTAGAAATTGCCATTGCCAAACGAAAACTGGCACTTTCGGTCGCCCAATCCTATTACCAATTGTATGCCAATAAGGCGAAGCAGGATATTTTGGACGAAAACATCCAACTCTTAGAGACCTATGAACGGTTGGCATTGACCTCTGTTGAAGTGGGCAAAGCCTCTGCCGTGGACGTACTACGATTGCAGATTCGGCAGAACGAATTACAACAACAAAAGGAAGTCCTTCAGGAAGACTATTTGGCGGAACAGTCCAACTTCAACAATCTGCTGAACCGAAAGGAAAGTATCGCCGTGGAAGTTGTTCCGGAAATGACCATTCCAACGGAAGACCCGATGTATAGCAAAGAAGGATTGGCACTCAATCCGGAACTGCTAAAATACGATAGACTTTACGAGTCCATTGAGCAATCCGAATTGCTCAATCAGAAAGAAAGTGCCCCGAATATCGGTTTTGGATTGGACTATGTACCCGTTTCCGAACGTCCCGATATGACCTTTAGCGACAACGGCAAGGATATCATTATGCCAATGGTATCGCTGTCCATACCTATTTTCAACAACCGCTATTCATCGGTTTCCAAACAGAACGAACTGAAGCAACTGGAAATCGAATCCCAGAAAAACGAACGATTGAATGTATTGGAAACCGCTTTCGCGAAAGCAACATCGCAACGCAATCAAGCCCGTATTCAATTCAATACCCAAGAAAAGAATTTAAAGCAAGCGAACGATGCCGAAGAAATCCTGATTAAGAATTATGAAACGGGAACCATCGATTTTAATGATGTACTGGACATACAGGAACTGCAACTGAAATTTCAGATGAACCAAATCGAGTCGGTGCGGATGTACTATGCACAGTCTGCGATTATCAATTATCTAATCAACTAACTATGGTCAAGGACTTTTACATAAAAAATATGGTATGCGACCGATGCATCAAGGTGTTGAAGGATGAACTGAATGCAAATAATATCGAGTTGCATCAGATTGAATTGGGTCGATTGCGGCTGGACATTGATGACCTTGATTTGGACAAATTCGAAACCTTGTTGAAAGAAAACGGTTTCTCGCTCATCGGAAGTACGGAAGAAAAGTTGACCGAAAAGGTCAAGGTCGAACTCATAAAAACGATGCAGGAACTACCGATTCAACTTGATAAAAAACTGTCCGAACATTTGGTGGATGCCTTGGGACACGAGTATTCAAAAATCAGCAAGGTATTCTCGTTTACGCAAGGTGTTACCATTGAAAAATATTTCATCAAACTAAAAATTGAAAAGGTAAAAGAACTCATACAGGCTAACGAACACAATTTTACTGAAATGGCGCAACTGCTCGACTATAGCCATATCAACCATTTAAGCGGACAGTTTAAAAGCGAGACGGGAATGAGCCTTTCAACCTATAAATCCCAACAAAAGAATTTTAGGAATTCGTTGGACAAAATTATGTAGATAAGAACCAAAATTATGACACAAAACATTGATATACAGAGGTAATTTCCGCAGGAAATTAAATGTTTAACTAAAAATCATTTTACAATGAAAAACTCACGATTAATCGAAGCATTGAACAACTGTGTAACCCATTGCAACCATTGCGCCGATGCCTGTCTGGATACCGATGACATCAAGATGATGGTGGATTGTATCCGTACGGACAGAGCCTGTGCAGAAGTATGTAGCGCCACGGCCAAATTGCTTGCGGCCAATTATGCCGATGCAAAAGGTTTGGTGGAATACTGCAAAAGCATTTGTGAAAAATGTGCCGATGAATGTGCCAAGCACGACCATCAGCACTGTAAGGATTGCGCCGAAGCGTGCAGAAAATGTGCCGAGGCTTGTGAAAGCTATTTGGCTTAAGAATAGTTCAGCCCTTCCTGAACGGGAAGGGCTACTTTAAAAAATTAGGAATATATATTTATGAAACTGAAAATAAATTTACTTCTCTTATTACTCATTTCCTTTGGTGCGAACGCCCAATTCAAAGCAAATGAAAGTGAAGAGAATATTGACAACTGGCCGGAACGGGTCTATGATTTGACCATAGATTACGAAACGGTCAACTACACAGGTAAGGATGTAAAGGCAATGACCTTTAACGGAAGTATTCCCGGGCCGAACCTTGAATTCAACGAAGGGGAATTTGCCATCATCAACGTGACCAATAAAATGGATGTGGAAACATCGGTGCATTGGCACGGGCTTATACTGCCCAACTTTTACGATGGTGTACCGTATCTGACCACACCACCGATTCAACCCGGCGAGACCCAACAGTACAAGTTTGCGTTAAAACAATCGGGTACATATTGGTACCATTCCCACACAGGTTTGCAGGAACAACGTGGCGTTTATGGTTCTATCCAAATCAACCCCAAGGAAACCGACTTGGAATATGACAAGGATTTGGTATTGGTACTATCCGATTGGATGGACGAAAATCCCAAATCACAGCTGAGAAATCTTAAACGTGGCAATGAATGGTATCTCATCAAAAAGAACCAGATACAGAGTTGGGACAAGGTTATCGCCAAAGGTGCCACAGGTGCCAAATTGAAGATGATGTGGCAGCGAATGCCCGATATGGCCATACTCGATAACTATTATGACCTCTTCTTTATCAATGGACAGGCGGAACAAATCTATCCTGAATTCAAGCCTGGCGAACGGGTGCGGGTACGATTTGTCAACGCCGCCGCAGCCTCTTACTTCTGGCTCACCTTTGGTGGCCAAGACCCAATGCTGGTTTCATCTGACGGTCTGGATGTTGTACCGGTAAAAAAGAACAAAACGCTTATCAGCGTAGCAGAGACCTACGATTTTATCGTGACGATTCCCGAAAGCGGGAAGCTCGAAATACTTGCTACTTCACAGGACGGTTCTGGAAAGGCTTCGGCGTTTTTGGGAACGGGCGAAGTCTTGCCCGCACCAGAAGTTCCCAAGCCAGACCTTATCAAACAGATGCAGGAAATGATGGCAATGGATATGAAGATGGGTGCGCCTGCTGCGAAGCTCAATCCCTCAAAAAACGATTCCATCGAGAAGATGAAAAAGTATGCGATGAAAATGGACGGAATGAAGATGGGCAAGATGAAGGGAATGAAAAAGGATTCCACCGAAATGGACCACGATAAGATGGGTCACGAAGATATGCAAATGGACGACAAGATGAAGATGGATGATGGCGGCAAAATGGGCGGAATGAAAATGGGCTATATGGTACCACAGGACAAAGTAATTGGCGATAATATGAAAACGGGCGGCAATCCAGAATTCAACTATCACTACCTGAAAGCACCGGGCAAAACCGAGTTTGAAGATGGAAAACCTGTCCGGGAAATGCTGTTCAACCTAACGGGAAATATGAACCGTTACGTATGGTCAATCAACGGCGTACCATTGTCTGAAACCGACAAGATAAAAATTAAACAGGGCGAAGTCGTTAGAATCACGCTGAATAATATGACGATGATGCACCACCCGATGCACCTGCACGGGCATTTCTTTAGGGTGCTTAACGAGAACGGCGAATACAGTCCGCTCAAGCATACCGTGAACGTGGCACCGATGCAGAAAGTGGTCATCGAGTTTGATGCCGTTGAATACGGTGACTGGTTTTTCCATTGCCACGTCCTCTATCACATCAATAGCGGGATGGCACGGGTGTTCAGTTATGATACACCACGCGATGAACGCTTAAAGGGCTATCCACTTTCCAATCTGACCACAGAGGCAGACCATATGTGGACGTGGGGTGAAGTCACAGGTGCAAGCCATATGACAGAACTTTTTTATACAGCCACCAACATTCGTAACCAGTTTACACTTCGCGGGGAATACGGTTGGAACGAAAATCTGGAAGCTGAATTCACGTATGAACGTTGGCTCAACAGTTATTTCCGTGTATTCGGTGGTGTAAATGTTGAAAACGAGGGCGAGGACAGCCTTGATGAGATTTCAACGACGGGCGTTGTGGGTGTGCGCTACCTATTACCGCTTCTTATCGATTCCGATTTACGGATAGACAACAAATTAAGGCCGACCATATCGTTTGCAACTGCAACGATGATATTCCGAAATATCGCCCTTTACGGGGAATATGAATACCAGATGGACTTCGGCTGGGTCACCGATTTTGAGGAAGGGATTGACTTTGAAGAAGAGACCACTTGGCAGGTAGGCCTCGAATACGTTTTAAGCAGAAACTTTTCGTTGATGGGCAGCTACGACAACCGTTTTGGTTGGGGTGGCGGTCTATCGGCAAGATTTTAAACACAAACCATTTATAAACCTTTAAAACAGACACAAAATGAAAACAATCAAATTAAGAATGAGCACAATGGCACTTGCTGCCACAATGATTCTAACCGTTTCCTGCAAGGATGGAAACAAGAATGAACCAGCTGCACCTATGAGCAACGAGATGCATCAGGAAACGATGAATGATAAGGAAGATATGGCTATGGACAAAAATCAAGATACAAAGGCAGAAGTGGTATTGAAAGACTATTTCAACCTGAAGGATGCTTTGGTCAACGATGACAATTCCAAAGCAAAGGAACTGGGCAACACCTTGGCACAATCACTAAAATCTTTTGATGCATCAAGCTATGCGGACAGCGAGCAGAACGAACTAAAGGACATCATCGAAGATGCCACCGAACACGCCGAGCATATTGGCGAGAGCGATATAGCCCACCAACGTGAGCATTTCAAAACACTTAGTAAGGATATGACCGATATGGTGGCGATAACGGGAACTTCAATGATCATTTATGAGCAGTATTGCCCAATGTATGATAACAATAAAGGCGGCGCTTGGCTAAGTATGAATGAAGAAATCAGGAATCCTTATTTCGGTGCTCAAATGCTGAAATGTGGTAAAGTGCAGCGTGAAATAAACTAAATGAAAGTAGTAAAAATCATAGCGTGGATAGCATTGATTGCCTTTGTGGTCATCCAATTTTTCCCTGTGGATTATAACCAGAGCGAAATGGTGCCACAAACCGATTTTATGCTCGTGAACAAAGTACCTGCAACGGTTGAACAATCGTTGCGGGCTTCCTGCTATGATTGCCACAGTAACAATACCAATTATCCTTGGTATAGCAAAATTCAACCATCTGCTTGGTATTTGGAACATCATATTAAGGAAGGAAAGGCAGAATTGAATTTCAACGAATGGGATGACCTTTCCGACCGTAGGAAAACCAGCAAATTAAGGTCAATTATAAGCCAGATTAAGGATGGGGAAATGCCTTTGGACAGTTACACACTAATTCATAGGGATGCCGTTCTTTCCGAAAAGAATAAGACAATAGTACTTGACTATATGATTACACTAAAAGATAGCTTAGAATAAAGTCCTGCTGCGGGAAGGGAAATATGATGGTTGGTTAGTGACCCTTCCCGTGACAGGCACAAAAAGTAAAGCGTATGAACGATTTTTTAAAACAATGGGGCGAAGCGGCCTATACCACAACGGGATTTTTCTGGATGGCACTTTGGGCATTTATCTTGGGGTATATCATCAGCAGTATGATACAGATTTTCGTGACCGAAAAGCGGATGCAAAAAACGATGGGCGAAAATGAAGGAAAAAGTGTGGCCTTGGGTACATTCTTCGGTTTCATAAGCAGTTCCTGCAGCTTTGCGGCTTTGGCGAGTGCAAAATCCATCTTTAAAAAGGGGGCAAGCTTTGTCTCGTCAATTGCCTTCCTATTGGCATCGACCAACCTGGTCATCGAATTGGGAATAATCATATCGATCTTTTTGGGCTGGCAGTTCGTGGTTGGGGAATATGTGGGCGGTCTGTTACTGATATTGATATGCTGGATTCTCATTCGGGTCATCAATCCCAAAAAACTCATAGAAAAAGCACGTAAGAACTTGGAAGGACAGGACGATGATGAGATGGATGATTCCAAGGATTGGAAAAAACAGATTCAAAACGAGGACAGCTGGGCCAGGGTCGCCAAAAAATATAAGATGGAATGGCAAATGGTCTGGAAAGATGTCACCGTTGGCTTTACCATCGCTGGAATCGTAGCGGCCTTTATACCCGATTCCTTCTTCCAGACGCTTTTTATTAACAGCGGCCAAGGCAAAACGGATTTTACGTTTCTTGAAATTCTGGAACATATCGTGGTCGGTCCCGTAGCGGCTTTTCTCACATTCATTGGCTCAATGGGCAATATTCCATTGGCAGCATTACTGTTCGGTAAAGGGGTCAGCTTTGCAGGTGTAATGGCCTTTATCTTTAGTGATTTGGTAGTTTTTCCCGTCCTGCGCATCAATGCGAAATATTATGGGTGGAAGATGTCATTTTTCATTCTGTTCCTGTTGTTTACCGCATTGATTAGTACTTCGTTGGCACTGCATTATGGTTTCGATTTGTTGGGAATGCTGCCCGACCCGTCGCAGGTCAAGATTCAGGACAAGGAACATTTTAAGATTGACTACACCTTCTATCTCAATCTTGCCTTTCTTGCAATTTCAGGATACCTAATTTATCTGGGATTCTATAAGAAAAAGGATGTGGAACACTCTATGAGCGAAATGGCGCCCAAAAGCCCTTTGCTCGAAATCATTTTGAAATATGCGGCCTTTATCTGTTATGTCTGGCTCGCGGGTGGATTGATTATAAAATTTTTCATCAATTAAGTAAAACGAGATGACGGCAGCACTCATAGGCATAGCATTCGGTATCGGTATCCCGCTCTTGACGGAACTATTACGTTTTGATAAGAGAACCATCGGGGCGTTGACCCTTACCGCCATTGCCTTTATCTACATCGGTTTTGTGACCACCGATTTCCCAGAACTCTATATCGAAGCTCTTGGTGCTTTGGTGTTTTTTATGCTGGCGTATTTCGGCCTTACAAAAAAGCCGATGTTGATTCCCTTGGGATTGTTCCTGCACGGGCTTTGGGATGTAGGGCATCTGCTTTGGGAAAATGCGAGTTTCCTTCCCGAAGGTTATGAAATACTGTGCATCGCAGCAGATACCCTTATCGCTATTTACTTCTATATCAAACTAAGAAAATGAAACATACGTACCACATACACGGAATGACCTGCAACGGCTGTAGAACCCACGTTGAGAAAACTCTTTCTAAAGTAGATGGTGTAATTGAAGCATCGGTCAATTTGGAAAAATCTGAAGCGGTCATTGAAATGGAATCGCATATTCCTATCGAAACATTTCAGGAAGCACTAAAGCAAGATGGTGGTTCGTATAGCATCCACAAACCAGGCGAACATCATCACAAGGATGATTCCGCTTCCGCGAAAGCGAAAAAAGGAAAACCTAAAGGCAAAGGAACAGGAACATTCTACTGCCCAATGCACTGCGAGGGTGACAAAACCTATGACAAACCGGGCGATTGTCCTGTCTGTGGAATGGATTTGGTCGAAGAGCAAAAGTTGACTACAACTACTACTGAACAGTGGACGTGCCCAATGCATCCTGAAATCGTAAAGGACGAGCCGGGAAGCTGTCCTATTTGCGGAATGGACTTGGTACCAATGGAACCCGACCTATCCGCAGAAGAAAAAACCTATAAAAAACTGCTCAAAAAGTTTTGGGTAGCCACGGCCTTTACATTGCCGATTTTCATCATTGCGATGTCGGAAATGATTGCTGACAATCCGCTATACGATATTTTGGAACTGAAATACTGGAACTGGATTCAGTTCGTGCTTTCCATTCCCGTGGTTTTCTACGCCACTTGGATGTTCTTCGAGCGTGCCTACCGCAGTATCGCAACCTGGAACCTCAATATGTTCACGCTTATTGGTATTGGCGCTGGTGTGGCTTGGTTGTTCAGCGTGTTCGGGATGCTTGTGCCGGACTTTTTCCCCGACCAGTTCAAGACCGAAGCGGGAACCGTTCACGTGTATTTTGAAGCGGCCACGGTCATTCTCACGTTAGTTCTACTTGGCCAACTCTTGGAAGCTCGTGCACATAGCAAGACCAATTCCGCAGTCAAGGAACTTTTGAAACTGGCACCTAATATGGCACTTAAAGTCGTGGATGGTGAGGAACAGGAAGTGGCCATCGACAAGATTCAGTTAGGTGACATCCTTCGGGTAAAACCGGGTGATAAAATTCCAGTTGACGGTATTATCACCGAAGGCGAAACTTCTATCGATGAATCGATGATAACGGGCGAACCCATTCCAGTCAACAAGTCCACCGATGATAAAGTCAGTAGCGGAACGATTAATGGCAACCAGTCTTTCCTTATGAAAGCGGAAAAGGTAGGTTCCGACACTTTGCTTTCACAAATCATCCAAATGGTCAATGATGCCAGTCGTAGCCGTGCGCCTATCCAAAAATTGGCCGATACAGTTTCAGGTTACTTTGTGCCCATTGTGGTCATCATAGCTGTGGTCACTTTTGGGATTTGGGCGATTTGGGGACCTGAACCAGCTTATGTGTATGCCCTGGTCAATGCCATCGCGGTGTTGATAATTGCCTGTCCCTGTGCTTTGGGATTGGCAACGCCAATGTCCGTGATGGTCGGTGTCGGTAAGGGTGCACAGAATGGTGTGCTGATAAAAAATGCTGAAGCCCTCGAAAAGATGGATAAGGTCGATACCCTCATCGTGGATAAAACGGGAACGATTACAGAAGGAAAACCCACGGTGGAAAAAGTAGGTTCATTCAATAACGGTTTCAACGAAAGTAAAGTATTACAATACATCGTTTCCCTGAACAACCAAAGTGAACATCCTTTGGCGGAAGCGACCGTGAAATTTGGAAAAGAACAAAACACCGAATTCCTTAAAGCCGATGGATTCAATGCCGTTACCGGAAAAGGTGTTGAAGGCGAAGTCAATAGTAAGAAAGTGGCTTTGGGCAATGCCAAGATGATGGAACACGCCAATGCCGAGTTGTTGGAAACTATGGAAGAAAAAGCCCAATCCTTCCAAAAGCAGGGCAAAACCGTTTCCTATCTCGCGATTGATGGAAACCTTGTCGGTTATGTAGTAATTGGTGATAAAATCAAGGAAACGAGTGCCAAGGCCATCAAAGAATTACAGGACAAAGGAATCGATGTGATTATGCTAACGGGCGACAACCACGATACAGCTCAGGCAGTGGCCAACGAACTCAATCTTGCAGATTTTAAAGCGGGAATGCTTCCCGAAAACAAATTGCAGGAAGTTGAAAAACTACAAGAAAACGGAAAGGTAGTTGCAATGGCGGGTGACGGTATCAATGATGCCCCAGCTCTCGCAAAAAGTGATGTGGGTATCGCAATGGGAACGGGTACAGATGTGGCCATAGAAAGTGCTGCCATTACTTTGGTCAAAGGCGACCTGCACGGTATTGTCAAGGCAAGAAATTTAAGCGATGTGGTAATGCGAAACATCAAGCAAAACCTGTTTTTTGCGATGATTTACAACACCTTGGGAATACCCATTGCTGCGGGATTGCTGTATCCATTTTTCGGGATTTTATTGTCCCCAATGATTGCGGCCCTGGCAATGAGCTTCAGTTCGGTTTCGGTAATCGCCAATTCGCTAAGGCTCAAAGGTTCAAACATCGACTAAATGATATGGTAAAAAGAAAAACAGCGATAAAAATTAGAAAGGCGCACCGCTATCTGGGCATCTTCTTGGGCATCCAGTTCTTGATGTGGACGATAAGTGGTATGTATTTCAGTTGGACGGACATCGACGAAATTCACGGCGACCAGTTTCGGCAAGCCCCGGTCGAGGTATCTGCTTTTACACATTTGATAAGTCCATCCGATGTGAATCCTGAAGAAGGGATAGTTTCCGTAGAACTTCGGGAAATTGATGGCAATCCCTATTACTGGATAAATGACAAGCAACTTTTTGATGCCAAGACAGGCAAAGTAAAGAAAGTAATCTCAGAAAGTGAAGCTCTGAAAATCGCTGAACGGAATATGCTGCCGGAACTTCAAGTAAAAGGAATCGAGCGCATCGAGCAAGTGGGCAGCCATAGCGAGTATCGTGGCAGACCGCTTCCGGCCTATGTCATCAGTTATGAAACCTCTGAAAACATCAAGGCCTACGTTTCAGAAAAAGATGGCGCATTCCAAACGCTACGTCATCGGGATTGGCGATGGTTCGACTTTCTGTGGATGACCCATACGATGGATTATGAAGGTCGCGATGATTTTAACACAATCGTACTACGCGCCTTTTCCCTACTTGGATTGATAACCGTATTGAGCGGGTTTTTGTTATGGTACATCAGTTCACCCACAATCAGAAAAATAAAAAAGAGAAACAAATAACACCAAAAATTCAAAAACAATGGAACATTCAAATCACTCAAACAAAGGAAAATACAGAACATTTTTTATGATGCTGGCTTGCTCATTCGTGGCAATGTACATTACGATGTATCTCAACACCTATGAATGGGACCACGTATGGTTCAGCCTTACGCGCTTCTATATGGTCTGTCTGGGCATAGCAGCAATGGCAGTCATTATGTGGTTCTTTATGCGCAAAATGTACACCGATAAAAAAAAGAACATAGCCATCTTGTTAGGTAGTTTGGTCTTGTTTTTGGGGGCATTGTTTTTGGTTCGGGACCAAAAATCCACCGTCGGCGACGTACTATGGATGAAAGCGATGATACCACACCATTCCATTGCCATCTTGACCAGTGAACGTGCGGACATCAAAGACCCAGAGGTGAAGAAACTGGCAGAAGAAATCATTAAGGCACAGCGCAGGGAAATTGCCGAAATGAAAGAAATGATTGAACGATTACAGAACGAAAAATAATAACCTATGAAAAAGAATATGATATACATCGCCATTGCGGTCCTTGTGGGACTGCTTGGTGGTTGGCTCATTTTCGGTGGCTCGTCAGAAGAATCTATGACAGATAAGCACGACCATTCCGCAGAAGCGGAAGGTCAAATGTGGACCTGCTCAATGCACCCCCAGATTATGCAACCCGAACCGGGTGATTGTCCCATTTGCGGAATGGATTTGATTCCTGCGGAATCGGGTGCCGATGGACTGGCAATGAGCGAAATAAAGATGACCAAAAATGCGATGGCATTGGCGGACATCCAGACATCCATCGTGGGCAATGCTTCTGCAAATGATGAGAATACGATATCCCTTTCGGGCAAAATCAAAATGAACGAAGAAGAAAATGCAGTCCAGGCCAGTTATTTCGATGGTAGGATTGAACGCCTCAACATCAACTTTGAAGGTCAGGAAGTACAAAAAGGACAGTTGTTGGCCACAATCTATGCGCCCAGTCTTATCGCGGCACAGCAAGAATTGATTACAGCGGCATCGCTCAAAGAATCGCAACCCTCGCTATACAATGCCGTACGCAACAAACTGAAACTTTGGAAACTTTCGGAATCCCAAATTAATAGTATTGAGGAATCAGGAAAAGTCAAAGAAAACTTCCCGATTTACGCGACTGTATCGGGCACGGTTTCAGAAAAAATGGCTGCCGAAGGCGACTATGTAAAACAGGGGCAGCCTATTGTAAAAGTCAGTAACCTGAACAGCGTATGGGCAGAATTTGATGCCTATGAAAACCAGATTTCAGATTTTAAAAAAGGACAAAAAATAAAGGTAACGACCAATGCCTATCCGAATAAGGAATTTGATGCAACAATTTCATTCATAGACCCTATACTCAATACCCAAACGCGAACCGTAACGGTGAGGGCCAATCTCAAAAACAGCGATGGATTGCTAAAGCCGGGAATGTTCGTTACGGGTAAAGTAGAAGGAACAACGGCAAATACGGAATCAAACCTGACCATACCCGCAAGTGCTGTGATGTGGACGGGTCAACGGTCTTTGGTGTACATTAAGACCAATCCCAACGAGCCTGTTTTTGAAATGCGGGAAGTAACCCTCGGCAATCGCAATGGCGATATGTTTTTGGTTACATCCGGTTTAGAAAATGGTGATGAGATTGTGACCAATGGCACCTTTACCGTGGATGCCGCTGCCCAATTACAGGGCAAGAAATCGATGATGAATCAAAGTACTGAAGAAGAGAAAGAAATGATGGCGATGGAAATGTCACTTTCAACTTCTTTTCAAGAACAGTTTATGAAGGCTTTGCCGTCATACCTTAAACTCAAAGATGCTTTGGTGGCCAGTGATGCTGAAAAAGTTTCCGCTTTCGCGAAAGCAACCTCTGAAGAAATGAAGGCAATAACTCAAACGGACTTGGACAAGATGCTTAAATCCCATCTATCCAAAAGTATAGAAATGCTGGATGCCATAGCAAGCAATTCCGATTTGGAAAACCAACGCAGCCATTTCATTATTCTCAATGAAAATCTGGTTGCCATTGCAATGAACCTTGAAGATGTCGATGATACTCTATACGTTCAAAAGTGCCCAATGGCAAATGACAATAAAGGGGCGGTTTGGTTAAGCACCGAAGAAGAAATCCGTAATCCTTATTACGGTGATGCGATGTTAACGTGTGGAAGTGTTATTGATTCGTTGAAATAGGACTTTGCAACCCAGTTGCACACAAATTCTGTTATCTTTGCATCGTGAAAGTTTTGGCAATCATATTATCGATTTACTTCTTGGCACTCAATATAGTGCCTTGTAGCGATACGGGAAATGTTTCCGATGATGTTCAAACTGTTTCGGTAGTCGATTTTGATGGCGACCACGGTGACGATTGTGAACTTTGCTCGCCGTTTTGCCAATGCCACTGCTGTCACGTTCACACGATACACTTTGGCATTGCAAAATTCCAGCTTCTTCAAGCGACCATTCCTCAGGATAATTTTGCCCACTTCGACAGTATAGGCAAGGATATTACTTTCTCTCTCTTTCAGCCCCCGCAGGTTTAATTCAGCTTTACAGGATAACTATATCCGGTTTTGAAGTTATCAACCTTTGAAAACTTCAAAGGTATGTTTGCGCTTGCTTGCGAACGCACCTCAATATTTAAACTGAATTAATACCATTCTTTTATGATTAACAGAATCATTGATTTTTCAATCAATAACAAATTTATTATCGGTCTGCTCACATTGGCACTTATCGGTGCCGGTATCTACAGTATGACCCAGGTTCCCATTGATGCTGTGCCGGATATTACGAATAATCAGGTGCAGGTCATCACGCAATCGCCCAATTTGGGTACAGAGGATATAGAGCAGTTCGTGACCTATCCCGTGGAAGTGGCGATGAGCAACTTACCGGACGTTAAGGAAATCCGCTCGGTATCTCGTTTCGGACTCTCTGTGGTAACCGTGGTTTTCGATGATGATATGGGAACCTATTTGCCCCGACAGCTCGTTTCCGAAAAACTGACCGAAGTACGCGAACAGATTCCCGAAGGTTTTGGCCAACCGTCTATCGGGCCAATCTCAACGGGGTTGGGCGAAATCTATCAGTACACGCTTGAAGTTGAAAAAGGATATCAAGACGACTACTCGGCAACCGAACTGCGAACGATTCAGGATTGGATTGTACGCAGACAGATGGCAATGGTTCCCGGTGTTGTGGAAGTAAACGCCTTTGGTGGGAACAAAAAACAATATGAAGTGTCCGTTGACACTGACGAGCTGCGAGCAATAGGCGTCACGATTTCGGAAGTCTTCCAGACCCTTGAAAGCAACAACCAGAATACGGGTGGTGCCTATATTGAACGTAACCATCAGGCCAATTTCATTCGTGGCGAAGGTCTTGCCAGAAATGTTTCGGACATCGAAAATATGGTCGTCAAGACCGTTGAGGGTATTCCCATTAAAATCAAGGATGTGGGTAACGTTCGCATCGGAAGTGCGGTGCGCTACGGTGCATTGACCAAAGATGGTAAGGGCGAGGCCGTTGGTGGGATGATACTGATGCTGAAAGGGGCGAATTCCAACGAGGTCATCGAAAACGTGACCCAGCGAATGGAACAGATTCAGCAATCCTTGCCTAAAGGCGTGGTCATCAAACCGTTTCTTGACCGTAGCGAACTGATTGCCGAAACCACGGGAACGGTGACCACAAACCTTTTGGAAGGCGGCCTTATTGTCATCTTCGTACTGGTACTACTTTTAGGGAACTGGCGTGGTGGGCTGATTGTGGCTTCGACCATTCCCCTATCGCTGTTGTTTGCCTTTATCCTGATGAACGTCTTTGACGTTTGGGCCAACCTGATGAGTTTGGGGGCCATCGATTTCGGTATCATTGTGGACGGCGCGGTAATCATTGTGGAAGCCACGGTGTTCCTAATGTATTCCTACGTGGTCAAAAAGAAGGCGGTCAGTTCGGAAAAACGAGATGAAATCGCAGCCAAGGCTTCCAAAAAAATGATGAACGCAGCCTTTTTCGGTCAACTTATCATCCTTATAGTATTCCTTCCCATATTGGCGTTGGAAGGTGTCGAGGGCAAGATGTTCCAGCCTATGGCACTCACGTTCATCTTTGCAATGATTGGTGCGATGCTGCTCTGCCTGACCTATGTGCCGATGGTATCCGCCCTGTTCCTACGACCACCGAAAACCGAGAAGAAGTCTTATGGCGATAGGTTCGTGCATTGGATAGAAAGAAAATACGAACCCTTGCTTACGAAGGCACTTTCAAAGGGAAAAATAGTCGTCGGTATTGCACTTGCCCTTTTTGCGGTGACCATATTTGTCTTTACCAGAATGGGCGGCGAGTTCATTCCACAATTGGACGAGGGCGACATTGCCTTCCACGCCATTTTGAAACCGGGAAGTTCGCTCTCGGAAACCATTGAGACGACCACCAAAATAGAACGCATCGTCAAGGCTGAATTTCCAGAAGTGGAAACCGTCCTGAGCCGTATCGGTGTGGCCGATGTGCCCACTGACCCTATGCCGATGGATATTGCCGATGTCTTTGTCATCCTCAAGCCGACCGATGAATGGGTATCTGCGGAAAGTAAAGATGAACTGGTCGAAAAGATGAAAGATGCCATTAGTATTGTTCCTGGTGTCAATTTTGAGTTTACCCAACCTATCGAAATGCGCTTTAACGAACTGCTCACGGGCGTTCGTGAAGATGTGGCCATCAAGTTGTTCGGTGAGGATTTGGACGTGCTTGCAAGCAAGGCCGAAGAAATGGGCAAAATCATTGCGACCGTTCCCGGTGTTGCCGATATGAAAGTCGAGGCCACCGATGGACTGCCGCAAATTACCATTGATTACAACCGAAACAAAGTGGCACAGTACGGCCTGGAAATCGACCAGCTTAACAATGTGGTGCAGGCCGCATTTGCAGGCGGTAAGGCAGGTGTGATTTTCGAGGGCGAAAAGCGATTCGATTTGGTAGTTCGGTTGCAAAAAGAAAACCGCCAGGATATCGAAGATGTTCAAAACCTCTTCATCAATCTGCCCAACGGTTCCCAGATACCCTTACGGGAAATCGCCGAAGTAAGCTATGAACCCGGACCGATGCAGATAAGCCGTGACAACACCAACCGTAGAACGTATGTGGGCATCAACATCCGTGACAGGGACGTAAAGTCGGTTGTCGAGGACATTCAGGCAAGACTGGATGCGCAGTTTGAGTTGCCCGCAGGCTACTACATACGCTATGGTGGTGCATTCGAAAATCTGGAACGGGCCAGCGACCGATTGCAGACCGTGGTTCCCATTGCGCTGTTGCTCATATTCATCCTGATATATTTTGCCTTAAAATCCTTTCCACAGACCCTGATGATCTATCTGGCCATCCCGATGGCGACCATAGGTGGTGTGTTTGCCCTTTGGCTCAGGGATATGCCGTTTAGTATTTCAGCAGGGGTCGGTTTCATTGTTTTATTTGGGGTAGCCGTATTGAACGGTTTGGTAATGATAAGCGGACTCAACGAACTGAAAGAGGAAGGTGTGACCGATTTGAAAGAACGTATCATCGAGGGCACCAAACGACGGGTGCGCCCTATAATGCTCACGGCTTTCACCGATATCCTTGGGTTTCTACCAATGGCGATTTCCGCATCCGCAGGGGCGGAAGTTCAGCGACCGTTGGCGACCGTCGTTATTGGTGGATTGATTACATCCACCTTGTTGACCCTTTTTATTCTTCCCATTTTCTATCAATGGGTAGAAAAACGCTCGGAACGTAAAGTAAAGGTCAATCCAAAAATGGTAACCGCTTCTGTAGTGGTATGTTTCTTTTTTGCTTTCGCAGAAGTAGAAGCGCAGCAAGTTCGTCTGAACGATACGCTGCCTGTTGTTTCATTGGAACAGGCGGTAGAAATTTCCAAGGAAAACTATCCGCTCTTAAAAACAAAACAACTGGAAATCCAAAAGCAGTACGCCCTGAAAGGCACGGCCTATGATTTAGGGAATACCCAAGTGTTTACAGGCGGTGAGGAAGTTTCGGACGGTCAGGGCATCTATACCATTGTAGGCGTTGGCCAACAGAACATCAACCTGTTCGGTATCGGTGCGAAGAAACGGTTGCAAAAACAGCGTATCGCCTTGGCGGAAAGTGCTCTTAACCTTTCAGTACTTCAAGTCGAACAGGAAGTCAAAAAAGCGTGGTCAGAGGCCTATCAGCAACGGCAGAAATTTGAACTCTACCGTGAACTGGATTCCATCTATTCCCAATTTGAAAAAGCCATTGAACTGAATTACGAGGTAGAGGCCATTTCACGTTTGGAATATTCATCGGCAACCAATCAGGCCTTACAAATCACCAATAAACTGCAACAGGCCGAAAGCGATTATGCCATTGCCCTACAGAAGCTCAATCTGTGGTTGGTTTCCGACACGTTCTATACCGTTCCCGATACCCTTGATGAAAATGAAGTGGCAGTACTGGGAATTCCATCAACTATAGAAAGCCATCCAGAACTGGAACTTTCGCGAAAGCAGATTGAGGAAGCCCAAGCCAGCTACCAAGCTGAACGTTCCGATTTATTGCCCAATCTCAACCTTCAGGGCGGACTGCAACAGGTGAACGGCAGTAGCGGGTTCTATACCTATCAGGCAGGAATATCCCTTCCGCTGTTCTCTGGCACGGAACGCAGTCAGGCCAAGGCAGCCAAAATCCAAAGCGAAATTGCCGAGACCAATGCAGCCTTTGTAAAACGGCAATTGCAATCGGAATACCAACAGGCGTTGCAAGCCTATCTAAAATGGGAAGCATCCTGGCAATTCTATAAGGACAAGGCCTTACCACTTGCCGAGGAACAGCGACAAGGCGCATTGTTGGCCTATAAGGAAGGTGCTGTGGATTATTCAGCCTTTACCCAAATTATTAGGGATGCCATACAGACGGAAATGGATGCGCTGGACGCACTCGACAATTATCTAAAATCAGTTTTCGAACTACAATATTTCAAGCAATAAAATGAAAAATCTATCAACATATACAGCTATTGGTTTGTTGGCGATGCTTTTGGTGTTGGCCGCTTGTGGCGATTCCAAAAAAGAATCCGTAGAGAACAACAAAGCCAATGTGGAAACGGAAAAAGAACATTCCGAGGGCGAAGCCGAGGAAGTAATGCTCACGGCCAAACAGTTCGATGCCCTGCAAATGGAAATCGATACCCTGAAAATGCGGAATATGAACGGGTACGTGGAAGCCAACGGACAGTTGGAAGTCCCGCCACAGAACGAGGCCACCGTCACAACGGTAGTGGGTGCCAACGTGGTTTCCATCGAGGTCATTGAGGGCGATAAGGTCAACAAGGGTCAAACGGTTGCCTACCTATCTCATCCCAATATCATCGAAAAACAGACCGATTATCTCGATGCGTTCAGCAACAGCCAGTTTCTAAAAAAGGATTACGAGCGGCAAAAAACATTGTATGATGCAGGCGTGGGCAGCGGTGCCAACTTTCAAAAGGCCGAAGCAGAATACCAGGCATCCCGAAGCAGGGTCAACGGTCTCGAAGCGCAACTGCAACAATTGAGCATTAGCGCATCTGGCGTGCGGAACGGAACTATATATCAGCGGGTGGCACTTAGAAGTCCCATCGAAGGGTTCGTGGAAAAAGTTACCATAAAAACTGGCCAATACGTGGATCCGCAGACGGACTTAATGGAAATTGTGGATACCCACCACGTACACGCAGATTTGATGGTTTTTGAAAAGGATGTCCATAAGGTGAAGGAAGGCCAAAAAGTGGTATTCAATGTACAGTCCATTCCCGGAAAGGAACTGATTGCCGAAATCTATTCCGTAGGAAAGACCTTTGAACAAAACCCGAAGGCGATTCACGTACACGCCGAAATCGAGAACAAGGAAGGTAACCTGATTCCCGGGATGTACATACAGGGGCGCATCCAAACGGAAAATACACAAACTAAGGCGATGCCCGAAGCTGCCATAGCAGCCGATGGCGAGAGATTTTTTGTATTCTCGGCCGAAAAGGAAGGTAATGATTGGTCGTTCAAACCCATTGAAGTCACCAAAGGCACCCACGATGGCAATTGGATTGCCATTGATCTTTTGAGCGAACAAGAACCGAATACGCAGTATGCCGTCAACAACGCTTACTATCTAATGGCGGAACTAAAAAAGGGCGAAGCGGAACACAGTCATTAAGGATATGGAAGCGACAAGAAAACAAGACTTAAAAACAGCGAGGACACTTCAAATCTGGAACGTCATTTATGACGTAATCGAAGTGGTCGTCTCACTTGTTGCAGGATTCACAGCGAACAGTTCGGCATTAATTGGTTGGGGACTTGACAGTACCATCGAGGTCATAAGCGCAGGAACATTGGGCTGGCGATTGCACGGTGAAATCAAGGGAATTGATGAAAGACGCGTAGAAAAACGTAAAATGATAACGCTCTATGTCATAGCTATATCTTTTGCGCTTATCTGCCTGTTCATTTCCTATGATTCCATTTCAAAACTTATCAGTCAAGAAACGGCTTCGTGGTCAACGGTCGGGATAGTGATTCTGGCAGTATCGCTCATAGTGAACCCTATTTTGATTTACTACAAACGAAAATATGGACATAAGCTCGACAGTCCCGCACTATTGGCCGATGCCAAGGACACATTTATATGCCTCTACCAAACCGTGGTCGTACTCATTGGGCTGTTGCTCGTAAAATGGCTGGGTTGGTGGTGGGCAGACCCTGTTGCAGCTTTATTGATAGTTCCCTATGCAGGAAAAGAAGGCTGGGAAGCCTTTACCAAAGCGAAAAATATTAGAAAAACACTCGACAAAAAATGAAAGAAATAGAAAAAAGATTGAATGACAATGGCGTTCGCCCCACGGCGATGCGAATACTTATCTACAAATATCTTGCAGAAAAGGACGTGGCCACCTCGCTGACCGATATTGAGACGGCTTTCGCGAAAGCGGACCGAACTACCCTTTTCAGAACCCTAAAAACTTTTGAACAAAAGGGCGTGGTTCATCAAATAGACGACGGAACCGGTGTTCATAAATATGCCTTATGCGAACCTGGTTGCAATTGTGAGCTTGAACAAGATTTGCACCTGCATTTCCATTGCAACAACTGCGATGAGACCGTTTGTTTGACCGAACATAAGATTCCGCATATCAACCTGCCCGAAGGCTTTGTGGCAGAGGATGCCAATTTGGTATTAAAGGGCATTTGCGACAAGTGCAGCGGACAATAAATGCACTTCCGTTGCACGGGTCGAAGCCTTATATTGAAAGCTGAAAAGTCAAAAATTATGGTACAGTTTATAGATACAACAAAAGAAAATCTGATAGCCGCAAGGCTATCGGGAAAATTGGATGAAGCCAACTTAAAGACCATCCACCAGCGTATCCATCAAATCATCGATAAAGGTCACAAAGTGGACTTCTACTTTGAAATGGAAGATTTTGAAGGCTATACGCTCAAGGGATTTTGGGAAGACATCAAGACCGATGCAGCCCATATCAACGATTACGGGAAAATAGCATTCGTCGGGAATAAAAAATGGCAGGAATGGGCGGCCAAGGCAACCGATTTTTTTACCGGAAGTGAAGCCAAATATTTTGAAATGAAAAACAAGGAAAAGGCAATGGCTTGGATTGAATCTTAAAACTCTAAGTAAAAACTAATGATTATGAAACTCAATACCACGATACCGGAAGGTCTAAAGCTATTCTATTTGAATGAACTGAACCTATATCGTTCTTCATTACATAGTGGAAATTCATCCCAAGCTTGGCATCACCTTGAACGTTCCCATATTCTCGGTCAATCCTACCCGTTGGAACATACCTATACCCATTGGTTAATGTTAAAATTCGGGTTACGCCAGCGAAACACAAAAGAAGTTCTGGGTCAGGTGTTGCGACTTTTGGTTGGTGGTTGGAAATCACTTATCGACCACGTACCTATCGGAAATACGGGTGGTAGTAACGTACCACCTTTGAAAAGAATGGAAATGCCCGAAGACATAGCCAAAATTTTAAATAAATACCGAAAAACGCAATGAAAAAGAAAAAAGTAAACTTACGGGATTTAGACCCGAAAGAACATCAAGGTGAGCACAGTCACGATGACGGCCATAACCATAGCAGTGCCGCAGAGGTATCCAATTTTAAGACCTACTTGCCCGCCATTTTCAGCTTTTTAATGCTGATTACGGGCATTGCCATAGATTATTTCGATACGTTCCCATTCTTCAGGGGCTGGGTGCGGATTATTTGGTACACTGTAGCTTACATTCCCGTTGGGTTTCCTGTTATTAAGGAAGGTTGGAACAGCATCAAAAAAGGCGATTTCTTTACGGAATTTTTACTGATGTCCATTGCCACCTTGGGGGCATTCGCCATAGGCGAATATCCCGAGGGTGTGGCCGTAATGCTATTTTATGCTGTGGGCGAACTCTTCCAGAATGCTGCGGTAAATCGGGCAAAGGGAAATATAAAGGCACTTTTGGATGCGCGACCCGATGAAGCATTGGTTTATAGAAATGAGGATTTTGTTTCGGTCAATCCCGAAACGGTCGAGATTGGTGAAAGAATTCAGGTTCGCGTAGGCGAAAAAATTCCTTTGGACGGCATTTTACTTTCAGAAAAAGCATCGCTGAACACGGCTGCCATTACCGGTGAAAGCAAACCCGATACCATTGCCAAGAGCGAAAAAGTCTATGCGGGAAGCATCAACTTGGATGGGGTCATTGAAGTAAAGACTACCAAAGAATTTAAGGACAGTTCCATCGCGCGAATCTTGGATATGGTTCAGAACGCTACCGCCCGAAAATCTAAAACGGAACTGTTCATTAGAAAATTCGCCAGAATTTATACACCCATCGTGGTTTTCCTTGCCATCGGACTGACGTTTTTGCCCTATTTCTTCGTGGACGATTATGTGTTTAGGGATTGGCTCTACCGCGCTCTGATTTTCTTGGTAATTTCCTGTCCCTGTGCCTTGGTCATATCCATTCCCTTGGGCTATTTTGGCGGATTAGGTGCGGCATCCCGCAACGGGATTTTGTTCAAGGGTGCGTCCTTTCTCGATGCGATGACCAAGGTAAATACCGTGGTAATGGACAAAACGGGTACAGTTACCAAAGGGGTCTTCAAGATTAAGGAAGTGGTCAATAAATCCAATTTTGCAGAAGCGGAATTTATGCAATACCTGATGGCGATGGAAGAACAATCCACCCATCCCATTGCAAAAGCGATACTGGAATATAAGGCCGATGGTGCCGATTTTGAAGCAACCGAAGTTTCCGAAGTTGCTGGAAAGGGACTGAAAGGTACGGTCAATGGAAAGCAGGTATTAGTGGGCAATAAAGCTTTGATGGTTTCTAATAGCATCGAAGTCCCCTCTGAAACCGATACTATAGTCGAATCCATAGTAATGGTAGCCATCGATAAAAAGTTTGCCGGATATGTAACCATTGCCGATGAACTGAAGGAAGATGCACACCAAGCCATCAATCAGATACGAGAGGCGGGTATCTCTAAAATCATAATGCTCTCGGGCGACAAGGATTCCATTACCCAACAGGTGTCTGAAGAATTGAAAATCGATTGGGCGAAAGGTGGTCTGCTACCGGAAGATAAACTGAACGAAGTCGAGAAACTCAAAAAACAACCTGATACGACTGTAGCCTTTATGGGCGACGGTATCAATGATGCGCCCGTACTTGCTGCAAGCGATGTAGGTATCGCAATGGGTGGTTTGGGTAGCGATGTGGCCATCGAAACGGCGGATGTTATCATCCAGACTGACCAACCGAGCAAGATAGCGAGAGCGGTCAAAATCGGTCGTTCCACCCGAAGGATAGTTTGGCAGAACATCGGATTAGCGTTTGGGGTGAAGGTAATTGTTCTTATCCTCGGTGCTGGTGGTTTGGCATCGATGTGGGAAGCTGTGTTTGCTGATGTTGGGGTGGCATTATTGGCAATTTTTAATGCTGTGCGGTTACAAAAAAAGAGGTGGAAATGATATTCTTTCCAAGTCATTAATGCGATGTTATTTAATATTTACCGTTAAAAATCTGCTATCTTTATAGGTCACAACAAGTCCTATTTTATGATACATATTCTTACAACAGGCGGCACCATTGAAGGACTGGATTATGTGGACGGAAAAGGTGTAACCCAATCAAATGTCACGATTCAAGGTTTTCTTGAGAAAGCCAATGTTGATTTTGATTACACCATCGAAAGTGTGTTCAAAAAGGATAGCAGGGCCATCACAGATAAGGACAGAGCGCAGTTGGTTTGCAAGATTAAGGAATCTGCTGCGACAAAAATTTTGATAACTCACGGTACTTTCACGATGGAAGATACCGCAAAATATATCGGAAAACTCAACCTGAATAAAACCATCGTACTGGTTGGGTCTTTCATTTTAGGTTCATCTGCAGAGACAGATGCACCATTTAATTTAGGCTATGCACTGAGCTCATTACAGCTTCTAAAACCGGATGTTTATATTGCTATGAACGGACAGATTTTCAATTGGAACAACGTTTCAAAGAATTTAGAAACCAACAAATTTGAGCGCAATGACCAGTAATGTAAATGTTCGGCACATCAATACATTGGACAACTTTCTTCTATCTTTTAATAGATACGGTCATTGTATTGCTCACTTTTTACTTTTCAAGAAGGAATACACGAAGTAGCCTTCGACGGTTTTTATATCTCGGCGTACTTTTCATTACGTACAATGCCACGGGTGGATTTTTACCCATAGACAACTTTCCAGGACCATTCATCCTTCAATATATCATTACGTATGGTGTGGCCATTGCATTATGCGTATATATCGTTTACTACCTCTATAAAGAATATGATATCGTCGTATTGAAATTCAACTCATCCATTAAAAATCTCGCATTTTTAGCGAGTGGCAGCTATGTTGTTCTTTTTTTGATGCCTTATTTTTTGACAGACTCTTTGGATGCGGCTCGCTTTCTTTTTACTATTCCCATATCCTTAATAGCGTTTATATTTCTCATCATTTTCTATAGACGTATTTCAAATCCGAGCAATCCGAATGCGTTTATTTTAAGGCGAAACAAATTATCTATGGTGAGTGTAGCAAGTATAGCCCTGTTACCCATCTGCACCGTAATAGGTGATTATCAATGGATAACCTTTACCGTAATGAATTTGGCCTTCTTTGCCATCACAGCCATTGAGGTAGATAGATATTTATACTTCATTGAAAACAATACCCGAATGTATGAGGTATTTGCCCTGAAGAAAAAACAGCGCGAAGAATCTGTAGAGCGCAAGATAATCTATGAGGATTTAACCCGACGGGAAATTGAAGTTGCACTATCCATCCTTAGCAATCTTAGTTATAAGAAAATTGCCGAGGAACTTTTCATTGCCGAAAGCACCGTATCAAAACACGCCTCAAACATCTTCAAAAAGACTGGCGTGAAGAACCGTCGCGAATTTTTAAAGCGATTTCGCAAAAAAAGATGAGCAAATTACCTCTGAAACAACCTAAGTAAATTCAACGTCTCACAAAATTTCCGTAGAAAAATACGGCTCGTTCCGTAATTAAATACGGCAAGTTTTCCTTGTACGTTTACGAAGTAAAATTATTTTAGTGAGAGTTCCATAAAATACACCAATGAACCACAAATTAAATGACCTGTGGCATTCATTTATATCATTTTGCAGGACTATGATATCATCTAACCAACCGTATCAACTAAATCCCATTTCTATGGTTTCATATCAAATTACACCTGCTTATGGACTTTCAATTATTAACACAGCGACTAAAAAATGAACTTGATGGTATAAAACTTCAAAATAAGAGCATCCTTGAAAGGGCACACCGTTCCATTGGGCTCTGCCGTGATTCATTAAGCACGCTTAAAAAAGAAGTCCTGTCGCAAGGCTTCAAATCCATTCAAGACGAAATCCATTTTTTTAAAGTAACCAAACAAGTCCCTCTCGTTGAGTTAATCTATTATTCCGAAATCCATTCGTTTGAAATTCAATTTCCGAAAATCGACTTAAAAAGCCAACTCAAATCCATCAAAAAGAAAAGCAACAAACTCAATCGTTTCTTTCTCTACAATCTGGACTTCGGAAGATACATTGATTCAGGGCAGACGCATTTTGACAAAGAATATTACACTCGTGATTATCTCAATGGGTATCATATCACACTTTCCAAATTCTATTTCCAAGACCCAGAATTCTGTACGGCAAGGGATATGTTGCTCGGCAAATACAATGCCTACAAGTCCCTGACCAAATATTTAGTGGACAAGCAAAACAGATTGAAAAACGGGTTGAACGGAAATGAGATTTTCTTATCTAACAATGAAAAAATGCACTGGCCGTTCAGCAATACAGACTATGTGGAACTCATTTATGCACTTCACGCGAAAGGGCTTGGCGCTAAAAACAATCTGAGTATTGTTAAAATTTCAGATTATTTAAGCCAGATTTTCGATGTTGAGCCGAAAGACATTTACAAAACCTATCAAGACATCAAATACAGGAAAAAAAGCCGAACCCTTTTCCTTGATGAGCTGACCACTTCTCTTCTTTCTGAAATGGATAAAAGTGAGAAATAGTAGTGTCTATTAGCCATTTATCCATCAAATCAAAATATAAAAAAAACCGTAGTACGGTTAACCTACGGTGATTTCATTTTTAACCTCGTTCCCATAAAATTCAGTTCATTTTGAGTGAAAATTTCGGAATCAATACAGTCAAATAGCACCAAATCATACCAGAATTAAAGATGTTAAATTTTCACCGTAGTACGGTCGTACTGGAGAAGAAAATCCATTAATCCATAGCAAATTTGTAGAACGAAAGTCAAATCGGGTTAAGGACTATCAATAAAAATTTAAAACCTCTGATAGTCCTTTTCTTTTAAAATCGTTCTATTATGCCGACAAGTATCATCACCACAGACGACCTTCGGGAATTCAAAATGGAATTGCTCGATGACATCAAAAGTCTTTTAGCCAAACAGGCTTCTGGAAAAATCAAGAAGTATCTAAAGTCTTCCGAAGTAATGGATTTGCTTCAAGTGAGTCCGGGAACACTTCAGAATCTTCGCATCAATGGCACCTTACCCTACACAAAGGTAGGCGGAATCATCTATTATGATTCCGAGGAAATTCAAAAGGTAATGGATGCCAACCGTGTGCATCACGGAATAAATTCCTGAGAATATGAACTACATAAAGCTACTCAACGCGGCTTTTGAAACGTTCTATTTTGATGACCGCCTAAATCCTACCCATATCAGTCTGTATATGGCGCTGTTCCAGGAATGGAACAGCTGTCGCTTTATGGACGAGTTCTATGTAAATCGAAGAGAATTGATGCGCGTGGCCAAGATTGGGTCAAAATCAACTTACCACAGGTGCATAACAGAGCTTCATTCTTGGGAATACCTATCCTACTTTCCTTCCAATAATCCGTATAAGGGCAGTAAAATCAAGATGTCCATTTTAGGGACAAGTGATGAACCAGCTACGGGACAGTACAATCCCATATTAGAACAGCTTGCAGAACAGTACTATCCCAGAGGTGTACCGCTTGAGGGACACCACCATCCCAAAAATGGACAGGCTGTGTACCAACACCGTCCCACCAATGGACAAGCATTGGTATCTAATACAAACAATATCAAACAAGAAAACTTAATAAAACAGCCAAAGGACTGTCTGGCTGTCGTTGATTTTTTTGAAGAAAAGAATTTTGATAAAGCTGAAGCTGAAAAGTTCTACCAGCACTACGCTGACCGAGATTGGCAAACAGGCGGTGGCGAACCGATTCGGGATTGGCGAGCTGTGGCTATCAACTGGATGGATAGAACCGAATTGTTCGAATCAGAAAACAAACCAAACAAAAAACAACCGTCCCAAATCAAGGACAACTTGCGAACCACTAAATCGAAAGACTATGGACAACCCCTCTAAAATCACCGAAGGCGGCGTGGAATATTCGCTCGGCAAATTTGATGGGAAAAGCGTACTTTACGACTTCCCAAAAATCTTGATTTATTTGAATGCCAAGGGCAAGTTGCTATTTGGTAAAAAGTTCAGGATTTATGATGAGGACAAGGGCATTCTGTTGAAGCTTTGTTCATATTTTATCAAAGACAAGGACAACTGTGAGAAATATGAAATCGACATCGAAAAGGGCATCCTGCTTTCCGGACCTGTTGGCTGTGGCAAGACGAGTTTAATGAAGCTGCTACGACATATCGTCCCTCTGCAAAGGCCTTACGAAATGATTCCTTGCCGGAACGTGACGTTTAGCTTTAACCACTTGGGTTTTAAAACGGTTGAAGAATATGGCAACACAAAATTCTACTGCTTTGATGATTTGGGCGTTGAGCCTGCTGGCCGTTTTTATGGTAAGGATTTGAACGTAATGGGTGAAGTATTACTCTCTCGTTACGAACTCTATCTCGATACCAAACGCAAAATAAAAACCCACGCTACCACCAATCTCAATGCCGCAGAACTGGAAGAACGCTATGGTAACCGTGTCCGAAGCCGAATGCGGGAACTCTTTAATTTGATTGCTTTTGATACAAAAGCTGTGGACAAAAGGAAGTAGCTCAATTTCTGAAGGACTTATATAGCAGAATCACTTCTGAAATGAATTGTAAAACAATATCCTTTAAGCTCTTTGTTAACTCTAAAATTAGTTCTTTCATAATCAAGGTATTTTTAATAGTGATAAAATAGCGATTGCAATACGCTGAAGATTTCCATATTCAGAAATGTAATGACTCTCATCTTTATTACTCAAGAACCCCAATTCCAAAAGAACTGAAGACATAAAGTCCGTAGTTTCCCGAAGCACTTGAAAATTGGCAAACTTCACGCCTCTACTTTCAAAACCCAGTTTCTCATTCAAGTCAGCTTGTAATTGAAAGCCAAACCAAGTTGCTTCATCCAAAAACTTTGACCTTTGATTAGAGACATAGACTTCCACACCTCTTGCATTCGGATTATCGGAATGATTGCAATGCAAAGACAAGTATAAATCTGCATTCAAAGCTATCGCTATTCTTGCCCTATCCCTTAATGAAATTAAGGTATCACTATAACGTGTTTGATAAATTTCCACAGTCTTACTGTGTTTTTTCTCTGCCAATTCCGAAATCGACCTTGCTATTTCCAAGGTTATACTCTTTTCCTTTAAGTTATTTACCCCAATCGCACCAGAATCATTTCCGCCGTGGCCAGGGTCAATTACGATAATTTTTTTTGCATCCAAATCCTGCCCAAAAAGGATGCAACTTTTGAGAAGTAAAATCACAAAACTGACGTTTTTGAGCCACTTTTTCATTTTCAACTTTTAGGTTTTCAACAGTTGGATTTCAAAATACCATAGAATTTGACACCAAATAACAGCAACGAAAATCAAATAATATCAAATAATATTTTATTCACAAATATTTGATTTTCAGTATTTTATATTCAAATATATGTAAATTTCACATAACGGAAATGAACCAAAATTTTAAACTCATTCGTTATGAAAAAAACATATTATTTGGCGGGCGTTCTTTCGCTCTTATCCACATCGCTTTTTGCACAGATTGGTGGTATTGAAGATTCGGTCAATGACGTTTCCGATACCATCAGAACCATTTTTCCCATCATCTTAGGGGTCATATTTCTCATTGGCTTTTTGTTCAATGCGGGTCATTTCTTTGGTGAGAATGCTGACCTTAAAAAAGGAATTACGCGCGTATTGGTCTTTGTACTGATTGCAGGTGCAGTAGTTGGAATCTTCACCTATCTCATAGGCATCGTGGTATAAGATGAAGCGGTTCGAGGTCTATAGAAATATGCGGAAACGGGCAGTCATTTTTGGTCTGCCCATTTCCCTGTTCGCTTTAATGATGGTATCCATTTTGGCATCACTGCTCATTATCATTTTTTCTTTCAGCTTTGGCATCATCATCGGGCTAATGGTCTTTAATGGTGGGCTCTACATAGCCCTAACGCGAATTGCCAACAACCCTCAGCTTTTTCAAATAGGCAATCCATTTCCAAGAATCATCAGTAACAAGCGTAATTCTGGTTTTGATTATGAATAAGTTGAACCTTTCGGCATATCAACCCATTGCAGATATTCAGGATAATATCGTTTTTGCCAATAACGGTAATGTAGTTCTGTGCTATAAAGGAAACTTACCTGAAATCTACTCGCTATCCGAAAAGGATTTTGAGGATATACACGGTGCCTGGTTTCAGGCCTTGAAGTCATTGCCTGATGGAACGGTCGTCCACAAACAGGACATCTATTTGAAGAAGTCCTACTCTTCAGAACAGTTGCCTAACGAATCCTTTCTCGAAAAAGCGACTCACAATCATTTTAAAGGGCGTGGTTATATCGAACATCAATGCTATCTGTTTTTTATCCTGACCAAAAACAAGGCACTCAACAATCCTAAATATGTCAATCCGTTCCGCAAGGTTTCCATAGGAATTGTCCAACAACTGGATGATAACATTAAGGTGTTTGCCAATGCAGTAAGCGATTCGGTTTCATTTATCAATAACAGCCGAAAGATGCGCTTTGTTTCGCTTAAAGCGAAAGAGATAGAAGACTTGACCAGCTCATACTTCAATGGATTCAGTGAAGGTTTTGATACTGATATTCTTCTCGAAAAGAAAAACGTCACCATTGGTGACAATCATTTTGATGCCCTGGCCGTCAACAGTGAACTGTGCTTTGGCGAAAGTGTGCAGAGTAGCAAGACCAATGAGAAATTCACTTCGGACGATTTTGTGTTTCATCAAGGGTTTATTGATGGCTTAGGGCTTACGCTGAATGAAAATCACATCGTCAACCAAATCCTGTATTTGGATGATAAACAGAAATGGCGAAAACTACTCGATAAGAAAATCGAAGAGTTGAACAAAAGTTCCAATTTCGGTTCACAAAACAAAGTGGTGTTGGGCAAAATCCAGCACATACTTGACCAAATTAATGCCGACGACAATGCACGGATTATTCGTGGCCATCTCAACGTTGTGTATTGGGCGAAGGACAAAAAGAATCTCGATTCGATTACCTCAAAAATCAAGACTGAGTTTAAGGAACTCGATATCATCCCTTACTATCCGCGAGGTGAAGAACGAAAAAATTACATCCTCAATAGCTATTGCTGTTTCTCATCCAATTTTTCGAATAATGATTTATACGTCACCGATTTAAAGCACGCACTTTGCCTTTTCATCAATAACACCAATTACAAATCTGACGATACTGGAATCATTTTTAACGACCGAGAACATAACATTCCTGTTTTAAAGGATGTTTGGGATGAACGTAAGAAACGTATCAAGGCCCGAAACTTTGCCATTTTTGCACCAACGGGCGAAGGCAAATCGTTCCTTGCTAATAACATTCTACGTCAATACTTTGAAAATGGGGTTCGGTTGGTCATCATCGACTTGGGTGGTTCATACACTAAATTTGCCAAGCTCTACCCTGAGAAATACACCGTGCTTCGCTATGAAAGTGGAAAGAATTTGGGTATCAATCCATTCTTTATAAGCGATAAAAATGACCTCACACCGGAACGTCTTGAGGATTTATCGGTTTTCCTTTTTGAATTGTTTGCTTCAGATTTAAAAGTGACCAAAGCGCAATCGGTTTCGGTCAAAAAAATATTGCGCCATTATTACGATAGCACCTCTGAAAACCATTCTCTGGAAGGCTTCTACAATTTTATAGAAAGGCATCAGAAGGATATTCTGAACACCCTTAAAATCCATCCCGACTACTTTAATGTCACGAGCTTTCTGCACGTGATGTCTGAGTATGTCGGTGATGGTCTATATAGTTTTCTGTTTGAGGTCAGCGAAGACCAGACCTATAAAATAGAAGATAAGCGATTGATTGTTTTTGAGCTCGATGAAGTGAAGGACAATAAGGAAATTTTATCCGTAATGCTCAAGTTGATTAAGTCGGCTATCCAGCGTACCATTTGGCGAAATCGCGCCGAAAAAGGCATCATCCTGTTTGATGAGTTTGCCAAGCAACTGAAGTTCGACAACGTATTGGAAAGTGTGGAATTCTATTATCAAGCCATCCGAAAACAAAATGGTGCTATCGGTATCATTTTACAGTCCATTAATCAGCTACCAAACAATTCCACATCGGCAAGTATTCTTGAAAACACACAGGTCATCTACAGCTTAAACAATGAAAAAGGCTACGATGAGCTGGTCAAAAGGCTTAACCTTTCGAGCCACGATTTGAACCAATTAAAGTCCATCAAAAACAATCTTTCCGGACCACGGAAGTACACCGAAATGTTCATCAAAATCGGGAAGGAAAGCAACATCTTCCGGTTAGAAGTTCCAAAGGAAGTTTATGCCGCCTACTTAACGGATGGAAAGGAAAACGAGGAAATAATGAAGCTCTACAATGAGCATCAGGATATGGAAAAAGCAATCATTCAATTTACATCTAAAACATAATATTATGAAAACAAAAATCAAATCAATTTTATTTGGATTGGCACTGGCAATAGCTCTTTTATTGCCAAGCGGTGCTACCGCCCAAGGGATGCCAGTTTATGATAACACCAACTTTATCAGTTTGGTAAAACAGCTATTGGAATCCGGTAAGCAGACTGCGGAAATGATTAAGTCCGTAAAGTTCTTGAAGGATGCCAAAGAGGCGATAGAGAAAGTATCGAGCGTCGTCCAACAGCTTAGGGCAGTTGAGGAAATCGCACAGAACAATCAGCGCCTTATCAATGTAATGCAGAACGACCTTCAGGATATTTTGAATTCGCCCTACATCAAACCCGAGGAAATTGACAAGGTTATGGGTTCTTTCGAAACCATTGTACAAAATTCCCTTGACACGGTTGATTTCATAGACGAAGTTCTCTCAAGTGATTATCTAAAAATGAGTGATGCCGAACGTGCTGAAATACTGAAAGCCAAGGAACTGGAATCGAAGCAGATGGTTTCCAATATCACTATGAAAACAAAACGCTACCGTGATATTATTTCATTCAGAAAGATGCAGGATAAAGTCAATAATCGGGAAACAGAGTATTAAAAATGACCGCGACCATCATTTTAGGAATTGGCTTGGAATACATCGATACGGTTTTCCAGACCATACAGGCCAGCGACTTTTCGCAATATACCATTGCCGGAATGAAAACGCTCGCTGTCCTATTTTTCTTGGTCAATATTCTTAAAAAATACAACGAAGGCGTTGCTGATAAAGACGGCTATACTTGGGGTTTGAGTCCGGGCGAATTGGCCAAGAATTTTGCCATTGTGCTTTTGGTCATATTCTCAACGCAGGTATTAGGGTTTTTTGATGGGATTTTAGTGGCCATCGAAGGACAGTATCGAGGAACCGCACCTGCATTACTACCGTTACAGATGCAGGATATACCATTAGAGGAAGATGTAAGTCTTTTTGATGCGGCAAGTTCGGCAATGACACTTTTGTACGAGGCGTTGGTGACGCCATTGTTTGGATTCAAAATTTTGGCCTTTATATTAAGTACCATACTCTGGATATTGGATTTGTTCATCTATCCGCTATTCTTAGCAGAGCGTTTTTTCCTATTGGGAATAATGCAAGCCTTTTTTCCTTTGGTCATTAGCCTTGCCGTATTTGAAAAGTTTCGCTCGCTCGCCTATACCTTCTTTAAACTGTACGCTGCCGTTTATATGCTTGTGCCAGCCTTTTTTCTGGTCAATGTGTTTGTCAATGCCATTTATACGGAAATCAACACCAATTTCTGGGTCAACCTATTCGGAACTGACACAGGCCAGAGCTTCTTTGCACCTGTGGTCCAGTTAGGCTCAGTAGGGTTTATCGTGTTCCTGAAATTCAAATTGTACAGACGTGCTACCTCTTTCACCCTAAGATTATTTACCAACTGATTATGAAAACACCGTACAAGAACATTTACAAAGTCCTAATGTTGAACCGCTTTATCGTGATGGCCGTGGTGGTATGCTCGATGTTGTCCAGTAGCTTTTCCATTTGGATGGCGTTCAAAACAAAAAAAGATGCGCTAAACAGTGCTTTCGCCATCAATACAGACGGTAGTATTATCCCTCTGAAGCTCGTTACCCAAAAGGAAAATTTTAAGGTAGAAGCTTTGGCACATCTGGATTTGTTCCATACCTACTTCTATAATATTGATGCCAGCAACTACGAACGCAATTTGGAAAAGGCGCTTTGGCTGGGAAATAGTTCTGTAGATGACCTTTACCGTCAGAAAAAGGCTGATGGTGTCTATAACCGATTGTTGCAGTATTCACTCGTGCAAAAAGTATTGAGTATCGATTCTCAAGTTGAGCAACAAAACGGAAACCACGTCTTCCGAACCGTTACCATTTTTGAAATCAACCGTGGATCCGTCATTGACACTTACGAATTGGTATCTACTGGAAACTTGATTATGGTAGACCGAAACTTTCCCAACAATCCACACGGATTGTTGATTACCAATTATTTCGAAAACACTTTAAGAAAAATAGATTATGAAAGTAGAAAAGAATAAAATCATTTTTGCTGGTGTACTCGCCATCATTTTCCTCTTCCTTATCTCATATTCAGTGATGCTTATGGAAGATGAGGACAATGATGAAGACACCTTGCAACAGACGCTTGTTCCTGAACTGGAAGATGACCAAAAGGAATATGATTCCAAACTCGATGCGATTAATGACCTCAAAGAAGTCCGCGAAAGTAAAGCACCCAGCATCTATGATGAAAAGCTACTGGACTCTACGGGACTGTACAATCCCGATTTGCCCGAACAAAAAAAGCAACGCATTGTGGACAGCATTTACAAGGCTGGCAAGATAAAGTATTCTGGAAAACGCTATCATAATTTGGGACAAAAGCGAGTTGTTCAACAAACAACACCAAAGGTGGATTCTGCTGAAGTTAAAAGAGAACAAAAAATTGAAGCCAAGGAATTGGGTCTGGAACATCAACTGTTTTTTGCGGCCTCGCCCAAGCCCAATGAAGTTTCAATTATCGGCAATACTGATGAAACGATTTACGTAGTCGTAGATGGTGACCAAATTGTTCAAGCGAATACCCGATTGCGGATGCGCCTAACCAAATCGGCTACCATCAATGGTAAACTGATGCCGAAGAACACACCAGTTTTCGGCTTTATCAGCTTTCAGCCCAATCGTGCTTTAATTGAAATTGAGAATATTAAACACCATCCCACCAAACTAAAAGCCTTCGATTTACAAGACGGTAGCGAGGGCATTTATGTAGAAAACAACTTTAGGGAAGAAGTAACCAGAGAGGTATTTGATGATGTTATTGGTGATATTAATATTCCCAGCGTACCGCAAGTGGGCGGACTTACCCAAGTATTTAGGCGTTCTAACCGCAGGGTAAAAGTAACCGTCCTGAATAATTACAGATTAATTCTAAAACCAAAGTTATGAGAGCGATAATTTCAATATTGACTGTATTTATTTTTGCTTTCGCGAAAGCGCAAACAACTATAAAATTAGATACCATTTATGCAAACGACACCAAGAATGTTGCACTATTCTTCCCAGAACCTATTCGGCAAGGTATAACCGGTTCAGATAATTTTGTCTTTACCTACAATCGTGAGAAAGAACAGTATTTCGGCCTGTTGCAAGCCAAGCCAGGAAAGGAAAGTAATTTGCTGGTAGTCAACAGAAATGGCTCGATTTTTTCGTATATTGTAAGGTATAAAAAACAGCTTTCTAAGCTCAATTATTTTATTCCGATATCAAGTAGTATCGGGAATGAAAAACCGATTGTTACCGATTCAATTCTTGCTGAATCTTCTGAAGAGCGTGTAGATAACAGAACATACCATTACCAAAAATTCTGCGCATACCTTCTCAATAGGAAACAGCGCATTGGTCGTATCAAAAAGCGAAATGAAGGCATTGTTTTAAGTGTTGAGAATATTGTTTTCGATAAAGAAGAACTGTACTTCGTCATCCAGATTGAGAATAATTCTACTTTGGATTACGATTTGAATTTCTTGAACCTTTCGATTGAAACACGACAAAAAGGAAAAAAAAAGTCATTGCAACGCCTATATCAAGAACCGATATACAAACATAAATTGCCTTCAAAAATTGTGGAAGGCCAAATGCTACGGTTCGTTTATGTGTTGCCCAAGTTCTCATTATCCAATGATCGTAGGGCTGTTTTAGAACTAAACGAAAAAGATGGTGAACGAAATATCGAAATGAGACTGTCGCACAGATATATCAATAACCCAAATTAAAGTCATTATGAAAAATATTGTTGTTTTCTTACTTGTAGTGCTGTTCCTCTCTTGTGCCGATTCTAAAACTAAAGTTTCAGGACCAAGTGCCACAGCCCAAGTTGTTATCGAAAGCTTTTATGAAAAGGATGAAGAAACCTTAAAAGCCAACTCAACGCCACAGGCTTATTCCAACTATATGAATACCATAAATATGTTCAACGCTACGCCAAAAGATGATTCCAACTTTACTGTTTTGCGGGACACGATTATGGGCGACGTAGCATGGGTAAAATACACCACAGCTTACGATAAAACACCTGGTCTCTTTAAGCTGGTTAAACAAGATGGTAAATGGCTGGCGGATGCCAGAGGTTCAAAGGATAAGTCGCCTTTTTGATGAAAGGTAGTTGTTAGTGTTTCGGTAGCTTAACTTCCCAATAACCTTGTGTGCCACCTTGACGTACTAATACGCCTTTATTCTTGATTGCTGTTATATGTTTTCCAACAGCAGATTCATTAATACCTAAAGCGTCTGCTACTTCATTATAAGTTATAGATGGATTTGCAGCAATAAGTTTAACTACTTCTTTTTGTCTTTTGGTAAGTGTAGTTGCGGCATCAATTGCAGCATCTGTTACACCACCTGTTACACCACCTATTTGACCACCTTTTGCACCACCATCTTCAACAGTAGTTTCTTTAGCTACAAACGTCATTCTAAGAAAGTTATCAGAAAAATTAAAACTCTCTTTACCATAGTGTTCTAAAATACGAGGGATGACTATGATTTTAAGCGCTTTTTAGAGAGGTAAAGTCAAACATAAAATGCTGAATAGAAAAATCATTAGGATGATTGGACCTGTAACAGTCGCCGTGAACACTATTTTCCTCTTTGCTCAAAAACTCAGACGTTCGTTTGTCCTTTTTCAAAAGTTTGTTTATCCCATTAATGGATTTGTCTATTGCACCTTCTAAAACGTATCCCAACAAGCAACCTTCTTGGTACTTACCAGACAGAAAGTTGTTGATTCCTGTATTTATGTAGCGTCGCTTTAAAGCTGAATCATTTTCTTTCAAGTTTTTAGCCTCCATATGGTAAACGTATTCTAAATTGGAAGTAATGACTGAAAACTTAAGGTCAATTCGGGACAATTTAGCAGCAAAGCCTTTTTCCTTTTTCATTCCCTTCTTTGGTAGCGGTTCCTCTACATTGGAATAGATATTCCATTCCAATCTCAGAGGATTATCCTTTATATGTTGGTGCAGTTGGGCTGTGATGTCGTTTTCATCCCAATTTCTTTTAATGGCATTATCTTCCAACGCGGTAGAATAAGAATCGGTTATCAACCTAAGACATTTATTCTCAAAGCCCCTTTTGAAGCTGTTAACTATTCCTTTATCCAGCCCCATTAACTACACTTCGTTTAAAATTTCCAATATCAATTCCGAAGCATCCTCAATTGCCATTGATTGCGTCCAGAATCTTCTTTGGTTGGGACGGATAACAAAAACTTCATTACCTGTCTTATAGTTTAGCTTCTTTCTGAAATAGATATTTGTGCTTTGCTTTGCCCATAAATGTTTGTCTATTTTCTGTAATTCTTGGGTCACATTTTCTTGAGATTCCGCAATACCGCTTTTCTCTGAGTCAAATGAAAGTTTGATTATCATTAAGGGCGAAAAATGTGGTGTTTCAAAAACTGTTGCGTTACAAACTATATTCTGATTGTCCAGAAAATTATTCAACTCAGAACATATCCGATTCGCGTAGTGCGCAATATTTTTTACTGGCGCTAAAGCTTTTGATTTTTGTTTATTCTCAAATAAATCAAGGCTGAAATCCAAGCTATCATTGATAATGATCATTTCTTTTTCGGACATCCCCAAAACATCTTCTGATATAATTTTGTCGATTGATTTTTCTATATCAGAGTAGTCCTTGAAGAGGATATCAGAGTTTATACCGTTCATAATTTGGTTGAAGTACTTGGTTAGGCCTGCCAGATGATTCTTTTTGAGTAATTTAATTATGGCGGGTGTTTCCAATACTTCATCCTTAAAAATCTGCTCTCTCTCAATTCCCCAGGATGAACTGACCATAAACAGTATATATGTTGTGATTTTGGAATTGAGTATGCTAACCAGTGCCTTCTTTTTCTCAGGCTCAACATTGCCGTTAAATATGTAACAGGCTGTTGTACAGTAAGAAAAATAATCGATGTAGGATGCAGCGATTTTTCTTTTTTGCTGCCCCTTTTTGAGAATTACGAAAGGTGGTTCAAAGAGTTTTGAATCTATATTCCTAAAGTATTTACTGTTTTGTTCTGAGGCACTTTTTGGGGTATAGAATCTTCGAATATATCTTGAATTGATTATTTCTGATGGTATAAAATCTTGATGCTCCCTATCGCCATTTAATCCTGATCTTGGTGGATTCCAATTATTATTAGCATCATTAAAATATTCATTGTAAGATTCAATATTTGATGCAATTTTTTTAATAATATTAAAGTCGTTCATTCCTCCCCACATTGCAATTTTCCAAATTTTGCTATCTGGCTTTTGACACTCTTCCCTTGGTAAATATTTTAAATCTGAACTATCAATACTTACACCTTCAATAATATTTGACTTAATGTAGGTTTTGGGGGCATAGTATTGTATAGTATCGGATTTGTCTTTTGGGGTACTATTTCGATAAAAAACAATACTGATTGGCCCAGTAGCTGACCCGAAAAGTTGTCCTCCAAAGTTTTTGGGTGCTTTTCGAAGTATTGAGAAATTGTAAACTTTCTCTACATAACACTCATTAAAAAGCCATTTTCTGAAAACCTGGTATGTGGAAGCATTATTTGTAAGTACCTTGGTGTTGAAAATAAGAGCTATTTCTCCATTTTTTGCAAATGTTGTTGCTTTGTGCATAAACGGAAGAACCATTTCCTTGGCGAAACCATATTTGTCACTATAATCTCGGATAGATTGTAATAGGTTCTTCGTGCCAAACGGCGGATTCCCAACTACCAAATCAAAGTCGATTGCTTCGACTTGGGGATTCTTTTTGATAGTGTCCGTACGAAACAAATTACTTCCTTGTTTAATTAAGGTCTCGTCAGATGGGTCGTTTATAAGATAGGGTAACTGGTAGTCTTTGTTCTGCCATATCGTTTTTGGATTTAAATTATCGACCAAAGCGAGATATAAGCTAAACGCAGCTACCTTGATTGACTGAGGATGAATCTCTATGCCAAAAATATTGTCCGTGAGTAACTGTTTTAACTCGTTAAAGTCAGTAAGCTTTTTATTATTTGCAATTTCATAGCGTTTTACCAAACGCTTAAAGCTCTCCACCAGAAAAATCCCCGACCCACAAGATGGGTCCAAAATCTTAACGTTGTATTTATTTTCTGCTTGGGAAATAGGCAGTTTTTCATTCAAGATTAACTCAACAAGTGATGGTGGCGTATAATAGGTGCCGGTATCTTGCTTTAAGGTCGGATTTATCTCGGCCAGAAAGTTTTCATAAATTTCGCTGAGCAACTCAATCTGAATAATACTAAAATCAAATAGCCTCCAGTCTTCAAAAAGATTTTGCTGTATCGAATCGTCGTTGCCATTGATGAAACACTTTTTTACTATCTGCAAATGCTCTTTAGAAATTGACTCGCTGTTATCGATGGTAAAGACATTGCCGTTAAAGTACTCTTCGAGTTTCCGAAATAGCGCATAGGTTTTATCAACTTCGTCGAGTATGTCAAAATACGACTGCGCCCCAATTTTAATTTCAGAATAGAACTTGGCATCGGTGGCACCTCTATCTTCAAGATAAAGAAGAAATAAAGAGCGCATAATTATTTTATGAATAAGGTTGATATCCAACCCTTCTGTCTGTAGTTGTTTAGCAGTTTTGGTCAGACTCTCTACGAGATACTTATCTACCCTGCGCTGAAGACTAATCTTATTCCTGATTTTTTGGGCCTCAGCAATTGTCCAGATTATACCGGTATCAATGGCGATGGAAGAGAAAAGACTTAGCAGTTCTTTTAGCTTATTCTTATTGGAAAACTTGTACGATTCTATCTCAAGAGTTTTTAGCTCTTTTTTGTAGTTTGTATCCTTGGACCTGAATTGAAGTGGTTTCTCGGCACAATTATATATACGTATCTCTGTATCGGAATACACATACAAAAAAATCACCTTCTTGAAATTCCATATCTTTCTTTGGGCAATGGCAATTCTTCGAAGGGTCAGGTCGTCGAATCTCTCAACTTTTTTTAGGAATATCGCAGGATAGCTATTTTGGTTTTCATCGGTACTGAAATAAATCTCATCAACACCAAAATCTTTTACTTGATTAAGAACAACAGATTGACTTTCAGTAATTTGTGAAGATTCTGAAGTAATAGATATGGCTCTGTCCAAGCCAAGACTTTCTATTAAATCAAAATCATTCATATCTAAAGCCGTCCAAAATGCTAATAGTTAGTTACATACTAAATTAATTTCAAAGGTACAAATGATTTTGCGATTTTTGCATAGACAAGCATTGATAAATTTTGGAATATATCCAATTTTTTGGAAATGAGGCAGAATCTAAATTTTAATTTTCATTGTATGCATTTTCGCATTCCTCACAAATACCTGTATTGCTTTCGTCAATAAAATTTTCACCACACGACTCGCAGTGTTTAACCCTGTCATCCATTAATTTCAGGTCAAATTCGCCTAAGTTTTCCCTATCATTACTGCTGTCAGCATTAAAGACAAGACCACAACCACCCTCACACTCAATATTTTCATCATACCTAAATTGTTCTATCTCATTAATAGAAGTACAGTCAGGACATACTATATGAATAGTGTTGCACCAGTCACAATGACCGCAAGTAACAGAATCGTATTTTCCTTTCGGATGATCTGGTGGATACTCATTTACAAGTGCTCTATCCCCATCCATTCTTACGAAATTCCCGACACCATCCCTATTTCCTGAGCAGGCTTGACAAGTGATAAAATCGTGATGGTCATCTTCGTGGAAATCTATTGTGAAATGGAAGGAATCAAGAAGCTCTGCTCCTTCAATTTCAACATCATCGTAATTATGAGCACCAACAGGATACTCCCATACACCAAACTTTACAAGGATAGGATTGCTGCAATTGCCGCAATTCAATTCTTCTTCTGCGACATACTGATTCTCGGCACCCATACTTCTATCAGAAGACCCTACGAATTCAAAGTTCAAATCAAAGTCTGACTTATCGAAACTTTGGATTTTACTGCAGTTGTTGCACTTAAACTTCAGACTATTTCCCTTAACCTCTCTACTGCCTATGAATTGAAATAGGTTCTGAATAGTCTCTTCTTGAATAGTTGATTGTAATCTTTTGTTGGACTCGTAAAGAAATTGAGGCCAATTATACATCCAGAATTCAACCCCCGAAAAATCTTTAATTTCCTTAATCAACTCCTCCCTTGGACTTAAAATCCGTGGTTCGGTAGCTTTTGTATCGCGATAGCACCAATCATTGTCTTTTGCAATATCATTTGTAATGAAGATGATTGGTTTTTGATTCTCCTTCGCATATTCTAATATCTGCTTCCAAATAATTAAGTCCCCAAAAATCTGAGTTCCCTTTTTCTCTTTACCGTAAAAATCCCCATACCCGGGTGGTATCTTAAACTCATATCTATGTTTTCCTTCCTTCGTAATCTCAATTATTTCCTCAAAAGAATATTCTCTACCAACTTTAAAGTATTTCTCCAAAGTTGAAAGCACATCATCGTTATCTTCCAATTCTTGAATTTCCTTTTCAATGGTCTCGACCGCTTTTAGAATTTCTTCTTCAAAAGTCTTACTATGTGCAAGAAACTGTTCGGTATTCTCTTTAAATTTATCGAGATGACTCTGGTCGAGATGAGGATGCTTATCATCTTTGAATGTTTCCCGCTTTATTTCTTCAATCTTTTTTAGAATTTGGGAATTAGCAGAAAAACCAATTTTCTGGATTTTTTGGCGTAAGGGCTTATACTTTTCTTCGATTGGTTTTCTGATGGTCTTCTCCCGATTTTTTAAATACTCATACTGTACGTGATGTGGCAACCAAAGTCGGTCTTTAAGCTTTTTAAATACCTCTATGGAAATTTTTTTTCGGGCAGTTTTTGGTAAAAAGTAAAAATCAAGTAAGGCTGAAGAATCAAAGATAATCTCAGCGTTTGCCCATAATCTCGCTTCTTTTTCTTCGCTAAGTCGATATGGTTGTATTGCTTTTTTATTCATTTATAAATAGAACTGTTGGTTTGGTTCTTTGTAAAATAGCAAACTTGATTCGCATTCTATTAAAAAAGTCTAAATTATTTTGAGTAAATAATCATTTAAATATCGACCTCACTTCCTCATAGATCCGCTCAAAATTTGCTCTTAATTCTGCTTCCGAATATCCCTTGGTGTCAGTTGGAAGCTGCCTCTGAATCTTTGATAATCTAAACTGAACTTTCTTGTCCTTCCCATCGGCAAAGGTCACAAACTCGCCTTGCCTAAGTCTAAAGAAAATATCAGCTCTTCTTTTGGAAACTTCTCTTTCGCCTTTGGTTATTCGGGTATCGGTTTTAAAGATGTTGGCGGCCTTACTTACGCTCTTAGTTGGATTTTTGATGATTTCGAAAAAGCGTTCGTAATACTTGGCCGTGTCTGGGTCATTTACTTTGCCAAAAAACTGATAGGATAGATTGCTCAATATTGCTTTGCTGGCCTTATCGCCATACATCATATCGTTTTGGATTTTGTCCTGCATCACATAAATGGTGGCGATATCATAACTTCGTAAGGTTGCTGGAATCCTGTGCATATTCAGTAGCCGGATTGTCGGCGCTTCTTCCATCAGCAGAAAAGAGTGTCTGGAATTACGCACACTCATCTGTTTTGTGATGGTGTGAATTATGGTTGCGATTACTGGCGAATAAGAGGTTTCAAATTTGGGGTTGTTCACTACCGAAATGACCGCCAGGTTTTCTTCATTATTTATGTTCAACGGTACATCATCTGCAGACAGTGCCATAAAAATGCGTTGGGTACTAATACGTTTTAGCGCATTGGCCAAGGTGCTCTTTACACCAGCCGTCTGCCTGTCAGAATCTTTGCCGCTAATGAATGCATCTGCCATTGCCCTCGATGTTGTGTTGCTTTCCAGAAACTGAACCAAGCTATCGGTATCAAGCATTTGGTATATCGCAATCAAATGTGGCAAAGTGCAGAATTGTGGATAGTCCGTTTTCAGCTTCCAAATTAATCCACCAATCAAACCCTCTGCAGCATCGTTAAAGAATTTGGTGGTGCCTGTTGTTCCGGATTCTCGCTGTTCCAAAAGGTTTTCAATCAAAACTCTGGACACCTCATTGACGCTTTCTTCATTTTCCAAATAGCGAGGTGCAATGGGATTTACACGATGGATAATCCTATCAAACGAAATGACTTTAATCGGAATCTCACCATCCTTAAAAAGCGGATAAGCCATTTCTGTCAGTTCAAAATCCTTGTAGTCGTGAATAATTCCGCAGAAACTGTTTTCACGAAAGTGTTTTAAAAATGCATAAACTACACTTTCAGTCTTTCCGCTTCCTGCCGATCCGATGACGGATGCGCCGCGTTTTACATTGTCGATTTTGAACGTTCCCGATTTGGTCAAGAATTTTACCTGGTATCGTTTATCTGTTTTTTCCGTTGGTTCAGTATCGTAAAAGGCATAAAAGAGTATGGCTAATGACAGCACCGGCACCACTAAATAAATCACTATTTCTACCAATGACCAATTCATATCCCGATAGAACTTGATTTCACTGCGACTTCAACGCCTTTTCGCAACTGTTTAATAACTTTGAGTGCGAGTTGTACTTTACTTGTTGGGATGTTAGGCATCAATGGCATGCCCGATTTACCCATAATTTTAAAAGCCAATGCCTTTTCATTGGCTGGCAATTTCATCAAAGCGGCGAAGTACAATTTGGGATTCTTTACAAAATCTTTTTTCGCTTTGTAATTTTCCGCATAGTTGCGTTTGTAGGCGAAAGTCTTATCGAATGTCTCTTCCGCTTTCGTGAAAAATGCATCCCTATCAAAACCTCGTTTTACTTTTTTGCCGTGCATCTCTATTTCAGAGGCCTTGTGCTTGCTTCCTGGGGAAAGACTGAACGTGTTGGATGCATCCTTTCGGCTGACGATGATATGAATATGGCTTTGATTGCCTGCCTTTTTCATTCCCTGGACAATTCGTTTCCCATTCAGTTGGTGCGGTGCTTCACGTTCTAGTTTGGCAATTTTGAGCTTTAACCTATCGATGTTTCCTTTTGCCTGACCTTGTTGAATGCGTCTGACTTCTTGTTTCAATTCAAGAATCTTTGTAGCAAATGGTTGGTTTTCCCTCACTTGAAAATCCGTTCCCTTGAACGTGCGTTGATGTTCGATTTTGGCGAAGTATTTAATATCATCTACAGTTACTTTTCGCCCATTGATTTCCCGGTTGAAGCTGGCGGCATAATCCTTCATCAGCTCTCGGGTATATCGTTTTAAATCTTCGCTACTGTTTTCAAGTTTTCGAAGTTCGTATTTTGAAGGACTTACTGTGATAGAATAAAATTTTGGTTCTTTCTTTTTGAGTTTCGCCGTATTACCATCAATGTCTTTGACCACTTCCTTAGCTGAAATCTCATCGCCATATTGATTAAAAAAGTGTTCCATCTCTTCTTTTTCCAAACCCTCGTTTTCCTTTTCGAGATAGTCCACAAAATCTGCCGAGCTCTGACTGTAATTTGTTCCTAATTTTTGTGCGGTGATGTTTATATACATAGGTTAGAATTTTAAAGTTGATTCTGGCTTTTTCGCTTTTACCGCTTCGCTCTCTCTTCGTTCGTGAATCTCGTATCCTCGATTTCTTGAAACTTGACTTCCTTCTTTACTTCAGTAAATTTCTTTTCTAAAATCAAAGGTTTCTTTTTGGGTTCATCCATTTCAAAAAGAGATTGCAACATTGCCACTGTGGGTTTGGTTTGGGTCTTTTCTACATCACGCATAATTGCGATTACCGCATTAATACGTTTCAATAATTTGGCTTCAATGGTGCGTCCTGTAGGACCTAAATTTTCCTTTGGTGATATCTCGTTGTAGAAGAAAAAATCGAGGATGGCTTCCATTGCCTCGGTATGGGTCTTGAAGTGTGTGCGTGAGAATTCCTGAAAACGCTTGGCTGTTTCCTTCTTGAACCTGATGCCAATAAATGTGTCCATATTTCGCCGATTTGTCGCAAATCCTTCCCGAAAAATGGGCGTTTTGAGGGCATTTGTCGCAAATTGCTGAGAATCAAAAGATTAAAATAAACTTAAACGATTGATTATCAATGATTTGAATACGAAAAGGAATCCGTAACATCGCGCAGCGTGTTACCCTCTTGCTATTCCTTTTCGTCCCGCTCGCGGGACAAAAAATCCATACAATCCAGCTAAAAAGCTGATTGCCATTTTTTAGGAAATAAAATTTCCGATATATTAATTTTCGATGGTTACGGTTATCGGCGAAAGTCAAAAAGTGGATAACCCTACAATAAATTGTGTGCTGTATTTCAGCGAAATAAAGATACGATTTTTTCGTGATTATGAATGCACTAAAAATGAAAACACCCCTGAAAATTCAGAGGTGTGTTTCATTCAAATTTATCATTCAGATATTAAATACATAGGTATAGGAATATAAATTCCGAAGGGCTTCTTCTTCAATCATTGTTTCAAAACAGCCATAATTCTCATTTACGTATTTGCGAATACTATCGCCAAATTTTCGTTTCACATCTTCCTTGGAAGTCTCTAAAAGTCGGTTTTGTGCTTCCTCATTCAAATCGGTGAAATTTAGATATACCATAGCTACCAGATTTTAATATTCACTTGGTAACATCAGCGTATCATTTACAAAAAACAACCGCAGTTCATCCAATGGAAAATCGGTAGCGTTGTAACGATGGGTTTCCAAAACGTTGTCGTTACCATCGCTGTAAATGATTTCAGCCTCATACCCTGTGTAATCCTGTTTTTCTTCTGACATTCTTTTGAAGTCAATCGTTACCCATTTGCTACGGTTCTTCAAACTTTTGGCAATTACCGAAGCATCCGTAATGAGCCAATAACAGTCCGCCGCGTTGGCAAGGTATTTCAGCCCGTCGGTAAATCGGGTTCTTAGAATGGGAATGTAGTAGAACATTTCCGTTCCCGTGAAGTGTCGTAAATTTTGTTCTATTTCCTTAACTTGTGCTTTCATTGTTTAATGGTATTAGAATTAGATAATGATAAAGAGGGCGAAACTTTCCACAGGTGCGCCCTCTTTCTTTTAGGTCTATTCGTCAGAACCGTTACCGTTTTTTGTACCCAACAATAAGATTTCGTTGGCTTCGATTTCGGTAACGTATCGTTTGATACCGTCCTTGTCCTCATAGCTTCGGGATTTCAGTTTTCCGCTTACGCCTACCTCTTTTCCTTTGACTACATACTTTTCTACAATTTCAGCAGTCTTGCCCCAGGCAACCACAGTATGCCATTCGGTGCTTTGCTCTTTTTCGCCTTTCTTGTTCTTGTAATATTCATTTGTGGCAAGTGAAAAACGGGCTACTTTGCTTCCGCTTTCAAGGTTCGTGATGGTTGGCTCTTGACCAACGTTTCCAATCAGTTGTACGTGATTTCTTAAAGTACTCATAACTAAAAAATTAAAGATTTATAATTCCCCTGTTTAATTCAGTTGTGATGAAATTTTAAGGGGTGTTTGTTTGATTTCTTTCGTGCGTAGCACAATGGGTGACGTGGGTTTTGTCAAGACTTTCAGGGAATAAATCAGGTGTGTTTGCGACGTAGTAAAATGCTCGCATTTTCAAGGAAGTAGATACCTTATTTTTCGCTGAAACTTGCCTCGGTCTTGACAAGTTCCATAAGGGCATTAGCAATTCTTTTAAAGCCGATTGTGAGTTGAGCGTACGGGAAGTTAAGCGAGGCGAGCGATTGGGTTTAATGTAGAATTGGTTATGCACTGCCTGTTTTTCGATGCCCCGAAAAACATTCAAGGCTTCATCCATTATAAACCCCTTAAAATGTGTGGGACAGTGCCTTGGTTTTTAAGAATTTTCGAGCAAGGGCTCAAGAAGTTCTTGCCGTAAATTCTGTTAAGAAAATCGAGGTGCTGTCCTTCCGACTTGGTAAAGCGGACTTAATCCACAATTTTGGCTCAGGAATGTAGTGTTCCTTCCCAGCCTAAGCGGGAAGGGTTAGCGGAATGGAAAGCTGAAATTGGGGATTGTGTCCAAGATAGTTGTAGTGAAGCTCTTTTCCCGGAATGAAGTGCAACGGAATGTAGGGAAATGTGCTGAGCGGTATTGATGGTAGGGATTTGTAATAGTCGAAAATCCAGTTTAAGGTACTGGATAAACCTTTTTTGGCTTTAAGCCATTGCATAGATTTCACCGAACAATTTCTTATCCAACCGTTCTTGTTGACCGAAGCTCTTTTTGAGGACATTGTGCAGGACCGAATTGAAGGCATTGTAACCTAACCAGAGATTTGGTTCTTCGTCAAGTAAAATGGCTTCGTAATTAAGGATTTCCAGAACCTCTCGTGACTTTTTTGATGGGTCGCTGTTCTTGTCGCTACATTCATAGCGAAACAGTTTTGTTCTGTCAAGAATCGCTTTTACAAATTCCTTGGTATCGATGATTTTGAATTCCTTCATCTTGTCGAATTTCTTGGTAATGGTGTAGAACTCGTTATCCAAGAATTTATCGAAAAGATTGTTCAACCTTGGCATTATAAAGTCTGTATTGTTTCTGCTGTGCTTAATCGAAAACTCGATTTCGGCCTGTGAGACGTGAAGACCATTGGAACATACTTTTCGATAGAACCCGAAATGGCCAGAGGTCTTTTCGCTTCCGTCATAGGAATTCTTGAACCGAAGCATCGGAAGAATCAAGTCGTTGTCATTTTTGACCGTGAATTGGCTTTTATCATCAATGATAAAATCGGTGATAAATGACCTATCGTTTTTGTTGATGGTTCGCTTATGATAGTTCAGTCCGGCATCAATCAACATTTCTTCGGCTTTCTTGAAGAAGAGTTGATTCGGAATGTGGCCGTAACTGTTCGATACCACATTTACAATCTTCCCATTTGAGATAATGGCATTTTCAAGCCCACGACGGGATTCCATCTGGGTCAGACTTTTTAGGGATTTCATTTCATTGGAAACGAAAATCTCATCTTGTTGCAAATTTTGTAAATACATAGCTTTTTAATTTTTGGTTAAACATTTTGTGATAACAGAGCATAATACTCTGGATGTTTTTCTCGGTAATAGGCGAGATGGCTTTCGGCACCTTCAATCGTGTAGTTTGCTCTACTAGATTCATAATGTGCTTCGGCTTCTTTGACCGAAATCTTTGCTTTTGTTGCGTCTTTCATAATGCTGAAATTTTAGTTAAACAATATTTAAGCATCACCAAAACGGAAGCTAAAATCACAGCTCAAAAGGAAACGGAATAAATGAGAAATGGGATGCGCGCAACGGCTTTATGCCGTAGTCTTTTGATGGGTGTATTTTACGAGTTTATCTTTGCGCCGATATTGATTGATGGTTTTTTTTAAAACTCTTTCAGGGTTATTATAAAAAGAAAAAGGGCCGACACGAATGCCGATCCTTCTTCAAACAACAAAAGCTAATCGTTGAGTTCCTGAATTTTCTTTTTAAGAACCGAGATGCGCTCTTTCAAACGTGCTTCACGCTTGTTTCGTTTCTCAGCATAGTTCTTCTCAATGTCTGCAATTTTGGATTTGTAATATCCCTGCATCGCATTGTAGAATGAAATGTTGGTGAGATTATTGACGTGATTACTTTCGCCAAAATGGACTTGCCTCGTGAGGATATAGCGAATCAACTTATGGAAAATTTCTTTTTTGAAATTCTTCTTGAAATGCGCTACGGTTTCTACTCTGGTCATTTTTGATGTATCACCTAAGAGTTTTGAAAAAAACTTTTGCTGTGCTATGTAATCTACATTGTTCTCAAACAGCGAAATGGAAAAAGCAACCATCTCATCTACCGAAAGTGTTTTTTTGGTATCGATATAATCCGTCTCACGAATCATCTGCACCACTTCCTCAAACTGCTTGTTGTTCTCAATTTGCTTCTTACGGATTTCACGTTCATTGATTTTGATGATTTGTTCTTCCGGTGTACAATCTGCCATTTTTCTGTTGGCCAATGGTGCAGAATAGTCTGTAGAAACTTTCTTCGATTTCTCAATCACTTTTACGAAAACATTTTTGTTTTGATACGTTTCGGGATGGAAGACGATACCATTTACAAAACCGTTCTTTTCTGCTGAATTGTAAGTTTCCAGGTCTTCTTTATAGCTCTGTATGGCTTCGTCCAATTCTGCTTTCAATTCATCCTCAGAATAATCATAATGTTGGTATTCAATCTTAATGGCATCCATTGTCGGCTCGATGGGTGTCTCAATAATTTCAACATCATCCAGCAAATAGACTTTCAACCCATTATTTTCAAGTTGTGAAATGACCAGTTGATTTTTTTCTTCATCTGCCCAATACTGTCGTATTTGAGGAATGAGCAGTATGTTGTCTTTCTTAGATTTTTCAATCAGGTTCAAGAACGATTTGGTTTTTTTCGTTTCAAAACAGGCTGACTTCGTACAGACCATTTTGCCTTCACCAAACAGATTACCTTGATTGGCCGCATTTAATGGACATTCCACACAGGAACCCGCTTTAGCCACCAATGTCTTATCTGCAACATCAAAGGGTGCTTTTTCCAAGTCGTAGGTTCGGTTGTTTATCATACGGTTTATCTGATGTGCGTTGAATTCTTCGCCCATCGTTTCCAGCATCATCTGCTGCTCTTCTGGTTCAAAAAGTGCCACACCGACACCTAAAGAAATGGTCATTTCGCCACTGCGTACAAAATGTTTGAAACCGTCAATCAATCCAGCCAACTTCAAACGTTGTCTAATGAAATTGTCCGTTCTTCCCAAACGCTTTGCGATTTCAGAAGGCGCATACTTATTGCTCAGATAAGCTATTGCTTCGGCTTCTTCGGTAGGTTCTACGTCCTTTCGTTGTAGGTTTTCGATAATTTGAACTTCCAGTACGTCATCATTTTCGTAGGTTCTTACAATGCCGGGAATCGTTTTCTTGTTCGCCAATTTGCTTGCGCGAAATCTTCGTTCGCCCATTACGATGATAAAGTCCTTTTCAGATTTCCGAACCGTTATCGGTTGTAGCACACCAAATTCTTTGATACTATCCGAGAGCTGTTGTAGCTGTTTCTCATCAAAGGTCTTTCTCGGTTGCTTGGGGTCAGGCTTGATTCTGCCGATGGGAAGGTTCTCGATTTGAAGTGTCGGGACTTTCTTCCCGTTCAATTCTTTCTTCGCAGTAGTCGTTGTACTTCTACGGTTTCTTTTGGTACTCGCTTTTGTTGTCATAATACTCAAATTTTAGATTAAACAATATTTGAGCAGTGAACCAAACGGAAGATAAAATCTTGGCTCAAAAGGAAACGGAATAAATGAGTAGGGGCAGAAGCGATGGCTTTATGCCGTAGTCTTTTGATGGAAGTATTTTACGAGTTTAACTTTCGGGAATATTGTATGATAATAAACTCTCAATCGAAGAACAAGAGTCGAGAAAACCTAAATTCTATGAATTTATATTGATTGACATAGTGGTTAATATCAAATAGAATTATATGGCAGTAAATCAAAGTTTATCCTGAAAATAGACCAAATGTTGTACCTATGTTGTACCCGTGTCTTTTTTCGGCAAAATTTTGAAATAAAAAAGCCGAAGATTTCTCTTCGGCTTTTAGTGCGGGTGAAGGGACTCGAACCCCCACACCTTGCGGCATCAGATCCTAAGTCTGACGTGTCTACCAATTCCACCACACCCGCATAAAGTGCAAATTAACACTTTTTATTTGGTTAAATCCTAAGTCTAGCGTGTCTACCAGTTCCACCACATCCGCTTAGGGAGCGCAAATATACTTCAATTTTTCAACAGTCAAAGCAGCCATATTCAAAAAGTTCTTTTCGTACTTTAGCCTTCACACTTATACCCTCTATGAAAAACATAAAAAATTATATCGCCGACCATAACGACCGCTTTATCAACGAGCTTATTGAACTATTAAAAAAACCTTCGATAAGTGCCGATTCAGCCTATAAGGAAGATGTTACCGAAACGGCCAAATTGGTGAAAAAATCCTTGAAGAAAGCAGGTTGTGATGTTACTGAAATCTGTGAGACCAAAGGATACCCCGTCGTCTACGGCGAAAAAATAATCGACCCAAACCTGCCAACGGTTCTGGTATATGGTCACTACGACGTACAACCGCCAGACCCTATGGATTTATGGGATTCGCCTCCTTTTGAACCCGTCATCAAAAAGACGAAAATCCATCCTGAGGGGGCCATTTTTGCCCGTGGTGCCTGTGATGACAAGGGCCAAATGTACATGCACGTAAAAGCGGTTGAATTTATGGTCAAGACCAACCAGCTGCCGTGTAACGTCAAGTTTATGATCGAAGGTGAGGAAGAAGTGGGCAGTGACAGTTTGGAAGATTTCCTAAAAGAGAATCATAAAAAACTGGCCAATGATATCATCCTGATTTCCGATACGGGTATGATGGCCAAAGATGTGCCTTCGATTACTACCGGCCTGAGAGGATTGAGCTATGTTGAAGTCGAAGTTATCGGCCCAAACCGCGACCTGCATTCGGGCATCTATGGTGGTGCTGTTCCCAATCCGATTAATGTACTTTCGAAAATGATAGCCTCCCTGCATGATGAAAACAACCATATCACCATTCCAGGGTTTTATGATAAGGTGGAGGAAGTTTCCGATGCGGAGCGTGCTGAAATGGCCAAAGCCCCGTTTGACATTGAAGAATACAAAGCCCATCTTGATATTGATGCGGTATATGGCGAAAAGGGATATACTACCCCAGAACGCTACTCTATCCGACCTACCTTGGATGTAAACGGAATTTGGGGCGGTTACACGGGTGAAGGGGCTAAAACAGTAATTGCCAGCAAAGCATACGCCAAGATTTCCATGCGGCTGGTGCCTCATCAAGACCCCGATGAGATTACCGAACTGTTCAAGAAACATTTTGAATCGATTGCCCCAAAAGGCGTCAGGGTTAAGGTTGCTCCCCATCATGGTGGATTGCCCTATGTCACCAATATCGACAGCACTGGTTATCGGGCAGCGGCCAAGGCTTATGAAACCACTTTTGGCAAAACAGCCATTCCTGAGCGCACTGGGGGAAGTATTCCCATAGTGGCCCTTTTCGAACAGGTTTTGGGCAGCAAAACCATTTTAATGGGCTTCGGGCTAGACAGTGATGCCATTCATTCCCCCAACGAACACTTTGGCATTTGGAACTATTTAAAAGGCATTGAGACCATCCCTTATTTTTATAAATATTTTACAGAACTTTCTAAATAAGCGTTAAAGCCCTGATTTCAGGGCTTTTTTGTGTAACAAATCATAAATACTTGCGTTCTAATAGTCTATCAAACCTAAACGGGCACTATCATGTTACAACGCTTTTTTATCTTCTGTTCAGGAGCCGACACCCAAATCTTAGAAACTTGTTCAAACGGAGAACGCAACAAATACGCAGGTATTGGTGCCACTGTTTTCTTTACTGCCGTTATGGCCTTTATCGCCAGTGGCTATGCCTTGTACACCGTCTTTGACAATGTATATACCGCTATTTTCTTTGGGTTGATTTGGGGACTGCTCATTTTTAATCTCGACAGGTATATCGTTTCGACCATCAGAAAAAGGGACAGCAAATGGAGTGAAATCGCCCAAGCCACACCCCGCATCATTTTGGCCATCATAATCGCCGTGGTCATTTCAAAACCCTTGGAGATGAAAATCTTTGAAAAGGAAATCAACCAAGTGTTGTTGGAAGAAAAAAATGCAATGACCTTGGCCAATAAAGAACAACTGGCGTTACAGTACACTCCGACCATTGAAAGCCTCAACCAAGATATTGCTGCGTTGAAAGGCGAGGTTGCCACAAAGGAAGCGGAAACCAATGCGCTTTACGACACCTACATTTCTGAGGCCGAGGGTACTGCGGGCACTGGCATTTTAGGAAAAGGGCCCGTCTACAAAGAAAAGCGGGAAAAACATGACGCCTACTTGGCCGAGCTGCAACAGTTAAAACAAACCAATGGTGAAAAGATAGCGGCCATTGAAAATCAAATTGCAACATTGAACAATGACTATGAAAAAGTCGTCGCCAATTCGCAACCCATCATTGATGGCTTTGACGGACTCATGGCCCGTATCAATGCCTTGGGCAAATTGCCTTGGTTTCCATCATTTTTTATATTCTTGCTCTTTCTGGCCATCGAAACAGCACCCATCATCGCCAAATTATTGGCACCAAAAGGGGAATATGATTTTAAGTTTGAGGAGCAAGAGAGTGTTGTCGCCACATGGGTCACCCAAAAGGTAAAACAGCGCAAGTTGGTGCTTTCCACTGAAGCGGCCATCAACGATGAAGTCTATGCCGACATCAAATCAGAAGAAGAACTGTACAACTACAAAAAACAGAAAGCGGAAGAACTGCTCAAACTACAGGCCGATAGCTTTCACAAAGTACAGACCAAAGGACTTTAAAGTTAACTGCTAGACCAATTTCATCTTTTCAAGCAAAAATGAGGCATTCATCGTTTTGCTGACTCCTATTTTCAAGCGGTAATCAAAATACAGTTCGTCGTCTTTTATAGTGGCATCCAAATAATAATTCTGTATTTGGGGCAACTGTTCTGCAACCGTACAAAGGCTTAGGTCATGGGTAGCAATAAGCCCTGTGGCACCTGCTCCCACCAATCGCCTTAAAAACCGTTTGGACCCCTCAGCCTTGTCAGTACTGTTGGTGCCTTTCAAAATTTCATCCAACACCACAAAATAATGCTCTTTTTCAAGATGTTCTATGACCATTTTAAGCCGTTTGAGTTCCGAGAGAAAATAGGAATCCCCTTTGCTCAACGAATCAATGCTGCGCATACTGGTGACCAGTTTAATGGGTGAATACAGACACTGCGTCGCACAAACGGGCAAGCCGATATTGGCCATGACCACCATGAGGCCTGCACTGCGCAGAAAGGTGCTTTTGCCGGCCATGTTCGAGCCCGTGATGATAAAGAACGCCTTTTGGTCAATGCTAAAATCATTCAGCACATTTTTATCCTGCGGAATCAAAGGATGCCCCATGCCTTCGCAGACCAACACCTTGTTACTTTCTTGCACTATGGGATAACTGTACAGCGGATGGTTGAATGAGAAATTGCCCAATGAATTATAGGCATCAAAAAGAGCGATGACTCCAAACCATTCGGCAACGTCGTTTTTGTGCCGTGAAATCCATTTTTCAATCTGATACGCCGTATGCAAAGCCCCGAGAAAGCAACCATTGCCCAAAATGGCATAGATGAAATTATTGTTATAGTCCATCGTATTGAGCAGGCGATAAAACTTTTCTATGGTCTCGGAAGCTTCAAGGGTATCCTTCAACAATTTTTGCTTGTGAAAGCGTAGCTGGGCAGCCTTGAAATCAGTTTGCTCTATCATGGTGAGCAACTTTCCATATTCCTTGAAAATGGCCTTTAACGTGTCAGCCCTAGTTGCCAATTGCATGATTCGCCTAAAATAGCGGCCCGTGATGCCCAGACCCAATAAAACGGAAAAAACCAAAACACTTTCTGGCCATCCACCCTTAAAAACCATAATCCCCACAAAAACGGTGAGCATCAAAAACAACCATGGCAGAAACCGCATTGATTTGGGCACGAAAGGTTCATAACCGCTCAGCCAATCGGTAATCTCGGCTATCCGCACTTTTTGTTGAACCAACATGGCCTTTGCTGTAAAGTCTTGCCGCCATTCGGGCATTTGGGCCAATTCGTCAATCGTTTCCTGCTTTGCCGTAATAGCATCGATATCATTGGCCGTCAACCTTTGTGCAAGTTCACCTTGCCCTTCATGAAGTACGGTACGGTTCAGGTATTGAAAAAAAGAACCTTGGCCGAACAAATCAAGATCTTCACTGTAGGCGTGTCGAGCATCGGTATATTCACTTCCCGGTGACAAATCGGAAAATTCGTGCCGCAAAACTTTTGTTTCCGTGGTATTGATTTTGACCAAGGCATGCAGCAGCCGATATTTGGTCTTGACATTTTCATAATGGCTTACCAAAACCAAAAAAAGAACGACGCACAGCACTGCAACCACTGAGGCGACTTTCACTTCATTGCGAAGCAGGTAGACCAACAATAACATGATGACAAACAGCCCCAAACGTGAAAAGGAAAGCACCTTCAAATAGCGCTGTACTTTTTCGGCCTTTTCTGTGTACTGCCCAATTTTATCCTGATAAAAATCAAAAAGCTTTTGCATGTGCTGTAATGGATATGGCAAAGGTAAACCTCAGACTTCAGGTAAGCTGTCGAGTTCTTCCTTTAATTTCTTCGGAAGTTTTGATACCACCAAATCATACGAATGGTCAATCAATTCGAGTATCAATTTTGGAGAAAGGTGTTCTAAAAACAGGGTGTTCCAATGTTTTTTGCTCATGTGGTAGCCGGGGATTATGGTTCCGTCATGTTCCTCGCGAAGTTCTATGGCCCTTTCTGGGTCGCATTTCAAATTGGCTTGTGGGGGCAGCCGTTCAAGGGCGACCAATGCAAACATTTTTCCCATCACCTTAAAGACCAAGGTATGTTCATCAAAGGGGAAGGTTTCTTCCACTCCTTTTTTTGATATACAGTATTCACGAAATTCTTCGATGTTCATTTTGACTATTATGAAAATAAGGTTTATAGCTTCCCTTCTAAAAAGGAGGGATAGAGGGAGGTGTAAATTTATCTCTTCACATTTTCACACCTCCCTTACTCCCCCCTCAAGGGGGGAATTCCTGTTGCATCATAAACAATCACTTTTTTCCATAGGTCATTGCATTCTTCGATAAAGGCCAAATGTGCCGCTTCATTCTGGTAGCCCTCTTGGGCCTCAGCGGATTCAAAAGTAACTATCAGGTTGTAGGTAAATGAATCATCGACCACATCGCGTACCGCCTTTGGGGGGCGTACCCACAAAATTGGTCTTGGCAAAGTTGGAATTGTTCAAGAATTTGTTGAGCGAAGTTTCAAAACGTTGTCGCCCCTCTTCATCATCTGGGTCGTTAAACCAGAAATAGACCACATGGGCAAAGTTGGAATCAAAGGTTTTCATGTCATTTTCGGCTTGTGCCATAATCGTGTTTGCGGTCAAAACCAAAGTCAGGGTCAAAAATAGTCTCTTCATGGTTGGGTGTCAGTTTCTATGAATTGTTTTTCTCGATTCGAAATCTCCAATGCTGAATAATCCAATTTCCAGCCGATGGTCTCCACTATCTTCTCAATCAAAAGCACGGCTTGCAAGGCTTCCTTTTTGGCGGTATCTATAAGACCACTCTCTGGAATTTTCTCACGGATGTGCTCTTTTGCCTTTTGGTTCAATTGCGTTAGGTCGTCAGGCGAGAACGTATTGAAAATACCACTTTTGATGTCGTAAAACTGTAAATCAGGCTCAATGGAAAGTACCTCAGGTTGTGGAAATTCTGAGAGGATGATTTTTTTGTTTTCATTGTCGGCTTCCAACCTCAGCTTTTTCAGGTCGTAACCAATTTGTGCCTTTGCATTGATGACAATCAAAGCTTTCTTTTTATCCTTGAGCATATTAAAGAAACTCTCTTTGGTATTCTCATAGCGATAAATCTCAGCGAAATCACCTTCCACTGAAACCAGCTTGCAGACGCTTTTGATTTTATCCAAAATCACCACAGACTGGTGCTCAACTAGTTCTCTCCGCTTTTTACGATTAAAAAGGGAATAGAGCCAATACATGAGAATGGCCCCCAGAATCAAGCCCAAGAAAGCTTCTATCGCACTATCCATTGTTGTTTCCTATTTCTCCCAAATGGGTAAATTTAAATCCTTTTTCATACTTGAGTCCGTAACCAAAAATACGGTCCATGGCAGCGTGTGAAAAAATGATGATCCCTATCAATTCCAAAGCAGGAAGGTTTAAAACACTGATTCCCGCAAGGTATAGCATTATTGCCACTCCCCGGTGGTGAAAAAGGTTGTAGGTGAATGCCCCGACTTTGTTGCCAAACGCATAGCCCAGCATGCCAATGTCGGGCGTTAAAAGCAGTGCAAAGAACCACCACCATGATACATCCATTTTCATAAACAAAAAGAAGCCCAATACAAACAACGCCAACTCTTCCAATTTTAAAATCGTTTTCATCTGTTTAAAATTTTATAGTTTGCTGAAAATGAAGAAACTAAAAATTTTTGCACATTCAGTAATTCGCATAAAAAATTTAATCATATCTGCGGTTATAAATGATGAAATTTGTTTATGCCCATTTCATGTTTCAATTGCTTTATACAACACCGGACGGCTGGGTGCCGCATCATTTTCAAACGGGGCTACCTGTAGATTCAAAAAATATTTTCCATCAGCAATAGTGTTGCGAACATAGACCAGCTCAGTGATGGTGGCATGTTTTCTGATGACACCGCCAACATTCCAAAATGCCTTATGGGAAAGTAGTTCGCCGTTGTCTTTTTCCTTATCAACAGATGGCAGGTCAATCAATAAGTGCCCCACACCCTTTTCGGCCAAAAATTGTGCAGCTTCCTCAAGTAGGTATGGGGGATTGGTGTGTGAATACTGCCTTGACAATTTGGCTTTCGTGTTCGGCAGGGTGCGTATAATGACCGCGTCCCTAGTGCCCCCGCCCAAAACATATTGCAGCTGCTTTTTTGAAATCACAAAGTCTTCCCCTTTCTTTTCAGGAGCAAGGGTAAGCAATTCGGCCGCAAAGAAAAAATTATTCAAGTTTTGATTGATGGAATGGAAGGTCTTGGTAATGTGTCCCACACATTCTGTATGAGTACCGTGTGCATGCGGATTGAACCAAATATCATTGAAATTGGTGGAAGCACCTTCGGAAACCTTCCCGATAAAATCACCGTCTCGATGCGGAGCTATCTTAGCAGGATCAACGTACCAAGCGTTCACATTGTTTTCACCGCCACGAATCGGAATTGAAATATCAAGTGGTTTTGATAAATCGATGGTGTACAGCCCGTTGTTATATTTGATAGTTGCTTGCAATATTCAACTTTTTAATGGTGCAATTCCCCTCCTTGGTCGGGGTGTCCCGACATTTGGTCGGGACGGGGTGGGTTGTTTTCAAACCCCTCCGTCTCTCACCTTTGGCGAGAGCCACCTCCCCTCATCTGAGGGGAGGAGCTGTTATTTTTTCAAATTTACCATAAATAGGTCTGAGGCGATTCCATCTACCAAAAACTTCCCCTTTTTGGTCGCCAGAAGCGTATCACCATCCCAAAAAAGTAAACTTTTGGCAATATGATTTTGGGATTGCATTTCAAGATATTCGCGATACTTCGAGCCAAAATCATTCTCAATTTTTGAAAGCGACACTCCCCAAATGGTACGCAAACCCGTCATGACATATTCATTGTAGCGGTCGGTTTTTGAGAGTTCTTCATACTCAATCGGTACTTGCCCGCTTTGAATTGCAGTAATATATTTTTGATTGTTCCGAACATTCCAACCCCTTTTTTCGCCATCAAAAGAATGTGCCGAAGGCCCAATGCCTATGTACTTCTTGCCCTGCCAATAGGCCGTATTGTTTTTTGAGAAATAGCTGGGTTTTCCAAAATTGGAGGTTTCATAATGTATAAATCCCGCTCCTTCCAAGATTTCCTGCAAAATATGGAATTGCCGTTCGGCCTGTTCATCATCCACATCTTGCACCATCCCCTTTTTTATAAAAGCAGCAAGAGCAGTTTTGGGTTCAACTGTCAGTGCATAGCTTGAAATATGGGGAATATCAAACGACAGGGCTCTTTCGATATTGGCCCTCCAGCGGTCGTCATCCATCCCCGGAATACAATAAATCAAGTCAATGGAAATGTTCTGAAAGTGGTTTTTCGCTTCGCGGATACATTTTTCCGCTTCGCGGAAATCATGGGCGCGGTTCATCAGCTGTAAATCCTCCTCAAAAAAAGATTGTATGCCGATGCTGAGACGGTTGATTCCTATATTTTGATAGTTCTCAAAGATAGTTCCCGATGCCTCTTCGATTGCACTTCGACTGCGCTCAGTGTGACAGCTGACATCTTGAAGCGATATCAAATCATCAGGATTGGCCTCGAGCGTGATTTCAGGAGTTTCAACCACCTCATAATTTTCAAAAATCGTTGAAATCAAAAATCGTAATTCGTCAATGGTCAATACACTTGGGGTGCCACCACCAAAATAAATGGTTTCAATCTGATCACCTTTGAGCTCTTCTTTGCGAAATTCAATTTCTCTAACCAGACAATCGACTAGCTCCTTCTTTTTTTTCAGATTCGTTGAAAAGTGAAAATCGCAGTAATGACAGGCTTGTTTGCAAAAAGGGATGTGGATGTAGATGCCACTCATGCTCTTGAAGGTAAACAGTTTTTAGTGAACAGTATTCAGTTGTAGTTTTCTTTTGAACCAAACTTACCAGGATTGTTAATCATATAATGAATCAATTTGCCAACCTCTTCACTTCTAGAAATTAAATTTTTAAAAAGTGTTTCTTCAATGTAATCACAAGCAAAAGAGTATCTGAGCCAGTTTTGTGTTTCTAGGTTTTCCCCATCACTATCGGTCAACTTACTGATGAAATGTCTGGGGTATCTTCTTTTTACATACGCTTCCGCAACGTTTCCTGAAACACTCCGCGAAGAACGCCTGATTTGGTCTGTCAACGAATATATTTCTTCTTTGGGAAAAGATTTGGTCATCTCAAAAATTTCCATCCCTAAATCAAAAGACTTTTGGTAAGCCAACAACTCGTAAAACTTCATACCAACTATTTACTGTTCACTATTTACCGTTCACTGTAAACTGCTCCCTTTCAACAATAGAATAAACCTAAACATCCCCATCCACACGGTCAGTATTGGAGCGTACGTAGGCCTCCCAACCCGTATACCGTTTACCTACATCAACCCGACCTTCATTGTAGAAATGACAAACCGCAGCGGCCAGCCCATCGGTGCTGTCCAAATTTTTGGGCAACGATTTTAGTTGAAGTAATCCCTGTAGCATTTTGGCCACCTGCTCCTTGCTAGCATTGCCATTGCCTGTTATGGCCATCTTTATTTTTTTGGGCATGTATTCCGTTATGGGAATTTGTCTTGAAAGCCCCGCGGCCATCGCAACCCCCTGTGCACGGCCCAATTTCAACATTGATTGAACGTTTTTGGCGTAAAAAGGGGCCTCTATGGCAATTTCATCAGGGTGATACGTATCGATAAGCTCTAAGGTGCGTTCAAAAATAAGTTTCAGTTTGGTATAGGGGTCTGGGTATTTTTTAAGCAATAGTTCGTTCATCTGAATGAAGTGCATTTGCTTTTTCACCACCTTGATCAAGCCGAAGCCCATGACCTGTGTACCAGGGTCAATACCCAATATAATTTTCTCGCTATCCAAATTAGTTTGCAGTGTTTAAAATTATAGGCAGTCTGAACTTCATGCTCACAGGAATGCCCCTTTTCAGTGCCGGTGCCACTGTGGTCACATCATTCAATCGCTGTGTCACCTCTTGACTGAATTCAGGAATCAATTCATCGACAACACCTGAATCATGCACATCAATCACAGTAATAAAGCCATGCTCATCAATGAGCAAGTCAATATTTACGGTGTCGTTCAACTCTTGTGGCACGGTGTATTGAAGTCCCTCAAGGGTAGTAACCATGTTCGTGTACATCTGCTCTTGAAAACAAGTGAGTTGTTGGTCTTTCGCTGCGGATTCGTCACAAGTTTCAAAAAGGGGATATTGATCTACATCGTTCCAATCAATGGCCAAGAGTTCGTCATTCACCATTTGTTGGGTCTGATTTTGAGTGGATTTAAAATACTCACAAGACGTAAAAGACACAATGAATAAACAGAACAACATCCTCTGCATGACAGCCCTAAAGTTTGGCTGAAATTACGACTTTTTGGCAACTCTCATTTGAATGATCTTTATCTGAAAATATTTTATTCATGTAACAAATCAACCCTAAATTTGTCCAACTATAAATATCAAAATGGATATTGTTCTACTCGTTTTAGGCTTTCTCTTAATGCTCGTTGGAATACTGGGCAGTTTCTTGCCTGTGCTGCCAGGGCCGCCCATTAGTTGGGTCGGACTGCTGTTGCTCTACCTGACCAAAGCGGTACCTGACAATTGGTGGATTTTGGGCGTGACCTTTGTGATTGCCATTGGCGTCACGGTATTGGATTATGTGATTCCCGCAGCGGGCACAAAACGTTTTGGAGGAAGCAAAGCAGGCATGTGGGGCACCATTGTCGGATTACTGGTCGCCATCTTTTTCCCCATATTCGGACCTTTCGGAATCATCATCTGGCCCTTTATCGGGGCTTTGGTGGGCGAGCTCATCAATAAGGCAGATCAAAAAACAGCCATGAAGGCTGCATTTGGGTCATTTATTGGTTTTTTGACGGGGACGTTTCTCAAATTCGTGCTAACCGCTGCCTATTTGGTGTTTTTTGTTGTCGTGGCCGTAAAATATGCAGCGGAATTAAATCCTTTTTAGGACTATCACACCCCTGCCATCCGCCAAAAGCGGATTGGCTGTCCCCTCAAGGGGACAATGCCATGATGTCAATTTTCCAATGTAACAACCCGAAGATTTTCCAGAAATAGTGAACAATCCAGCGAAAGTGCGTCCACCAAAAGTGGAAGGAGCATGCAGCGCCAGATTGGAACGATTTTATCCAGAAATATCGGGATAAAAATTTCCTTAAAATCTTCTTGATTTTTTGATTCGTTTTGTATCAAGACAAAATGAATAATGAAATTTGATTATTTACAAGCTTCCCGGAGTCACTTAGCATTGGTCGTTCCCCTTGGAAAAAGATGATTAACTCAATCCAACCACTCTACTTTTTCCTCAATAGGGGTTCGGGTTTGGTCGAGAATCTCCCCATCATAATGCCCCATATAGAAAAAACCGAGACATACCTCACCCATCTTCAAATCCAAAAACTCTCCCATGTGCTCGATCAGTTTGGGGGAACTCCAATAGCAGCCGACACCAAGTTGTGTACAGCAGAGCCACATATTCTGTACGGCCATGGCCACCGCGGCCACTTCTTCCCATTCAGGCAAACTCAGCTTTGGGTCTCGTTGCATTTTGATGACAATAATCGCTCCGGCCTTTTTTGGGTTTTCAATCAATTTTTTGGTCTTTATCTTTTTTGGCTTCTCTGTGGTTGCCATGTACTTGTAGGAAAGAAAAAGCCCCAATTTCTCTTTCGCTTCTCCTGTCAACACGGTAAAACGCCAAGGCTCTGTTTTTTTATGGGTAGGTGCCCAATTCGCGGCTTCCAAAATCTTTTCGACGTCCTTTTTTGCGATGGGCTTATCATTGTATTGGGCAGGAAAAACGCTTCTTCGATTTCGAATCAAGTCAAAAATATCCATTCATACAGTGGTTTACGTTATCAACTTTAAAGGTAGGCCTATTCTAAAACTTAAAGGCTATTTTTGCTTTACGAAAACGTTTTCTTGATGAAGCCAACCGATAAGCATTTTCACTACGGAGAAGACCTTTTGACGGTGGGTAGGGCCCTACAATTGGCCGATGGCACGCTTGCAGCTACGCTTTCGGACAAAACCATCGCAAAAATCAAAAAAAGTGCCGACCATGTACAACAAATGGTTGATCGTGGTGCACCCGTTTATGGCATCAATACAGGTTTTGGGCCGTTGTGTACCACCTCCATTTCAAAAGAGGAAACCCGCATTTTACAGTCCAACATACTTCAAAGCCACAGCGTAGGGGTCGGTGAACCCATCACAACCGAACTGGCCAAACTGATGTTGATCTTGAAAGTTCACGCCTTGGCCAAAGGGCATTCGGGCATTCAATTGGCGACCCTTGAGCGCATTATCTGGCATATAGAAAACGATGCGATTCCTGTGGTGCCCTCACAAGGTTCCGTGGGTGCTTCGGGCGATTTGGCCCCGCTTGCCCATTTGTTTTTACCCTTGATTGGCATTGGAAAAGTCCGGTATCAAAACAAGGAGATAGCTACCCAAACATTGTTTGAAAAAACAGGACTTTCACCGTTGAAACTTGGCCCAAAGGAAGGTCTCGCCCTTATCAACGGCACCCAGTTCATCTCGGCCCATGCAGTTTGGGTATTAATAAAGCTCCAAAACTGCCTAAAACAGGCAGACATCATAGGAGCAATGATGTTAGAGGGCCTACAGGGTTCCATCAGTCCGTTCAATGAAAAACTGCATGCGTTGCGACCCTTTAAGGGCAACCAGCATGTAGCGGGTCGCATTCGAACGCTGCTGAAAGGTTCTGAAATTCTCGAGGAACACATCGACTGTGACCGGGTACAAGACCCCTACTCCCTCCGCTGCATGCCACAGGTACATGGTGCCTCTCGAAATACGTGGCTGCACTTAAAAGAATTGTTGGAGGTTGAGTTGAATTCGGTGACCGACAATCCTGTGATTATTGATGAAAACAATGCCATCAGTGGCGGTAATTTCCACGGTCAGCCTTTGGCCATGGCATTGGATTATGCAGCTTTGGCTGCCTCTGAACTGGGCAACATTTCAGACCGAAGAATTTATTTGGCGTTGGAAGGGGGCCATGGCGTGCCACAGCTCTTGATGAAAGACACGGGCATCAATTCGGGCTATATGATGCTACAGTATACCTCAGCGGCTTTGGCCAGCGAGAACAAAGGGCTTTGTTTTCCTGCGAGTGCCGATAGCATTCCCACTTCGCTAGGCCAAGAAGACCATGTGAGCATGGGCTCCATCAGTGGGCGAAAGGCGCTGCAGGTCATTGAAAATGTAGAAAAGATTCTGGCCATTGAACTCTTGACCGCAGCCCAGGCCTTTGAATTTCGGAAACCCTTAAAATCGGGACTTCTTTTGGATGAGGTACATAAATTCCTTCGGGAAAAAGTATCCTTTGCAGACAAAGACCGTGTGTTTGCCGATGATATCGAAAGGACGATTGAACTTATTAAATCGGGAAGCATCATCGACTTGATACAAAACGTGATGAACGAAAAAAACATTACTTGGGGCACCCCGTTCGGAGAAGAATTTGAAATACTATAAATGCCAAAGAAAATCCTCATAGGTCCGTTCAAACAATTGCTTCCCCTATCAGGTTTGCCATTGAAGGGTGCCCTGAAAGACGAGCAGTTGACCATCATCAACAATGGGGGATTACTGGTTTCCGAAGGAAAAATCTTGAAAATCGGCCTTTATGGGGGTTTAAAATCCGAAGCGGATGAAATTGAATCCATCGACCACCCAACAGTTTGCTTGCCCGGATTGGTGGATGCCCATACCCATATCTGTTTTGGGGGAAGTCGTGCCCATGACTATGCACTTCGAAATGCCGGAAAGAGCTACTTGGAAATTGCCAAAGCCGGCGGCGGTATATGGGATACCGTGACGAAAACCCGCCAAGCTCCTGAAGAAGTATTGGTCAAAAACACTTTGAAGCAATGTGAAAGACACCTCAAAAATGGGGTGACAACCCTAGAGGTAAAAAGCGGTTATGGATTATCGGTAGATGAGGAGCTGAAAATGTTACGCGCCATCAAAAAAGCCAACGAAACTTCTGCCCAAGATTTGATAGCCACTTGTTTGGCGGCGCACATGGTGCCCAAAGATTGGTCAGGTACAGCTAAAGGATATCTGGAAGAAATCGGCAATGAGTTATTCCCTGTCTTAAAATCAGAAGGTTTGGCACACCGCATCGATGCATTTGTCGAAGAAAGTGCATATTCGCCGTCGCAGATACGACCCTATTTTGAAAAGGCGCAAGCCATGGGTTTTGACATTACCGTACATGCGGACCAATTTTCGACGGGCGGCAGCCAAATTGCGGTCGAAGTTGGGGCAGTCAGTGCCGACCATTTAGAGGCCAGCACCGATAAAGAAATTGCACTTTTGGCAAAGAGCAACACCGTCGCCACGGCGTTGCCGGGAGCCTCTATTGGGCTCGGCTGTGCGTTCACCCCCGCCCGAAAACTTTTGGATGCTGGGGCATGTTTGGCCATTGCCAGTGACCACAATCCAGGTTCGGCACCCATGGGCAATCTGCTGGCACAAGCGAGCATTCTGGGTACGTTTGAAAAATTATCGAATGCCGAAGTGCTTGCGGGAATCACGCAGCGGGCCGCTGCTGCCCTGAACTTGAACGACAGAGGGGTTTTGGAAGCCGGGAAGAAAGCGGATTTTACACTTTTTCCCACGGATAATTATCAAGAAATCACCTACCACCAAGGGCAGTTGAAGCCCAGTATGGTTTATAAAAATGGTCTGCTAGCATAAAAAAATTGCTCCTCCCTTTAGAAAAAGGGAGGTACCTTGATTTTCAATCAAGGTGGAGAGTTTGAATTATTATTAATCAAACTCCCCGATTCCACCCATGGCGGAACCACCCCTCTTCATCTGAAGAGGGAAGCTAGATACTCCCCCTTTGAAGGGGGCGGTTTGCGAAGCAAAACGGGGGATGTAAAAAACACCCCTAAAGCCCCCTCAAGGGGACAATTTATAAACAATCATGAAAGAAAACTTCAAACAACAAATCCTACAAGGCATTCCGAACGAATTGCCTCCCAAGAAACCATATCCCAAAGGAGATAATCCCGCGCCCAAGAGAAAAGACATCCTATCCAAAGAAGAAAAAAAATTGGCCATTCGAAATGCGCTGCGCTATTTTCCAAAAGGATGGCACGCTGAACTGGCTCCCGAATTTGCAGACGAGCTGAAAGAGTATGGACGCATTTATATGTACCGTTTCAAACCTGAGTACGAAATATATGCTAGGCCCATTTCAGATTATCCAGCAAAAACAAAAGCAGCGGCAGCCATCATGCTCATGATCCAAAACAATTTGGATCCCGCAGTGGCACAGCATCCCAATGAGCAGATCACCTACGGCGGTAATGGTGCGGTGTTCCAGAACTGGGCGCAGTACCTGCTCACCATGAAATACCTGGCCGAAATGACCGATGGGCAGACCTTGCATGTATATTCTGGACATCCTATGGGACTGTTCCCATCCACCAAAGAAGCACCAAGGGTGGTAGTGACCAATGGCATGATGATTCCCAACTATTCAAAACCAGATGATTGGGAACGATTCAATGCGCTTGGTGTGACCCAATATGGGCAGATGACTGCAGGCTCGTATATGTATATCGGTCCACAAGGCATTGTGCACGGCACCACGATTACGGTCATGAACGCTTTCCGCAAGGTGTTGAAACCCAATGAATCGCCAAAGGGAAAAATCTTTTTGACTGCAGGCCTTGGTGGCATGAGCGGTGCCCAGCCCAAAGCGGGCAACATTGCAAAATGCATCACGGTCTGTGCCGAGGTGAATCCGAATGCAGCTCGAAAACGCCATGAACAAGGTTGGGTCGATGAACTGGTTGAAGATTTGGATGGATTGGTTTCTCGGACCAAAAAAGCGATTGAGGCAGAAGAAGTAATTTCCATAGCTTACTTGGGCAACATCGTCGATGTTTGGGAAACGTTTTACGAGGAAGCTATTTTCGTACACTTGGGCTCCGACCAGACCTCATTGCACAATCCATGGGCAGGAGGCTATTATCCAGTGGGATTAAGTTTTGAGAATGCCAATACGATGATGGCTGAAGACCCAGAAGCATTCAATAAAAAAGTGCAGGAATCGCTGCGGAGACAAGTAACGGCGATTAACAAACACGCACAACGAGGCACGTATTTCTTTGACTACGGCAATGCCTTTTTGTTGGAAGCTTCCCGCGCAAATGCGGATGTAATGGCCAATAATGGCAAAGATTTCAGATATCCCTCCTACGTACAAGATATACTTGGGCCCATGTGTTTTGATTATGGTTTCGGCCCCTTTCGTTGGGTCTGCGCCTCGGGCAAACCAGAAGATTTGCGTAAGACCGACGCCATCGCCTTAAAAGTGATGGAGGAAATCAAAGCGGAATCCCCAAAGGAAATCCAGCAACAAATGCAGGACAACATTACGTGGATTCGTGAAGCGGAAGACAACAAACTAGTGGTCGGTTCGCAGGCACGAATTCTCTATGCGGATGCTGAGGGACGCATCAAAATAGCCGAAGCCTTTAACAAGTCCATTGCCAAAGGTGAGATTTCAGCCCCAATCGTGTTGGGTCGTGATCATCATGATGTAAGCGGCACCGATTCCCCCTTTCGGGAAACCAGCAACATCTATGACAGCAGCCAATTTACCGCCGACATGGCCATTCACAACGTGATTGGTGATGGTTTTCGGGGAGCGACCTGGGTAAGCATCCACAATGGCGGTGGCGTGGGTTGGGGCGAGGTCATCAACGGCGGCTTCGGAATGTTGTTGGATGGTTCGACAGAAGCTTCCGAACGGTTAAGAAACATGCTGTTCTATGATGTCAACAATGGCATCGCCCGAAGAAGCTGGGCCAGAAATGACGAAGCGATGTTCGCCATCAAACGGGAAATGAAACGGAGTCCAGATTTAAAAGTGACCTTGCCAAATATTGTGGATGATTCAATACTCGATAATTTGTTCTGATTATGGTTGAATACATCCCCCCATCAAAAGAAGATTGGTCAGGAAGAATTTCCGGTGAACTGCTATACCTGCATGAAAAGGTAAAATGCCAAAGTGTTGATGAACTGTCCTCACTAAATAACTCTTTTGCTTTGTTGGGCTATTGCTGCGATGAGGGGGTTCGCCGAAATCAGGGCAGGGTTGGATCCATCAACGGACCAGAAGCCATAAGGGTTGCCTTGGGAAAAATGCCCAACCACCTTGACAACAAGACACATTTTTTTGATGTGGGCGATGTGGTCTGCAGCAATCAAAACATGGAAAAGGCCCAAAATCTTCTATCTCAAAAAACAGCTTTTTTGTTAAAGCAAGGTTCCTTCCCGATACTGCTTGGTGGTGGTCATGATATGGCGTATGGTCATTTTAATGGGGTAAAGCAACACTTGGGCAACAACAAGAAAATCGGGATCATCAATTTTGACGCCCATTTTGACCTACGTGACAATGCAAAGGGCAACAATTCGGGCACGCCTTTTTATCAAATAGCACAGGAAAATTCAGAGTTTCACTACCTCTGTCTGGGCATACGAAAAGACGCCAACGACCAAAGCCTTTTCGGGACTGCAAAGCGACTCGATGTTGATTACGTGATGCGGGATAAATTTTGCACAAGATTTCAAAACGAAATCAATGCCCAGCTCAATGCATTTATCAATAAAGTGGACAAAGTTTATGTCACCATTGACCTAGATGGATTTTCTTCTGCATACACCCCGGGCGTAAGCGCGCCATCGCCCATGGGCTTTTCGCCCGATGTCGTTTTGGAGAGTTTAACAACCATCCTACAAACGGGAAAACTCATCAGCCTTGATATCGCTGAAATGAATCCAAAATATGATTTGGATGGCCAAACGGCAAAGCTTGCAGCCTCTTTGGTACACTATGTGCTTCACCATTATTCATGAAATTTTCGCAAAAATCCCTTTTGAATCAAAAAAAGGTGGTTTTTGAATCAATGTTTTTAAGGTGGTATTTTATTTTTCTTAGAAAAAAGTCCATAAAGACATGAAGAAAAGTGAAGATAAAACGCATAAAAAAGTTGTATCCGATGCTCAAAATGAAGAATCCATTGGCAAGGTACAAGACCGAATGACCCAAATGCCGAAAAAGAAAGTGCCTTGGACCACATTCATCATCATTTTCATCGTTCTTGCCTTGGTTTACGCCGTTGTGACCTTTGCTTTTCCTTGATGCCTAAAACAATTACAGAATTGATAAATCACCTATTATGACAGACAAGAAAAAAGAACAGCATAAAGAAAAAAACAAGAACAATCAAAGCCTCCGCGAGCAGGCCATCAATAAATCTGAAGTTGATGGACAAGACATCAACCATCAGGTAGAGGATAAACGCGACCATCATCTGCCTCGCGATACGGCTTAAGTTTTTAATACTATGAATCGTTCTCATCCCGACCTTTGTCGGGATTTTTTATTGATTCCATGATAGGTGCGGAATTTGTTAAGCTAAATCATTTGCTATGAGCACAATCTAATTAAACAGATTCCGAAACAAGTTCGGAATTTGACAAAACCCTGTTTTGTCAAACAAAAAAAGCCTTCCATTTAGGAAAGCCTTTCATTGATAGACATCGATTAGATGTCACAACATGTTCCGATGTTCTCGGAACCAACACAACGCGACAAAGATAAGAAAGCTTTTTGATTCGCCATTTAAAATACTTTTTCAATATTTTTAAGGATTACTCCTTCAGATGCACCAGCAGAAAGCATATTATTTGGGGTTGGACTTGGGCAGTTCCTCCATCAAAGTTTCCCTTGTCGAAAAAGTATCCGGTAAAAGTTTGGGGGTCGTTCAAGTGCCAGATTCAGAAATGGAAATAGATGCCCCCCAGTCTGGATGGGCCGAACAAGACCCTGAAACTTGGTGGCAGCTGGTCTGTGAAGGCATCAAAAAAATCAAGGAAACACATGGTGTGGCCGCCAAACAGATAAAAGGGGTGGGCATTGCCTATCAAATGCACGGGTTGGTTTTAGTCGATAAACAAGGTGACCCGTTACGAAAGGCCATCATCTGGTGTGACAGCCGTGCCGTTGAGATAGGTGAAAAAGCTTATAAGGATCTGGGGCAAGACTATTGCGACAACCATCTATTGAACTCCCCCGGAAATTTTACGGCATCGAAACTGGCTTGGGTAAAGCAAAATGAGCCTGAAATATTTGAAAAAGTCCACAAAATGATGCTTCCGGGCGATTTTATCGCCTTTCGCCTTTCTGGAAGCCCCACCACTACCTTATCTGGACTTTCAGAAGGTATCTTTTGGGACTTTAAAGAAAATCGTTTGTCCCAAAAGCTTTTGGATTTCTACGGAATCACATCCGACTTTATTCCTGAAATAAAACCCACATTTGGCGAACAATGTACAATTTCAAAAGAAGCTGCAGAGGTTTGTGGCCTTCAAGAGGGCACCCCAATTCTTTATCGGGCAGGCGACCAACCTAATAACGCCCTTTCACTAAATGTGTTTCATCCTGGTGAGGTAGCGGCTACTGGGGGCACCTCTGGAGTGATGTATGCCGTAACCGACAACCTCTCTGCCAAAGAATGCCAAAAGGTCAATAATTTTATCCACATAAACCATAACAAACAGACCAAGCGTATTGGCAAACTGTTGTGCATCAATGGGGCAGGAATTCAATACCGATGGTTGATGAACAACCTCGCCGTATCTTCCTACGATGAAATGAACCAACTGGCAAGCAAAGTAGGCATCGGTTCAGATGGGGTTGTCATTCTCCCTTTTGGCAATGGGGCTGAACGCATGTTATTGAATCAAGATATTGGAACCCGTATCGTAAACCTTAACCTCAACCGGCATCGCAATGGGCACCTATGCCGTGCCGCATTGGAAGGAATAGCGTTTTCATTTGTCTACGGATTTGAAATTATGCAATCAGACGGCATACAGACCAAAGTAATACGTGCTGGCAATGACAATCTCTTCCGTTCAGCAATTTTTGCCGATACCATAGCAACACTACTTCAAAAAGAAATAGAAATTTATGACACTACGGGAGCCATCGGGGCAGCAAGAGCGTGTACCCTAATCGATGGAAACCATGATAGGTTCTCAACCTACATAAAAAATGACCACGTCATGACCATCACACCTGAAAAGGACCCATCACTTTATGAAAAAGCATATAAAACCTGGAAAAAAGAATTGAAATTAATACTCGATATATAGATATGGCACTACTTGGCAATAAAGAATACTTCAAAGGAATCGGCGAAATCAAATTTGAGGGCAAAGAATCTGACAACCCCTTGGCCTATAAATTTTACAATCCTGAGCAAAAAGTGGCCGGTAAGACCATGCGCGAACATTTTAAGTTTGCCATGGCCTATTGGCACACACTCTGCGGAACCGGTGGCGACCCTTTTGGGCCTGGCACCAAAAATTTTCCTTGGGCAACTGCAACCGACCCTGTTGAGGCTGCCAAAGAAAAAGCGGATGCCGCTTTCGAATTCATCACCAAAATGGGATTCGATTACTACTGTTTTCACGACCATGATTTGGTCGATGAGGGGAGGTCTCTGGCCGAATCTGAAAAGCGTATCGAAAAAATCGTTCCTTATTTAAAGAAAAAACAAGCTGTCTCGGGGGTGAAATTGCTTTGGGGCACAGCAAACTTATTCTCCAATCCGCGGTATATGAACGGAGCGGGTTCGAACCCCAATTTTGATGTGGTCGCACGGGCAGGGGCTCAGTTAAAAATCGCATTGGATGCCACCATCGCACTCAACGGTGAAAACTATGTGTTCTGGGGCGGTCGCGAAGGCTATATGTCACTACTCAACACCAATATGAAATTGGAACAGGACAATATTGGCCGGATAATGCGCATGGCTCGGGACTATGCCCGATCACAAGGTTTCAAAGGGGCCTTTTTCATTGAGCCCAAACCCATGGAACCCATGAAGCACCAGTATGATTTTGATGCGGCTACATCCATCAACTTTATTCGGGAGCAAGACCTGGAAAAAGATTTTAAACTGAACATTGAGGTGAACCACGCCACCTTGGCACAACATACCTTTCAACATGAACTGCAGGTGGCAGCCAATGCCGGGATGCTTGGAAGCATTGATGCCAATAGGGGCGATTACCAAAACGGATGGGACACCGACCAATTTCCGAACAATGTGCTTGAAACCGCGGAGGCCATGCTCGTTTTCTTAAAAGCTGGCGGGTTAAAAGGTGGAGGCGTGAACTTTGATGCCAAGACACGAAGGAATTCTACGGATTTAGAAGACATTTTCTTGGCACATATCGGTGGTGCGGACACTTTTGCAAGGGCACTTTTGGTAGCGGATGCCGTTCTCCAAAATTCTAAGTATGAAGAACTGCTACAACATCGATACCAATCGTTCAAAAAAGGAAAAGGCGCAGATTTCGTTGCAGAAAAACTAAGCCTGATAGATTTATATCAATATGCAAACAACAAAGGGGAACCCGAACAAATCAGCGGCAAACAGGAGCTGTATGAGAATATTTTGAACCAGTACATTTAATATCCTCCTCCCCCTTTTTTTGGTTGAAATCCGCCTTTCGAAATATAAACGCTAGGGGTTGATAAAAACTTTTGTACAGTCTAAATCTGACCTTATTTTTCTCTGCAATTGTAGCGAGTAATTTTCTATCCAAATAAGTCAAACAAAATAGCAAACGGACAAATGGTTCTGTAGTAGCGTAATTAGCTTTGTTTGGAACAAAAAACAACAACATGAAACTACAGAATAAAAAAGTGGCCATCTTGGCCACAAACGGATTTGAAAAATCGGAATTATTTGAGCCCTACAAAGCCCTCAAAGCAGAAGGCGCGGTCGTAGATATCGTTTCTACTGAAATGGGCGAAATCAAAAGTTGGGAAAATGGCAATTGGGGTGAGACCATCAACGTGAACAAAGTTGTCACCGATGCCAAAGAACAAGATTACAATGGTTTGGTACTTCCTGGTGGTGTTTCAAACCCCGACACCTTGCGAACCAACGAAGACGCATTGCAATTCATTCGAGACTTTTTCAAGAGCGGCAAACCCGTTGCCGCCATTTGTCATGCCCCTTGGTTGCTCATCAGTGCCGGAGTTATTGAAAACAGAAAAGTGACTTCGTACAAAAGCATCAAAGATGATGTAATCAATGCCGGTGCCAATTGGGTTGATGAAGAAGTTGTGGTCGACGAAGGGTTGACCACAAGTAGAAATCCTGATGACCTTCCAGCATTTATTGATAAGGTTATCGAAGAAATCAAGGAAGGCAAACACGAAGGACAGGAAATAAACGCTTAATAGTTCTGAAAAAGAGACCAAGGGGGCAAACAGATACTTGTCCCCTTTTATAATTTTATACCATGGCGATTTTAGGAAACATCATTAAAGGGTTCATAGAGGTTCGCGACACCTTGTCCCCCGAAAAAGACCCCATACTTCAACAGCAGAAAGTATTGAACGATTTGTTGGTGACCGCAAAGCACACCACTTTCGGAAAGCACTATAATTTTGACGATATCCTATCTTCAGAACAACCCGAAAAGTCGTTTGCCAACAGCATCCCCTTTTTTGACTACGACAACATAAATAAAGAGTGGTGGCACAGGCTGCATGATGGTGAGGAAAATGTGACCTGGCCCGGAACACCCGATTACTATGCCTTGAGCTCTGGTACAACAGGTACCACTAGCAAGCGTATACCCGTCACCGATGAAATGGTAAAGGCCATACGCGATGCAGGCCTACAACAGGTGTACGCATTGAGCAATTTTGATCTTCCCGCCGATTTCTTCGAAAAAGAAACCCTAATGTTGGGCAGTTCAACAGATTTAGACGAAAACAATGGGCATTTAGAAGGTGAAATCAGCGGCATCAGCGCGAGCAACATTCCGTCTTGGTTTCGTGGTTATTACAAGCCTGGGGAAGAAATCGCACAAATCGATGATTGGGATGAGCGGGTAAAGAAAATTGCCAAAAATGCCAAGAATTGGGATATCGGAGCCATAAGCGGCATCCCCTCTTGGATAGAATTGATGCTACAGGAAGTCATTTCACACCATGGCGCAAAGAACATTCATGAAGTCTGGCCCAACCTAGAGGTATATACTTCAGGTGGCGTTGCGTTTGGGCCTTACGAAAAGAGTTTTAATGCCCTTATGGGCAGGCCCATCACCATCATCGATACCTATTTGGCCTCTGAAGGGTTTATTGCCTTTCAGAGCCGGCCCGAGACAGATGCCATGCAATTGGTCACCAACAATGGTATCTATTTTGAATTTGTTCCCTTTAAGGCAGAATACATCAACCAAGACGGCTCGCTCGTACAAGATGCCCCATCGATTACCCTTGCCGATGTGCAACCCGAACAAGATTACGTGCTCATCATCAGCACCGTGGCCGGGGCATGGCGCTACATCATTGGTGATACGATACAGTTTACCGATGTAGAAAGGGCAGAAATAAAGATTACGGGCAGAACAAAATTTTTCTTGAACACGGTGGGGTCGCAATTATCCGTGAACAAGTTGGATGATGCCGTGAAACATCTTGAAAATCAGTTTGACGTACAAATCAAGGAGTATACGTTATGTGCCAAGCGATATGAAGATGGTTTTTACCACAGCTGGTATTTGGGCACAAATAATATGGCTTTGGATGGGCAACGTCTGGCTCAAGCTTTGGACGACCATTTGAAAAATGCCAATAAAAATTACAAAGTGGCGCGGTCAAAAGCACTCGAAGGCGTAAAAGCCACAGTGGTACGGCCTGACGTTTTCTATGATTGGAATGCGCACAACAAAAAGAAAGGTGGACAAGTGAAGATGGAACGGGTGATGGGGGAGGAAAAATTCGCTTCTTGGGAAGACTTTGTAGCCAAAAAAGAATAAGCTAATCCAAGGGCATTTCTTTTTTGAGCTGTTTCACCGTATCACGCTCTTTGACCAGAATCATGATTTCCTCTGGAGATAGGTAATATTGTTTTATCCGGTTTTTGTAAGCCTCTGAGATTCCCGCCATGTTCAAGATGAAGTCTTTGGTGGCCAAGATGTATTTTTCCATACCCATATCCACCGCATGGGAATCTGCTTCCCGCTCTGCCTTTTTGATATAGTCTTCTGAATACAGGTACCGTATTCCGAACCAAATCATATTTAGGGCGTCTCGATTTTTATAATCCATAATATGTCCGAGCTCATGCCCCAACCAACCGACCATGACATCTTTGGGGATGTCTTTGGTCTGAAACTGCTTCCCCGAAATTTTAAACCGCTCACTGATCAGCACATAATAGCTACGGTGTTTTTTGGGTCTCAAGAGGCTCCAAAAATTAGGTTGGGCCTGCATCGTCGACTTTTTGATGTTTTCCTTAAACTTAAACTCAATGGGGGTATCTTTTAATTCTGGAAAATACGATAAAGCGATCCTGACCTCTTCTTCGATGGCCTTGGGAAATATTTTCTGTTTTTCTTCAATGGTATAGACCATGCACAAAACGATTATCACGATTGGATGAACGGAAGCCTTCTTAAAGCAGCGGGCCAAAAAACTTTGATAGTCCCTCCAAATATTTTTGCCATTTCGGCCTCCTTTTAAAAATTTCATAATGTAATTGTGTCGCCTCTGCTCTGATATCCTCGTATAGGGCTAACAAGCGTTGGGCTATTGCCTTGTCGTAAACAATGACATTGGTTTCATAATTGTGCTCAAAACTGCGATAATCAAAATTACCGGAACCCACAGAAGCCATTTCTCCATCAATGATAATCAACTTACTGTGTGAAAAATCGGTTCTTAAATAAACTTGAACACCGACTTCCAAAAGCTGTTCAAAATAAGAGAACATACTGTATTTTGCCATCGCCGAATCCAATTTTTTGGGCACCAAGAGTTTTATGGCAACCCCACTCAGCGCAGCAATTTTTATGGCCTGTAATAATGCGACACTTGGTATGAAATAGGGGTTGGCGATGCAAACTTCGTCTTTTGCCAAATTCACCATGGCGATGTATTGCTGCAAAATTGCCGGATGCAACGAGTCTGGGCCCGAGGCCACCATTTGCAAAGTGGTGGCCCCCTTTTCGGTCAGTTTCGGCAAGTATTTTTTCTTTGCCAGCAGTTTCTCTCGGCTGGCCACAAAATAATCTTGAATAAAGATTTGGTGCAGGTCTTGTACGGCGGGTCCCTCTATTTTCAGGTGCAGGTCTTTCCAAATGCCAAGTTCTGAAACGGGTTCAATGTATTTATCGGAAACGTTTACACCGCCTGTAAAACCTACTTTTCCGTCTATGATCAAAATTTTTCTGTGGTTTCTATAATTGAGGCTGAACAAAAGGTTTCCGAATCTGATGGGCAACATGGGGTGGGCCTTTACGCCAATATCCTTGAACTTCTTCATAAACTTTCCCCGAAAGGAAAAACTTCCAAAAGAATCATAAATCAAGCGAATCTCTATCCCTTTGGCTGCCTTTTTTTTAAAAATTTCATGCATCCTATCCGTCAATTCGCCTTTTTCAAAGATGTAATACTGCAGATGGATGAACTTTTCAGCTTTTTCCAATGCCTCAAAAATGGCATCAAAGGTTTCCCTACCATCGTTCAGTAGGGTCAACTTATTGCCTGAAATAGCGGTATGATGGGAATTTTTGGTAATGAGCCGAACAAATTTTTCGTGTACGGCATTATTGTTTTCAACGGTGTTCGCGGTTCGTCCCAATTCGTCATAGAAATCATCAAAAACCGCTTTTCTCCAAGTCTCCTTTCGCTTGAAGAATCGGAACTTTCTTCTATTGACCCCGAATAGATAATAAAGAATTGGTCCGGCAAAGGGCAAGGTAATCACCGCCAAGGCCCACGCCAACGATTTGGTAGGCCTGGCACCGTAAAAAATGATATTGCCCAGGGCCCAAAATGTGACGACCACATAGAGAACGATCCAGAAATTGCCCATAGCGAAGCTTTGAACGGAAAGATAACAGGATATACATGCTTGCACAAATTGCCCCATCAAATGGGCCAATAAATGTCTTGAACAAGTTAATTTTTAGAATCCAATGGCAATATATTGTTGGTAAAGCTTTTTAAAATGGAAAAAATGGGTGTAATCGCTACAGACAAGCGCGAAATAAAATTCTACTACAGTTCGGCATCATCTATCGGAAAACAAGCCTTGGGCTACGTGCAGTCTTCTGATAAAGAGGTGATGAACATTGATGTGTGCAAAACCAATATGACCGGTACACAATGGGCAGAAATTGCCGCTGGTCTCGGTAAGAAGGTGCATCAATTGATTGATGTTTCCCATCCCGACTTTATCAACGAATATGGTGAAGAGGTCGAGATTGAAGACGAACACGACTGGATGAAAATATTGGAAAAAACCCCTTCTGTATTGAAATATCCCATTATTGTCAGTGAAGAAACTTATCTGCAAGTAAAACAGCCTTCGGATGCCAAAATCTTCTTGGATGGCGACAGTGCCGAGATAGAGAAAAAGTGAGGCGACGCCTTTATGCCACCACCTGTTCGCCTTATCAAAGATGAAAAGCCCCAAAAAGAAAACATTGTTCACCATTGCGGTAGCAATTAGCTTTATTCTAATCGTTGGAATTCTGATTGCTGGGCACATCTTTAAGACAAAAACCGAAGAAGCACTGTCATCCAAAATTCCAGCTGCATGGCATCTCAACTATGAAAGCCTAGAGACAAATGTTCTTTTGGGCAAAATCTCGCTGGACAACATCAAACTCTCAAAATCAAATCCTGATAAAAAACAAGGCTTGGAAATTCAGGCAAGAAGCATCATTCTGAAGGGTCTTGATTATAGCGATATGTTGCTCAAAAAACAATTGAAGGCGGACCAATTGACCATACAGCATCCAAAAGCGTACCTGAACAATGATTTTCAATCTAATGGTGCCAAATCAGATACGCTTTCTACGGGGGAAAATAAATTTGAAATTGGTGAGGTCATTATTGAAAATGGAAGCCTGACAGTCTTTGACCAAAAGTCCGACAGCGTACTTCACAGCGTCGGGGCCTTTGATATCAAGGTCAGTGAACTGACCAATTTTTCAGATAAATCCAGTTTAAAGAAACCCGTCAATTACAGCTTGGAAAAGCTTTTGGCCAAGAATATTGAAGCACGTTTGGGAAGGTTTGAAATTCTCAAACTGGATGATATCCATCTGGAATCATCAACTGCGGAGCTACGCAATGTGGAATTGAAAACCAAGAATGACAAAAAAACATTGAGCAGCGTGCTCAATAAGGAACGTGACCATGTGCAGCTGACCATTCCAAAGGTGGAGTTAGAAGGGCTGCACCAAAATTTTTGGGCAGAACCCGCTTCACTCAAGATTTCAAAACTGACATTCAGCAACCCCAAAGCGCAGGTGTATCGCGACAAGCTACTGCCCGATGATACGCGGCATAAAAAGATGTTCGGCCACATGCTAAGGCATATTTCATGGAAGTTGGCTATTGATAGCGTACACATCAAAGATGGTCGTTTATCCTACAAAGAAAAGGTCAAGGAAGGCTTTCAGCCTGACAGCCTCCTCTTTACAGCCATTGATATGAATATCACTAACGTACAAAACATAGAAGACAAAAAAGCTTCGGTGAACTCAACGGCCAAACTCATGGGCAAAGGTGCATTTGAATTGGATTGGTCGTTTTATCCCTTGGATGTATCGGACAGGTTTACCGCATCTGGCCAGTTGATGGATTTCAATTCAGAGAACATCAACCCCTTTTTGCGTACCAACCTCGAGGCAAAAGTGAAGGGAGAGGTCAATGAGTTTTATTTTACTGTCAGTGGCAATGCCATTAAATCATCGGGCGATATGAAGATGAAATACGAAGATTTTGAGTTTATGGTACTGAAAAAAGACCTTTTGGGCATCAACAAAGTATTCACGGCTGTGGTCAACATTTTTGCCAACGATGGCTCAAAAACCGATGCGCAAGGGTATCGCTACGGACAAATTGAAGTTGAGCGCGACCCCACCAAATCGTTCTTCAACTATTTATGGCGCAACGTAAAGGATGGCCTTGTCGACACCGTGACCGGAGATGGCGAGAAAGAATGATAAATAAAAAAGCGTGGTTGCAAGCTGTTGAAACATAATGATGGGTGTGAACCGTATATGCTATCTATTCATGATTCATTTTTTTTGCCTCGACATACAAATCAAAAAAAAGCAAAATTTTTAATTCAAACCATTGATAATCAGTAAAATAAAAGTATTTGAATCGTTGCGGTAGCAATAGGTGAATTGCATCAATAAATAAACGGAAAGGGTCAATCAAAGCAGTATCTGTACGCTACTTTCGTAATGAATTTATGGGATAGGAATCCCCAAACAATAATCTAAAATCCAGAAAATATCATGAGAACATTAAAATCAATTACAGTACTGTTCACAATGCTTTTCGGCGTTGTTGTAATGGCACAGACAGAAAAAGACCAAGAAATCATGCAGGATGCCGAACAGGCCAGACAGACCCTGATGCAAAAAGACAGCGGATTGGAACGCTTTTTTGACGATTCAGCCGGATACGTCATTTTTCCCAATGTAGGCAAAGGCGGCCTTTTGGTCGGTGGAGCATCCGGTAACGGTGTATTGTACGAAGACGGTGTTGCCGTTGGCATGGCAGACCTCAAAAAACTGAGCATTGGCCTAAAAGCAGGCGGACAAGCACTTACTGAGGTCATTTTCTTTGAAACCGAAGATGATGTCGCTGAATTTAAGGATGGAGATTTTGAATTTGCCGCCGGTGTATCTGCCGTGGCCGTAAAATCTGGCGTGGCCGCAAATGCAAAATACAAAGATGGCGTTGCTGTCTTCGCCCTGCCAAAAGCTGGGTTGATGGCAGATGCTTCCGTAGGTGGCCAAAAATTCGGTTACAGTCCATTTGTAGAAGACATGGAAGAATAGGTAAATCCCCTAAAAAGGTATTGAAGGGCCGGTCATTGACCGGCTTTTCCATGTTCAAGCACAGCATTTGAACCGTTGCTTCTACATCAACAAAATAGCGTATTGCATCAATACGCCAGACCATCTAAAATTATATTGATAAGTAACACAAAATTCAACCAATGGGTAACATCTTCGGATATTTCAAAAACAAACCTTTGAATCCTCTTTTTAGAATTTCGATGCTCTTCAGCATGGCACTCATCACCTCGTGTGCCACTTTAAAAGAGCAACGCATAGTAAGAGATTCGCCGGCAACGGAAAAATCTCCAACCCACACCTTTTTTATTGCTGGGGGATTGGGCAATGCCGAAAACAACTTCAATCCCCAGCTTTTGGAAGCCTTTAAAACACAATTGCAGCAATCCGGCGCTAACAGCACCGTGATTTTTACGGGAGACAACATCACCCCCGAAGAGCAAAATTGGGAAGCCGACAAGGCCCTATTGAACAAACATTTGAATTTGGTGAACGAGTTTAAGGGCAACACCATTTTTATTCCCGGCAACAATGAGTGGAAAGCCTACGATGCCGATAAGGTAGAGCGTGTGGAAGATTTTGTGAAGGATATCGATAAAGACGACATCAAATTTTTTCCTGAAAATGCGTGCCCCATCGAGCACAAGGTCATCAATGAAAATTTAGATTTGATACTGATTGATTCCAAATGGTTCATTACCAATTGGTCACGGGTAGAAGACATCAACCAAAAGTGTACCGATATCGTCACCCGACGTCGATTTGCCGAAGAACTCGAGGATAAAATCAACGACGCCCAAGACAAGAACATCCTTATTGCCATGCACCACCCCGTTTTCAGTAACGGTATGTATGCGGGCAATATCAGTGCAAAACAGCATTTGGTTCCGCTTCCGGTGTTGGGTACGCTCTGGCAGGGCATCAATGACCTTGGGGCGTTCGACCCAGACCACCTGAACTCTAGACGGTACAATTACCTACGGATTTTGGTCAGCGCCTTGGCGCAACAATCAGACCGCATCACCATTGTCTCCGGCCATGAAGAAAGCCTGCAGTATTTGACAGGGGGCGACATCCATCAAATCATCAGTGGTTCCCTGGGTTCAAAAGACCGAACCAACAGAAACAATGGTCGCATCACGGCCATTGGCGGTTCTTTGGAATTTAAGGGCAAGTACACCCGCGGCACCCAAGGTTTTGCCAAACTCGACTATTTCGGGGATGGAAGTTCAAAAGTGACTTTTTTCAGAGAGGACGATTTTAAAAATGGAATCACGATGGATGTCCTTTCCAAAAAGGAAGCATGGCAAGGCCCAGACAGCTATGCCAAAAGCCAAAAAACCACCAAAACCGACAAGGTATTGCAGAATCCGGAAGCGTATGAAAAAAGTGGGTTTCACAAATTTCTTTGGGGTGACCGCTACCGAGCCTATTTTGGAAAGGAAGTCACCGCACCCGTGGTGTATTTGGATACATTGTACGGTGGCCTCAAAGTGACCAAAGAAGGTGGTGGGCACCAATCGTTTTCCCTTCGTCTGGAAGATGAAAACGGACGGCAATATGCCATGCGCTCGCTCAGAAAAAGCGCCCTGAAGTTTTTGAAATTTCAAATTCCGGCAATTGCCTACAACCAAGAAGAGTATCGCGATACCTGGGCAGAAGAGGTGGTTTCTGATTTTTTCACCTCGGCCCACCCGTACATGCAACTGGTCATCAATCCGTTGGCAAAAGCCGTGGGCATCAATCATTCTGACAACGATTTGTTCTACGTGCCGAAACAAGAGACACTGGGCCAATTCAACGAAACCTACGGCGATGAACTGTACTTTATTGAAAGACGCCCTTCCGAAGAGCAGGCAAACTACAAAGGGTACCGCAGAACTTTTGATGAATCGGGTAAGGTAGAAGATTACGAAAGCACCACGGATATGCTCGAGAAGATAAAGAGCGACGAATCGTATGTGGTCGACGAACGCAATTACATCCGTGCCAGAATCTTTGATTTTCTGATTGGCGATTGGGACAGGCACCAAGACCAGTGGCGATGGATAGAATACGAAACCAATAATGACACCAAAGAATTTATGCCCATTCCGCGGGATAGGGACAATGCCTTTCCCAGGTTTGATGGGGCCGCATTGAAGGTCGTAAAACTATTTGTGCCCACCGCCCGACGCTGGCAAACCTTTGATGCCGAATTTGACAATATCAAGTGGCTGGCCATGGCGGGCAATGGCTTGGACAGAACACTGACCACCAGGCATGGTATAAAGACGTGGGAAGAAGAAGCATTGGCCATCAAGAACCAATTGGAACAAACCGATATCGAAAAGGCATTCGAAAAATTGCCTGCTGCGATTCAGGATTCCACAGCAAAGAGAATACAGCGAGCCCTATTGGCCCGTTTGGAGCAACTTCCCAAGGTGGCTAAAGAATATGCCGAATATCTGAACCGAACAGTGGCCATTAAGGGCACCGAAAAAGATGATCTGTTCGAAATTGAGCATTTGCCCGATGGTAGCACCAAGGTGGTGGTCAAGCGTATACTTACCGACGAAAAGAACCCCGTTTTTTACGAGAGGGTTTTTAGGGCTGATGAGACCAAAGAACTGTTGGTCTATGGCCTGGGTGACGATGATAGGTTTGTTGTTTCAGGAGACCTTCCGTCCTTAAAAATTAGATTGATTGGTGGCTATGGTGAAGATGTATACGACATTCAAAACACCAAAAGGGTCAAAATTTTTGATTGGAAGCATGAAAAAATTGTTTTTGAGGATAAGACCCCATCAAAACAACTAAGCGACTTGTATAAGACCAACAGCTTTCATTGGCGGTATTTTAAGCCTGATACCCAAGTTTTGCTGCCCACCTTAGGATTCAGAACCGACGATGGTGTTTTTCTGGGGGCAAAATACACCTACAATAAAAATGGATTGAACGGTAACCCCTTTCGACAACAACATTCACTGGCCGCCAATTACTACTTTACCTTCAAAGCCCTTGAAATGCAGTACAGTGGGGCTTGGGGAAACATCTTCCCCAACTGGAACTTTATTGTTGACGGCTATTACACCAGCGACCTCTATGCCCGAAACTTTTTCGGCCTGGGCAATGAAACGATGAACAACGAAGATGCTTTGGACATTGATTTTTATCGTGCACGTTTACGACAGCTGAAAGCGAGTGTGGGCATACAATTCCATACCCTTAAGATCAGGGCGCTTTACGAATCGTTCAGTACTGCTGAAGTTGAAAACCGCTTGTTTACCCCAGCAAATTTGGGAGAAGAGGTTTTTAACACCCAGCATTTCGCCGGTGGAGAAGTGTCGCTCTATTACAAAAGGGATGATGCCCGCGATTTTCCTGCTAAGTCCATTTACATGGGGCTGACCACGGGATACAAATTCAACCTTGATTTAGAGGAAAACCGTTTTGGCTATGCCCACATCAAATTGGGGGCGCAGCACAAATTGATTTCTTCCGGTAGTTTGGCCTTAGCCGCAGAGGCCGCCTATTACACCAATATCGGCCCCAACGAGGTTTTCTTCTACCACGCCCCCGCCTTGGGCGGTGCAAACGGGCTCAGAGGGTTTCGAGATGAACGCTTCTCGGGCAATTCGTATTTCTATCAATCCACCGATTTGCGATTGCGCTTGAAACAGTACGTGACAGCGGTGTCACCAGTGACCATCGGAATGTTCGGTGGGTTCGATTATGGTCGGGTATGGGCAAAGAATGAAGATTCAAATACGTGGCATACCTCACAAGGGGGCGGGCTATGGATTAGCAGCCTAAAGGCATTGACCTTCAGTTTGGGGTATTTCAACTCAAAAGAAAACAATCTGATACAGGTTGGTTTTGTGGCCTCCTTTTAATCTAAAATTATCAATGATGTCAGAATTCGTTAAAAAAGTAGCACAACATGTAACGCAACTATTCAAAGAACAAACAGGGCCTAAGCTTTTGTTCCATAACTTGAAGCATAAGCAAGAGACCATTCAGCATACCGAAGAACTGTTGGAAGCATCAGATTTGAATGCCGAACAGCAAGAATTGGTGCTCGTGGCAGTTTGGTTCTTGGACACGGGCTATCTCACCGATTATGCCAACTGGAAATCCATCGACATATCAAACGCCACCACCTTTTTGGAGCAAGAAAAAATAGCTTCGAAAAAGGTGGGAACCATACAAAACCTAATCTCTTTGGTGCACAAGCTTGACGTGCCAAAAAATAAGGTGGAAAAAGCAGCGCTAGACAGTTATTATTGGCATTTGGCCAAAAGTGATTACGTAGAGTGGTCTGAGCTCCAGAAAGAAGAAATAAACGCCCATGTCGGTGAATTGCCAACCGCACAAGAATGGCGTAAAAAGAGCATTAAATTTTTTCAGATAGAGCACCGCTACTATACCGATTATGCTTTAGAAAAGTGGGAGCCTGAAAAACAGAAGAACCTCAAAAAATTGTTGAAGCGAAAGCGAAAGGCCAAGCGCACCGAACGGAAGGAGCGGTTAAAAGCGAAGTACAAAAACCGAATCCCGGATCGTGGGGTGCAGACCCTGTATCGGGTCACGCTTCGCAACCATATCAAATTGAGCGACATCGCCGATACCAAGGCCAACATTTTGTTATCGGTCAATGCCATCATCATTTCACTTTCGTTGGCCAATCTCGTTCCAAAACTGGACAATCCGAGCAATGACTACCTCATCTACCCCACGGCCATTTTTGTTATTTTTTGCATCATCTCCATGGTGATGTCGATCATGGCGACGCGCCCCAATGTTACGAGTGGTGAGTTTACCAAAGAAGATGTCAAAAAGAAAAGGGTCAACCTGTTGTTCTTTGGCAACTTTCATAAAATGAAGGTAGAAAACTATGAGTGGGCCATGATGGAATTGATCAAAGACCACGATTACATCTATTCATCCTTGACCAAAGATCTACATGCGCTTGGGGTGGTCTTGGAGCGAAAATATAAGCTGCTGCGGTGGACGTACACCGTCTTTATGATCGGAATGATTTTATCGGTGATCGTATTTGGTGTGGCCCTGAAATTCTATGGCCCTGATAGGATGCTTGAAGTACCTGATTTGCCGCAATGATACCCCAATCGTAAAACTACACCAGAAATCAACAGATACTGGTCATAAAAGCTTAAAACATCGATAGCAATGGATGAATGGTTTAAATTTTCAAATGAAGGGCTATGTGCCATCACACTGACGGCATTGGGCACTTATGTTGCGGTAATTCTCTTTACCCGCTTGGGTGGCAAACGGAGCTTTTCAAAAATGAGCAGTTTCGATTTTGCGATAACGGTGGCATTGGGCTCCATGGTGGCGACGACGATTTTGTCTAAATCGGTGAGCCTTTGGGATGGCATCATCGGTTTGGCGGTATTGTACGGGTTACAGTTGTCAACCGCCTACCTTCGTAGGTACAGTGGCATTGCCAAGTTGACCGACAACACGCCACTGTTTTTGATGGTGGGTGAAAAAATTTATTACGATAATTTGAAGAAAGCGAGGGTTACGGAATCAGACCTAAAATCAAAATTACGGGAAGCCAATGTGTTAGATCTTTCGCAGGTACGTGCCGTGGTTTTTGAAACTACGGGCGACATCGCCGTGCTGCACACAAATGATTCCGATCAAAAATTGCAGGATTGGATTATTGAGGGTGTGGAAAGTTAACGGGTGCCGTGGTTTTTGTGGATGATTCGCACTGACGACGAGCATATTCCATCATTGCTGCAGCTCCTTCTTTTGGGAATCAATGACAGTTCTCAAGGATGCAGGAAGATTGGCATTGGCCAAAACCTCGTCGTAAAGTTCCACAAGTGTCACTCTTTTCTTTCTAAGCAGCTGTTTGACCTCATCGTTGGTCATTTCGCCGTTCATCAAAGTATACTTTACGGGCTCAAAAATGCAGTCTTCCGTAAGGTTTTTTTCGGTGGTCACCGTTTGCTTGTAGTCGTACAGCTCAACAATCAATTTCTTTGAAAATTTAGAATATAGTTTTTCCTTTTCCTTAAAAGATTTTTTGAGCTCTTTGTACACTTCCAAGTTTTGGAGCTTTCCATAGGTCTCCTTTGCTGTCAACAATTCTTTCAAAAGATTTTCTGCTTGCCCTTCCCAATTCGTCTCCTGCGCCATTTTTTTAGTTTTATCTGTTCGTTTATTTTTAGGTTGTCTTGTTTCTTTGTCTGTCATGTCTAAATAATTTTGGATTATCCGTTTTGGGAGAATCCCGGATAACAGGTCATGCCACCATCCACAAAAATGGTGGTGCCATTGATATATTCCGATTCGTCGGATGCCAGCCAAGCCACCACACTGCCAATTTCTTCAGGATTGCCCATTCGTCCATAGGGAATCAGTTTCAGGATTTTTTCCAATCCCTCTTCGTCACTCCAGACATCCTTGTTGATATCTGTTTTTATGGCACCCGGGGCGATGCTGTTGCATCGAATTTTCTGGGGGGCGTATTCTTGGCAAATGCTTTCCATGAGCATGACCAGGCCACCCTTTGATGTTGCATAATTGACATGCCCAGCCCAGGGAATCTCTTCATGAACAGAGCTTATATGAATGATTTTTCCCAAGGAATTGGAAACCTCTGGCCGCATGCCCTGCTCCAAAAAGATGCGTATGGCGGCACGGGCACACAAAAACTGCCCCGTGAGGTTGGTGTTGATGACCGCCTGCCAAGCCTCCAACGACATTTCGTGCATCGGGAAGTCTTTCTGAATGCCCGCATTGGCCACGCAAATATCCAACGTACCAAAACGTTCCAAAGTCTGTTCAAAAAGTTGGTCCACATCTTCTTCACGGCCCACATCGCCCTGCACAATCAGTGTTTTGTTCGCACCGATGTTGTCGGCCACCCAATCGGCGACTTCATTCGCACCTTTCTGATCACTGTGATAATTGATGCAAACGTTGGCTCCTTCCAAAGCCAAAGATTTTGTAATGGCAGCACCGATGCCCGAACTGCCACCAGTAACTATGGCGGTCTGACCGGCCAGTCTGTTGTTGGGTTTTTGCATGGTTTCGGTTTACTTAAAAATACATGGAATTACAGTGAAAGTAAAGGTCGAAAATGGATTGGGCAAATATTATAACCGATTGTGCTCAAACAGGTTAGCGTGACGTTCGAACACAAAAAAAGCCATCCGCTAATGGCGGACAGCCTTTGCTTAAGTGAAAGTGTTTATATCAGGCTGTCGCAGCTAACGTATTTTGATGGTCTTGATAAAATTTTGGACTACAACTGTATTTTTCCTTAAAAATTTTAGAGAAATAGCTTCTGCTGGTCAGGCCGATGCTGTACACAATCTCTGAAATGTTCATGTCTGTGGTCTTTATCAAGTCTTCTGCGGCCTCGACCCTGGTGTTGCGAATGAAATCTGTGACCGTTCTGCCGTGCAGTATCTTAAAGCCTTCCTGCAGTTTTGAAGGGGCCAGTCCGCTTTTTTTACTTAAGTATTTTAAACTGTACTGTATTTCAGGATAGTTTTCAATAAACTCAGAGAGTTCTCGAATGGTTTCCATTTCCCTTTTGGTAAGCGAACCGTAGTTTTCTGATTGTTTCTTGATGTCCATGGCATGTTGCTCCACCTCCATTGCCAAAATTACGTGCACCATGCCCTTCATCATCAAGTTGCGCACTACTCCTTCTTTAGAGATGGCATTCAACTGACGGATCTTATCCTGAATTTTGAGGTTGAACGAGCTTACATAACTGAACTTGCCATCAATCTGTTTCTCATCAAAAACATTGCGCAATTGATGGTTCACAAAATCATTTTTTTCTTCGACACCCAAACGTTCTTGGGTATTCACGGCGATGATGGTCACTTGATGTCTTGAGCCTTTTTTGAACGTAAAGATGCTTGTATCGTCTGTGCTGTTCGAAAAGATCCCGGTCTGGTATTTTTGAACTTCTTTTTCTCTGCCGTTCTCGCCAAAAGAATGCAACAACTCCCCATTTGAGCAATAGGCAAAATATAACGGATAGCCATCAGAAACCCGCTGCTTAAGAACTAAGTCTTGTTCGAGCTCAAAGTCGAAGGCGATGTAATCAATGTTCCCTTTAAAGCTGATGCCTGAAATATGGCCCCTTCCGCTCTCATTGTCAAAGTCGAGGTCATATTCTTTGTGCTGGGTTCTTAATTCGCCGTCCAATAGCTCTCGAAGCTTTGGAAATATGGTCTGCAGTTCTGTGGATTGTATCTGTAGTTCTTTCATGGTATCGTGATTTTATGTTGATTTAGACGTTAATTTTCTTGGTAAACCTTTACAATTAAAATGGCCGTTGCCAGTACCAGACTGGTGTGTATTTCTGGGCCTGCGCCCAGAAAAAAGAATCCGATGCCCCAAATGAGAAACAATGCTATTGTCAATACCTTGTACATGATGCGATAACAAACTGATTACTTGATAGCCTCGGTCAAGGTATTGTTCAACCCAAGAAACAGGCTTTGTGCGGCACTTTTTAAATTGGATACGTCTTTGTACTTGGGCCTGACCTGCCCAATTCTGGCATTTTGCGAGGAAATTTTCAAAGATGCTTTCATTGCTTCTATACGTTTGAAATTTGACTGTAACGATTCAACACCGTAAAATTCGCAAGAAAGTACCCTTAAGCTGTTACATCATTATTCACAGATGTTATAACATTTTCTGATTAACAGGTTTTTAACATTAAAAAGGGATTCCCGTACTGGGAATCCCTTGATTCATAAAGTGTTCAATGCTGACTATTGGTTGACGTAAAATGCGTGTATCACGCCTGGCAACCAACCAATCAAGGTCAACAAAAGGTTCAATAAAAATGTGGTGCCCAGGCCATGTTTGAGAAATACGGCCAAAGGGGGCAACAAAATGTTCAGTATAATGGTCAAAATAGACATGTTATTGTATTTTAAGGTTATGCCCCAAAGGTCGCTACCATGAGACTTTTTTGATGGTCGAAAAAAATTTATTCTTAATCTGTATGCTTATGCGGGCAGGTAAAAGTAAAAAACGGACCCTTCGTTCGGGGTACTGCTGGCGCTGATAAAACCCCCATGCTGCGCCACGATTTTTTTGCAGATGGCCAGACCGATGCCCGTACCCGAGTACTCATCTTTGGCATGCAATCGTTGAAAGACCTCAAAGATCTTTTGCTTTTTCTTGGTGTCAAAGCCAATGCCGTTGTCTTGAATGGCTATGCGATGGTATTGTTTGGCCGTTTTGGTGAACTTTTCGGTGATCTCTTTCTTTTTGAGGGTCTGCGAGGTGATTGCAATACGTGGCCTATCAGTTTCGCTTTTGTACTTCAAGGCATTTGAAATCAAGTTAGAAAACAGCTGTTCCATTTGAAAGGGTACCGCTTTGACAATGGGCAACATATCATGTTTTATCTGTGCCTTACTTTCTTTTATCCGTTCATTGAAATCATCAATGACACCCTCTAAAATCACATTCAAATCAACATCGGCAACCTTTTTTACCTTCTTTGAGATTCTTGAATAGGCCAACAAATATTTGATGAGCGAGCGCATACGTGTGGCAGCATCATCAATTTTATCAAAGTAGGCCTGACCGCGTTCGCTGAGATTGTTCTCTTCGTTTTCAGAAATACGTGAGATAAACATTTGAATTTTTCGCAGCGGTTCTTGAAGGTCATGACTGGCCACCCTGTTGAACGATTTCAATTCTTCGTTGGAGGCCTTCAACTCTTGGTTTTTGTTTTTGAGCCTTTGTTCGTAAGTTATCTGTTGCGTGACATCTTGGGCAACCCCCAACATGTACTGTTTATTATTTTGCTCCACAAAATGGCCAAATGTTTTTAAGTACTTTATCTTTCCGCTTTTTGTAATCGCACGGTATGTAAATTGGGTCATTTTTCGCTCTCGTAAAGCTTGTTTTCCCTTTTTATCGTATAGCGGCAAATCTTCAGGATGCACCAATTTTCTAAACCCTTCCATAGAAGGCTCAAAATCTTCGGGTTCGTATTCTATAAGACGATAAAAATTGTTTGATATTTCAGAAACATCATTTTCAAGATCCCACTTGAAACTGCCAATACCCGTAACAACTTCGGCATCTTCTAGAACAGTGTTCTGCATCGTTAATTTGACGTTCAACGCTTCCAGCTCTTTATTGGCCTGCTGCACCAGTAAATCTGCATTTTTTAGGGTCGTGATGTTTGCCGAAGTGATATGAAGCCCCCGTTCAGATGGCGCATAGGTAGTGTAGTAGTAAAAATGGCCATTTTCAAGCTCATAGTCCTCTTCGTTATAGATGGTCTGTTGGGTTTCCATGCTTCTTTTCATGATCTCAAAGACCCCGTTCTCATAAATGAACGGATAGGTCTTTGACAAAGGTTTGCCAATAACCTCGGGTGCTGTTCCCCCCTCTATCTCTTCGATATTCTGGTTGGTAAACTCCAAATTAAAATCGACAATGGTATCATTGGAATCATAAATAGGGGTAACAAAACTGATGATGTTGTTCGAGTTTCTGAGGATGTTCTGCAAAAAGGCTTCGGTGCGCTGAATTTTCATTCGGTTTTGGTAGACCCGCCTGAACGAGAACCCAAAAATGAACAGGGCAAACAAAGAGAGTAGCAGAAGAAACAGTGGCGCCCTTTTAATGTTGATGTCATAGATTTCTTTTCGCTCCTTAATCAACCGGCGTTCTTCACCTAACATTTTATTTCTAAAATCAGCCATTTGGGCCATAATTTTAGAAACCTCGGCCATTGGCCTACGTGAGACATTTTTAAGCTCTGGCATTGCCAAAAAAGCAGAATCCAACGCTGTCAAAGAACTGTACAGCTTTTCTTGTAAGCGAGAGACCGAATCTAAATAGGTTTTTTGTTTAGGATTATCATCGATCAAGCCATACAGCTGGTGCATCGTCACTTTGCCCTGTTCTTTGTAATTGTTCGATGAGAACAGGTTGGTGGTATCTGCCATGAGAAAGGCCCTGAACTCTGCAGCTTCCATCATGGGGTAATATGAAAACAGCTCGTTGATCTTGCCCTCGACCTGCAGGGTGTGTGAGATCATGTCTCCCGATTCCTGTAGTTGCAAGATGCGCTTGTATGAAATCGAAGCGATAAACAGCAACAGCACACTGGCCAAAATCAGTAAAATGGTATAGGTAGTTGCTGATGATGGTTTTTTGAATAGGCCCATGGTACTTCAATGGCTACAAACGTAACAAAAAATTGTGCTTGTTGAGGTTGGCGGTATGGTATTGCCAGTTCAGGCGCAATACTTTTTCAACGGTTCTTTTCAGTTTGGTAAAGCTGGTCGGCTTGTTGATGTAAATGTTCGCCCCTTTGACAAAGGTTTCCTCAATATCCTGCTCTGAAGATGAGGTGGAATAAATGGCGACACACAATGCTGCCAAGTGTGGTGTCTGTCGTATCTCTTTCAGGCATTGCATCCCATTTTTAATGGGCATATTCAAATCTAAAAAAACAATATCGGGCAACAGAACAGATTCATCCATAAGATAATCCATCAACTCTTGGCCATGTTTGAATACTTTCAGGCTGGTGGTGATGTCAATTTCATCCACAGCATCTGCAAACAGCATTCTATCGTCTGCGTCGTCATCTGCCAAAACAATGTGAAGTAGCTCTTTTTTCATTTAGTGTTCCACAAAATCAAGTGTCTGTCAATTGTTGGGTTCTTTTTTTTAAAATTCGCTGAAATTGTGACGGTGTGATGCCCGTTGCCTTTTTGAACTGGCCCGATAAGTGGGCGACGCTGCTGTAGTTGAGCTTGAATGCAATATCGGTCAAGCTCAAATCGCCTTGAGCCAACAAGGTTTTGGCATAGTCTATTTTCTTGAGGATGATAAAATTTTCGATAGAGGTGTACGTGCTCTCAGAAAAAAGGGTGGACAAGTAGGTATAGGAATAGCCCAGTTTTTTGGACAAATACACTGAAACCTTGTGCTTTCTAACAATGTCTTCATCATGGATCATCTCGGTTATGGTGTCTCTGATGCGTTGTACCAATGCTGTCTTTTTATCTTCCAAGAAATAGATGCCGTGTGCGGCCAAAACAGCTATAATCTCATCCCTTCTTTTGGTATCGATATTGCCTTTGAGCTCCAATTGCCCTGTGTCAAGAATAGTGTAGGTAACTTTTTCTTTTTCAAGTAAAAATTTGAGCAATGATTTGCCCACCTTGTCATGGTCGTATTTCAGATACGTTTTCATTAGAGAAAGCCTTGGTGATCCTACTGTTTGATAGCAGCAATAAAAATAGTATTAGAACGAATCAATCACGCTAAATTCATATTTTTTTGTAGGAATGTTTAACAATTTGAATGAAAAATATGCCAAAATTGAACTTTACTTGAAACAACGTTGTGACGTATGGGGATAAAATTGAGCAAATACACAAAAAGGGCCCTAGTGGGCGGTGCCATATCAATGATGGTGATACTTATCGGAACCATTTTGATGGGAGAACTCAGTGGATACCAAGCCAAGGAATTGATCAAGAACTCGATTTCGGGCCTGAACACGCTCTGCAATACCATTGCCTTGGCCTCTGCCACGATTCTGGCCCTTTTGTTGACACTTTTGGGCATCAGTTCAGGCGCAAAATCAAAACTCAAAAAAGACCACTACAAACACGTGCTACAGATAGCAAAGCTGGATACCGCAGTGTTCATTGCAGCCGTGACCTCTTTTTTATTGTTCAACCTGCCCATTACCGAATCTGACAATGTGCCCGCCAATTGGTTCAGCATCATCTATTACGTGTCTTTGGGCATTTCGAGCATTCTGAGCGCTGCCCTGATCGTGGTCGTGTTGATGCTCTACAATACCGTGGTCAACATCATCAAGATTGTGGGGCTTGACACGGACGACCATCCTTTGGTTGCCGAGGAAGAGGAGGACAATAGCTAGAGGGTTTTGCCAACAAAAAAACCACTGCCTTACAGTGGTTTCTATAGTGTCGATGGTGTATGTGTGGATTCTCAATTCTTGTTCTGCTGTTCTTTGACCGTATCTTTTTCAATGTCAAAGACATTGTTGTCCCTATCTGTTTTTCCTGTCGGATTCGTAGGATTATCTTGTTCTTTTTTTCTTTTGAATTTTCTTTTGTCCTTTATCGTTCCCATAATTCTCTTTTTAAACTATCCTTGTACTTCATTGACGTTTTTGAAGAATTCAGCGGTTTCCATATCGGCAGATGGCCCATAACCTGCGAGGTAGGTGCCTTTTCTACCATCTTTTGTTTTCAGAGCATACAAAATTGACATGTCTGAGGGATTGCTCATGCCTTCGTACCGGTGCTCGCCCACGATGGTGACCTCATCTGAAGTATACTCCTTTTTGGTATCCACATCGACCAACGTATTGTCTTTGATGATATAGTTGGCCGTGTAGCCCTTTTTTTGGAGTTCTCTTATCAGATTTTTTTCATGCTTTGCGTATTCTTCCGTCATCTTTAATAATTTTTTAAATGGTAATTGGGTGACCGTTCAAAGACAGCCACCCGACCACTACTATAATGCTACCGATACATTGACAGAAATCAATGATCGTCGGTAGCGTCTTCTACTTCTTCTTCAACTTCCTCGGCACCTTCTTCGATGGATTCACCGACTTCTTCGGCACCTTCTTCAATGTCTTCGCCGACTTCCTCTACCTCATTTTTGGCTTTATCATCTCTACAACTGCTCGTTGAAGCCATGGTGAATGCCGCAAATATGAATACGAAGAATAAATAAATTGATTTTTTCATTTCTATAAGTTTTTGGTTAACTGTTTATACTTTTTTTCTACCTGTGATCAATGAAATGACGATCAATACCAGAAAAATGAAGAATAATATTTTTGCAATACTGGCAGCCCCGGCGGCAATGCCCCCAAAACCAAAAATCGCTGCTATTACGGCCAATATGATAAATGTAACTGTCCAACGTAACATAATGTTTGTTTTAGATTAGTGGGCCGACACTTTATCAGCCTTCAAAACAAATGTCACAAAAGTCTGGTAATGGGCTTGATGCTATCCATTTGAATCTTAATTCTAATCCCTGATAATACATGTGGATGGCGTATCTTTAGTCCACTATATCCAATCATGAAAAAATCAATCAAATTCGATGACCGTGAGGTTTACGACATTCTTGCGGATTTGTCAGAAACACTGAACGTTTCGCTTGATGTTGACCATAACGAACACTGTCTCAGAATACCCGAAGCACTGGGTTCGGGCTACATAAAATGTATTCAATTTGACCATGGCCTTGGCGTGTTGGATGTGGATTGCCTATTGCATGAAGGTGTTCAATTTGAGATTCTACAGGGCAACTTAAGGCCTCTCAAGATCATCTTCAACCGTGAGCATGCCTTTAAGCACCGGTTCAAGAGCCAGACGCAGTTCAATTCCATAGAAAAGCTACAGAGCATCATGGTGTCGGGCAGCAGCACCGACCCGCATATTATGCGTCTTCCGAGCAAAGTGCCTATCTGTATCTTTAGCCTTGAAATCAACAGAAAGCTTTTTGAAGAAAAAACAGAGCAGTTCTTATCAGAAATGAACGATGAGCTGGTCGAGCTTTTTCAAGACGTCAATGGGGTCAACCGTTTTTTCCACAAGATGAACTACAGCCTAGACATTTCCGAATTGTTGAAAGAATTCACGGAATGTGAGCTCAGCGGTTTTACCAAGGCTGTTTTTCAAGAGGGGAAGGCCTACGAGCTGCTATCGCACCAATTACGGCAGTATCTTGAGGTAAAGAATTCTCCGAAAGAACAAAAAATTGTACAGCAAGCTATCATTGAAAAGGTGAACAAGGCCGTTAAGATCATCAAGGAAGAAATAGCCAGCATGGACAGTGTGGTGCTTTTGGCCAGACGGGTGGGCATCAACCAAAATACCCTGCAAAGCGCCTTTAAACAGCTTCACAATGCTTCTGTGAACGAATATATACGCAACTATAGGATCGAAAGGGCAAAAGAATATATTGAAAAGACCGATTTGAACATTACCGAGATCTGCTACGAAATCGGCATCAATTCAAGAAGCTATTTTGCCAGACTATTCAAAGAAAAATATGGGGTCACGCCAAAAATATATGCTGACCGCATTCGCAGGCAAAAGGTGAAATGAAAAAAGGGATGCCGATCGGCATCCCTTTTTTTGATTCGGGGCTATTTTCCATTATTTCAGGTCTTCCAAGCTTTTGATGTTTGACAAGTCAGTAGAGATTTGATTCATCTGCTGTGTCAAAACGGTAGATGTGCTTGGGGGCAGTGCCGTGTCTTTCAAGACTTCTTTATATTCTTCAACCGAAGCTTTTTCGCCCCTGATGGCTTCCTCCAACATCGATTCGTCGCTGTCTGCCGAGAAAAAGGCCTTTACGTCCATCCAGGTTCTATGCATGGCTCCGGTGGCACTTCCACCTTTGTCCACATCATTTCCGAAGGTCTGTATTTCGGCTTTTATCTTGTGGCCAAACTCGTTGCGCTCTTTTGATTTTCTTTCAAAATAGGCTTGAAGGTTTGAAGAATCGGCGTTTTCGGCTGCTTTCTTATATCCTTTTTCAGCATCATACGTTTTTTCCAAGAGGTCGTTCAACTTGTCGGTCAATGTATTTGCATCAGTATATGTACTCATCGTGTAAATTTTAAGGTTATGGTAATTTCTTTAGGGATGCTTACCGTTTCACATCCTCATCCCAAAAATACAAGGAGCATTCCGCCTTTGTTTGTCCTTTTCAACAAATGATTGATGCGATTGAATTTGATGATGGTCTGCGCTACTCTAAAACGTGATATCGTTATCCATTTCTAAGGATAATGCCCATATTGGGTTCAAAAACAGCACATGATCAAAGAAGGAAGCACCGTACAGTGGAAATGGGGCGATGGAACCGCCCAAGGCAAGGTCATCGAGACCTACACCGAAAAGGTCACCAAAACAATAAAGGGAAATGAAGTCACCCGGGATGGGGAGCCTGGCAACAAAGCGCTGTTCATTGAACAAGAGGATGGCACCAAGATTCTAAAAAGTGAAAATGAGGTGCAAAGGGTCGACTGAACCCAAAGCACCTCATCGACCACTAAAAACCACTACTCATTTTCTTTTTCAGTGAATCTGAAATTACTGGGGAAATCCAGCGTGCGAATCGGAAACGGAATGTTGATATCATTGGCATCAAACGCTTTTTTGATGGCAATCATGGCTTCTGTCCTGGCTTTGGCCACCTCAAGGGCCGAGGTGGAATCTATCCAAAAACGGGTCTCAAAATTGATGGAACTATCTCCAAACCCCTTATACAGAAAAATGACCTCTTCAGTTTTGTCAACAGGTTCAAATTCTTTGACGATGGTTTCTTGCACCAGTTTTCGCACAAACTCCAAATCAGAGCCGTACGCCACGCCACACTCTAAGATAACCCGTGACTGTGCCGTGGTCGAAAAGTTTTTTAGGGCATTTTCAACCACCAACTTATTCGGAATGTAGACCAGGTTATTATCAGGTTGCTTCAAGGTCACCACACGCAGGTCAATGTCTACAACCTCACCCTCAAAGCCGTTGGTCTCGACCCAATCGCCAAACTTTATGGTCTTTATGAACGAAAGCACAATGCCCGAATAGGTGTTGGCCAACGCACCTTGCAGGGCAAGCCCCACGGCCAGACCAGCCACACCGGCACCCGCCAAGATGGTATTCAATGTCTTGCTCAGATCCAATATGCCAAGTACCAAAAAGAGGCCCAATAGAATGACCACGACCGATACCAGTTTTGAGATTAGGCTCTTCATCGATTTTTGAAGTGAGCTTTTCTGCAGGAGCTTCAGCACCAATCTGCTCACGTATTTTGACAGAATCAGTGCCATGACGAACACGACTATTGAGAGTACGATGTTCGGCAGGTTTATAATCAGGGTATCTACCCAAGATTCCATTTTTTCGAGCATGTCTGTCCATGCCTGTTGTAAATCAATCTTCATGTTGTATCATTTTTAAAACTTCGGGTTTGTAGGCTCGTATGAGCTCTAAAACGGCTTTCTCTGATGCTGAGAACAGATTGGAGCTTTCTGCCCTATCGGCCTTTTCAAAATAGGGTTCAATGCTGCCCTTTTCATAGGTCAGCGGCACGATAGGGTGCACATAGTATTTTCTGCAGGTGTTTCTGGTGTTGCCCAAAGCTGCGGCCGCAGCATCATACGCCTGCAGGATGTTTTTCTGGTTTAGTCTGGAATCTGTAGTGCTGCCCAAATCAATCAGGGTGTCAAAAAAGACAAGAGTTGCTGCCCATGTTCTAAAATCTTTGGCCGTAAAATCGGCTCCAGTGATTTCATATAAATAATCGTTGACCATGCTGCTGTCTACATGATGTTTTTCTCCATCGGAGTCAAAAAACTTGAAAAGTTCCCACCCTGGGATTTCTTCGCATTTGCTTACCAGTTGTGACAGTTTTTTGTTTCTCAGGGTAATCTTGTGCTTTTTTCCGCGCTTTCCCGTGAACTCAAAGCGAAGTTTGTTGCCATTGATGGCAACGTGTCTTTTTCGTAAGGTGGTCAGGCCGTACGTTTTGTTGCGTTTTGCGTATTGATGGTTGCCAATTCGTATATGGGTCTCATCCATCAATTTGAGCACCAAGGCCAATACCTTTGATCTGTGCCATCCTTTTTGGTCAAGGTCTTTTTCCGTTTGTTTTCTGATGGTCGGCAATCGCTCGCCAAATTCAATCATGCGATAGAACTTGGTCTGGTTACGCACCTTTTTCCAAAGCTCATGGTACCGATACTGTTTTCTCTGTTTGGCATCATGGCCGATGGCCTGCAAATGGCCATTGGGCAAATGGGTGATGAATACATTTTGCCAAGCTGGCGGTATCACCAGGGCTTTTATTCTTTTCAGCTGTTTCCCATCCTTTAAAAAGTCGCCGTCTTGGTAGTACTGAAATTTTTCATTTTGCTTTCTCCGCTCAATTGAAAGTTGGTTTTGATTCACGTATACCAAATTCAAATAGTTCATCGAGGTTTCAGGAGACTCATAAATTTTGGTCAATATGTCATGTGGAAAAGAGCCCATCTCTTGTCGCAGGTCACGTCAAGAAAATGGCCCTAGCCAATCCACAGCTAAAGCCATTGTCAAAACCAACCAAACTAACCAATCAAAAAGTTTTAACTTGAGTATATTTTTTTGGCACCGTCACCCACATGGTCACGAACATTGTCTTCTGTGGAAATGTAAGTGTGCTGATTGTTGAACACCCGGTCTGGACGCTCTCCGATAATGAGGTGCTTTACGTTCAAATCTGGTGCATTGAGGGTCACTTGGTCAGATACCCGCATTTTTTTATCTCCTAGATTATCACCGGTGGCTTCCAATCGTGAAATGACATATAAAGTGTTGTTCGCCGCCCAGATTTCTTCGATTTCAAGGTCGTGCGAAGTGTCGGTGACCTCAGCCTCTATCATTACAGTGCGCTCGGTTTTTTCTCCTTCATTGGGCATGTTCACATCCAAATATGGCACTTCTACCTCTTCTTCTTCCATCACAACGACCACTTTTGGAATCTCTACCGTTCTGGTGGTTGTACCCACATCAACATCGGCCCAGTTAACTTCATATTCCGGCAAATTTCCTGCTTCAGCCTCTACATCGACATCCACTTCGGGCAATTCGCCCTCTTCTTCTTTCTTGATATTGCAAGAAGCTATCAATAACATTGCAATACCTATATGTACTATTTTTTTCATCTTGTATGTTTTTATGTGTTTGTGTTCGCTACAAAACTAGCGACATGATTGCGTTGCAGTGTGCTTTAACCAATAATTGATTGACGCTTTTCATACTTGGCCATCTATCTGCGATACCGTCACCCACAAAACGATATATGCGAATAAAAAAAGCCGCCGTTAGAAATGGCGGCTTTTTCTTTTTCGTACCAGTCTGTCATCTTTTGATAAGCTTCCGCACAAATAATAATGCACCATATTTGATAATGCCGTTCAGGCCTTTTTTGAGCCAGCTTATCGAGTTGAGTTCATGTTGTACTTCCAGACCCAGGCCCTTAATCCGCTCTTTGGCGATTTCTTTTTTCAGGTATACCTGTTTCAACTCAAGGTCGAGCTCCTCAAAAGAATTAAATCTGTTCATATCAGTCGTCAAAGAAAGTTTTAGACATTTTTTTGAGCACAAATCGATCTACCAATTTTTTTCGCACCATATAAATTACAAGTGCAATCAAAATCAACACCGTAGCCATGGCGACATAGCCCAAGGGCAAGTTGTCAACTGCATTGCCAAAGGCAATGGCACCAGCTACCGATAAGAAGATGATTCCCAAAAAGACGATTCCACCAATAATTGCCATTTTGCAGAGTGCCGCAAAATTGCTGGTAAGTTGCTGAAAAATTTTCAGCTTGTAGTATCGCTTGGTCAGTTCAAGATAATCTTCTCCGGTGTTGACAGCATCGGAAGAAGCTCTATCCAATGTCTTTAAAATTTGCATTAGGCGGTTTTTTGAATCCGTTTGTTGCGTTCTTTCAAATCTTTGAGTTTGGCTTCTAACTTGGTAATGACCTCATCGGCCTTGTAGCTGGCGTCTGTGATGATCGTATCCAATTTAGAATCCAAAGTTTCTTTCTTTGATGATACCGAATCAACTACGCTGTCTTTTAGGTTCAGAGCACTTTCTGCCAATTGGTCTTTGGCCTCAATGGCTTTTTCTGAAATTCTTCTTCGTGTGTTGATTCCTTTATCTGGGGCGTAAAGCATACCGATGATGGCTCCTACCGCCGTACCGGCCAACACGCCCAAAACTGTATTTATGTTATTGCTCATAGTTGTAAATTTTAAAGTTCATATTCATTCTACAACCACAAAAATGATGGAATTCTGCAAAACCAATTGACGCGAAAAAGGTTAATGTTAACGGATTTGCCACCAACCCCCTTGTGGCAAGCCCACGATGCATTGGAAGGAAACAAACCTTAGATTTCGAAACAAGCACCTGAGCATCATAACTCTCGCTTATTGGGTGAACGAATCAATGTTTTCAGTGAACGAATCAATGCCCCAGAACAGTCTTTTTTAGCTTTAATGCAAAATTTACTATGAAGTCGATTGAATGTAAAAACCCATATAACGGAGAAGTTATGGGCACTTACACATTACATGATGAAAAAGAGGTAAGTACCGCATTGACCAAATCTGAAAAAGTATTTTGCGAATGGAAAAAAGTACCGCTTGAAGAGCGGATACACTATCTAAACAAACTGTCAGCATTGTTGCAGCACAACAAGATGAACTATGCCAAGCTCGTTACATTAGAAATGGGCAAGCCGATTACCGAGAGCATTGCTGAAATCGAAAAGTGTGCATGGCTGTGCCAATTCTATGAGAAAAATGCACAGCAGTTCTTGGCCGACGAATTGATTGAGACCAATGCCCATGAAAGTTTTATAAGTTATGACCCCTTGGGTTGTATATTGGGCATCATGCCGTGGAACTTTCCTTTTTGGCAGGTTTTCCGGTTTGCGGTCCCCACGATGACAGCTGGCAACACGGTGTTGTTGAAGCACGCTTCAAATGTAAGCGGGTGTGCCAATACGCTTGAAAGATTGTTCAACGACGCTGGCTATCCAGAATTCTGTTTTCAAACACTCTTTGTAGATCACAATCTTGTAGAAAAAGTGATTTCAGATGATGTGGTCAAGGCTATAAGTCTTACCGGCAGTGAGAAGGCTGGCAAAGCAATTGCCTCCATAGCAGGAAAACATTTGAAAAAAACCGTATTGGAGCTTGGCGGAAACAACGCCTGTGTGGTGTGGGAAGATGCCGATTTGGAAAAATACATGGATATCATGGTAAAGGCGAGAATGCAGAACACGGGCCAGAGTTGCATCGCTGCAAAACGGTTTATCGTGGTAGAGGCCATTTATGATGATTTCATGGAAATCTTCAAGGAAAAAGTACGAAAACTGGTTTCTGGAAACCCGATGGATGAAAAAACGGAAATTGGCGTGTTGGCCCGTGAGGATTTGGCAGAGACCTTAGAGGACCAAGTACAAAGCTCGCTTAAAAAAGGAGCAAAATTGGTTTTTGGCAACGAACGAAAAGGAACGTATTACGAACCCACAATCATAGAACAAGTGGCCAGCGGCATGCCCGCATTTGAAGAAGAGCTTTTTGGGCCGGTAGCTGCTGTTGTCAAGGCAAATGACAGGGCAGATTCTCTACAAAAGTTGGCAGACTCAAGATTCGGATTGGGCACCATGCTTTTCACTGAAGATATAGAGGAAGCCAAAAAAATGGTCGGAACCATACCCGATGGCAGTTTCTTTATCAATGAAATGGTAAAATCAGACCCAAGGCTGCCCTTTGGCGGAACCAAAGCGTCGGGCTATGGTCGTGAGCTATCACGTGAGGGCATACATGAATTTGTGAACAAAAAAACAGTATACATCAACAAATAATTGAAACTCAATGAAACAAGGAGAAGAAGCTACAGAATTTGTAAAAGAGCCCCACAAAGAAAAACAGGGCTATATTTTTCAGAAGAATACCAAGACGAAAATCGGGTTTAAAGTTGTGCTGGCCTTTTTAATCTTGTTGATTATTGGGGTGGCCGTTTCTCTGTACTTTTTTGTGACCCCAGCGTAAGCAATATCCCAATCGGGGAGAAATGCCTAGTTTTTGGGTGAGGACTTGAGTTTTCCGATTGTGAAGTTATTCCTTGATTAAGTTATTTGGGGTGTCTTTTCCGGTTACAACATTGGCCGATTTGTGACAGGGGGATTGTACTTATCGCCTTTAGGCAATAGTGGTATAGTTTAAGTTTCGATAAAAAAATTGGGCAAACTACCTTGCCCAATTTTCTTTTTTCTTGTCCAGTTGTTTGGTCAGGTCGCGTACGGTCTCTGAAATCGCGTTCTCAAAACTTTCGGCCTTCGTCTCTGCATGTATTCGAGGGCCGGGCATGCTCAATCGAATGACACAGATTTGCTCTTTATCATCATTCCGGTTTTCTTTTTTGAAAAAGACATCGGCGCGGTGTACAAAAGGGTACTTGTGCGCCATATTGCTCAGTTTTTCCTTGGCCAGGGTTTCCAATCGGTCACTGGCACTCACATTTACGTATTCAAAAACAAATTCCATATACAAGGTTTTATTCAAATAAGTTTAAAAGGTCATTTTTGGACAATGATTTTCCATATAATTTTTCATCCACGTCCATCATCTTTGATTTCCCCAAATCGCCCAAGTAAACCGCATCAAAACCAATGTCTTCAATGAGGCCTTCAACAATTTCTTTGCTGATGTTATCTTGGGCTGCAAACGGAACGGCCAAACGATCGACCTCTTGAAAGGCCCGATTTTTCAAATGGGCCGCTTGAATGGTGTTGAATGCCTTTGCAGTTCTTGCAGTGCTGAATTTTGTGGCCGTATATTCCGAGGCAGCATAATTGGCGTCACGCACTTTTTCTGCAACCTCACCATCCCGGCTCGGATATGGATTGGTGGCATCAATGATGACTTTGTTGCCATATTCTCCCGCATATAATTCTGATATCTTATCGATGGCGCCGAAGGGCACGGCCAAGAGATACACATCCATATCTGCTTCAAATACCGCTTCTACACTGGTTGCTTCCGCATTATCCCCAGCTTCTTTGGCCAAACTTCCCAATTCCTCAGGATGGCGCGAGCTGAAGAGCACATCATGCCCAGCCTTTGACCAGTGTTTTCCAAGATTACCACCAATTTTTCCACTACCAATGATTCCTATCTTCATAAATTACGTTTTCAATGTTATATAATTCGGATAAGCCTACTGCCAAGAATTTTTATAGACAAATTCATCCTGCTCCATACGTTTTCTTGGTGCGGTTTCCTGTTCTTCTAATTCTTCCGGTAACTTTTCAACGACACCCCCATAATAACCCAACGCCACTGCTGAGTTCAAATGGTACCCTTTGGGCACGTTGAATTCTTCTTCAGCTTTCTGCCAGTCTACCCCGGCCATGTGGTGCAGGGCGATACCCATGTGCTGGGCCTGTATGGTCATATTGCCCATGGCTAGCCCCAAATCATGCAGTGCGTGAAAATTTTCTTTGCCGTCATCAGTTTCTTCCTTATAAATCGTAAACAGCAAAATTGGTGCATTGACAGCCCATTTTTGGTTGAAATCGCTCAGACAGTTGACCATGCGGTCAAAGGCTTCGGTTCCTTTTTCCGCATAAATAAACCGCCACGGTTGTATGTTGTTTGAGCTCGCCGCCCATCTTGCCGCTTCAAAAAGTTGCTTGAGTTCTTCCTCTGGAATTTTTCGCTCTTCGAAAACCCGGGGACTATATCGCAACCGCAGTAACGGAATGATGTCATGCCCTGTATCTGCTATCTGTTCTAATTGTAACTGTTCTGTTTCGGTCATATTTTCTTTTTCTAGCTGTGTTTCTTTCCCAATTGAATGATGAGGTCTTTTTGTTCTCCTTCGGTCAGGTACAGTGCTGGTTTTCCCTTGCCAGGCAGTACGTGTAAAAAAGTGGCGGTAAATCTCCTCCAATTTTCCGCGGCTGCGATGTCATTTGTGGTGTCGGCACCACGAGGCCTTTCAATCGATGTGTTTTCTGAATCGTACTCGCTTCCTTTTGCAGTTTTTCCGGTAAAGAGCATACCGTTATTGATTTCGCTGTAAAATGCCAAATCCCCGGAATCGGTGCCGAGCCCATCATAAATTTGGATGGAAAAACCCTTGAAGGCATCATGCGGTTGTAGGGCATCCGTAGTCAAATCGCCGTAGTTTTGGCTTTCCAGCGGATGCATAAAAATAGGGGCATCCCCTAAAATTTCCGTTACTTCTTCGAGCCGATTTTTATCGACCAGTTCATTATGGGTGATGCCCAGGCCTGAAACATGATACCCCTTGTCTTGGTACGTTTTCAGCACATCCAACGCCAACACATCAACAAGAAAGATATTCTTCCTGTTTAAGTGCAACAACGCATAACCGTTATTGGTTTCGTCACCATTGGTCATCTTTATCAGATAGGTGTCAGGAAGGATGGCCAGGGGTTTATTATTCTGTATGTTTTTTATGTCTTGGTAAATCGTGTCTGTATCAACATCATCTTGCATCATATCTTCTAATTTTATGTTGTACGCAATATTACAGTATCATCAAGGCAACGATTGCCGTAAACAAAGATTTTGTTGATTCAAATTGAATGATTCAAAAAGGAGTACATTATAACTTTTCAGATTCAGATGCCTTTTTGGTTCCGTACTCCTTTTTGTAGATGCGGACGATAATCAAAAAAAGACTGACGATAAGCGGCCCGAATATCAAGCCGATAAATCCGAAAAGGGGTATTCCGACAAGTACGCCAATCAAGGTGATCAGGGGGTGGACGTTGTCCAGTTTTTTTAGCACAAACAATCGGATGAGGTTATCCGTGGCAGCAACCACAATCAGCCCGTACAGCAAAATGCCCCATGCCGCAAACGTGTTGCCGTTTGAAAGGGTGATGATAAAAACGGGCAAGGTGCCCACCAAAGTGCCTATAAACGGAATCATAGAGCCAATAAACACTATGACCGCCCAAAAGAAGGGTTCTTTTATCCCAAAAATCAAAAAGCCGATAAGTGCTACTATACCCTGTGCAAAGGCCACCAAGGGAATGCCGAGGGCATTGGCTTTCACCATGGCCTGGCTGTCGTTTCCTATGACATCTAAATTGGAATTGCTGATGGGAATGTATTCGTAAAGCGATTCTTTGAGTTTCTTTCTATTGGTGAGCATGTAATATAAAAGAATGTACATGATACCGATTGCGATGAAAGTTTCAAAAGTGCCCCCGGCAAAGCTTTGTAGGTTGTCAGAAACCCAGCCCGAGACAGATGAGGTATCTATTTTTGAATCGATATCAAAACCAAGCTTATTTTCCCATTCACCCACCATTTTCTTGACCTCTTTGGTCATCTCTTTGGAGTTTTCTACCGCTTGGTTCACCTTCGTGCCGAGCATGAGCACTACTCCAGAAAGCGGAATCAATATGCCAATAAAAGACAACAACATCAACACCCCCGAGGCCAAATCAGGGTGCCATCCCTTTTTTATCAATTTGGCCATCGGTTTGCGCAAAACCACATACAGGGTAATGGCACCGAGCACCCCGGTCAGATAGGGCACCACTTCTTTAAAAATGAGCCCACCCAATAAAAAGACAAGCAACAAGATGAATACTTGCCGTATGACATTGGGGTCTATGGTCTTGGATTTTGACATTGGTGGACGATTATTCGCGCAGGGATTCGATGAGTTCTGATTTGTTCATTTTTGAACGGCCATCAACACCTATTTTCTTTGCCTGTTCATAGAGTTCTTCTTTGGTCCATTCTTCGTACGGTTTTGCTTTGCCTCCTTTTTTTCCGGCATCTTTAGTGTTGGCAATACGTGCCGCCTTTTCTTTGCTGTAGCCCTTGTCACGCAGGGCCTCATATTGGTCTTCGTTTTTTATACTGGGTATATCCATAGCTTCTATTGTTTGCAGTGTTCAAAAATCTCTATTGTGACGGTATTGGTTTGATTCGATTCACTTTTTTGTTAGCGATATCCATTGTTTTTCAGTGATTTCAGTCTTTGTGTCAACATTTTTTTTGATGTCGGCAATGGTCACATGCGCACAACCATACCTTTATATGCGATTATAAGAAACAACATCAAAAAATATAGAAATGAACAAAGAACAAATAGAAGGTAAATGGAACCAAATCAAAGGTGAGTTCAAACAGAAATATGGAAAGGTCACTGATGACGATACAACCTACGCAGACGGCAAGTTTGATGAAATGCTGGGGAAGCTTCAAGAGAAAACCGGCAAGGCAAAAGAAAATCTAAAGCGTGAAATTGAAAATTGGTAGTGGCACCGCACCAAGAATGAACGCCCCCATATACTTGGGGGTTTTTTATTGTGGCTTTTTGATATCGCCAAGGGCACCGATATGAAACATTCTATTGGCATTGACTTTAAATGCTGCAGTGAAATAAAGAATCTCTTTAAGCCAACTATCCTCAAGGCAGGGCCGTAGGGGTATTTTGTTGGTTTCATTTTGACCTAAAGGCCATAAACCATCCCGATAGCTATCGGGATTCACGGGCGGGATTCACGGGAATGACATCTTATGGGAACCCCGACACAAAGCATCGGGGAATTCATTGCGATTAAAATGAAAGTATGAATGATGTATAATGGTTCAATGATGATTGAACGACAATGTTTCCCCCATGTTGCTGAATGATCTGCTTTGATAGGCTTAGCCCTATTCCAGTCCCCTTTTCTTTTGTTGTAAAAAAAGGAACAAAAATCTCATCCAGCAGTTCTTCGGAAATTCCAGGCCCATTGTCTTTTACCTCGATGTATTTTTTGTCATTCCCGTCAAGGGAAGCTGTTACATCAATGGTACCGTTTTCTTGTCCTTCCAAACTATGAGCTGCATTCTTTACCAGATTGATCAACACTTGGGTGATTTGTTTTTCATCTATGAACAACTCTAATCCATTGGGTTGTATAGACCAGTTGATTTTTGTTGTTTGACTGGCCTCCTTTGAGGTGAGCACACGTGCTTTTTCAAATAGTTTTTGGGCAGATATTAAAGTTTTGTCAGGTTTCGGAACACTTAAAAAACTTCGATACGATTGTACAAATTCCATCAAATCGCCCCCTTGTTCACGAATCACTTCCATACCCTTTATAGAACTGGCCATCTTGTCTTTGTCAATGTCGTTGGAAGATTCCAGCTCCACTGATTTAAAATGCTTTAAGATAGAATCTGAAATCGAAGTGATGGGTGTAATGGTATTCATGATTTCGTGGGTCAACACCCGAATCAACCGCACCCAAGAATCAGTTTCTTTTTTATCCAATTCATGATGAATATCCTGTGCTACCACCAAGAGCAAGGGATTATTGTTCAAGGTCATTTGGGTGCATTTTAAAGCCAGTTGCTTTTGTTCCCTTTCATTGGTGAATTGGTACAGTTTACGTTCAAAAGGCTCGAAAGGCTTAAAAATTTCGTACAACCCCTTGTCTATTTGATTGAGTTGCTTGATGTGGTTCAATGGACTATAGTTGAGCAATTTTTCTAAAGTGGGATTGGCAAATAGAATATGGCCCTTTTCATTGAATGTCATTATCCCAATGTTGGCCTGCTTTAAGATTTCTTGATAATAATTTTCGCGTATTTGAAGCTGCAAGTGTACTTCTTGGATTAATCCATTGACACGATTGAGGCTCTGGTTCAATTCTTTAAAGGATTTGATGGTTACCTTTTCAGGAAAACGTAGCGTAAAATCTTCATTTCTTATGGCATCAAAGAAATAGGCAATCTTTCGGTTCGTGCTGTTGATAAATGAGATAAGGGAAAATACTTGGGCAATCAACAAGATGATCGAAAACCCCAGAGCGATATAGGATGCATAAGAAATCGAAAATGCTATCGCAAGTGAGGTCAAGGCCAAAAAAATGACCCTTGCAATCAATTGAAAATAAAAGTTTCTACTGGCCATTTACAAAATCAAATTCAAGTATCAAGTTTAAAACCATAAGTTTCATAAGGCATCATCTTCATTGGGCCTGTTCTTTTCGGTTTATCAATTCTTTTTGCTCCATACTGTTGTAACACTGTTGTAACTAACGCTTTGTTCCGCCTTTGGGGGCTAGGGGGCTCTTTTTGAGTTTATTGTACAACGTCTGCCGAGACACCCCAAGTTGTTCTGCTGCTGCGGTGTAGTTTCCGTCATGCTCTTGCAAGGCCCTCGTTATCATTTGAAATTCCATTTCATCAAGGGTTTTTGGGCCGTCTTCAAAAGATTGTGGGGGTTTTGGGTGCAAGAGGAAATCAGATGGTTTTAGCACATTGCCTTCAGATAGGATCACCGCTCTTTCCATGGTGTGCTGTAACTCTCTAATATTTCCGGGCCAAGAATATGCCTCCAATTTTTCTTGGGCCATATTATTGACACGTAGCCCTGGCTTGTCGTATTTGTTCGCAAATCGTTTTAAAAAGAAATCGGATAAAAGCAATATATCCCCTTTTCGTTCCCGTAAAGGGGGTACTTTAATGTGTATGGTATTGATTCGATACAACAAATCTTCGCGAAAAAGTCCATCGGCGACCATTTGTTCCAAGTTGCAATTGGTGGCACATATCAAACGAATATCAACGGCCATGGGTTTATTGGCCCCCACCCTAACAACAGCTTTGTTTTGGATTGCCGACAACAACTTTGCCTGGGTCTGTAGGGAAAGGTTTCCGATTTCATCCAAAAACAATGAGCCTTGATGGGCCGCTTCGAACTTGCCCGCACGGTCATCTTTGGCGTCGGTAAAAGAACCTTTTTGGTGCCCAAAAAGCTCGCTCTCAAAAAGGTTCTCGGCAATAGAACCCATATCAACCCCAATAAAAACCTCATCCTTTCTAGGAGAAAGACGATGCAGTTCGCGGGCAATCAATTCCTTCCCCGTTCCATTTTCGCCCGTAATCAAGACATTGACATCAGTCTTGGCCACTTTCCGCACCAAATTTAAAACCGCAGTCAATGCCTTTGAATTGCCGATAATGTAGTTTTTGTCCTCATTGATGACTTGCTTCAGACTGTTCTCCTTCTTTTTGAGCTGGTTGATTTCTTGTTTGGACTGGCGCAGTTCATAGGCCGATTTTACCGTGGTGAGCAAACGTTCATTGTTCCAAGGTTTCAACACAAAATCAGAAGCTCCCTCTTTTAGGGCTTTGACCGCTAAATCGACCGCACCGTAGGCCGTCATCATGATTACAGAGGTATCAGGGGATTTTTTCTTGATTTCCTTCAACCAAAACAGCCCTTCATTGCCCGTGTTCACCCCAGCCGAAAAATTCATATCCAGCAAAATGATATCGATATTCTCTAAATCGGGAAAGGAAGAGATTTGATTGGGGTTGAACAGGGTTTCAACGCTCTTATATTCGAACTGCAATAAAATTTCCAGGGCGCTCAACACACTCTTGTTGTCATCAATGACCAAAACTTTAGCGTCGACCATGGGTTGAAAAGATTTGGGCTAAAACTACAAATTCAACACAACAGTTTCTTTTTTGTGTCAAATTTTTTGACATATTTTGTATAAATATTTTACACTTACAAAAAATAATTATAACATATTGTATATATAATTCTGATATTCAATACATTGAAATAATGGCACAGCAATAGCTACTAGTTTGGCATAGTATTATAAAATGTACATAAAAACCGTCTTTCTTTTATTCATCTTTCTTGGTAGCACAGCTATTTTTTCCCAAAAAATTTGGACGCTTGACGAATGTGTGACCTACGCAATTGGAAATAATCTTCAACTTAACGATTTTGAGTTGAACACAGCGTCCACCAAGGAAACCTATCGGCAGTCTATTCGCAATCTATTACCGGTCATTAATGGTTTTGCAGATTACACGGTCAATTTTGGCCGCTCTATCAACCCCGAGGACAACAGCTTTGTGAACACAGAATTTTTTTCCAACAACTATTTAGTACAATCCTCATTTGACCTTTTTCAGGGGTTTCAAAAAATAAATAATATTAAAGCTTCTAAGTTTTTATATAGGGCTACACAAGAAGAAAGTCTTCAGCAAAAATACCTGTTGGCTTTTAGGGTGATGTCGGCCTACTATGACATTCACTTTATTGAAGGACTCATTGACATTTCGGAAGAACAGGTGGAGATTTCCCAAACAAATTATGATTTAGTCAAAAAGCAAGTAGAATTGGGGGTCATGGCGGGGGCCGATTTGTATGAAGCCGAATCTTTGCTCCTTGCCGATAAATTATCGCTCACACAGAATGAAAATCGATTAAAGGCCGCAAAGCTGAGCTTATTGCAAGCGATGAATATTGAGGGTGAAAGTGATATTTCCATTCAACCGGAAATGATTTCAACTGGTTCGGGTGAAAGCTCAGAAACCGTGGTGTCCGACTCTATTTTTATTACGGCAAAAGGTTTTATACCCTCACTAAAAGCACAAGAGTACCGGGTAATGGCCGCTAAAAAACAATTGTCGGCCACTCGAGGGGGTCTTTATCCCTCAGTTACTTTGCTGGGTGGCATTGGCACAGGCTACTTTGAAACCATAAGGGATACGCTCGGAACAACCATTCCTTTTCGGGATCAAATTCGTGACAATACGTTCAGATTCATTGGGGCTTCTTTAAATGTTCCGATATTCAATGGGTGGGCATCACGCTCACGGGTAAAACAGCAAAAAATAGCCTTGGAGCGAGCCAGAAACAATGCTAAAATTACCGAACAGGAGTTGTATCAAATCATACAGCAATTAGTACAGGAGCATGACGCCCTTATGGCCGAAACGGTACAAACCGAAAAGGGAATGGAGTCTCAACGTCTTGCTTTCAACATAGCACAAAAACGATATGAAAAGGGCATGATAAACGCAATAGAGCTCGGGCAAGCGAAAACACTTTTTGCAACAGCCCAAAACCAAAATTTACAGGCCCAGTTGCGATTGCGGGTCAATAACAGCACTCTCGATTTTTATAGGGGGTTGCCAATATTTAACATCAATTAGAATGGATATACAACTGGAAAAGAAAAAAGGTTTGCGGCCAAAACACTACGGATATATCGCATTGGGCGCTTTGTTGCTTTTCGTGGGATGGAAGCTAGCATTCGGAAGTTCAAAATCCACTTTTAGAACGGAAAAAGAGCGACTCTCCATAGCTTCGGTAAGTGAGGGAAAGTTTGACGATTACATCACTATAAACGGAAATGTCGCCCCTATTGCCACTATTTATATGGATGCTTATGAGGGTGGTCGGGTAACTGAGAAGTTGATTGAAGAAGGCGCGATGGTCAAAAAGGGAGACATTATCTTGAAACTGGAGAACATGAACCTCTACGAGCAAATTTTGGCCAGTGAAAGCAATCTAGCCCTTAAGCAGAATGATTTACGTTCCACTAGGCTCACCTTTGATGCAAGACAGGTTGAGGGCCGAAGGTCATTGGCCACCGCCAGTACCGACCTTCAGCGCTTAAAGCGAAATTATGAACAGAACGAAGTATTGTTTGAAGATGAATTGGTTTCACGTGAAGTGTACCTGACCTCAAAAGAAAACTACGAACTCGCACAAAAACAGTATGATATTGTAAAGTTGCAGACCGAACAAGATGATGCGCTTCGCAAGACTTCTTTGGCAGGTTTGGATACCGATTTACAGCGTATGAAAAAAACCTTGGGCATGGTGTACCAGCGGCTTGACCATCTTAACGTTCGTGCCCCTGCCGACGGGCAACTGGGTTTTTTGGATGCCGAGATTGGGCAGAACATTACGCAAGGGCAACGCATTGGCCAGGTCAATGTACTAACTGATTTTAAGATTGAAGCTGATATTGATGAGCATTATATTGACCGGGTAAAGAGAGATTTATCGGCCACCCTTGAAAGAAATGAAAAAGAATATCCGCTTCGATTGAGAAAGGTATATCCCGAAGTACGCAATGGAAGATTTAGGGTTGACCTGGTATTTACCAAAGAAAAACCTGAGACCATTAGGGCCGGGCAGAGTTACAATATAAGATTGCAATTGGGTGCTTCAAGCGATGCTTTATTGTTGCCAAAAGGTGGCTTTTTTACTAGTACTGGCGGGCAATGGGTCTTCGTGGTAAATCCCAACGGAGATGAAGCACTGAAACGCGACATACGAATAGGAAAACAGAATTCCAGGTATTATGAAGTCCTTGATGGGCTGCAACCTGGTGAACAAGTCATCACCAGCAATTACGATAGCTTCGGAGAAGCAGAGCGAATAGTGTTGAAATAAAGGGAGGCTCCCTCTAGCCCCCCACAGGGGGAGAATGTTTTCCCCCTAGAAGGAAGGTGTAAAAAAGAGTTGAAAAAACAAATAGAAAAACGAACAGAAATGATACAAATCAAAGACCTAAAGAAGAGCTTTAGAACCGAAGAGGTAGAGACCTTGGCACTCAATGGGGTCACCCTAAGAGTTGAAGAGGGAGAGTTTGTCGCAGTCATGGGGCCTTCTGGCTGTGGCAAATCCACCCTATTGAACATTATCGGAATGTTGGACAACCCCACTGAGGGCAGCTACAATTTTGCAGGCCACGAAGTGGCAGGATTAAAAGAGAGCCAGCGCACCCAATTGCGCAAGGGCAATCTCGGCTTCGTGTTCCAGAGCTTTAACCTCATCGATGAGCTCACGGTTTATGAAAATGTTGAGCTTCCGCTGATTTACCTAAAATTGAACAAATCAGAACGCAGGGAAAAGGTGAAGACCGTTTTGGAGCGCATGAAGATTGCGCATCGAGAAAAGCACTTTCCCCAACAACTTTCAGGGGGGCAACAGCAAAGGGTTGCCATCTCAAGGGCCGTGGTGACCAATCCTAAATTGATTTTAGCTGATGAGCCTACTGGTAATTTAGATTCCAAAAACGGAATCGAGGTCATGAACCTATTGACCGAATTGAACCAAGAGGGAACAACAATAGTCATGGTCACCCACTCTGACCGTGATTCACATTATGCACACCGAATCATCAATCTCTTTGATGGTCAAATTGTAACCGAAAGTCAAAACAAACCGTTTGGGGCACTGGTCTAAGAGAGCTTATTCATCAATCAAACCTGCCTTGAGCGTAGTCGAAGGGGCAATCAAAACAAATCATCATGTTTAAGAACTATCTAAAAATCGCCTGGAGGAATCTTTTAAAGAACAAAGGATACTCTCTGATCAACATAGGTGGGCTGGCCCTTGGTATGGCAGTGGCTCTCATCATTGGGCTCTGGATGTATGACGAGCTGACCTACAACAGCTATTTTGAAAACAAGGACAAAATTGCACAGGTCTTTCAGTCACAAACCTTTAACGGCAATGTGGGCACTGGCCCCGCCATACCGCTGCCGCTCGAGCCCGCATTGCGTGATGGCTATGCTGACAACTTCAAACACTTGATGATGGCCTCTTGGACGCAAGACAGCTATATCAAATACAAAGACAACAGCATATCACGCCCAGGCAATTACATGCAGCCCATGGCACCCGAATTGCTGAACCTTGAAATCAGCAAAGGTGAAAAAGACGGCTTGCGCGAAATCAATTCCATCATGCTATCTGAATCCACTGCTGATGCGCTCTTTGGCGCAGAAGACCCCATTGGCAAGGTGGTAAAAATAGGCAATCAATACGACCTCAATGTCTCTGCTGTGTACAAAGACATTCCTTTCAACAATGCATTCAACGATACTGATTACATCATACCGTGGGACAACTATGTGGCCAACCGGGAATGGATTCAGGAATCGTTGGACAATTGGGGAAACAATTCTTTTCAGTTGTTTGTGCAATTGGCCGATAACACTGATATGGAAAGTGTTTCGCAGGCAATTAGAGATGTGAAAAAAGACCTCAATGAAGATACCGCAGAATTTAATCCCCAACTGTTTTTGCTTCCCATGAAAGATTGGTACTTGCGGAGTAACTTTGAAGACGGCGAACAGGTAGGCGGGCGAATCAAATATGTGTGGCTCTTTGGAATCATTGGTGCCTTTGTGCTGCTATTGGCATGTATCAATTTTATGAACCTCAGTACTGCACGCTCAGAGAAAAGGGCCAAAGAAGTGGGTATCCGAAAATCCATAGGCTCACAAAAAAGGCAACTGGTCAATCAATTTTTAAGCGAATCTTTTTTGGTGGTGCTTTTCGCCTTCGTCGTTGCAGTGGCCATCGTGCTGTTGTCGTTGAGCGGATTCAATGAGTTGGCACGAAAAGAAATTACATTTCCTTGGGAAAGTGTCAATTTTTGGTTGATTTCAATGGTTTTTGTCCTTTTTACAGCCCTTTTGGCGGGCAGCTATCCTGCATTGTACCTATCTTCTTTTAGGCCGGTAGATGTGTTGAAAGGCACATTTAAAGCCGGTAAATATGCCGGTTTGCCCAGAAAAATACTTGTGGTCTTACAGTTCACTGTTTCTGTGGCTTTCATCATTGGTACGGTCATCGTGATGCAACAGATCAACCATGCGAAAAACAGGCCGATTGGTTATGATAGGCAGGGGCTCGTACAAATACCGACTTGGTCCGCAGATTTCGAAGGCAAGACTGATGTAATGCGAGAGCAATTTCTAAAGTCGGGCGCAGCGATTGCCATGGCGACATCAAGTAGCCCAACAACACGCGTTTGGTCAAATAGAAGTGGGTTTACTTGGGAAGGAAAACCTGATGGTTTTCAAGAAGATTTTGCATGGACCGAGGTTTCACCCGAATATGCCGGCACACTCAATCTAAAGATTGTCAAAGGGAGGGATTTCTCTAGGGATATCGCCTCTGATTCGTTGGGAATATTGATCAATGAAACCGGGGTCAAGTATATGGGGGTTGAAAATCCTGTGGGCATGCTCATTCGCGATTCAGATGGAGAGGATCCCGGACCGACCATGAAAATTATCGGGGTGGTCGAAGACATTATTGCACAATCGCCCTATGAGCCAGTGAAGCAAGCTTGGTACGTGTATGACCGACATGATAATTTCAGTTATTATAACCTACGGTTGAACCCAGACCAAAGTGCCAGTCAAAATTTGGCGGTTATAGAACGGGTGTTTAAAGATAACTTCCCTGCGATACCCTTTCAATACGATTTTGTTGATGATGAGTACGCCGAAAAGTTTGCAGCCGAACAGCGTATCGGCACGCTCTCGGGCATTTTTACCGCTTTGGCCATTTTGATAAGTTGTTTGGGGCTTTTTGGGCTCACATCTTTTGTGGCGGAGCAACGCACCAAAGAAATTGGGGTGCGAAAAGTATTGGGTGCCACGGTCTTCAATGTGTGGAACATGCTATCCAAAGATTTTCTGAAACTGGTCGTGATCTCGTGTTTTATTGCCGTGCCCATTGCTTATTATGTAATGAACGGGTGGTTACAAGAGTATCCCTATCGGGTCATTTTAAAATGGTGGATTTTCGCCCTTGCCATGTTGGGGGCCATGGGAATAACGGTACTTACGGTAAGTTTTCAAGCTATTCGTGCTGCCAAGCAAAATCCGGTAAAGAGTTTACGAACGGAGTGAAATAACAACCATCATCAATCAAAAACAGACTGTCATGTTTAAAAACTATATCAAAATCGCTTGGAGAAGCCTAAAAAAGCAGCCCTTTTTTACCTTTCTCAACACGTTTGGCCTTGCTATTGGCATGGCAGGGGCATTATTGATTTCATTGTTCATCTATGACGAACTAAGTTTTGATAAAATGTTCGCTGATGCGGAACGGATTTATCGTATAGATGCCGATATTAAGTTCGGTGGTGCAGAAATTGAAGCTTCACAAACCTCCGCCCCAATGGCAGGAACGTTACAGCATGATTTCCCACAGGTTGAATCTACGGTTCGATTTCGGGATCAAGGCAGTATGCTCTTAAAAAAAACTGGCGCAGAGGCCAATACCAAAGAACTACGGGCCACATTCGTTGATTCCACCTTCTTTGATTTTTTTGGCATCAAATTATTGGTCGGTGATACCAAGACCGCGCTTACCCAACCCAATACCTTGGTTTTGACCAAAACCGCAGCGGAAAAACACTTTGGCATCAACAGTGCATTGGGCCAAAGTCTTGTTCTAGACAATACCGATACGTACACTGTGACAGGGGTCATTGATGATCTGCCCAAAAATTCTTTCTTAAGAGATCATAGTGTTTTTATGGCCATGGCCGGATTGGCTGACTCTCGTGAAGATCTATGGGGCAATACCAACTATTATACATTCATCAAACTCATACCCACTGCCAAGATTGAGGATTTTCAGGCGCCGTTGGAATCCATACTCGAAAAATACCTGCTTCCGTGGGCACAACAGGTTTTTCCAGGCCTAACGATGGAGTCGTTTGCGGCGGCGGGCAACTATTACAGATATCATACCATGCCCCTGACCAACATCCATCTATATTCTAACCGGCAATCTGAAATGAGCGCCAACAGTAGCATTCAAAATGTGTACATACTTTCATTTATTGCACTTTTCTTGATTGTTTTGGCCAGTGTGAACTTCATGAACCTCTCAACGGCACATTCTTTAAAAAGGGCAAAAGAGGTTGGCATCCGAAAAACCTTGGGGTCTAATAAATTAGATCTGGTACGCCAGTTTTTGATCGAATCAGGATTGATTTCATTCATTTCATTGCTTTTGGCTATGGTTCTGGCCTTGGTGGTACTTTCCTTTTTCAATGACCTTTCAGGGAAATCGATTTCGATTCCTTTTGGGAATCCTTTTTTCTGGCTGATTGTATTGGCAGCAACAATTCTGCTAGGGCTATTTTCGGGGAGTTACCCTGCTTTTTTTATGTCGCGATTCATGCCCGTGAAGACCTTAAAAGGTGGCGGACAAAAAGATGCAGGCGGTGGGGGTATTCGAAACGCATTGGTGGTATTTCAATTTGCGATTTCGGTTTTTTTGATTATTGCCACATTGGTGGTTTATCAACAATTGAATTTTATTCAGGGCAAAGACCTTGGTTTTACAAAAGACCAAATCGTGTTGATTGATGACACCTTTGCCGCAGAAAATCAAGTGGATACGTTTAAGGAAGAAGTGGTTAAACTGGGGAAAGTTGAAAGTGCCACCCTGAGCAGCTTTCTGCCAACACCTTCTGCACGGTCAAACACTTCCTTTTTTAAGGAAGGTTCCCGGGAGCAAGAAAATGCCATTCAGATGCAGATTTGGAATGTTGATGAAGACTATATTCCGACCTTGAACATGGAGCTTGTAGCGGGTCGTAATTTCAACGACAGGTTCGGTACCGATTCTACAGCAGTAATCGTCAATGAAGCTGCACTGCCGGTTTTGGGCATGGATGCCAAAGAAGTACTGGGCACGCGGATTTCCCAAGATATCGATTCAGAAAATCCGGAATATTACACCGTCATCGGAGTGGTCAAAAATTTTCACTATGAATCATTACGGGAAGATATTGACGCACTGTGCCTATCGATGGGGCGGTCTACCGGGAATATGGCCATAAAATTGAATGCCGGGGACTTTTCAAATACAATCGCAAGCATTAAGGGGCTATGGGAAAAACTTGCTCCTGGTCAACCCTTTAGTCATCGTTTTATGGACGACTCTTTTAATACCGTATATGAAGCCGAACAACGGTTGGGCAAGATATTTATGGTCTTTTCCATACTATCCATTCTGATTGCATGTTTAGGATTGTTTGGTCTGGCTGCCTTCAACGCCCAAAAACGAACCAAAGAAATCGGTATACGAAAAGTATTGGGTGCCAGTATCGGCCAAATCTCTTATCGATTGACCACCGATTTTGTCAAAATGGTTGGTGTGGCCATACTCATATCGTTGCCCCTTGGCTGGTTTGCGATGAACAAATGGCTACAAGATTTTTCATATCGCATTGAAATTCAGTGGTGGATGTTGCTATTGGCCGCTTTCATGGCTTTAGCCATTGCCATTGTTACGGTCAGTTATCAAAGCATCAAGGCCGCTATCGTAAACCCGGTAAAAAGCCTCCGTACCGAATAAATCATCTAAGACCTGTCAGGTTTAAAAACGAACAATCATGTTAAAGAATCACATTAAAATCGCGCTTAGGTCCCTCTTCAAAAATAAAGTGTATTTGTTTACAAATATTTTTGGTTTATCCGTGGCATTGACGGTGTCCCTCCTAATGCTTCTTTGGGTGCAAGATGAGAGGAACATGGATAAAATCCACAAAAATGACCATCGTCTTTTCAGTGTAAAACGAACAATTCCGATGGGCGATGGCACTCTAGATGTATATAGGTCAATATCCTATCCAGTATTGCACAATGCAAAAGAACAGTTCCCCGAGGTAGAGAATTACGTTACATTGGGATATAGTTATGAAGACAATTTAAGACTTGAAGACGTCAATTTGAGGGCGCAGGGGGCTTTCGGTAATGCCGCCCTTTTTTCCAGTTTTACATTTCCCATTCTTAAAGGTGATATCACCCAACTTGACAAAAAACCAAGTGCAATGGTTATTTCCGAAAGTTTGGCAAAGCGATTTTGGGGTGCCAACTGGGAAGCAAAAGCGATAGGAAGTGCTATTGATATATTGGACAATGGCACATATACCGTGGAGGCCGTTTATGAAGATTTTCCCAAAAGCTCTACAATTCAAAATGATTTCTATTACAGCTTCAATGGCTTTCTGGCCAAAAATGAATGGATGGAACAGTGGGACAATAATAGAATGGCAGGAGTACTTTTATTAAAAGAAGGTTCCGATTACAAAAATGTCACGGCCAAACTTGAAACGCTTTTTCAGTCGCATTTACAAGGAGAGCAAAAAGAGGGGATTCTGTTACAAAAATTTTCTGACGGCTACCTTTATGGTAAGTTCGATGAAAAGGCAGAAGTAAGTGGAGGACGAATCGAATATGTTCGCATATTTACCATTGCCGCCTTTTTTCTACTGATCGTCTCTTGCATCAACTTTGTGAATTTATCAACAGTGCATGCTGTAAAAAGATCTAATGAAATTGGGGTGCGCAAAGTGGTTGGTGCGCAAAGAAATGCACTTATTGCCCAATTTATAACAGAGACTGCAATTGTTACTGCTATCGCTTTTATCATTGCCACTATAAGTACTTTGCTACTACTGCCTTCGGTAAACACTTTCGTTGAAAAAAATCTAAGCATAGATTTTGCCCAACCTTCTGTTTGGGTGGGCATTGTCTGCCTATTTCTGTTCACCACATTGCTTTCAGGGTTATATCCTGCTTTTGTCATTTCTTCTTTTAAGCCAATTATGGCCCTAAAAGGAAATGGTCGAGAGAGAAAGAACACTGTATCTTTAAGAAAAGGGTTGGTTATACTGCAATTTGGTTTGACAGTACTCTTGATTTTTGCAGCCATAGTGGTAAAGATGCAGGTAGATTTTATCCGCGAAAAAGATTTGGGAATTGCAAAGGACCATCTCATATCCATTCATCAAGACCAAGATGTTACCCGTAATTACGAAGCGCTAAAAAATCAATTGATTGCTACCGATGGCATTGAGGGTGTTACACTCGCAGGCCCCTCTCCAATCAATATGAGCGCTTCTACAAGTGGTGTTGTTTGGCCCGGCAAATCCATTGAGCAAGAAAACATAGAATTTGCATTACTATGGGGAGCGCATAATTTTCCTGATGTTTTTGAAGTGGAAGTTGCTGAGGGAACCTATTATCGTGAAGGGTCGATGGATACACTTAACATTGTGGTCAATCAAGAGGCAGTTGCAGTTATGGGGCTCCAAAATCCGATTGGAAAATCAATTCAATTATGGGGTCAGCCACGGCAAATTATCGGTGTTTTGAAAGACTTTCACAATCAGTCCCTTTATGAACCAATACAGCCCGCAATCTTTTTGTTAAACCCTGAAAATGCAGGAAGTCTGTTTGTAAAAATTAAAGCAAAAAAGACCAAGGAAGCGTTGGCCTCGCTAGAAGCTGTATTCAAAAGTACAATTCCAAATGTTCCCCTGTACTACGATTTCTTGGACGAGCAATTTGCAGCCTCATACAAAACCGAACTGTTGACGAGCACCCTTGCCTATTATTTTGCAATGATATCCATACTGATTTCTTGCTTAGGACTTTTCGGATTGGCAACTTTCATGGCCAAACAGCGTACCAAGGAAATTGGAATACGTAAAGTATTGGGCGCAGGTGTGGGCAGTATCACTGCACTTATGTCAAAGGATTTCTTAAAACTGGTACTGCTTTCCATTTTAGTGGCCGCTCCTTTGGCCTACTATTTTATGGATAATTGGCTTCAGGATTTTGCCTATAAAATAAACATTCGTTGGTGGGTTTTTGTTCTCACGGGGGTACTCGCAATTCTTATTGCCTTGATTACCATTGGTTTTCAAGCCATAAAAGCGGCAATAGCAAACCCGGCAAAGAGCCTTCGCACCGAATAAATCATCTAAGACCTGTCAGGTTCTAAAAGTCTGGCAGGCCTAAAAACGAACAATCATGTTAAAGAATCACATTAAAATCGCTTGGAGAAGTCTAAAAAAGCAACCCTTTTTTACGTTTCTCAACACTTTCGGATTGGCCATCGGTATGGCGGGGGCACTACTTATCTCTCTATATATTTATGATGAACTCAGCTATGACAAAATGTTTGCTGATGCCCATCGCATCTATAGAATCAATGCCGACAATAAATTCGGTGGATTGGCAGAAAAGCTTGCGGAGACCCCTGAGCCAATGGCCGAAACGTTGGTGCGTGACTACCCCCAAGTTGAACTTGCAACCCGACTGTTAAATCAGGGAAACCTCCTCATTCGAAAGGCAAGCACAACTTCCAATGTAAAGGAGTTGCATACCATCTATGCCGACTCCACTTTTTTCAAAATGTTTGGATTAAACCTTTTGGTCGGAAATCCGAAAACAGCACTTACCCGACCAAACACATTGGTCTTGACCAAAACCGCAGCAGAAAAGCATTTTGGTATTACCAATGCCCTGGGCCAAAATATGGTGTTGAACAATTCACAGACGTATACAGTTTCAGGAGTGGTTGACGATTTGCCAAAAAATTCTTTTTTACGCGATCATTCCGTCTTCTTGGCCATGGCGGGATTTCAAAATCCGCAGATAGGACATTGGGGAAGCCATAATTATTTTACGTTCATAAAAATGGCGCCTGCCGCAGACATGGAATCCTTTAATGCGGAACTGAAATCTTTGATAGGTAGGTACCTTATTCCATGGGTTCAAGCATTTTTTCCGGGAATGACCGAAGAATCCTTTAAGGCTTCCGGAAATTATATCAAGTATTCTACCATGCCCCTGACCGATATTCACCTGTATTCGAACATGAAAACTGAGCTCAGTACCAATGGCAGCATACAAAACATCTACATACTATCTTTTATAGGGCTATTTTTGGTGCTTTTGGCTAGTGTCAATTTCATGAACCTATCAACGGCCTATTCCTTAAAAAGGGCCAAAGAAGTTGGGGTCCGTAAAACCTTGGGGTCAAACAAGACCGATTTGGTTCGCCAGTTTCTTACGGAGTCAGGATTGATCTGTCTGTTGTCTCTATTGTTTGCCATTGGTGTGGCCTATTTGGTGCTCCCCATTTTCAACGATATGGCTGATAAAGCGATTTCCATTCCATTTGCAGCCCCCATGTTTTGGTTGATTTTGTGTGGCGTGACAGTATTACTGGGGCTTTTGTCGGGCATCTATCCAGCTTTTTTTATGTCACGGTTCATACCCGCAAAAGTCTTGAAAGGAAGTGGCCTGGCAGATATTGGTGGCAGTAAGGTGAGAAACTCGTTGGTTGTTTTTCAATTTGCCATTTCAATCTTTCTCATTGTGGCGACCTTAGTGGTCTATCAGCAATTGCGCTTTATCCAAAATAAAGAACTGGGTTACGACAAAGAACAGATCTTGGTCTTGCAGGATGTCAACAATACAAATAGCCAAGAACAAACATTGAAAAAAGAAATTGAAAGATTGGCGGAAGTGAAAAGCGCCTCGCTGACCAGTTTTTTGCCCACACCCTCTGAGCGAAGCAGTTGGACTTTTTTCAAGGAAGGCTTTTTTGATCAAGAGGATGCAATCAATATAGAAAATTGGATGGTAGACTATGATTACATTTCCACTTTGGGGTTAGAATTGGTCGCAGGCAGGAATTTCAATCCAAGTATTCCAACAGATTCCACGGCCATAATCGTCAATGAAGCAGCGCTCAAAACATTGAATGTAGATGCAAAAAATGCAGTTGGTCTCAGAATCTCTCCAGATTTAGGCGCTAGCGAGGATCAAGTCAATTATAGTACCATTATCGGGGTTGTCAAAAACTTTCATTTTGATTCCTTTAGAAATAATATAGAGGCACTGGGCTTGTCTATCGGTCGATTTCCGGGGTCTATGGCCATAAAGTTGGGAGGGCAAGACATTTCTTCGACCATTTCTAGCATTGAAAATATCTGGAAAACGATAGCCCCTGGCCAACCTTTCAATTATTATTTTATGGACGATTCATTCAACAATAGTTACGAGGCCGAACAACGCCTTGGCCAAATTTTCTCTATTTTTACTGTGCTGTCCATTTTGATTGCCTGTCTGGGGTTGTTTGGCCTGGCAACCTTTAACGCACAAAAAAGGACCAAGGAAATAGGAATACGAAAAGTGCTTGGTGCCAGTATTGGCCAAATTTCTTATAGATTGACCACTGACTTTCTTAAAATGGTCGGCTGGGCCATATTGATTTCATTGCCTTTGGGGTGGTTTGCCATGAACAAGTGGCTTGAAGATTTCTCGTACCGCATAGAAATACAATGGTGGATGTTGATCTTGGCCGCAGTTTTGGCGCTGGGCATTGCAGTTGTGACAGTAAGCTATCAAAGCATCAAGGCCGCTATTGTGAACCCAGTGAAAAGTTTACGAACGGAATAAATAGCTAGATATGTTGCTACAACTCAAAAATATTTTCAAATGGGTCAACTCTGGGGGCCAACGTATATTTCTACTTAAAGACATCAATCTTGAAGTTCAAGAAGGTGAATTCATTTCCGTAATGGGACCCTCGGGCTCTGGAAAATCAACACTGCTCAATGTCATCGGCATGCTCGATACTTTTAATGAAGGAGAATACCACTTTTTGGATGAGTCCGTACATACCCTAAAAGAAAAGTATCGTTCCACTTTGTACAAGGAATACATTGGTTTTGTTTTTCAATCCTATCATTTGCTGGATGACCTGACAGTTTACGAAAACTTGGAAATGCCTTTGTTATATAAAAAATACAAAGGCTCAGAACGGAAAGCCATGGTGGCGGATATATTGGATCGTTTTAATATTGTCGGCAAGAAAGACCTGTTTCCCTCCCAACTCAGTGGTGGCCAGCAGCAGTTAGTGGGGGTTGCCAGGGCACTGATTGCCAATCCAAAATTGATTTTGGCCGATGAGCCCACCGGCAACTTAAATTCTACCCAAAGCGAGAAAATCATGGCACTGTTCAAAAAATTGAACAAGGAAGATGGGGTTACAATCATCCAAGTGACCCATTCAGAAAAAAATGCTGCCTATGGTTCTCGAATAATTAATTTACTGGATGGAAGGAGGGTTTCATAAAAAAACCCTTCGAGTTTCGAAGGGCTTGTTTCACTTGCGGTCTGGACGGGACTCGAACCCGCGACCCCCTGCGTGACAGGCAGGTATTCTAACCAACTGAACTACCAGACCAATGATTTTATCCGTTTTTTGCAGACTTCCGCGACAGCGGAATTCAAACCTTGCTACCTTTTCAGTTTAGCGAGGGCAAATATACAGCTACTAATTTGTTTGCACAACAAAAATTTTTATCAAATGCCTCATACAAATTTTTGTCGCTCTACCATAAAAGTATTCAAAACCGTAGAGAAATCTGCCCTGACATCAACAGTTACATACTTGATACGGTATTGTGCACATTTAAGTTGAAGGGCTTTTTGATATGCCCTGACATTTTTTGAGTAGGCGTCTTTAATAGTATCGGCATACAGGTCAATATGCTTTCCGGTCTCAACATCAACAAATCGTTTTGGGGAGTTGTCAAAATCAAAGTTCAGTTCATGTTCGTGGTCCAACAGATGAAACAATACCACCTCATGCTTATTGTACTTTAAATGCCGTAATGCCTCAAACAGTTGCTCTTCTTCAACCTTGGTCTGAAACATATCAGAAAACAGAACAATCAAACTACGTCGATGTATTTTTTCGGCGATTTGGTGTAAGTAGTGGTATGTTCGGGTGCCTTTCTTTTTTGACTCGTCCATGACGACAGAGTCCAATTGGTGCAGCAACATTTGAAAGTGTCTTTCACTGCTTTTTTCTCCAACATAAAAATCATAGGTATCTGAAAAGATGCTGAGTCCGACCGCATCCCGTTGCTTTTTAAGTATGTTCATCAAAGCGGCGATGGCCAGTACACCGAATCCTATTTTGTTCAAATTTTTGATGGACAATTGCTTCACCTCGGGATAGTACATCGAGGAAGAATTATCCAATATCATGTGACAACGAAGGTTCGTCTCTTCCTCGTATTTTTTGGTGTAGAGCTTGTCGGTTCTGGCAAAGAGCTTCCAGTCGATGTGCTTGGTGCTTTCCCCTGTATTGTAAATTTTGTGCTCAGCAAACTCAGCCGAGTAGCCATGAAAAGGGCTTTTATGGATGCCGCTTATAAAACCCTCGACTACTTGGCTGGCCAAAAGTTCCAAATTCTGGAACAGTCTTGCTTCGTTCAATGAAGATTTTACATCCATGGCTAAACGAAGATAAATGAAAAAGGCCCGAAAGAATCGGGCCTTTTATAAAAACTTAACGTATGCTATTATAGTGCTGCATCGATAGCGTCAGTGTATACCTTCTTAGGAGATACCCCTACCTGACGGTTCACAATCTCACCATCTTTGAAAACCAAAACGGTCGGAATGTTTCGCACTCCATATTTGGCTGCAAACTGCTGATTGGCATCTACATCTACCTTACCGACAACAGCCTTGCCATCGTACTCTTCGCTGACCTCATCAATGATAGGGCCCACCATTCGGCAAGGACCACACCATGCAGCCCAAAAATCGACCACTACGGGCTTATCACTTTTTAAAACCACATCTTCGAAAGTGGCGTCTGTTATTTCTAATGCCATGTCTGTTTATTTTAATATTCGCAAAGTTAGTCAATTATGGCAGGGTTTCCTTACCCGTTTGATATTCATTTTGACTATGAAAACATTGGCAAAACTTATATCAATTCAATTTATAATGCACTTCCTGTTCCTCTAAAGTGGATAACAGCTCACTCGTAATGTTCACTTTTTGTTTTCGGCTTGATAGGTTCAACTTTATCTCATCTTGGGCTTCATAAACGGTGAAATTCAACGGATGCTTTCCTTTGAAGGAATGCAACGTATCTTTCAGTGATTTGATTCGTTTCTCTTGCAGAGCATCAATGTTCAATTGAATGGTCAGTTTTTTGGCATACGATTCCATAACATCCTGCAATTGTTTGAAATCGTTGTACTGCAATCTTGGGTCGCCTTTTTTACCCGTTTCTCGATTGATCCATCCTTCCCGAATAAAAACCTTGACGTAGACAAACGAGTTAATCATCAAAAAATGACGGAATTTCAGATATTCCTCTCCAAAAATTCGGAACTCATGGGTATCGGTGTAATCTTCTAAGGTGAACAATCCCCACCCTTTACCGTTTTTAGATATTCGGTGCTGCACATCGGTGATAACCCCAGCAAATGAAAGCTCACGGTTCACATAGTTTTCGAGATCATCATTGAAAATGGAAACACTGGTATTGCAAAAGGCATTGATCTCTTTTTTGAAATCATCCAACGGATGGCCAGAAATATAAATGCCGACCACCTCTTTTTCCCTGCGGAGTTTTTCCATGGTGCCCCATTCTTCGCAGGGTGGCACCACAGGTTCAGGAATCTGTACCTCGCTGGCATCACCAAAAAGGCTTACCTGTGATGAATTTTCGTTCTCTTGAAATTTGGCCCCATAGCGGATAACTTTCTCGAGAAAGCTTACCCCATCACCCTCGTCATGGAAGTACTGGCCACGATGTGTTTCCCCAAAAGAATCGAACCCACCTGCCAAGGCCAGGTTCTCAAAAGCCTTTTTGTTGGCCGACCGTAAATCGACCCGTTTTGCAATGTCGAATACTGATTTATAGTGTCCGTTTTCTTTACGCTCATCAACCAATGCCTGAACCGCTGAACGCCCCACACCTTTAATGGCTCCCATACCAAAACGAACGGCATTTTCTTTGTTGACGGCAAATTTGTAATACGATTCGTTGACATCGGGCCCCAATACCTCAAGCCCCATGCGCCTGCATTCTTCCATAAAGAAAGTGACCTGCTTGATGTCGTTCATATTGTTCGACAGCACCGCGGCCATGTATTCTGCGGGATAGTGTGCCTTTAGATAAGCCGTTTGATAGGCAATGTAGGCGTAACAGGTCGAATGGCTCTTGTTGAAGGCATAGGAGGCAAAAGCTTCCCAGTCTTTCCATATTTTTTCAAGGATGTCCCTTGGATGCCCATTCTTTTCGCCGCCATCCAAAAATTGGGGCTTCAACTTTTGAAGCAGGGCAAAAATCTTTTTCCCCATGGCCTTTCGGAGCACATCGGCATCACCCTTCGAGAAGCCTGCCAGTTTCTGTGACAATCGCATCACCTGCTCTTGGTAAACGGTGATTCCGTAAGTATCCTTTAGAAACTCTTCCATTTCGGGAAGGTCATAGGAAATCTCTTCCTCGCCGTGCTTTCGGGCAATAAAGCTTGGGATGTATTCCATCGGACCCGGGCGGTACAAGGCGTTCATGGCAATCAAATCATCAAACACCGTAGGTTTAAGATTTTTGAGGTGCTTTTGCATTCCTGGGGATTCGTACTGGAAAATCCCCACGGTATCGCCACGCTGAAAAAGTTCGTAGGTCTTCTCATCATCCAACGGAAACTCATCGGGCACCAACTCGACCCCTGTTCTCGCCTTGACTATTTTGACGGTGTCTTTGATAAGTGTCAAGGTTTTCAATCCCAAGAAATCCATTTTCAACAATCCCGCACTTTCAACGACAGAGTTGTCAAATTGTGTGACATAGAGGTCGGAATCCTTGGCCGTGGCCACGGGTACGAAATTGGTAATGTCATCGGGAGTAATGATAACGCCACAGGCGTGGATGCCAGTGTTTCGCAACGAACCTTCCAACACTCTGGCCATGTTCACCGTGCGGCCTTCCAAATCATCCCCTTCTGAAATGTTCAATAACTGATGTACCTTTTCGAGATCATCGGAGCGGAACATTTTCTTGAGGTTCGCCTCTTCTGCACCAAATATCTTGTTCAGCTTTCCCATGGTGGGAATCAACTTGGCAATGCGGTCGGCATCGTTCAGGGGCAGGTCGAGCACCCGAGCGGTATCACGGATGGAAGATTTCGCCGCCATGGTACCATAGGTGATAATCTGGGCGACTTGGTTGGATCCATATTTGTTGATGACATAATCCATCACCTTACCACGCCCTTCATCATCAAAATCGATATCGATATCGGGCATCGATACCCTATCGGGATTCAAGAACCGCTCAAAAAGCAAATCGTATTCCAGCGGGTCAATGTTGGTAATCTTTAAACAATAAGCGACCACCGAACCCGCTGCGGACCCCCTACCAGGACCCACGGAAACCCCCATATTTCTGGCCTCACGGATAAAATCCTCAACAATCAAAAAATAGCCCGGATAACCAGAATTCTCAATGGTCTGCAGTTCAAAATCAATGCGTTCCGAAATTTCAGGCGTGATTTCACCATAGCGTTCTTTGGCTCCTTCGTAAGTAATGTGCCTCAAATATGCATTCTCACCGTGTTTACCCCCATCGATGTCATCTTGGGCAACTTTGAACGCATCAGGAATCTCAAACTTGGGCAAAAGCACGTCACGGGCGAGTTCAAAAGACTCTATTTTATCTACAATCTCTTGAAGGTTTAAAATGGCCTCTGGCAAATCCTTAAAAAGGGCCTTCATTTCTTCTGAAGACTTGAAATAATATTCTTGGTTGGGCAGCCCATAGCGATAACCGCGACCGCGACCAATGGGCGTTGCCACTTTCTCACCATCCTTGACGCACAATAAAATATCATGGGCCTCGGCATCCTCTTTGTTGCCATAGTAGGTATTGTTGGTGGCCACCAGTTTCATCCCATACTTTTTAGAGAACTCGACCAAAACTTGGTTGACGCGGTCTTCATCCTCTTGGCCATGGCGCATGATTTCCAGATAAAAATCCGCCCCGAATTCCTTTTTCCACCACAACAGGGCTTCCTCGGCCTGTTTTTCGCCGATATTCAAAATCTTACTTGGCACCTCGCCATAGAGGTTTCCCGAGAGTACGATGATGTCTTCCTTATATTTTTTGATGACTTCCTTGTCGATGCGGGGCACGTAATAGAATCCATCAGTATAGGCGATGGAGGCCATTTTTGCCAAATTGTGGTAGCCCTTTTTGTTCTTGGCCAACATGACAATCTGATAGCCGTAATCCTTGACATTTTTATTGGTATGGTCATCACAGACAAAAAATTCACAGCCGAGGATGGGGGTTATCGCTTGGCCTTCGAACACCTCACCTTTTTCTTCTGCCTCTTTTTTTTGTTGTTGGATGGATTTATTATGCGCTTTGACCTCCCTCACAAAATGAAAGGCTCCCATCATGTTAGCGTGGTCGGTCAAGGCCACCGCGGGCATTTGGGCATCAATAGCCTGTTTGACCAAAGCTGCCGTTGACATGGTGGACTGCAACACCGAAAATTGAGAGTGGTTGTGCAGATGCACAAAAGGAACATCTGCGAGATCCCGTTCGTTCTCCTCAATCGCCTCTTGTGAAATTCCGCCCGTATCTTTTTCCCAAAATTGGTCCGCTATTTTTTTGGAAGCTTCTTTGAGGTTGATATGCTTTAAGCCTATAAGTTCTATCTCTTGCGGATTGGCCTCTGAATAGCGTTCAAAATAATCAGGTTGAACATCAAGTTCTTCAGCGGAATAATGACGCTTTCTGACCAGTTCCAAAAAGCACCTTGTCGTGGCCTCCACATCTGCGGAAGCATTATGTGCTTCGGCGAAAGGTTCGCCAAAAAGATATTCGTGCAATTCGGTCAGTGTGGGTAGTTTAAATTTGCCCCCTCGCCCCCCGGGAATCTTACAGAGTTCAGCCGTAGCTTCGGTACAGGTATCCAAAACGGGCAATTTCTGCAAAGGGGTTTCGACACCTAATCGATAAAACTCGCAGCCCATGATGTTGACATCAAAATCCACATTCTGCCCCACCACGAATTTGGTTTTTGACAACGCTTCATTGAACTTTTCAAGAGCATCCTCTAGCGGAACACCTTTTTGTTCTGCCAACGCTGTGGAGATGCCATGAATCTGTTCTGACTCATAGGGAATGTTAAAACCATCTGGTTCGATCAAGAAATCTTGCTGTTCGACCAGATTGCCCATTTCATCATGTAGCTGCCAGGCCAATTGTACACAACGTGGCCAGTTCTCAGTATCGGTAATAGGGGCATCCCAACGTTTGGGAAGGCCTGTGGTTTCGGTATCGAAGATTAAATACATATACTTTCTTTTCATTTCCACGTCTGTGCCGAATTCATTTCGGTAAAGGTGGAAATCTCACATTCAATAGATTTACAGCTATATAGAAACCTATTATCTTTTGCTGCCAGTTTTCGAACCCGCCCCTCGCTCCCCTCCCAAGAGGGGATGATTATCAATTTTGATTTTAAGGAAGGAAAAAAGCAACAAGCTAAAATACCCAAAACACCTCTTTTCAAAAAAAGGAGTTTTGAGGACTTATCAACCATTAAAAAAGAATCTTGAAGTTATTGTCAAATAATTGAATAAATGTATATTTGCACCCGCTTTCATCGACTATGCTTGTTGGGAGCAAGAATAAGATTCCCACTTTCTTGGGAATGAATTAATAATCAGGGTCGGGCACCCTACAAATTAATGTGATATGCCAGTAAAGATTAGATTGCAACGCCACGGTAAAAAAGGAAAACCATTCTACTGGATCGTTGCCGCAGATTCAAGATCAAAAAGAGACGGAAAATTTTTGGAAAAATTGGGTACGTACAACCCAAACACCAATCCCGCTACCATCAACCTAGATGTTGACGGATCGGTCAAATGGTTGCACAATGGCGCCCAGCCTACCGATACTGCAAGGGCCATTTTGAGCTACAAAGGGGTGATGATGAAAAAACACCTATTGGGCGGGGTGACCAAAGGCGCTTTCTCAGAAGAAGAAGCCGAAAAACGTTTTGCAGCTTGGTTAGAAGAAAAAGAAGCCAAAGTACAGGCCAAAAGAGATGGTTTGAGCAAAGCTGAGGCCGAAGCAAGGGCAAAAGCACTGGCCGCTGAGAAAGAGGCCAACGAAAAACGTATTGCCGCTGCCCAACCAGAACCTGAAACAGAAGAAACTCCTGAAACTACAGAAGGGGTTGATGCCTCTGCAGAAGTAGAAGCCGTAGAAAAAGCTCCAGAAGTTCCTGAAGAAGCTCCCGCTGCTGAAGAGATGAAGGCTGAGGAAGTAGAGCCTGCAAAAGAAGAAACTGCCCCGGCCGCTGAGGCCAAAACTGAAGAACCTTCTGAGACAAAGCCAGAAGAAGCCAGTTCTGAAGAAGAATAATTTTTAAGGACGATGCGCAAAGAGGATTGTTTCTACCTCGGCAAAGTCGTTTCAAAATATAGCTATAAGGGCGAAGTTCTGGTCAAACTCGATACAGACGAGCCTGAGATTTACGAAAATATGGAATCCGTTTTTGTTCAACTGGGGCAAAATCTGGTTCCATTTTTTATTCATCGTTGCCGATTGCACAAATCGGCATTGTTGCGAATCGATTTTGAGGATGTGAAGGATGAGGCTGCCGCAGACCGTATTCTTGGGGCTGAGCTTTACCTGCCACTAGCGATGTTGCCTCCACTTTCTGGAGACAAGTTCTACTATCATGAAGTCATCGGGTTTACCTTGTTGGATGAAGTTCATGGCGATATCGGAATCATTCAATCGGTCAATGACTCTGCTTCCCAAGAACTTTTTGAAGCCAAAAAAGACGAGAAGGAATTGTTGATTCCCATTTCTGACGACATCATCCAAAAGGTAGATCGAAAAAACAAGACCATTCATGTCAGAACTCCAGAAGGGCTTGTCGACCTGTATTTGTCTTAAAATACACCCATAGTGATTTCGCATTATATTTAAGTCCGTATTCAAATCCTCGAAATATGCGATGCTGTTATCTCATTGTCGTTGTGCTATGTTTTGTTTGCTGCAATGACAACAAAGAAAAAATGCCCGAAAGACCGCCCAACATTGTCATCATTTTTACCGATGACCAGGGGTATCAAGATGTTGGGGTGTTTGGTGCCCAAGATATCGCCACCCCGAACTTGGACCAAATGGCACGCGAGGGAGTCAAACTGACCAGCTTCTATGCAGCCCAAGCGGTTTGTTCTGCCTCAAGAGCAGCATTGTTGACCGGTTGTTATCCCAACAGGATTGGCATCCATAACGCATTCATGCCCAATACCAACAAGGGGCTGCATCCCAATGAGAAAACCTTGGCCGAATTATTAAAAGCCAAAGGCTACGCTACGGGTATTTTTGGTAAATGGCATTTGGGTGACCATCCTGATTTTTTGCCCACCAAACATGGTTTTGATGAATGGTACGGCATTCCCTACTCCAACGATATGTGGCCATACCATCCGCAACAGGGGCCTATATTCAATTTTGGGCCGCTGCCACTCTATGAAAATGAAAAGATCATCGATACGCTGAACGATCAGAGCATGCTCACCACCCAGATCACCCAACGCAGTGTTGATTTTATAAATAAGAACAAAGACAACCCTTTCTTTTTGTATGTTCCGCACCCGCAGCCACATGTACCGCTTTTTGTTTCGGATAAGTTCAAGGGGAAATCGGACCGGGGACTTTATGGGGATGTCATTATGGAAATCGATTGGTCAGTAGGGCAGATTTCAGAAACCTTGAAACAAAACGGATTGGAAAAAAACACTTTGGTCATCTTTACCTCAGACAATGGGCCTTGGCTTTCTTATGGCAACCACGCCGGAAGCGCCCTGCCCTTTCGTGAAGGCAAGGGCACCGCGTGGGAAGGGGGTCAGCGAGAACCCTTTATCATCAAATATCCTGATAGCCTTGAATCGGGCAGAACAATTGATGAGCCGGTAATGGCCATAGACCTACTGCCGACAATTGCCGCGGTTACCAAGGCAGAACTTCCTGAACAGACCATTGACGGCAAGAGTATTTGGCCCCTGCTTAAGGGTAAAACGTCTGATAGTCCACAAGAGGCCTATTTTTTCTATTATCGGGTGAATGAACTTTTTGGGGTGCGTTACAACAACTGGAAACTATATTTTCCGCATCGGTACCGAACCATGAATGGGCAAGAGTTAGGAAAAGATGGACTACCGGGCGAGTACCGCTATGTGAATTTGAAAGAAACTGAACTGTACAACCTTGAAGATGACCCTGGCGAAACCACTAATGTTGCAAATGAACATCCTGAAATAGTAAAAATCATCAACCAACTTGCTGATAAGAAACGTGCAGAATTGGGCGATGCTCTGACCGGGCAAGTTGGGTTAGAAGTCCGAGAACCAGGCCGCGTCAAATGAAACCCTTCAAGTTCAAACAATTCACTATTCACCAAGACCGCTGTGCGATGAAAGTTGGCACCGATGGTGTTTTACTCGGTGCATGGGCATCTATAGAAGCCCAACCAAATTCCATACTGGATGTGGGTTCGGGCACTGGCCTTATCGCCCTGCAGATGGCACAACGCTCATCAGCAACAACCATTGATGCCGTTGAAATCGATGACAATGCCTTTGAGCAATGTGTTGAAAATTTTGAAGCCTCGCCTTGGGCAGACAGACTATTCTGTTTTCACGCTGATTTCAGGCATTTAGTTGATGAGTTCGATGAAAAGTATGATTTGATCCTTTCGAATCCACCTTTTTATTCAGAAGATGTTTCAAGTGGCGATAGTTCCAGGGATGCTTCCCGACAGAATGCATCGCTTCCATTTGAGGTACTACTGGCTGGGGTTTCAAAACGCTTATCATCCAACGGTAGCTTTGCCACCATCATCCCATTTAAAGAAGAACAGCGTTTTTTGGCATTGGCCGCTCAATATGGGCTCTTCCCGAATCGTATCACACATGTCAAAGGAAATCCTGATGCCGAAACCAAGCGAAGTCTCATCCAATTTTCACTATTAGAAATGACACCTGAAACAGATACACTGATCATTGAAACAGACCGTCATCAGTATACCAAGGCCTATAAAGAATTGACCAAGGTGTTCTACTTGAAAATGTAACAATTGCATCTTGAAATGTTGTATTTCGTTAGTACCTTTGAATGTTACACCTTGTCATTCCCCCTTCGTGGGAATCTTTTTAGAAACTCAATGGATTCCCGCCTTCGTGGGAATGACAAAAAAGAATTCATTTATGAAGCCCGATTTATTTGAAGCCCCTGATTATTACAATCTTGACGATTTACTTTCTGAAGAACACAAATTGGTCAGGGATGCTGCCCGTCAGTGGGTCAAGCGTGACATTTCGCCCATCATTGAAGAATATGCCCAGAAAGCGGAATTTCCGAAACAGATTATTGGCGGCTTGGCGGAAATCGGTGCTTTCGGACCTTACATTCCTGAAGAATATGGCGGTGCAGGACTCGACCAAATCAGTTATGGACTCATCATGCAAGAAATTGAACGCGGTGACAGTGGGGTGCGATCCACAGCCTCTGTGCAATCGTCTTTGGTAATGTACCCCATATTTGCCTACGGCACCGAGGAGCAGCGAAAAAAATATTTGCCCAAACTCGCCACAGGTGAATGGATGGGTTGCTTCGGATTGACAGAACCCAACCATGGCTCAAATCCCGGTGGAATGGAAACCAAGTACAAAGACATGGGCGACCACTACCTCTTGAATGGTGCCAAATTGTGGATATCCAACTCCCCTTTTGCCGACGTTGCCATTGTTTGGGCAAAGAATGAGGAAGGACGGATTCATGGATTGATTGTGGAGCGGGGTATGGAAGGTTTTTCGACTCCCGAAACGCATAACAAGTGGTCTTTGCGGGCCTCCGCGACTGGCGAATTGATTTTTGACGATGTAAAAGTGCCCAAAGAAAACCTGCTCCCCAACAAGTCAGGTTTGGGTGCTCCACTGGGCTGTCTCGATTCTGCCCGCTATGGAATTTCATGGGGGGCCATCGGCGCTGCTATGGACTGCTATGATACCGCCCTGCGCTATGCCAAAGAGCGCACTCAATTTGGTAAGCCTATTGCCGCTTTTCAGCTACAGCAAAAAAAACTGGCAGAGATAATCACTGAAATCACCAAAGCACAATTGTTGGCCTTTCGCTTAGGGCAGCTAAAAAATGAAGGTAAGGCGACCACGGCACAAATCTCTATGGCCAAGCGCAACAATGTGGATATGGCCATCAATATCGCTCGTGAGGCGCGTCAAGTGTTGGGCGGTATGGGCATTACCGGTGAATATAGCATCATGCGCCACATGATGAATTTGGAGAGTGTAATTACCTATGAGGGCACCCATGATATTCATCTATTGATTACAGGAGCTGATATTACTGGCCATCCTGCCTTTAAGTAGTATTTGCGTATTTTTCGGCCATTAGTGATAATGCTCTTAACGTTTCTTTGTCATTCACGTCTTTTTCCGATAGTGGGGGATGTACCGTAAGGCCTAAACTTTCAAGTCTATATTCAACATTTGTTTTACTTACGCCAAAGAATGATGCTAGCTGTTTCACTATATATCTATAATCCTCTCTGTTAACAGGTTGGTTATCGAGGTAAATTCTTCCTTGTTTGCTAATCCCTTTTTCCAATTGAATTGCAACAAGCCTGGTAATTAAGGTTTGCTTGGGCATTAAGAGGCATGAAGCAAAACAATTCGCCTGCCATTCTATCCAATTCTTATCATTCCTTAACTTATGTTTTTGGACAAACAGGCTATATTCCGAGTCTTTAAAATTATCATATACAAATTGATTCGTTTTAAGGTTTCTATGTAGTGCAAAATGACCTATTTCATGAGCCAATACGAATGGAAACCTTATTGTGTTCTTTACCTCATTGCTAATGAAAATGGTATTATTTTTTAAATCAAAATATCCTAGTAGTTCTTTCCCTGTATCATCTGTAAGAAAGCTTTTAGAATCAATTTTGAGAGATTTTTTTTCTTCTAAATATTTAATTAACTCTTGGATGGGGGTTCGTAGGAAATTTTCTGTAATGGTACTATCGAAATCATTTAAGAAAGAAACCGCGATATTTTCTATTTGATCCGCAGAAAGCCTTCTTAACCCTCTAATTTTATCTGGGATAAGTGCCTTCTTAATTAATATTTCTATTTCCTCATCAATATCTTTTGTTTCATTTACCCTTTCAGTTTTCTTCGATTTATAAAGAATTATATCATAATCGTCTTCTTTAACTTCGATAAGCATCACTCCAAGTACGTCTGCTGTTTCCAAAGTGCCACTTTGAAAACCATTTTTGGCAATCATTATCTTCTTAGTCTGGACACCAGTAATACCACCTACCTTATCATTAAATTCCTCTATGTCGTCAACTGGAACTTTACCTTGTAGATTTTTACATTCAATTATATAGAGGATAATTGGCTTGTTGGCGTTAGGTTTTTTGACCTCTATAACCAAATCAAAAACTATTTCTTTCCCTCCTCTTTTATACGATTTCAATTTATACTTTTCGTATACTTTGCAATGAGCAGGCAAAGCACTTAGCTCATGATTATTGATAATCTTCCTTAATATCTTTTTCGATTTCTTTTCGAAATCATCCCCAACCTTTACTGTATTCATATCCTCTTTCAAACCAACCCTAAATCATTAAAATAAATTTAGATATAAAAGAACCTATTTGCTTTTCAATCAATTAAGACTTATCAACCGACTTATTTACCCCTAAATATGAAGAACAAAAAATCTCTTTGCCGAGCTGGCTGTAAAACTAGAGTGCCACCTTCCTTAGTCCTACAATGATTGATTTACTGATTGGAGTTTTGCTCTTATCGGCGAAATGGTTATAGGGCGCCAAAACATTGGTTTCTGGAAAATAGGCCGCTAAATTACCTTTCGGAATTTTGTAGGGGAGTACGATAAATTTTTGGGCGGTCCTTTTGGTGTTGTCATAGTTACTCACAATATTGACCACATCACTTTTTTTGAATCCTTCATTCGCCATATCTTCCTCATTCATAAAAAGCACACGTCGCTCATTGTATATGCCGCGGTAGCGATCGTCAAGACCATAAATTGTGGTATTGAATTGGTCATGGGAGCGAATGGTCATCAGTATATATTCCCCTTTGTCCAAGCTATGGTTTGGCAATTTGTTGACTGTAAGCTGGGCTTTTCCCCCCGGCAGCATGCTGAAGTCACGAATACGTACGTTATTGGGCAGGTAATAGCCGGAGCCCGTGGCCCGTTGTTCTGTATTTTTGAATCCTTTGGCCACCTGATCAATCTTTTCGCGAATCAATCCATAATCATCACCCATGGCCTTCCAATCTACTGGATGGGTGCCTTGGAAATAAGCATGGGCAATACCCGCTATGATTTCAGGCTCACTTTTGACAGCTTCTGATGCTGGTTTCAAAAGCCCTTTTGAGTTTCGTACGCGGCCCATGCTATTCTCAACCGTAAAATGTCGTTGTTTTCCGTTTTTCATATCCTTCTCAGAACGACCAAGAGTAGGCAATAAGAGTGCTGTTTTTCCAGTGACCAAGTGTGTTCTGTTGAGTTTTGTACTGACCTGGACCGTCAAATCACAATTTTGAATTGCTTTTGCGGTGTATTTCGTATCAGAGGCTGCCATCAAAAAATTACCGCCCAAGCACATAAAGAATTTGGCCTTGCTTTCATACATGGCCTTCATTGCGCCTACCGTGTCAACCCCTTCTTCATTAGGTGGGTCAAAACCCAGATGTTTTTTGATGCGCTCATTGAGTTCTTTGTCCACAAAATGCTGAATGCCCACCGATCGATCACCCTGCACATTGCTGTGCCCACGAACCGGACAGGTACCTGCATTTGGCTTTCCTATGGCACCTTTTAACAACAGTAGGTTGACATATTCCTTGATGTTTTCCACCCCATTTTTATGTTGGGTGAGGCCCATGGCCCAGCAAACGATAATTTTTGATTTGTTGGCCAACAGACTTACCGCTTCATCGATTTTGTTTTCTGCAACACCACATTGTTTCAGCAATGCCTCTTTATCATGTTTCTTTAGATCGGCAATCAATTGATGGTAGCCATCCGTATAGTTATCTATAAACTCGTGATCGAAAATGGTATTGGATTCAGCATCCAAGGCGGCGAGTTTTTTCAGCATCAGTTTTACCAGGGCGATGTCTTGGTTGATCTTTACGGGCAAATGCAAATCGGCCATGGCCTCTCCTGGACCTATCCACCCTTTCAGCTTTTGGGGATTTTTGAAATTGACCAAGCCAGCTTCCTCAAGCGGATTGATACTGATCACCTTTCCGCCATTTTGCTTGCACTTTTCCAAAGCAGAAAGCATCCTAGGGTGGTTGGTACCAGGGTTTTGCCCCGCGACAATAATAACTTCAGCCTCGTAGAAATCTTCTAGCTTGACCGAGCCCTTGCCTATGCCCAGGGTCTCACTCAATGCCACCCCGCTTGATTCATGGCACATATTGGAGCAATCAGGCATATTATTGGTGCCCAAGGCTCGGGCGAACATTCCGTATAAAAAGGCCGCCTCATTGCTCGAACGGCCCGAGGTATAGAAAATCGCTTCATTGGGCGATTTCAATTTTCTTAATTCGGTGGCAATTAGCCCATAAGCCTCTTCCCAAGAAATGGGCTCGTAATGAATCTTACCTTGACGCAAAACCATGGGCTCCACAATACGCCCAAACTTGTTCAATTGGTAATCACTTAACAGGGAAAGTTCCTCTACTGAATAGCGTTCAAAAAAAGCTTGTCCAATATGCGAGGTGGTCGCCTCGTCGGCCAAGGCCTTGGCCCCATTCTCACAATATTCCGCAATCTTTGATGGGTTCTCTGGATCGGGCCAGGCGCAACTTGGGCAATCGAATCCCTCATGCTGGTTCATTTGCAGAAGGGCACGCATGGAACGCACGATTCCCATTTCCTTAAAACCATGGCGCAGGCTTTCCTTGACCCCCAAAATACCTGCAGCATGGTAGGCGGGCTCTTTTACTTGAAGACCCGTAAATTCAATATTTCCGGTTAGGGAAATGGTTCTCTTGAATGAGGTTTCTTTTTCCATTGACCAACTAACTGGATTGTAATTTTGGATTCGGATAATTATCGGATTGATCTTCCAAGGTATTGTCTAGACAGGTAAAATCCTTTTCCAATAAAAGGTATAGCTCTTCGTCATTTTTAAGTGGTTGGGCATGATCAATTCCAACCACATCGTTTTCATACCAATCCTCTCCCCATTTTTTAGGGACTTCCATCCCTACAACACCATTTGAAAAACTGGCTTTAAGGGTTATTAGATTTTCTTTGAGCGAAACCTGATAGGTGAATTTGCCATCACCAAAATCGGTATGTGCCTCAACATGGCCTTTTTCAGAAAGTGTTTTAACCTCAATCTGTGTCAACCGAAAGCGAACGGAATTGTCTTTGATCCTGATTTTCATCTTAGGTTCTTAACTTATCTTAAAATTACGATTTTATCATAGCTTTTTTGAAGCAGATAGAACTCTTTATAATGTTTTCAATATTTTAGAGCATGTTTGCATTGGTCGATTGCAATAACTTCTATACTTCTTGTGAAAGAGCCTTTCAGCCCCAGTACAACAATGTGCCCGTGGCCATTCTTTCGAACAATGACGGCTGTTTTATTTCGCGCAGCGACGAGGCCAAAAAATTGGGGTTGCCCATGGCAGCTCCTGCTTTTAAATACTGGCAATTCTGCAAAGAACATCAAATCAAGGTGTTTTCTTCCAATTATCCTTTGTACGGTGATATGAGTACCCGGGTGATGAACATTTTGCACACCTTCACTCCAAATATGGAAGTCTACAGCATTGACGAGGCTTTTTTGGGATTTGATGGGTTTAAAAACCACGATTTTGATGCGTACGGACGAAAAATTCAATACACGGTTCAAAAATCCACAGGCATTCCCATTAGTATCGGTATCGCACCGACAAAGGCCCTTTCAAAAGTGGCCAATAAAATCGCCAAAAAGCGGCGACATGAAACCAATGGCGTTTTCGTCATCGGTTCTGAGGGAGATAGAATCCATGCCCTAAAGTTCACCAAAATAGAATGGGTCTGGGGCATTGGCCACGGCAATTTAAAACGTGTGCAGACCAAGAATGTCAAAACGGCTTACGATTTCACCTTACTTTCTGACGAATGGGTCAAAAAACAGATGGGCATCACAGGGCTTCGGCTAAAAAAGGATTTGGAGGGAAAACCAACCCTTGACCTCGATGACGACACCCGAGACAAAAAGGCCATTGCGACCACACGAAGTTTTGAGCGCACTTTTTCAGATATCGAGAACATTCGTGAACGTATCTCAACCTTCGCCGGCAGTTGTGCCGAAAAACTGCGCGCACAAAAAAGCAGTTGTAATATGGTCATGGTATTTTTGCGCAGTGACAGGCACAAAAAAAATGACCCCCAAGATAGAAGCGGAACAGTGGTGACACTCCCCCACGCCACTGATTCAACACTCACCATCACCAATCATGCGGTCAAGGCCGTAGAGGCCATTTTCAAACCTGGCATCAAATACAAAAAAGCGGGGGTCGTCGTCTGCGGCTTGGTACCCACCAACGCCCGCCAGCTGGGTTTGTTCCAAAAAGAAAATCCGAAGCACGATGAACTGATGAAGGCCATGGACAAACTGAACAACAAATTGGGCAGTTATAAGGTGAAAATCGGAAACCAAGATTTGAAACGCACTTGGAAAATGCGTCAAGAACACCTTTCACCAAGATATACCACCCGAATTGATGAGATCATTGTTGTAAAATGAAGCGAAACGAAAAAACCAGGGGCGGCCACTTACAATTCTATGGATTTGAACCAGAGGATTCAATCTCGGCATCTTTCTCAAAAAATACGGTCTCCGCAGGTTTTCCCTCCCCGGCCGACGACTTTAAGGAGACCCGCATCAGTCTGGATAAATCACTGATCAAAAATCCGGATGCCACCTTTTTTGCCCGTGTGAGCGGAGATTCGATGATTGGTGCAGGCCTTGATGATGGCGATCTTTTGGTCATTGACCGCAGCTTGGAGCCTGAAAACGGAAAAGTCGCCGTCTGTTTTATTGATGGAGAATTCACCGTAAAGCGTCTTGAAATCAAAAAAGATGGGCTCTACCTCATGCCCGAGAACAGAAAATACAAACCCCTAAAAGTTGAAGACGAGAACAATCTGTTGGTCTGGGGCATTGTCACCCATGTGATCAAAGCTTTATAAAAAGGCATTGTCATTTCTACTTGTCCATCAAAGCATAAAAGGCTGCCCCGTGCTTTGCAATACAGCGAACCAAAATTCGCTCTCCAAATCTATTTTTTTGCGTTTTTTGGTCACTGCAGAAATGGGCAGGTACACAAATTTATTGTTGACCCTGCCGACAACAAACTTGGTCTTTCCGGCCATGGCACCGTGTACGGCCATATAGGCCAAACCACTACAAAAGACACTGTCGCCAGAATTGGCCGCGGCACTTCGGACAATGTAGCTGGGGTCGATATATTTGACGGTCACAGGAAAGGTTTCCTTGAAATATTCCTTGATTTTGTCTTTTAGAAAAATGCCGATATCATCGTGCTGTACATTACCGGAAGCATCGGTCTTTACTTCTTCCTTCGCAAACAGATGTTGCCCTGCACCTTCAGCCACGACGATAACGGCGTGGTGTTTGGCCTCCAACCTTTTTTTGAGGGCTTCCAAAAATCCTCCATCCCCATAAAGATTGAAATGCTGTTCAGGAATCAGCACAAAATTGACCACAGGTTGTGCCAATGCTGCCGAAGCTGCTATAAAACCACTGTCGCGACCCATCAGTTTCACGATGGAAACCCCATTGTAGGCTCCTTTCGCTTCATTATGGGCATCCCTCAAAATAGGGCTTGCGATGTCAAAAGAAGTTTCAAACCCAAAGGATTTGTCAATAATGTCAATGTCGTTATCAATCGTTTTTGGGATGCCGACAACGGCAATATCCAACCCTCTTTTTTGGATTTCTTCCCCAATGGAATCGGCCCCCTTTAAGGTACCGTCGCCACCAATGGTGAATAAAATGTCAATATGGTTTTCAACCAACGTATCTACCATAACGCCCACACTTTGTGCGCCTCTGGAAGACCCCAAAATAGTGCCTCCAAACTGATGGATATCCTTCACCTTATCAGGCGTAAGTTCCATAAACCCGTGGCCCATTCCTGGATTCAATCCTTCATAGCCATAGGGAACGCCTAAAATTCGTTTCACTCCATAGAAATAGTGCAAGGCCATCACCACGCCGCGAATGACATTGTTGATGCCGGGACAAAGCCCGCCGCATGTTACTATGGCCGCAGTGGTCCGCTTGGGATCAAAATGCAAGTGCTGGCGAGGCCCTGCTTTTTCAAGACAATGGGGTTCTTGATTGTTTGTGAGACAGTTGGTGTAGGCATCCATAGAGAGGTCATAAACCAATTTATCACTGTCGCTGACAAAATTGAAGATATTATCCCCCCTGACAGTGCTTAGCTGTAGGGGGGATTTAAACTTAGCCTCTCCCAAATTTTCTATTTGGAACATATTAGGTCACATTTTATAAATGATCCATTTCATGGTGTGAATCGATTAGTGGGCCTCCATTTAGGATTTCCTCTGATGCTTCACTGGCAAATTTATCAAAGTTAATGTGGAATGAGTGCGCCAATTGGATTGCTTTACTGACATACGCACCTTTTTGCAACCAAGTGTTCATGGGATCCAAAATTTCCGTTGGAACGCCAGGGCAGTATTTGGGCATGTGCAGGCCGAAGATGGGATGTGTTTCATAATCCACTTTATCCAATTCTCCTTCCAAAATAGCGGAAATCATCGCCCGGGTATATTTCAATTTGATACGTGAGCCAACCCCGTAAGGGCCACCGCTCCACCCGGTATTGATGAGCCAAACATTAACGCCGGCATCGGTCATTTTCTTGCTCAGCATTTCAGCATAGACCGTAGGGTGCAACGGCATAAAAGGTCCGCCAAAACAAGCGGAGAACGAAGGTACCGGCTCATTGATTCCTGTTTCTGTGCCCGCAACTTTAGCGGTGTATCCTGAAATGAAGTGATAGGCCGCTTGACCCGGAGTCAATTTAGATACTGGAGGCAGCACCCCAAAGGCATCACAGGTCAAGAAGAAAATATTCTTCGGATTGCCTGCATACGATGGCACTTGAATGTTATCGATATGCTCAATAGGATAACTCACCCGTGTGTTCAGGGTGATCGAACTGTCAAAAAAGTCCACCTCTTTCGTGCCTTCCTTAAATACCACATTTTCTAAAAGGGCACCGGGGCGAATGGCCCTGTAAATGTCGGGTTCTTTTTCTTCGGTCAAATCAATGACTTTGGCATAACAGCCCCCTTCAAAGTTAAAAATAGTGTTTTCTTCGGTCCATCCGTGTTCGTCGTCACCAATCAATTTTCTGTCAGGATCCGCTGAAAGTGTTGTTTTACCTGTTCCTGAGAGTCCAAAATAAATGGCGGTGTCCCCTTCTTCCCCAACATTGGCCGAGCAGTGCATGGGCAGTACTTCTTTTTCGACTGGCAAAACAAAGTTCAATGCGGTGAAAATACCTTTCTTCATTTCACCGGGGTATTCAGAACCTCCTACCAGTGCTACTTTCTTCGTCCAGTTCAAAATGGAGAAGTTACCTGCAATGATTCCGAATTCCTCTGGATTGGGACATTCATAACCGGGGGCACACAATACCAACCATTCTTCTTCAAAATCCTTCAGTTCCTCTTCAGAGAGTCTTAGGAACATATTTTTGATGAAATAGTTCGACCATGGGTACTCTGTAATCGTCCGCACGTTCATTTTATACTTGGGGTCGGCACAGACCGCAGCATCACGAACGTAAATTTCTTTGCCCGACAGATAATTCACCACTTCATCTTGAAGTTTATCAAAATTTTCAGGGGAAATCGGCTTATTGATCCTCCCCCACCAAATTCTGTCTTTGGTATAATCATCTTTTACCAAAAAACGATCTTTAGGCGAACGCCCTGTAAATTTTCCTGTATTAATGGCCAATGTGCCATTTTCTGACTCAACGCCCATACCTTTTTCAACTGTAATCTTTTGAAGGGTTTCTGCGTCTAAGTTCCAATGGGCCGTTACATCCTTCAGCCCGTACTTTTCCAAATCTTTCGTTTTTTCCATCACGGCATTCATAATATTAGTTTTAAAAGTTATATCAGCGACTGTTTCGAAATATGTCAAAACTGCCGCGTTAAAAATTCCACACCAACGGCACTACCAGCACCGTGGTTATAAAAAATAGCAATAGTAATGGTCCACCGACCTTTACGTAATCCAAAAAGGAATACCCCCCAGCGGACAACACCATGGCGTTCGTTGTCGTTCCAACAGGGGTCAAAAATGCGGTTGAAGCACTTACGGCCACTGTAATCATATAGGGTTTGGGCGATACGCCCAAAGAATTTGCTGCGATCAAGGCTATCGGCGCCATCAGTACCGCCGTTGCCGAGTTGTTTATCGTTTGGCTAAATGCCGTTGTCAACAGAAATATGCCTGCCAATAAGGCCGTGGGGTGCACACTTCCCAAGGCATCGACCAAGCCTTCTGCTGCCATTTGGGCCACCCCCGTTTTTTGCAGGGCCAAGCCCATGGGGATCATGGCGGCGATCATGACCACGCTTGTCCAACTAATGCCCTTATAGGCCTTAGAAATGGGCACGCAGCGGGTCAGCATCATGATACCGGCACAAATCAATGCCGCCATGGCACCTGGCAGTACTTTAAAGACCAAAAGCAAGATCATAAGGATCAAGGTGCCCATGGCGATGTAGCTTCTGGGGGTCAATTGGGTCACATTTTTTGACATGGCTTCAGGACTGCCCGAGATCACCACATTTTCATAGAGTGATTTAAGGGTCTCGATATTTTCCCATGTACCCCGTATCACAAAGGCATCACCTGCCTCAATCTTTATTTTTCCGGTCAATGGGCGATTTTTTCTTGAAGCAGCCAATAACTGTACCCCCGTTTGCTTTAAGTAATGTCCTAAATTGATGACCCTGCCCACAAAAACCGAATTGGGAGAGATGAACATTTCGGCCATGCCTACTTCTTGGTTGATGAGTTCATTCTTCAGGGTATCCATTTCGGCCGGGGTGGGTATGACACCCAATGAAAATTTGAGCACCAGCCTGTCAACATCCTCTGGTTTTCCCTTTACGGTGATAATATCATGGTAGCGCATTTCGGTTTCTGGCTCCGGTAATTCAACAAACAGTGGCACTTTCTGTTGAAGCGGACTTGGATGTCGTCGCTTTAACCGCATTATCGAGACATGATGATCTTCCTCAAAGTTCCAATCCCTAATTTTAGTGTTGATCAAAGGTGACATAGACCGAATGCGCAGCCGATAAAGATTGTCACCGATGCTGTAGTTCTCGATCCATTTGTGCATTTCCGCATTGATATCCGCGGGCCTATCCTTGGTTTTGTTGGCCGGCATCAATCGATAACCAATGTACCTGAAGTAAAGAATGGCAATGATCAATAATGGAATCCCGATAAGGGAAAACTCAAAAAAGCTGAAACCCTCCAAATTATTTTGAATCAAGGTGTTACTGGCAATAATATTGGGAGGTGTACCCGTCAAGGTCAACAACCCGCCCGTGTTGGAGCCAAAGGCCACGGGCATCAACAGCTTAGAGGGCAAGGTACCGGCACTCCAAGCGGCTGATACCGTGACAGGAAGCAGTGCTGCCACCGTACCTGTATTGCTCACAAACCCAGAAAGCACACTTGCACCCAAAGTGACAATGACCAATAGTTTGGGAACACTCTTTTTTGCCCAACTCACAAAACGTTGCCCGGCAAGGGCGGTCCAACCCGTTCTCGATAATCCTTCCCCAATAATGAACAGGGCGGCAATCATGATCACCGTGGCATTACTGAACCCACTCAGGGCCTCTTCTGCGGTCAAAATTCCCGTTAAAAAAAGGGTGATCATAGAAATCAATGCTACGACATCGGGCGGAAACTTTCCCCAGATAAACAGTAGTATGGTTACGGAAAGAATGATGAGAAGTGTGGTCATCAATAGCGATTAAACGATTAATCCAAAGTCAAAACAGGCACCGTTGAATGCAGTGTCAACAATTTTGTCAGCCGACCTTCAGAGGGCTTGGTCTTTTGGGCGTGGTTTCTGGGCAGAATGGCCAACAAATCAATATCCTTATTGTCGATATACTCTAAAATACCCTGTTCTATATCTTGATTCTTAGAAAAATAATGTTCATCGTAAAAATGCTCCAAGTAATATTCCAACGTATTTTCATTGGTCTCGACTACAGCCTTTTCACCGTATATCGATTCTTTGTATATCGTCAACACATGCACCTTGGCATTGAAAGTTCTAGCGACATCAAGTAACACTCCGAGCACTTTTGGCCTCTCGATTTCTTCTTTGCCAAGCACCAGTGCTATATGTTTTGGTGTGTTTATCTCTGTACCATACGGAACGGAGATTACCGGACTATTAGCTTCCAAAACCAATTTTGAAGTGTTGGTCATCGCTTCTTCAGAATCACCTTCTCCCATGGTGCCCATGATGGTCAAATCAATCTGCTGCTCCAGTTGGGTTTTCAAAAGTGTTTCAATGAGATTGCCCGAGACGGTCAAGAACATGGGGTTCTTTTTGGTTCGCCTGTTGAGTGTGTTCAAGATTTTTTGAAATTCTTCTTCCGATTCTTTTTCCTTTGTAGCTGTCGAGGGTGAATGGGTCACTTCCAACACGAGAACATCAATGGGTTGGTCATATCCCACAAAATTCAGGGTGTAATCCAAAGCATTGATCGAAGCTTCTGAAAAATCAAACGGGACCAATATTTTTTTAATGTTGCGCATACCTATGAAATTTAATTTCAATTCAAAAGTAGCGTGCAGCAACAGCTCAAAATATGACAGAAGTCATCTTTCCCTATTTTATTAGTGCCAATATTTGTGAACGAGTAAATTACCTCGACATAAGCGTTGGAGCATTTAAATCTCGATTATCGAGTAAAAAATTGAACAATGTCTAGCCGATAAAAGCCATAATTTTTAACTTTAAGAACCTCATTTAAAATCATAGCACTTTGGATTTAGTAGTAGGAATCGACATAGGGGGAACAAAAACCAAAATCGGTCTGGTGAACCAAGAAGGAGAGTGCATTTCAAAAATGTTCTTCAGGACCAAAGAGCACAACGACCTTGATGATTATCTCAATAAAATCAAAAAAAGTGTCGATGGCCTCATCGATGAACTCGATTTTAAACCCAACATTATAGGATGCGGTATCGGTGCACCCAATGCTTCAAGTAAAAATGGCACCATTGAAAATGCGAGCAATCTGGCTTGGAAAGGCACTGTGCCCATTCTGGAAAAGTTAAAGGTCAAAATGCCCATGCCCATGCGCATCATGAACGATGCCAGTGCCGCAGCACTTGGCGAAATGCTCTTCGGAAACGGCCGGCACATGACCGATTTCATTGTCATTACCCTTGGTACAGGTTTCGGTGCTGGCATCGTGGCCAACGGACAATTGATTGATGGTTATGATGGCTTTGCAGGTGAACTTGGGCATATTGACATGACCATTGGCGATGGCAGGCTGACGGGGCTTGGTGTTCGGGGCGGTTTAGAGGCCTATGTCTCTGCCACCGGATTGAAACGTACCATTTTGCACATGCAGAGCAAATACATGGTCGACAGCCGCTTTAGAGATATTGCCTATAACAACCTTCACGGTGAAGAAATCACCATAGCCGCCGAAGAGGGCGATTTCATTGCCATAAAGGCATTTGATTACACCGCCAAAATAATGGCCTTGGCACTGGCCAACTTCACGGCATTTACCCAGCCAGAAGCCTTCATTTTGATGGGTGGGCTCACCAACAGCGGCAAATGGATCATGGAGCCCTTAGAAAAATATTTCAATGAAAATTTGTTGGAAGTCTACAAAGGAAAAGTAAAACTCATGCAATCTGGCATGTCTGGCAAGACTGCAGCGATATGTGGTGCTGCGGCACTTATCTGGGAAAAGCAATAAGCAGGCTCTAAAAAATCAAAACCTAACAAAGGTCATATTTTCAATAGGATATCCTCCTGAACTTGCACCGTGAAAGAAACATCCATTCTTAAATTATGGATATATTCAAAACGGTACGTTTTGGTCACCGATCAGCTCTGAATACAGCTCGTTTTTTCTGCATCCTATATTTTATGGCCAGCTTTTCACTGAGTGCCCAAAGTGAGATTGAAGATACTTTTGGGTCATGGCTCGTGATTTCAGGAAACAATAAAATTGCTGAAAAGTGGAGCATACCCACCGAAAGCGTCATTCGCTATTACGATGGTTTTTACAAAACGGAGTTTCTTTTTTTCAGAAGTGGAATCACCTATGTGCCAAATTCAAAATACAATTTCTCCTTGGGTGCTGCCTATTTAGACACACAGCCTTTTGACCATACCGAATTTGAGACATTGACCACACAATTTTGGCTGTACGAAGAGTTCTGCCTAAATTCAAAAATCAACAAATTGAAGATTTCACAGCGATTGCGCCTTGAGAACCGTTGGATTTCAACATACGACGACCACATATTCACCAACAGGTTGCGGTATCGGCTTCAGTTCAAACACCCAGTCACCGATAACCTCTATCTAAAAATGTTCAATGAGCCGTTCTTTGATTTTGATAATGCCCACATCAACCAAAATCGATTTTTTATGGGGGTGGGCCGAGAGCTTTTGTCTGGTTTGCATATCGAGATAGGATACATGAAAAATCATATTGGTAAAAATAATTATGATAGGGTGAGAATGGCGATACTGTTCAAGACCGATCTTACCAAAAGGCCAAAGAAGAAAGATTACGCCAACACATCGATATTGCCAATTTCTCAATAAAGAATGTCAAAAATTACAAACTTGACAAATATCATGTTTTTTGAGTGGGGCAACTTTTACTTTTATTCAAAATAAATGTGAAATGTCATGGAAGCTAAAAAGAACCCAAATGTCGATTTAAACAGAAATAGTGCCCTATATTTTATGATTGGGCTGACCATTGCACTTCTTACCACTTGGCTGTTGCTAGAGCACAAAACCTATGAAAGCACCGAGCAATTTGTTGAGGTCTTGGATGTTGTTGATGATATCAAGGAAGAAGTTCCGATCACCGAACAGATAAGAACAGCACCACCGCCACCACCGCCGAGCGCACCGGCAATAATAGAGATTGTTGAAGATGAGTTGGAAGTCGAGGAGACCGTCATCGAAAGCACCGAAAGTAGCCAAGACATGGCCATTGAAGATGCCGTGGTACGGGTAGATGATGTAGCGGTCGAAGAAGAGGAAGAAGAAATCATTGTGCCTTTTGCGGTCATTGAAAAGGTTCCTGTTTTCCCTGGGTGCGAGACCTGCCCCACCGAGGAAGAACGAAAAGAATGCTTCAATCGGAAGATTCAAGAGCACATCAAAGAAAATTTCAACTACCCACAGGCAGCACTTGAAATGGGTATTACAGGACGTGTGTTCGTACAATTTCAAATTGATGCCAAAGGCCGGGTGACCAATCTTCGCAAAAGAGGTCCTGATAAATTATTGGAAGACGAGGCCGTACGCATCATCGCCTCATTGCCCACCATGAAACCCGGAATGCAACGGGGCAGACCCGCCAAGGTCGGCTACAGCATTCCCATCAATTTTATGATGCAATAAAGAAAGCTTTTATGATTTTTCATTTTGAAGCCCTGGGTTTTGCCCGGGGCTTTTTAATACCAGGTGGTCTGTTTGTACTGGGGGGTCTTAGAGGCAGCCTCCCTATTTTTTACGATGAGGTGGTCTTTATCAAACTGTCGCGTTCTGTAACCCAGCAAATGAAACAGTGATTTGGCCAAAAACCGTACTATTTTTTGGTTGACCAACAGCGTGTCTTTTTTATGGGTTGCCCATTCAATACCGGGCAGTCTTACCAGAATATGGTCTGCCTTCAACTTTCGAAGAAATTTTGAAATCCATAAAAAAACAACAGGAATTTTTTTGATGAAGTAGAACCCCTCGCTCCCCTTGTTTTGGTAGAGTGGCATAAAAATCCGTCTGTTCTTTTTTGTAGAAATCATTCCACTGCCGTTGAGGGCAATAGGTTTCCCTTTGGGTATTTTTTGAAAGTTGATGAACCCAGGCAGCATTTTGAACGCATCTCCCTCTTTGATGGTGTGCTGGTACCGTATTTCATAGAATTCGTGCTTGACGCCGCTCGATTCCCTTACTTTCAGTTTCAATCCATCCACATAATCGTCACTTGCGGTAACGGCTCCTGTAACTGCCAAGGTGTAATTGATAAAATCAATGGCATTTTCTATCGCTTTAGGGTCATCGTGCTGCCCGCTTTCGTACCCAAAGGCCACATAGCCCAATTCATTGATATGGCTCAAGAGCGCTCCTGTCAAATATTCTTCAATGCCCAAAATGATGGGCAGTGGATAGTTTGAAACGAACTTTCTGTTCAACAAACTATCATTGACCACGATGAACGGAGCGGTCTGACCTGATGTGGTATGCAGGTCGATAAAATAAAAAGGTGGTTTTTCGGTGTCAAGAATTTCATGGAGCAGTTCATAAAGCGCCAACATCTCGGCCTCATCTTCGTTTACTTGTTTTTGAGGCAAGTTCGCAATCCTTTCAGGAAACCATATCCGGTTTAAATCTTCTATTTGGTACCGAACCTGTTTTTGAAGGGCACTCAAGTTTCCTGCCACGCCATAAAGGGTGCCATTGATTGTTTCTTCTTTGGATTTCAGTGCATGGAACACTTCTTGCAAGGCAAATACCCCTGCAGGCTCATTGCCGTGCACCCCACCGAAGAAAACCACGGTCGGACCTGGTTTTTTTCCTGATATCTTTCCGATGATCCGATTGATGTTCAACGATTTGTCAAGGGCTTTACTGAAAATTTGGGGCATAGTTAGAGGTCACGGTTGCTGATGATTCCTACCATGGTATTGCCAACACAAACCGGCAGACACCCGATACCGTGGTCTCTCATCATTTTTTTTGCAGTTTCTATTGTTGTTCTGGGATTTATGGTCTTGACATCGGTTACCATGATGTCTGAAACTTTTGCAGAGGCCAAATCCCTAGCTGATGAGAGTGATTCAATATAGCTCCATGTGAGAAGACCCGACAATTCTCCTTTATCATTTTCTACAGGAATGTGATGGATGTTGTTCCACCGCATGATGGCCAAGGCCATATTGGCGTAATCACTTTCATGCAATTTGAGCAGTCGTGTCGACATGATTTCTTCCACTAATTCGAATTTTGATGGAGAAAAATCACTCTTTTCATCTATCATTGGCCATTCATGAACGGGCAGCCCGAGTTGCTGGTTGTGTTGCATAGCCTTGGTCATTTGACGCACCGCTTCATTTGTTTTCAACTTTTTGAGCAACAAGCGATAGTTCTTCACCTGCCATTGTGCCCCGGTATAGCCTCTGGCCCTTGCTTCGATAATCCCAAGAAGTCGTTCGATATCTTTTGGTGCCACCTTGCACTTTTGAAGACCATCGTAAGCAATGGGCAGCAACTCTCTTACCACCAGTTTCTTTGCGGTGACTTGTTGGTCTTTCCAAACAAAAATACTTTCCTTTCCGGTGCGGGCAGCCTTTATAAAATTGGTCTTGGCGGCTTTGAAGTTCATTTGGCTTTCCATAGCATCGAATTCTTTTGGCCTGCCTTTCATCAACCCTATCCAAAAAGCGAAATTCGCCATTTCATCAATGACCGAAGGCCCTGAGGGAATGTAGCGGTTTTCAATGCGCAGGTGTGGTTTTCCGCCGCCAATACCGTAGCAAGGTCGGTTCCATCGGTATACCGTACCGTTGTGCAGGCACAGTGCTTCCAGCTTTGGTATCTGCCCTTTTTTCAACTGCTCAAGAGATCCTTCTTTAATCGGTTTGGTCAACAGTACCCGATGCTTTGAAATGTCTGCCTTGAAGATTTCGGCCACCGACCCTTTTTCCCAATAGTCTCCATATCCGACACGCGGTGTTTGATCCCTCAGGGCATACGATGTTTTTCGGGTATCCAAACTTTGCTGAAAAAGGGCGATTCGGGTCTCCTTCCACAATTCCCTGCCCATGAGCATGGGCGAATTGCAACAAACGGAAAGTACCGGCCCTGCTATGGCCTGTGACCAATTATAACTTGGAATAAAGTCGTATGACGGAATTTGCAGATGCAACTGAAAACTGGTGTTGCATGCCTCGAACATCACGGTGTTGTGCCGTAGCGACAATTCGTCTACTCCGCGGATTTTCAAATTGAAATCACCGCCTTTACAGGCGGTCAAGGCCTCGTTCAGCGCAAAATATCGAGGTATCGGGGTTAAATAATCCATAGACACCTCGTTTTTGCCTATGGTCGGCAATATGCCTGCCAACACCAGTTTGACCTTCAGTTTTTCAGCTTCTGCCGTGCCCTTATGCAACAACTCTTGCAACTGCGCTTCCACTTTTGAAAAACAATCGCCCTTAAGTTCGAAGGGGTCGAGATTGATTTCCATATTGTAGCTTGCCAATTCTGTCGTGAAGTGGGAATCGTCGATTTTCTTCAACAATTCAAGATTGAGGCTTTTTGGTGAATGGTTTCCATCAACCAAGCACAGTTCTTGTTCCGCACCGATTCGAACCACATCATCCTCAAAGAGGTTTTTCTGCAACAGTATCTCCAAAGCCTTGATATCATCAATCAAGTGATTGACAAACGCACTGCGTTCAGTGACATCAAAAGTGTGTTTTGAGATGAACTCTCCCATGTCAAGATATTGCTATCCGACAAATCTAAATGTTATAAGGTGTTGAAAACATGACAATTGTCATATTGCCATGGATGGATAGACAACTGACATTTATCATGTTTTTTAAGAAATGCCCCTCCTAATTTTGGCATAAACAGAATTTTATGTGCACCCTTGTTCAAAAATACAACGTTCCCGGGCCACGCTATACCAGTTATCCGACAGTGCCTTATTGGGATGTTGACAATTTTTCTGGAAAGCATTGGAAAGCCAGTGTCAAAAAAAGTTTCAACGAAAGCAAAGACGAAGGCATCAGTCTTTATATACACCTGCCTTTTTGCGAGCACATGTGCACCTTTTGCGGTTGCCATAAACGCATCACCAAAAGGCATGAGGTAGAGTTGCCCTACATCAACGCTGTTTTAAAAGAATGGAAGCTGTACCGTACGCTTTTGGGCACTCGGCCCATCATTAAGGAGCTGCATTTAGGTGGAGGCACCCCTACTTTTTTCTCGCCTGAAAACCTGAAACTCTTGATTTCGGGCATTTTTAGGTCAGCACAGGTTGCTCCCGATGCCGAGTTGAGTTTTGAGGGCCACCCGAACAACACCACCAAAGCACATTTACAGGCCCTCTATGATGTGGGGTTCAAAAGGGTCTGTTTTGGTGTTCAAGACTACAATGAGAAAGTACAGCAAGCCATACGTCGTGTACAGCCTTTTGAAAACGTTAAAAACGTGACCCAATGGGCTCGTGAAATTGGCTATACTTCCGTGGGTCATGACATTATTTATGGCCTGCCCTTTCAAACATTGAACGATGTAAAAAATACCATAGCCAAGACCAGTGAACTGAGGCCCGACCGCCTTGCATTTTATAGTTATGCCCACGTGCCGTGGCGAAAGGGCAACGGACAAAGAGGGTATCGTGATGAAGATTTGCCCAATGCCGAAGACAAGAAGTTGCAATATGAAATTGGAAAAAAACTGTTGACCGATTTTGGTTACCATGATATTGGCATGGATCATTTTGCCCTTGAAACTGACACATTGTACCGAGCGGCGGCGAACGGCAAACTGCATCGCAACTTTATGGGCTACACCGCTTCAAAAACCCAATTGATGATCGGTCTTGGGGCATCGAGCATCAGCGATAGTTGGTATGGGTTTGCACAAAACGTGAAAAGTATTGAAGAATACCAACACTTGGTTGAACATGACATCATTCCCGTATATCGAGGACATTTGTTGGATGCAGAGGATGAAACCCTTCGCAAACATATTTTGAATTTGATGTGTCGTTTTGAAACCTCTTGGGAGTTGGGAAGCCTAAACCCTCAAGACATTCAGCACATCATCGATAATTTGACAGAGCTCGAGCATGATGGTCTTGTGGAAATCAAACCTGACGAAATCAAAGTGACCAAAAAAGGACGCCCGTATGTTCGAAACATCAGTATGGCATTTGATATGCGATTGTATCGAAAAAAACCAGAGACACAATTGTTTTCAATGACTGTGTAACCTACTTATCATATAAATCCTAAAATCAAAAGAAATGAAACGAATTATTGTACCCATAGATTTTTCAGAACAGTCTGAACTGGCCCTAAAGGTTGCCGCAAAATTGGCAGCAAAAAATGATTCAGAACTTTTTGTGCTGCACATGCTCGAATTGTCACAGGGCATCATGTCGAACACTGAATACATCCCCCAGGTTCATATCGTACACCTCATGAAAGTGGCCGAAAAGCGCTTTGACGATTTCTTGGACAAGCCTTATTTGAAAGGTATCAGCATAACCCCCATCATCAAGCACTACAAAGTGTTCAGTGAAATCAATGAGGTGGCTGAAAAGCATAGTGTAGACCTTATCGTAATGGGATCTCACGGTGTGGATGGCCTTCAAGAAATTTTTATAGGCTCGAACACTGAACGTGTGGTACGGAATTCAGACATACCCGTACTTGTGGTCAAGCACAAAGAAAATGTTGAACGGTTCAAGACCGAAAATTTTGTCTTTGCCTGCGATTTTGAAGAAGAAAGTGTTCATGTCGCCAAAAGGGCCGTCGATTTTGCAAAAATGCTGGGGGCTAAGTTACATTTGGTCTATATCAACACTCCTGCTGATAACTTTTTGAGCAATGACGATGCCTATAAACGCATTAACAAATTTTTGAATGTGGCCAAACTTGGTCTAGAGGTAGAAATTTACAACGACTACTCGGTCGAAAAGGGCATTTTAAATTACAGTGAAAATATCGGTGCCGATATGATCGGCATACCCACCCACGGCAGAAAAGGACTGTCACATTTCTTTTTGGGCAGTATCGGTGAAGACATCGCCAACCACAGCAAAATACCCGTGGTGACTTTTAAAATTTAGCCCATGATAAAAAATCTTGAGATGGATAAATGCCTTGAGGTTTTAGGAAATAACCTCATTGGTAGAATCGGATACATTTTTGGCCAAAGTCCATTTATTGTACCCATTACCTATTTTCATGATAAGGAACAAAAATGCATAATCAGTTATTCGGCCGAAGGTCATAAAATGGAAGCGATGCGCCGATATGACATCATTGCTCTACAGGTTGATGAAATAGATTCCATTGAGCAATGGAAATCGGTACTGGTTCAGGGTAGATTTGAAGAATTGACGGGAATTGATGCCAAACTATATCTACGCCGTTTTGCCGATGGCGTTCGTGAGATTATGGAACGTAAGGGTGTAAGCGTACCCAAGTTCATAAAAGATTTTTCCAGTACCCTAGAAAATCGCGGGGTGCCAACAGTGTACAAGCTTATCATTAACGACATTATAGGCAAGGCTAAAGAGAGGTAACCACATGCCACCAATAATAAAAGACATTTTTATCCTTTTATGATATATATCAGCTTTTCACCTCTACAAACCCGCTACTTTTGAACCATGAAGCAAGTGATGGCCATACCGCTGATTCTTATTATGTTGGTTAAACCGTTATGGCCCATTGCTGAATACATCATCAATTACGATTATATCGTCACTAATCTTTGCGAAAATCGAGATAGGCCACAATTGCAATGTGATGGTAAATGTTATTTGGCTAAAATGTTAGCTGAAGAGAGTGGACAGCAACAAGATAATCCGTTTGAGGGCCATCAATTGAACAGTGATTGGATTCCATTTTTGCATTGCCCAACAACAAATGCATTTGATGTTTCAGTTGCAGTTTCTGAAATCCAGAAAAATCCTTGGCGCTATATAAACAAAAAAAATACACCCCCCTTTATCAACCAACCTACCCCACCTCCGAAAACACACGTTTAAGTATACTTTTTGAATTGGGTCATTGTCTTCCTCTGGGGAGGATGACAGTATCCTTTATACCTCTACTTAAACCGTTGTACAATGAAATTCTATCGTGGCGACCTGAACTGTCAGGTAGCTAAAACACATCACAAAAAACCAGTGATACTTTACTGGGGCTGCCTGCTATTAATAGTGATAAGCTTCACAAATAGCTTTGGACAAACCGAAGAGGTTTTTCATACAGACAGTATTCTGACCGTTCATTTACAAGAGGTGATCTTGATAAAATCAAGAATGCCAGAAGACTACCAGAAACAGGCAAAACCTTTGGCTTTTATAGATGACTATTTAGAAAAAAGCCATAAGGTCTGTATGGTCAAAAGAGGTGCCTATGCTTGGGAACCCATGGTCAATTCCATGACCAGTGAGCGGCTTTCAATCACCATTGACGGCATGCGAATTTTCCCCGCCTGTACCGATAAAATGGACCCCATCACCTCTTATGTCGATGTTTCTAACCTTCAGCATGCCAAAATAACATCAGGCCAAGAAGGTGCAGAAATTGGCTCGGCCATTGGAGGAGGTATTGACCTTCAATTGGACAAATCCGGATTTGAAAACAAAGGCTGGCAAACCAGTTTTGAATCGGGCTTTGAGGCCAACAATATGCAACGCATCTTGGGGTCGGAAATCAATTACTCCGATAAAATGAGTTATGTGGATGCCGACATTATTTATCGAAAGGCAGACAATTATGCGGCTGGCGGTGGTGAAGAGGTTGCCTTTTCCCAATTTGAGAAATACAACCTTTCAGCCAATGGGGGCATTAAAATCAATAAAAATGAATCTGTATCTGCATCCTTTATTTATGATGAAGCTCGAAATGTAGGCTATCCTGCATTGCCAATGGATGTTTCTTTGGCCAGGGGCATCATTGGTTCTGCGGAATACCAAAACCAGCGCCTTTTGGGATTGGATGATTTTACGAGCAAAATCTATTTCAACACCATTACCCATATCATGGACGACTCGCAACGGCCTGATGTGCCCATTCGAATGGACATGCCCGGTTGGAGCGACACGTATGGATTTATCAATAAAGCCAACCTTAAAACCGATAAGCACTCGTTGCTTTTAAAATGGGATGGATTTTACAATCGGTCTTTGGCAGAGATGACCATGTATCCCAATAACTCCAATGAACCCCCCATGTTCATGTTGACATGGCCCGATGTTCATACACTGAACACCGGAATTTATTTGGAGGATGAGCTGCAGTTGAATGATGGCCAATTAAAATTAAGTGGCCGATTGGCTTTTCAAGATAATCGGGTCGCAGATGAATTTGGACTGAACAGTTTGAGGATTTTCTATCCAAATATGGAAGCCTCACAGACTCGCTTGCTCAAAAGTATTTCGGTTCGTTACCGTAAAAGTCTGGGCAATTTTGAGGTTTCAACTGGGCTGTCTTTCGGCGATAGGGCACCTTCGGTTTCTGAAGGCTTTGGTTTCTATCTGTTCAATAGTTTTGACAACCATGACTACATCGGAAATCCTGAAATGCAGAACGAACAGTCATACGAAGCCAACGGAAAATTGAGCTGGAAAAAGGGCAAGGCGAATTTCACCCTGAGCGGAAATTATTTTCACATGCCCAATTATATCATTGGTGAAGTGGCCCAAGATTTGAGCACCATGACCATTGGTGCGGCCGGAGTAAAGATCTATACCAATCTTGATCATGCCACCCAGTATAACGCCACGTTGGAGTCTAATTTTGAAATCGCATCCCATTTGTCGTGCGATGCTGCATTGAGCTACCATAGGGGTTTTGACCATGAGGGCAGAAACCTCCCGTTCATCAGCCCTCTAGCGTACAGTGCCTCGTTGCAATATGCCCAAAAAAGTTTTACAGCAGCTTTTCAGCTTTCAGGGGCTGGTGACCAAGTAAACTTCAATCCAGAATTTGGTGAGGACAAAACCGCTGCCTACACGGTTTTCTCATTGAATATGGGCAAAAACTTCACGTTTGGAAATCGGAATTTGATCTATGCCAAGGTAGGTGTTGAAAATATTTTCGACACTTGGTATTCAACCTTTACTGATTGGGCAAACATCCCAAGAATGGGGCGTAATGTTTATGCCACTTTAACTTATAATATCAATTAAATACAATAACAATTCTGAAATACATTTATCATGAAAACAATTAAATTTTATACCCTCACTATTCTAATTGCCGTTTTGTTCACAGCATGTTCAGAGAGCAATGATGACCCGATTGTAATTGATGAAAATCCATTGGCAGCGTTCAATCTTCTATCCAGTTTTGAGGCGAACAACCATACTGTAGAAGTGTATTCTAAGCAAAACCAGTACACCATAGGCTATAACGAGCTCTTTTTTCGGATCAAAGACAACGGTACAGATAGTTATATTTCGGATGCCTCTCTAACCATGACCCCCATGATGCACATGGAAATGATGTCACATTCTTGTCCAAAATCTACAATAAGCAATACCAAGGAAGCATCGGTCTATAAGGGCTTCAGCATTTTTCAAATGCCTGGCAATGCCACTGAGTATTGGGAGCTTGGCCTAGAATACAGTTTTGGTGGGCAGACCTATAACCTTGCCGAGCGCATAGAGGTAAAAGCCCCTGCTGATGGCAAGAAAAGGGTCAATGTATTTACAGGGGCAGATGAAAATCGTTACGTTTTGGCCATGATGCCGATGAAACCCGAGGTTGCCGTCAATGACTTCTCTGCCATGCTCTTTAAAATGGAAAACATGATGACTTTTCCCGTGGCGGAGGGATATACGATTGAAATCGACCCAAGAATGCCTGGCATGGGCAATCATAGCTCGCCCAATAATCAAAACCTGACTTTTGACGCTTCGAACAACATGTACAAGGGCAAGTTATCGCTGACAATGACCGGATATTGGAAAATCAACCTAAAGGTCAAGGATGCCTCAGGAGCACTATTAAAAGGTGAAGACGTAACTGAAGAGAATGAGGCCAGTAGTCTCTATTTTGAAATGGAATTTTAGCAACCTTTTTCTTTTACAGAAAAGACCGCCTGATCTGGCGGTTTTTTTTGTTCATTTGACTATAAAGGAAGTGTTGATTTTCCATCTTCAATATCTGAAACCAACTGTGAAATAGTTGTTTCTTCAAGGTTCTTAACAAAAAAAGACTTGGCATCACCCACCAGATCATGCAAAGGGCATGGATTATCGGCATCACATTCTCGAATACTTAACATACAAGAACGCAAACGTTGTTCGCCATCAATGACCTCTACAATCTTTATCAATTGGGTCTCCATATTCTTCTCATCCAAATAAAATCCACCGTTGGGCCCTTTTACGGAGGAAACGATATCGTGCCTGCCCAATTCCTGTAAAAGCTTGGCCATATAAGACGCCGGAGCATTTATGGGCTCTGCAATATCCTTGGCCATTATTTTGTTCGATTCGCTTGCGTATACTGCCAGATACAAAACCCCCTTCAGGGCATATTTTGAAGAGTTTGAAAGCATGGAAGGCCTAAATTTTTAGAAAGATAAAGATTAAAAGACATTTTTATCCTTTATATGACAAAAATCATGTTTTTCGCAAAGATGCCCCCCTATTTTTGGACAATTATTAAAATATCGATCCATGAAAATCAACTTGAAAATATCCGCAGTCTTATTTGCCTCGCTTCTCATCGCATGTGGAGGTAAAAAAGAAAAAAAGGAAGAGGGCTTTAGCGTGAACAGAACAAAATCCACTGAAAAAGTCACTGAAAGCAAGCCCGAAACAAACGAGGTTCCCGCTTCGCAGCGCATCACTTTAGACAATAAGGGTGTCGGTCAAATTAAAAACATCACGCTAGACCCTGAAATCAATCAAGAAATGGCCGCAGCAGGTGCCGAACTCTTCAAGACCAATTGCACTGCTTGCCATAAAACGGACAAGCGGTTCATCGGCCCAAAAATGCAAGGGATTTTGGAAAGACGAAGCCCTGAATGGGTCATGAACATGATTCTTGACCCCAAACTGATGGTAGAGGAAGACCAATGTGCCAAAGACCTTTTGGTAGAGTTTAACGGTGCGGCCATGGCCAACCAAAATCTCACCGTAGAGCAGACCCGCTCGTTACTTGAATTCTTTAGAACACTCTAAACCTTTATATTATGAAAGCATCAACCCGACTTAAATTATTGGTGTATCCACTGCTACTGCTTTTTTTAGTGGTGGGCTGTAATACCGCGAACAAAACCGAAAAGGCTTCTTCTACAGCAATCACCAATGATACCGAAGCCAATAAAGAACAAGGGCAAGCATTTATCGAAAATGATGAATCTACTCCAACAGTCTTGAGCATTGCCATCAATTCACCAGATCATTCCACTTTGGTCGCCGCGGTTCAGGCAGCGGATTTAGAGAATGCCTTGGTGAATGCCGGGCCTTTGATGGTATTCGCACCGACCAATGAAGCCTTTGCCGCACTTCCTGAAGGAACAGTGGAGAATTTATTGAAACCAGAAAATAAGGCTGCGCTGCAAAACATTTTGAAGCACCATGTCACCCCTGGTAAGTACGACAAAGAGTTTTTGAAAAACTTCAAAAAATTGGGTCAGGCCAATGACCAGAATACTACGGTAGAGGTCAAAGGCGATGATGTATATGTGGGTGGTGCCAAAATTTTGGGCAGTGTGAACGCAGGAAACGGAATCGTACATGTGGTGGACAAGGTTATCCTACCTCCATCCGAAGGATAAAAATAAAACTGAATTAAGATAAATAAGCAACAATGAAAAAGTATCGTTTTTATATGATGACCTTGATGGGAGCACTGCTCCTCTCAAGTTGTGGAACGGGTGGCGACAAAGGTGCGAATGGTGCCTTGGGATCGAGCGCTGCCGAGAAAGTTTATGTAGCCCCTGGGGAGCAAGATTCGTATTATGCCTTTATGTCCGGTGGATATAGTGGCAACATTACTGTGTACGGTCTACCCTCAGGAAGGATGTTCAAAGAAATTCCAGTATTCTCACAATTTCCGACTTCAGGTTATGGGTACTCTGAGGAGACCAAGCCCATGTTGAACACCTCTTTTGGCTTTGTGCCATGGGATGATGCCCACCACCCCGATATTTCACAAACCAATGGCGAATTGGACGGTCGCTGGATTTTCATCAATGGCAATAATACACCACGTATTGCCAGAATTGATTTGAGCACGTTTGAGACCGCCGAAATTATCGAAGTACCCAATAGTGCTGGCAACCACAGTTCTTCTTTTATCACAGAAAACACGGAGTATGTCGTTGCGGGCACACGTTTCTCGGTACCCGTACCACAGCGTGACATGCCCATTAATGAATACAAGGGCAATTTTAAGGGAGCTGTTTCCTTTATCAGTGTCGCACCGGATACTGGGCGATTGAATTTGGAATTCCAGTTAATAATGCCCGGTTTTAATTACGATTTGGCCCACCCAGGCAGGGGCGACTCCCATGGTTGGTTTTTCTTCACTACCTACAATACAGAAGAGGCCAATACCTTGCAGGAAGTGAATGCTTCCCAAAATGACAAGGATTTTATCGCGGCCATCAATTGGAAAAAAATTGAGGAATATGTCAAAAATGGTGGTGGAACCAAAATGGCTACGGAATATGCCCATAACGTTTATGATGAGCATACCCATACAGGTACGTCGACCATGAAAAACGAAGTCATCACGGTCAATCCGACCGATGTTCCGGGCGCGGTATTCTTTTTGCCCACTCCGAAATCACCCCATGGTTGTGACGTTGATCCATCAGGGCAATACATTATTGGCAATGGAAAGCTTTCCGCCGACTTGACCATTCATTCTTTTGACAAGATGATTGCCGCCATCGAAGGCCAAAAATTTGATGGCGAGGCCTATGGCATCCCGATATTGAAGTTTGAGGATGTACTTGCCGGGACTGTAGAGAGCGGTGGATTGGGCCCCCTACATACCGAGTTCGATGCTGAAGGAAATGCCTATACCACATTCTTCATCTCTTCTGAGGTCGTGAAATGGAAGTTGGGTACCTGGGAGGTCATCGATCGCAAGCCAACCTTCTATTCTGTCGGCCACTTGATGATTCCCGGTGGTAATTCACGCAAACCATTCGGCAAATATGTGGTCGCCATGAACAAGATCACCAAAGACCGTTATTTGCCCACAGGCCCTGAAATGGAGCACTCAGCACAGATCTATGATATCTCTGGCGAGAAAATGGAACTCATCTACGATTTTCCTACCCATGGTGAGCCCCACTATGCCGCTGGTTGCCCTGCAGAGTTGTTGGCACCTAAATCTAAAAAGATTTACCGTTTGGATGACAACAAACATCCCTTCGCCATCAACAATCCATCAGAGGCCCGCGTTGAACGTGACGGAAATGTAGTTCATGTCTACATGAGCACCATTCGAAGCCACTTCACACCTGACAATATTGAGGGTATCAAAGTGGGTGATAAGGTGTATTTCCATATCACGAACCACGAACAAGATTTTGATGTTCCCCACGGTTTTTCAATTATTGGTCAGAACACATCAGAGCTGTTGATCATGCCAGGTCAGACCAAGACATCTTTGTGGGAGCCCAAAAAAGTTGGGGTATGGCCTTTTTATTGTACGGATTTCTGCTCTGCGCTGCACCAAGAAATGCAGGGATATGTAAGGGTATCGCCAGCTAGTTCAAACTTAGAGCTTTCATGGTCATTGGGCGAGTAGCTATCTAACCAATAACTGCAAGAGCGGGCTGTGTCGATGGACCTGCCCGCTCTTTTGAATTGTAACAATGGTTTAGTAATTAAAGTAGGTATAAAATGAAGAAGGCAAGTTTACTGATGATGATTGGTCCGATTTTTTTATTGGGATTGTTCATATTTCCACTTTGGAACATTGAGTTGGGCGCGCCGCAATACCCAGATCCTTTAGGGATAAATATTTATATCAACGGACTGGAAGGTCAAAACGAATTTGACATTCAAAATATTGATGGGCTCAACCACTACATTGGCATGAAAACATTGCCCAAACCTGAAGATATGTGGGAGTTTTCGGTTTTTCCTATGGTTATAGGGGGAATGGTATTCTTGGGGGTCCTTATCGGATTCTTGGGATACCTTGGTAAATTATCGTACCATTGGTTCTTCGGCTGGTTTGTGGCCATGTCAATTTTGGGGGTCTTGGGCATGTACGATTTCAATGCATGGCTTATCGACTACGGAACCAATTTAGACCCCAAGGCTATTATGAAACTGCAAAATCCTGACGGAACACCCATGAGCTACAAGCCACCACTTTTGGGGCATCAAAAAATGTTGAATTTTGATGCGTATTCGTACCCAAGACTTGGCGCTTATCTCATGTTCGTTGGCATGTGCCTTACCATTCTGGCCGGCTATTTGGGTTGGAAAAACAGAAGAGCCCTCAAAACAAAACACACAAAATCGTTATCTCACGCATGAAAAAAATAGTGCTTATATCGTCGGTTTTGTTTCTTTTCGCATGTTCGATTCGTCCAAAACCGATAGCTTATGGAGAAACGGGCTGTCATTTCTGTAAAATGACGGTCGTTGATAAACAGCATGCCGCGCAATTGGTCACAACAAAAGGAAAGGTCTTCAATTTTGATGCCTCTGAATGCATACTCAATTATATAAAGGAAATTGATTCCACCTCGGTCGGTCTTGTATTGGCCAATGATTACAACAACCCCGGAGAGCTTATCGATGCGACCCAGGCAACCTTTCTTATCAGTGAAGGCATCCCAAGCCCCATGGGTGAGTACTTGACTGCCTTTAGCAATAAAGATGATGCCCAAGAAGCCTTAAATGAGCATGGAGGAAGATTATTTACTTGGGAGGAGCTTAAGCAACGGTTCGATTAACCTTAAAACAACAAAAATGTACAGTATCAAAATAGACAACACCATAGCAAATCAATCTTTCGATGCGCTACAAGTAAAGCAGTTGGTCAAGAACAACAAGCTTGAAATACTCAGCATCAGTCTTGCCAAGGGAGCCATTTTCCCACCACACGAATCACATGAAGATGCCCACTTGGTGGTGCTGGAAGGTTGCATTGCTTTTTATATTGAAGAAAGCCCCATTGTTTTAACAGAACAGCAACAATTCAGTTTCCCCAAAAACAAATCACATTGGGTAGAGGCCTGTGAGGATTCCAAATTTTTGATCATTCGATAAGTGAAGGGGCTTCATATCATATTCTTTTTTGGTGCGTTTTTCTTTTTTCAGACAACGATTGCCAAAACCATTGCGATATGCAATACGTGCGAAGTGGGTTCCATAAAAAAGGGCATTTCACTGGCAGCCGACCATGATACCCTTTTGGTCAAAAAAGGGGTGTACAAAGAGTACAACATCATCATTGACAAACCTTTGACGCTGAAAGGAGAGAACTATCCTGTTGTTGATGGAGAGAAAAAAGGTGAAATCATCAGGGTGGTTTCCGACCATGTCACCATCGATGGTCTTTTCATCATCAATGTGGGCATTAGCTATACTTCTGACCATGCTGCGATACGTGTCGTAAAAAGCGAGGATTTTATCATTCAAAATGTCGTTTTGGAAAAGCTTTTTTTTGGCATCTATTTAGAAAAATCCAGCAATGGAAAGGTATACCACAATAAGATAATTGGTGATGCCAAGGATGAATACAATTCTGGCAATGGCATACAACTGTGGTACTCGAACAACGTTCAGGTAGACCGAAACATTGTACAAGGAACAAGGGATGGTATTTATCTTGAGTTTTCTGACAACATCACCATAAACAATAACAGCAGTGCCAATAACTTGAGGTATGGGCTACATTTCATGTTTTCCAATGACGACACCTACTCCAACAACACCTTTGAAAACAATGGTGCGGGTGTGGCGGTCATGTTCTCAAAGAATATCAAAATGCTGAACAATACGTTCCGAAAAAATTGGGGCACGGCCTCTTATGGCATGTTGTTGAAGGAGATCAACGATGGTGAAATTCAAGGAAACACCTTTGAAGAGAATACCATTGGCATCAATATAGAGGGTTCTAACCGAATCGATTATACGAACAACCACTTTATCAGAAACGGGTGGGCCGTCAAAGTGCTGGGGGCCTGCTATACCAACACTTTCAAAAATAACAACTTTTTGTACAACAGCTTTGACATCTCTTACAATAGCAAATTGAACGACAATACGTTTGTCTCGAATTATTGGAGCGGCTACACGGGCTACGATCTCGACAAAAATGGCGTTGGGGATGTTCCATACAGACCAGTAAAACTCTTTTCGTACATCGTGAACAGAACACCGGAGACCATCGTACTTTTACGTAGTCTTTTTATGGATGTCATCGATTTTTCCGAAAAGGTATCTCCCGTTTTCACCCCGGATAATTTATTGGATGCAGCTCCACTCATGAAACCAATCGAATGATACAAATAAAAAATCTTCACAAAAAATTCGGCAAGAACGAAGTGCTGAGAGACCTTGACCTCACCATAGAGCCAGGTGGCATCATAGCGGTCTTGGGGCCCAACGGGTCGGGCAAGACCACGTTGATCAAATCCATTCTGGGCATGGTGATCCCCAATGAGGGGGATATTTTGATAAATGGCAAATCCATCAAGCGAGAATGGAAGTACCGCCAACAAATCGAGTACCTACCGCAGATTGCCAACTTTCCCAACAACCTAAAGGTGAAAGAGCTAATTCGCATGATCAAAGACCTTAGACAACGCGAAAGCAATGAGATGCATTTGATAGCACTATTTGGGTTGGAACCTTTTTTGGACAAAAAGCTGTCCACACTGTCAGGGGGCACCAAACAGAAAGTAAACCTGGTGCTCACCTTGATGTTCGATAGTCCATTGATCATTCTTGATGAACCCACAACAGGACTTGACCCTGTTGCCCTGATACATCTCAAGGAACATTTGCAGAGAGAGAAAGACAATGGCAAGACCCTATTGGTGACCTCTCATATCATGCAGTTTGTCGAAGAGGTTGCAGATGAGATCATATACTTGCTTGAGGGAAAAATATACTTTCAAGGCAGCCCTGAAAAGCTCAAAAATCAGACCCGCCAGACTAATGTAGAACATGCCATTGCGGCCATAGCCGAAACCACACATGCTTAAGATTCTGAAGTATAGTTTTTACGATTTGATGCGCAGCCGTTGGAGCTATGTATACTTTCTTTTTTACTTGGCTCTTGGGTTTGTGCTTTTGTTTTTGAACAACGATGTTTCAAAAGCGGTCATCACCCTGATGAACATTATCATTGTTTTGGTGCCCTTGATCGGAACCATTTTCGGGGTCATGTACTACTACAATTCCAAAGAGTTTACAGAACTGTTGTTGGCACAGCCCATAAAAAGGTCATCTATATTTCTAGGGCAATATCTGGGGGTGGCAGGTTCCCTAACATTGAGTTTAGTACTCGGTCTGGGCATTCCATTTGTGCTGTACGGTCTTTTTAGAAGCGACGCCATTTTTGATTTTTCACTGTTATTGGTGGTCGGGGCATTTTTGACTCTCATCTTTACGGCACTATCCTTCAATATTGCCTTATCAAATGAAAACAGGATCAAAGGCTTCGGATACGCCGTTCTCTTATGGTTGTTTTTGGCGGTAATTTACGACGGCCTGTTTCTAATGTCGCTGATTCTTTTTGAGGAATATCCCTTGGACACTTTTTCGTTGTTGGCAACCATGTTCAACCCCATTGACCTCTCGCGTACCCTGATTCTTCTGAAGCTTGACATATCTGCACTTTTGGGATACACTGGTGCCGTTTTCAAATCGTTTTTCGGTACCGGACTTGGATTTTTTGTTTCCCTTCTGATGCTCACCCTTTGGACAGTCATTCCCATTCTACGGCTCATCTATAAATCTAAAAAGAAAGATTTTTGAAGATTGATATTCTTCGAAAGAATGAGATTTATCATACAAATCCCAAAGAGGTAGGTGTAATTTAGCATTAGTTATCAAAAGTACACATCACAAGAATCGGATGTAGCATTATTCCGATTTATGACCACTTGTGCGATGAGCTTTCAAAACATAAACTTTTAGCGGACCATTTAGGTTCGTTAACACTAGCTTTCGACTGAAAAGGGGAAACTTATCATTGGGTTTCCCCTTTTTTTATTCCAATGATTTCTACCCTGACATTTATCATGTTTATCGTCACCATATCAACGTACTTTAATAGTAGAAATTTAAATCTATCACTAATGAAAAAGCGCGTTCCTGTATCACAGATAATGACCACAAAAGTAGTGACCCTAAGCACCAAAGACGATTTGGTCACTGCTGAAGAACTTTTTAAGAAGAACAACATCAGACATATTCCGGTAACGGCCGGAGACCGAATTTTGGGCATGTTGAGCTTTACCGATTTAATGCGAATAAGCTTTGCGGATGCCGTTGACGAGCATGAGCAAGAAGTAGATACCATGGTCTACAATATGTTCACCATTGAACAGGTCATGGCGAAAAATGTCATCAGCGTACCTTCGACGGCCACCATAAAAGAAGTAGCTGAATTTTTGGCTGAAAAAGAGTTTCATGCCCTGCCCGTCGTCGACGATGGAAAGTTGGTGGGCATTGTGACCACCACGGATTTGATACGATATCTTTTAGAACTTTATTAAGAAGATTTCATTCGGCCACCATTTAGGTGGTTTGATTGTCCTTACCTAGATTGATGATTGCGAAAAGAGGAAGCTTTAGTTGAGCTTCCTCTTTTTTTTACTTTCCGTTGAATCGTTCATAAGCTGCTTTTTCCAATGCTTCTTGATGGTCGGGATGTGCAATTGAAATCAAGGCCTTCGCCCGCTGTTTCAAATTTTTACCGAAAAGATTCACCACGCCGTGTTCAGTGGCCACATAATGTACATGGGCCCGTGTGGTGGTGACCCCAGCACCGGGCTTTAAAATCGATGTGATTTTAGAAACCCCTTTTTTGGTGACCGACGACATGGCAAAAATTGGTTTACCGCCGAGGGAAAGCGATGCCCCACGTATAAAATCCATCTGCCCGCCGACGCCTGAAAATTGAAAACTACCGATGGTATCGGCACACACTTGCCCGGTCAAATCTATTTCAATGGCACTGTTGATGGCCGTTACCTTCGGATTTCTACGGATTCTCGCCGTATCGTTGGTATAGGCTGCATCCCTGAAATCACAGACTGGGTTATCGTCGATAAAATCATATAATTTTCTGGAGCCCACCGCAAAACAGCTCACAATTTTTCCTCGTTTTACCGCTTTTTCCTTGCCAGTGATCACCCCACTTTCCAGCAAGGGCAACACGCCATCAGAAAACATTTCGGTGTGAATACCCAAATCTTTATGGTTTCCCAAATTGGCGAGAACCGCATCGGGAATACTGCCAATGCCCATTTGCAAAGTGGCCCCATCTTCGATCAAAGAGGCAACGTTACCCCCTATTTGATGCTCCAGTGCTGAAATTTGAACGGGATCGTGTTCGTGGATGGGCCGATCCACCTCACAGGCGAACGCAATCTCATCAATATGAACAATACCGGTACCATGTGTTCGTGGTACCGACGGATTGATCTGGGCCACAATCTTTTTTGCAGTTCTCACCGCGGGCAGGGCCACATCTACAGAAACCCCCAAAGAACAATAGCCATGTTTGTCTGGGGGAGAAACCTGTACAAAGGCAACATCCAACGGTAAACTGTCGTAGAACAACCGATGTATCTCACTCAAAAAAATGGGGATGTAGTCTGCCTTGGGGGTATTGACGCTCTTTCTCACATTACCGCCCACAAAGCAAGAATTCAACGTAAATGTGTCATTGTACGGTTCTTGGGTGTACGTGGCATTGCCTTCGGTGTGGATGGAAATAACCTCTATATTTTTTAATTCTTGATGCCGCTCGCATAGCGCATCAATCAATTCATTGGGAGTCATGGCCGCACCTTGAAAAAAAACACGGTCGCCTAATTTTACCAATTTCACCGCTTCTTCAGCTGATGTTATTTTCATAGTATTATTTTTTTGTCATTCCCGTGTAAACGGGAATCTCATTTTGATTTTTCTTTTAATCTAGTTGATAACGCTTACCGTAGTCAATGCTAAACATATCTAGACTTCAATTCGCCCTCGTTAAGCAATTTTGCCCGATGTACCACATTTATGAATTTTACGGCTGATGGCATTCAATTTCTGCCGTTACCGAACCGGTCGATACCGCTTTTGGCGACATATATGGAATACCCAGACCCAAACCGCGAAGTATAAAAAGTGCCCCGATGACTGCTACAAAAACAGGTACTAACTTTCTGACTTTTGCTTTTATGGGTGTTTTCAATAGGCCACCAAAATATACGGCCGAGGTCATGAGTGGAATCGTTCCCAAACCGAACAGTGCCATGTAGAGCGACCCTTGCCACGGATTGCCCAAGGCAATGGCACCCAACAGTGCCATATAGACCAGGCCGCAAGGTAAAAACCCGTTCAGAAAACCAATGGTCAGAAACGTATCTGGTGTACGCTTCTTCAATGCTGCACCCAATTGTGATTTGATCTTTGCCAAAAGCCTGTACATGGGCTTTGCAATGCTGTATTTTTTAAAATGGCGATTGGGCACCAATACCAACAAGATCATGATCGCCCCAATAATGATGGACAGTTTCTGCTGCATGCCGAAAAGGTAAAGCCCCTTTCCCACCAATCCGAAAACCAGCCCCATAAGGGAATAAGAGAGTATGCGTCCAAAATGGTATATGAAAAGTTGCGACAGTTTTTTTGATGTGCTGTTTCTATCCACGGGAAGCATAAAAGCAATAGGGCCGCACATGCCCAAGCAGTGCAGACTACCTAAAAAACCCAATACGATCGCAGATAACAACATAACACCCTATTCTACCTCAAAGAGGCTGTTTTCAATCAGTAACTCAACTTTTCTTTGTGCAAAAAGACTTTACCTTTATAGTTCCATTTTACGGTAATGTCCCAGCGACCGTCCAGCAAGCGATTGTCAGGTATGAGCAAATATGTATTGGACAAACTTATGGGAAAGTTAAAATCCAATTGCCTGTTAGACGGTCTGTAAAGGGACACTTTACCTGTAATATCTTTAACATCAAACTGTTCTGGGAAAACCACTTTCAACCCATCTTCCGTTTTGATGATCTTTAGTTTGGCATTCATCATTGATGCCCTTTTTTCTGCATCGATTTCTTCTTGATAGGCCAATTCTTGCTTGTAGTATTCTTCAGTGACCAAATCGTGGTCTGCACGATTATCTGTGCTCATTCGCACCACAAAGTATAGAATGAAGGCTATGAAGGCTATGAATGCCAAAACGATGCCTGTTCCCCAGTTGATTTTCATATTGTTTTGTTAATGGTTATTTGTTAATCGCTAATAGTGCAAGCATCCATGAATTCAATTGTCAGTGAGCTATTAATCATTAACTTTTAACCTATTTTCTAATTATAACTCCGCGGCGCCAAAAATTGGGTCACCGTAGTCTCTATCAGTTCATCACCACTGTACACCCCAATCTTCAGTTTGTCTTTATCGCCATTTAGGGCAGCACTGTTTATTTCTATGAACAGCGTACCCTCTGCTAGTTGTTCAGCAGGCACTTCAAAACTGTCTTGCGAAACCATTTTGATCTCTCCTTTGTGTGACAATAATCTGAAATTGACATCATCAATATCTTTTACCGTTTTATTGATCAACTTATAGGTGTATACATTACTGATGATATTGTTCTCCTTACGCTCGTACAACTGCCCCGGCAAGCGAAGAATATTCGCTTCAAGCTCATTTCGCAAAAAAAGCATACCTATCAAAACCCCTGTCAGAATGGTCAATACGGCAGTGTAGCCCTTCATTCTGGGGGTGAACCTGAACTTCGTCTTATTGTTGATCTCATCTTCACTTGCATAACGAATCAACCCTTTTGGTCTGTTGATGCTCTCCATGATATGATCACACTCGTCAATGCAGGCCGTGCAGTTCACACACTCTAATTGAGTGCCGTTACGGATATCGATTCCTGTGGGGCAGACATTGACACATTGAAAACAGTCAATGCAGTCACCATGACCCAGCGCATCCCTGTCTTCGTTCTTTCGGAATTTCTTGCGCCCGTTTTCACCTTCGCCCCTTTTATGGTCATAACTTACCACAATGGACTTATCATCCAACAGCACTCCTTGCATACGACCATACGGACAGGCAATGATGCAGACCTGCTCACGGAACCAAGCAAAGACAAAATAGAAAACCCCTGTAAAAATGAGCAACGGTATCATCGTACCCATGTGTGCCAACGGACCATCGGTGATATACCGAATGAGTTTGTCACTGCCTATCAAGTACGCCAAAAACACATTGGCAATCAAAAAGGAAATGATGAAAAATATGCTCCATTTCAATACCCTTTTTCGAATCTTCTTAGCATTCCATGGAGATTTATCCAATCGCATCTGGGCACCGCGGTCACCATCGATCCAGTATTCGATGCGACGGAAGACCATCTCCATGAAAATGGTCTGGGGGCAAATCCATCCACAGAAAATACGGCCATAAGCCACCGTGAAAAGGGAAATGAAAATCACCCCGATGATCATCGAAATCACCACCAAGTGAAAATCTTGCGGCCAAAAAGGAAATCCGAAGATGTTGAAACGGCGTTCAAGCACGTTGAACATCAAGAACTGATTGCCGTTGATTTTTATAAAGGGGGATGCAAAAAGAAAAAGCAGCAGCCCGTAGCTCACATATTTGCGGTATTCGTAATAACGGCCACTAGGTTTTTTAGGATAGACCCACGCCCTTTTTCCCTCAGCCGTTACCGTTCCTATGGAATCCCTAAAATTTTCTTGGTCTTGTGGCATTTTCTTCCGCTTCTTTTCTTTTTCGGCCCCCTACCTTTAACCTTTTGACTGTCCTTTATTATCGCACCCTATTATGGCACTTCCATATTGATATCTGTACCCGCATCATCGATGGTCTTTTTAAAGCCAAGGGTGTCGACCTCAACTTCTATCTTGACAGAATCAACCGCAGGGGCATCGACCTCGGCATGGGGGTCAATCCAAATTTCACCTTCGGCAGCTTTCGGCTCAGCGGGTGTCGTACCCTGAAACTTCAGAACGTAGCTGGCGACCTGCGCCATTTCAAGAGGTTTCAAGCTGTTTTTCCAGGCCACCATGCCCTTGCCATCACGGCCACCTTCTGATATGGTATTGAAGACATTCTTGATGCCTCCGCCCAAAATCCAGTATTCGTCGGTAAGGTTCGGGCCGATACCACCACCACCATCGGCCATGTGGCAAACCACACAATTCGCCGTAAAAATTTTCTGTCCTGCCGCCAAGTCTGCCTCGTCGGTCAATACCTCAACTGTATTCACATCGACCAGATTCTTTGCCGTCTTTTTATATTCTTCTATCTCTGCCTTTGCCAAGGTGATTTCCGTCAGGTATTCTTGTTCTTGGTCATAATCGCCAACGATATGAAATCTCACAAGATAGATCACACTGAAAATAATGGTCGCATAAAAGAGATAGACCCACCATGGTGGCAACACATTGTCAAGTTCCCTGATGCCATCGTAGTTATGGTCGAGGATGATCTCGCCCTCACGTTCAATGGACTTGCTTCTTGTGAGACGCTTGTAGAGGTTTTTGCCCCACGTCCATTCCCATTTTTTGTTCTTGGCAGCGAGATAGCGTTCTTGCGCCTCTTTCGAAAGGGTCTGAAACATGATATTCTCTATGGAGCGCACAATCAATTCAACTGCAATCAGCATGAGCAACACCAACAACAAGAAAAACTGTGTTATGGGGTATTCGATGAAAGCAGGTTTATCTCCTGAATCGATGAAGTATTCCATCAGTCCGAAAATGATGAAGAAGAATAGAGGTACCCTAATCCACCATGGTATTCTAGAAATCATACTATGTTTGTTTATTGGTTATCATTATCTAAGGGCAATTCGCCCATTTCTTTGATATGTGCTTTGCTCGCCGTGAACACCCACCAAAAGAGCAGGGCGAAGAACACGAAGAATATCAACAGTGATATCATCGGATAGGTGGCAACGCCCTCAATACTTTCCATATGGTTTTTTACAAATTTCAACATGACCTATTTATTTTGTGATAACAAATCTTCAGTTTCTTTAACCTTGATATCGGTACCCAAGCGCTGTAAGTACGCAATTAGAGCAACAATTTCACGGTCTCGCATTTCTACGAATTGCTCACCATTTTCTTGGGCATACTTCTTATCGGCCTCATAGGTTCTGGCAAACTCGGGATCTGTGTACAGATTTTTCTCAATTTGCTCTGCCTGTTCGGCCATAGACCGTTGGGCATTCGCAATATCTTCTTCAGTGTAAGGCACGCCTAGACTGACCATGGCCTCCATCTTGGCCTCGACCCCACTTCGGTCATGCTCACTGGTGACCAACCATTGGTAGGCAGGCATAATAGAACCTGACGATGTGCTCTGTGGGTCGTACATGTGGTTCAAATGCCAATTGTCTGAGTACTTGCCGCCGACCCGTAAAAGATCAGGGCCGGTACGCTTACTGCCCCACAAGAAGGGGTGGTCGTAGACGAACTCGCCAGCCTTGGCATACTCGCCATAGCGTTCGACCTCACTTCTGAACGGACGTATCATCTGTGAATGACAGCCGACACAACCTTCACGGATGTAAAGGTCGCGGCCTTCCAACTCCAATGGTGTATAGGGCTTCACACTGGTAATCGTTGGAATGTTGGACTTGACCAAAATAGTGGGCACAATCTGAATGATACCCCCTATCAAAATGGCCACCGTTGCCAATATGGTCAATTGAACCGGTCTGCGCTCCAGCCACGTGTGGAAGGTTTCTCCAGCGACCCTGCGCTTTGAAACCCTTGTTAAGGCAGGAGCCTCGGCCAATTCGTCTGTTACCGCACTTCCTTTTCTGATGGTGACAATAATATTATAGACCATAATCAGCATACCTACAATGAAAAGGCTACCACCAATGGCCCGCATCCAATACATGGGGATGATTTGTGTTACGGTCTCTAAAAAGTTACCGTACACCAATGTACCATCTGGATTAAAATCCTTCCACATCAAAGCCTGGGTGAAACCCGCCACATACATCGGCAGCGCATAAAGCACGATGCCCAGCGTGCCTATCCAGAAATGGAAATTGGCCAAACCCTTTGAGTGCAACGTCGTCTTGAACATTCGTGGCACCAACCAATAGATCATACCAAAGGTCAAGAAACCGTTCCATGCCAATGCCCCAACATGAACGTGGGCGATAATCCAGTCACTAAAGTGGGCGATCGCGTTCACATTTTTAAGGGAAAGCATGGGGCCTTCAAATGTGGCCATACCATAACCTGTGATGGCCACTACCATAAATTTTAGGGTGGCATCTGAACGGACTTTATCCCATACACCCCGTAACGTTAAGAGACCATTGATCATACCGCCCCAAGAAGGTGCTATGAGCATTACCGAGAATACCACGCCCAAGTTCTGTGCCCAATCGGGCAACGATGAATACAGCAAGTGGTGCGGCCCCGCCCAGATATAGATAAAAATCAACGACCAAAAGTGAACGATTGAAAGTCGGTACGAATACACGGGCCTGTTCGCGGCTTTTGGCACAAAATAGTACATGAGACCCAAAAACGGAGTTGTCAAAAAGAAGGCGACCGCATTGTGCCCGTACCACCATTGTACCAGGGCATCCTGCACCCCGGCATAGACCGAATAACTTTTTAGGGCGGTCACTGGCAGCTCTAAGCTATTGAAAATATGGAGCACCGCCACCGTGACGAAAGTGGCCAGATAAAACCAAACCGCTACATAAAGGTGCCGTTGCCTCCTTTTGAGAATGGTACCGATCATGTTCCATCCAAAAGCGACCCAAACCAAAGCGATGGCGATATCAATGGGCCATTCCAACTCGGCATATTCTTTTGAAGTGGTGTAGCCCAACGGCAAGGTTACCGCAGCTGCAACGATGATGGCCTGCCAACCCCAGAAATTGAAGTTGCTGAGCGCATCACTGAACATTCTTGCCTTTAAAAGGCGCTGCAATGAGTAATACACCCCTGCAAAAATGGCGTTGCCCACAAAGGCAAAAATCACCGCGTTGGTATGCAGTGGCCGTAAACGCCCAAAACTGAGCCATGAGATTCCATCCGTTAAGTTTGGAAAAAGAAACATAAAGGCCAGCAACAAGCCCACGACCATACCCACAACACCCCAAAGCATTGTGGCATACAGGAACTTCTGTACGATTTTATTATCGTAATGAAACTGTTGTACTTCCATAATTATTTGATTTCACTTTTAGTTGGATTACTTTTTTCTTTTGATTTTTCCACAAGCTCATCCTCGAATAACATTCGAACCGATGGCGTATAGGCATCATCGTACTGCCCGGCTTTTACCGAAAGCAAGAAAACCGCAAAAAAGCAAACTGCGACAGCAATACTGATTGCCAACAACACATAAATAACACTCATACCTGCCTGAATTTCGCGGTAAAACTACCTCGCTTAAGTTGCCAGAAAAATGACATATATCAGCTTTTTATCTTTTTTAATCTTCTGCCCAAAATATTCGTGGCGACCGTTGTGAAAACCACAATGCTTATAGAACTCAAAGGCATCAATATCGCTGCAATCACTGGTTGCAGCTGCCCGGTTACGGCAAAGTACAGTCCTACCAGATTGTAGCACAACGACAGCAAAAAACTCATTTTGATGATGCCGATGGATTGCCTTGACATTTTGAGCAATCTATCCAATCCCTTTAATCGTGAAGCATCCAAAATGGCATCACAGGCCGGTGAAAAAACATTGATGTTCTCTGAAACTGCTAAGCCCACATCACTTTGGGCCAAAGCCCCTGCATCGTTCAATCCGTCACCGACCATCAAGACTTTTCGTTTTTCTTGAAGTGTTTTTACAAAACCCAGTTTATCTTCTGGCTTTTGGTTGAAAAACATGGGGGTACCAAAGGGCAGCATACGTTCGAGCGTTTCTTTTTCGCCTTCATTGTCACCTGATAAAATGGCCGTGGCATACTTTTTACCAAGTTTTTCAAATAACTTATTAAGACCTGGGCGGTATTTGTTCTTGAACACAAACCGACCTTTGTAATTTTCATCCGCACTTATATGAACCGATGTTTCCAACGTCTTTTGGGTTTTGATTTCCCCAACATAGTTGGCCGATCCCGCTTTGATGGAGTGTTCCTTCATTTTTCCATGGATGCCCTTTCCGGTTTGTTCATCAAACTCATCCAAGGTGTAAATTTCATTGCTCTGCAAAATCTCATACAAAGAGCGGCTCAAGGGGTGATTGGAAGCCCTAAGTGTATTTTTCAATAAGGATGCTTCAGCATTGGTTAGCTCCATCCCTTCATAAACAATCGTATTTTCGGCTGATGAGGTCAGTGTACCGGTCTTGTCAAATATGACCATCTCTATTTGGGCCAACCGCTCAATCGCATTGGAGTCTTTTACATAAAATTTATGCTTCCCAAAGATTCGCAGAAGATTGCCCAAAGTGAAGGGTGCGGCCAGTGCAATGGCACAGGGGCAGGCAATGATCAATACTGCCGTAAAGACATTCATGGCCTTGCTCGGGTCATAAAACAACCAGAATGAGGTCGCCAAAATGGCGATGGTCAGTACTGCAACGGTGAACCGTTTGCCGATACTATCGGTGATGGTCTGAAAATGTGTGGCCTCGTTCTTTGAAAATACGGCATTGCTCCACAGTTGGGTGAGATAACTTTGCGATACCGATTTCAACACCTCAACTTCAAGAAGGCCGCCCTGCTGTTTTCCGCCCGCAAACAACTTATCGCCCGAATGCTTGAAAACGGGTTGTGACTCGCCGGTCACAAAACTATAGTCTATCTGCGCACTACCTGAAATCAAAATACAATCGGTGGGCAGTATTTCTTGGTTTCTAATCAGTAATCTGTCGCCCGGTCTGATTTCGTAGATCTGTGTCTTTTCTTCGGTATGGTCTTTTTTCAATCTGGTCACCGCGATAGGGAAATACGACTTATAATCACGCTCAAACGAGAGAAAAGCATAGGTCTTTTGCTGAAAGAACCTGCCCACCAATAAAAAGAATACCAAGCCCGTCAAGCTGTCGAAGAAACCTGAGCCCAAATCAAAGGCAATGTCGGCTGTGCTTCTCAAGAACAGCGTCAAAATGCCCAAAGCTATGGGCACATCAATGTTCAGCAACCTTGAGCGCAAGCCCTTGAAGGCAGAGACGAAGTAATCTTGGGCTGCATAAAAGACAACGGGCAGCGAAAAAGCGAACATCAACCAGCGAAACACCACCTTATATTGGTCGAGCCAAAACTCTTCGACCTCAAAATATTCAGGAAAAGAGAGTAGCATCACATTGCCGAAAGCAAAACCGGCGACCCCCAATTTGTAAATCAGGCTACGATCAACTTTTTTGGTTTTTTTGTCATAATCATCCAATGAAATGTTGGGCTCGTATCCGATTCGAGACAATAAGATGGCCAATTCCATCAAAGTAAGATTCTCGCTGGAGTATGTGATACGCACTTTTTTCTTTGGAAAGTCAACCTGTGAGCTTTTGATATGTGGATGCAGTCGGTTCAAATTCTCCAACACCCAAATGCACGAGCTACAATGAATGTGCGGAATATGGAGATTGATGACCTGAACACCATCTTCATTGAATTCCAAAAGCTTTTCTACGATGGCTTGGTTTTCCAGAAAATCATACTTTCCTATGACCTCATTTGGCGAAGCCCCTGCCCTGCCCTCTAAATCGTAGTAATATGAAAGGTCATTGGTGGTAAAGATTTCATAGACGGTCTTACAGCCATTGCAACAAAACTCTTTTTCATCAAAAACTACTTTGGTTTTATCGCAATCATCACCACAATGATAACATTTTGAAATGACCATACAGATTTGCTAATACCTGGGCCAAAGATGCGATATGGCGACCGGGCAAAATATGATAAATGTCAGTTTTTAAGAAAATGCCCGCTGTTACCTTTGTTATATGAAAAAATGCGACACCATAAGGGTCAAGCAGTTAAATGACTTCAAATCATTGTCTGAAGCGGCACGACAAAAAATGCTGAATGCTTCAGAGACCCTGTTCTTGCCCAAAGGTTCCGTTCTTTTTAAAGAGAACCAACATCTCAACAAACTATATTGTATCAGAGAGGGAGCCTGCAAGTTCAGTAAGCTTGACCATTCGGGTCAAGAACATATTCTACGTTTTTTGGGAAAAGGAGAGCTCATGGGCAAGCGTGCCATGGTCACGAACAATGGGGCAAAGGTGTCGGCAACTGCCCTGACCGATACCAAACTTTGTTGTTTCGACAAAAACGAAGTACTTGAAAACTTGAGGACAAATGCAGACTTTTGCAACGATCTTTTGAGTGCATTTGTTGAAGATGCCAATACCAATGAACACACGCGGATTATTTTCTGCGTGCACAAGGGCATTAAACAACGATTGGCAAGATTACTTTTGTACTTGACAGATAAATTTGGCCAGCATACAAACGGAAAAATGCGAATACGGCTGAAGCGTGAAGATATGGCGGCAGTCTTGGGCACTTCACAAGAATACATCATCAACTTGTTGGCGAGATTTCGTAACGCTGGGTTCATCAAGGTAGAAAGAAGTGAGATATTTATCCTTTCAAAAGAAGGGCTTCAGAAATCAATCTGAGCAACCTAAAAAATTTTAGGTTTTTTTAAATACAGAAACTGTAATTTTAGATGTCAGGTAATCAAAAAATTATGGATAGTAGATGTGAAAATTGCATTGTGCGGCAATTCAACTCGTTGCGTGCAATGAACAAAGAAGAATTGAAGAAAGTTTCTGATTCAAAGACCACCAAAAAAATCAAAAAAGGGCAGCCACTCTTTGAAGAGGGTGAAAAATTGAACGGGGTTTTCTGCGTCCGCAACGGGGTTTCAAAATTATCGAAACTCAGCGCGAACGGTAAGGATCAAATCGTGAAATTGGCCTCCAAGGGCGAGGTTATGGGGCAACGTTCAGTGATTGCAGAAGAATCCACGAATCTTTCAGCGGTGGCGGTCAGTGATATGGAGGTCTGTTTTATTCCCAAAGACAGTATTGTGAACACTTTGCATAAAAATCCCAATTTTACGCTCGAAGTTCTCCGTCACATGGCCCATGACTTGAAGGAAGCCGATGACGTCATTGTCAACATGTCTCAAAAGACCGTGAAACAGCGTATGGCAGAGGCATTTCTGTACCTAAAGAACAATTTTGGGGAAAATGCTGATGGATTCTTAAACCTCACCCTGTCGCGCGAAGATATGGCCAATGTGGTAGGCACGGCAACTGAGTCGGCCATCCGGATCATTTCTGAATTCAAGAAAAAAGGGTATATCAACACTTCGGGCAAAAAAATCGGAATTGCCGATGAACGAAAGTTGAAAGACTTGGTCGAGGGTTACTGAGCATTTTACACCAAAAGCTGATAAATATCATAAACTGCCCGATGGGGTCGCACTAACTTCGCTTTATCTATTTTTAATAATGTAAGGATGAAGCGAGTATTGATTCCCACGGATTTTTCACCAAATGCATGGAATGCCATTGAATACGCCACGCAACTTTTTCAAAATCAGAGATGCATCTTTTATTTGCTGAACACCTACACCCCGGTGATCCCCAGCAGTCGTTTTATGGCACCCATGATCGACGGGGTTCGAATTGAAGATGCCCTTAGGACCAATTCTGAACAAGGACTTGAAAATACAGCCAAAAAAATTCAAGCAAAATATAAGAATACACTCCACCAATTTGAGACCATCTCATCATTCAATTTGTTGGTAGATGAAGTGTTGGATGTCATTGATACCTATGGTATTGACATCGTCATTACCGGAACAAAAGGAGCTTCGGGCATGGAGGAAGTATTCATGGGAAGCAATACGGTTCGGATCATCAAGAACGTCAGAAAATGTCCTGTACTGGCGATTCCGCAGCACTTTGATTACGTTGCACCGAATGAAATTGCCTTTGCCACTGATTTCAATCGATTTTATACCGCGTCAGAATTGGCACCGTTGATAGAAATGGCCCAGACATTTGATGCTGTTATCCGTATCGTACATGTTCAGTATCAAATAAAACCCTTGAACGAATTGCAACAGTTCAATCTGAACATGCTCAGAAAATATTTGGCCGGGGTCGAACACTTCGTGCATACCGTCTCTGAGCTGCACTCTGTATCAAAAACCTTGGAAATTTTTTCCGGCGAACTTGACATCCATTTATTGGCGATGCTCAATTATCAGCATAGCTATATGGAAAAAATGACCAGAGAGCCCATAGTGAAACGAACGGCGTTCCATACACAAATTCCTTTATTGGTCATTCCTGAGCTTGGTATGGAATTCAAACCTGAAAAATCAGGGAAAAGTCAAAAAGAGGTAGCTTCGAACTAATCATCCTGTTTATAGGATTTGTCTTCGTAAAAATCTTCAAAGGTCTTTGAGGTTTTATAATTGTCAGTCAACACTTTATAGACCATTACACCGACCATGATTTGCCCGAATACGGTGAGGTAAAAAACCCATCCAAACGAAAAGTTGATACTGGCAAGCACAGTCACAACGACCAGGACCAAGGTGGTCAATCCTACCATATCCATTGCAGAAATTTTCATACACTTTGTTTTTGTCTAAAAATTACGAATAATCAATAAACAAAAATCGTATTTGGCAAGAGCTTAACAGAAACATAAAAGCCTCGAACAGTTGTTCGAGGCTTCTGTACCGAAGGTGGGAATCGAACCCACACGGTATTGCTACCACTGGATTTTGAATCCAGCGCGTCTACCAGTTCCGCCACTTCGGCAAATGGGACTGCAAAGCTAAAAAATAATTTTAATCCCAAAACCAAAATAACCCATATTTATACTTTTGCAACCCGATTAAATTTTTAAATTTGCACCTCTTTAAAAAGAAGCAGGTCAAAACACTAACCGACAAGAGATTATAATGCCCTATCAAGTTCCAGAACCCAAGATTTTTGCCTGTACACAGAGTACAGCATTGGGAAAGAAAATCGCCAAGAAATATGGCGCTGAACTGGGCAATGTCATTTTTTCGAGATACAGTGATGGCGAATTTCAGCCTTCTTTTGAAGAATCAATACGCGGGGCCCGAATTTTTATAATCGGTTCCACACACCCAAGTTCTGAGAATTTAATGGAGATGCTATTGATGCTCGATGCGGCAAAACGCGCATCGGCAAGACATATCACCGCGGTGATGCCCTACTTTGGTTGGGCAAGGCAAGACCGAAAAGATAAGCCCCGGGTACCCATAGCGGCAAAATTGATTGCCAAAATGTTGGAAACAGCTGGTGCTACCCGTATCATCACTATGGATTTGCACGCTGACCAAATTCAAGGGTTTTTTGAGAAGCCCGTGGATCATTTGTTTGCATCGACATTGTTTTTGCCACATCTCAAAAAATTGAACCTAGACAATCTTTGCATTGCCTCACCTGACATGGGCGGCTCAAAAAGAGCCTACGCCTACTCAAAGGCGCTGGAAAGTGATGTTGTCATCTGTTACAAACAAAGGGCCAAAGCCAATGTCATAGAGAAAATGGAGCTGATAGGTGAGGTCAAAGGTAAAAATGTGGTGCTTGTTGATGATATGGTAGATACTGCGGGCACATTGACCAGGGCAGCTGATTTGATGATGGAGCGCGGCGCCAAAAGCGTTCGCGCCATTACCACACATGGGCTTCTGTCTGGTGATGCGTATGAAAAAATTGAAAAATCAAAGTTGGAGGAATTGATCATTACCGATTCGATTCCCCCGACCAATAAGAGCGATAAAATCAAGGTATTGAGTTGTGCCGGCCTTTTCGCCGATGTCATGCACCGTGTGCACCACAACACCTCAATTGCCTCAAAATTTTTGATGTAAGCATTATGTACCATCAAAGTGTTTAAGACAGTAATCAATTATTAATAATCTATAATTTCAAAATGAAGTCAATTACAATCAAAGGATCCCAAAGAGAAAGCGTGGGCAAGTCATCGACCAAGGCCCTACGTAATGCTGGAAAGGTCCCTTGCGTGCTGTACGGAGGGGAAACACCATTGCACTTTTCAGCAGATGAAATCGCATTCAAAGATTTGGTCTACACCCCCAATGCACACACAGTTGTGATTGAAGTGGAAAACGGTGAAAAATATGATGCTGTTCTACAGGATATTCAGTTTCACCCCGTTACTGACAACATCTTGCACATCGACTTTTATCAACTGTTCGATGACAAACCTGTGACCATGAAAATACCTGTAAGGTTGGAAGGAAATTCTCCTGGGGTACGAAATGGTGGAAGATTATTGTTCAGAAAAAGAAAATTGGAAATCAGGGCGTTGCCCAAAGATTTGCCCGATTTCTTCAATGTTGACATTTCTAAATTGAAAATCGGTGATAATATTTCTGTGGAATCGTTGCTGAATGACGATTTTACCATTCTACATCCTGACTCAACCGTGGTAGTTCAAGTGAAAACACAACGTGCCGCCATTGTGGTCGAGGAAGATGAGGAAGAAGAAGGTGTTGAAGGCGAAGCTGTCGAAGGTGGTGAAGGTGCTGAAGCTGGTGGCGAAGCCCCAGCTGCAGAAGCCCCCGCAGAAGAAAAAGCAGAATAAGCAAAACACACATTACTGTGAAAGCATCCCTAAAATGATTTTAGGGATGCTTTTGTATTTTTAGTGGAAAGTTTGACCATGTTTCGATGGATTCACTCCCTGTTCACTTCCAAAAAATCCCTTCTTGAAGAAACTGATACCATGAAAAAGTTCTTGATTGTCGGTCTGGGCAATATTGGGCAAGACTATGCAGAGACCCGCCACAATATTGGTTTTAAAATTTTGGATGCGCTTGCCAACGAAGAAAACCTGACATTTGAAACTGTCAAACTTGGTGATGTGGCTACGTTCAAATATAAGGGTAGGTCGGTGCTTTGCCTAAAACCCTCGACCTATATGAACTTAAGTGGAAAAGCAGTTCGTTTCTGGATGGAAAAAGAAAACATTCCTCTTGAAAACATTCTCATCATCACCGATGATATCAATTTACCCTTCGGAACACTACGTCTAAAGACCAAAGGAAGTGATGGCGGACACAATGGGCTAAAAGATGTTCAAAATACCTTACAGACCACCAGATACAACCGATTCCGATTTGGTGTCGGTGCAGATTTCGGCAAGGGTAAACAGGTGGATTATGTACTTGGAAAATGGAATGAAGAAGAACTCAAAGCCCTTTCTGAACGGTTGAAAAAATCAACCGATTTGGTACGTTCCTTCATTTTTGCAGGGGTCAAGAACACCATGAACGAGTTCAACAATACCTGATGAACTCATTTACAGCACCTTAAAGTCGAATACTCCTGAGTCTGACTCATTGCCTTGGGCATCAATGGTCACAATCTTCCAATAATAGGTGGTGCCAGAACTGATGTTGACCGTCGTTTCTGTGGTATTGGCATCAGTGGTCGCCAATACTTCAGGCGAATTCTGCTCTGAAAAATACACTTCATAAGATGCAATGTCATCTTCTACATCTGTACCATTCCACTTTAAGGTAGTTTGGCCCATTGCGTTGGCGTTTATGGTCGACCCTGGTTGCGGAGCCATGATCTGTGCCGGAAAAGGAGCATAATTGGTCTGTGCCCCCTCGTTATAAAATAGCCAGCTATCACTTACAGCGGTCAATCCAGAAGCTTGGTTTCTTGAGGTCACCGTCCATGAAAACGGGGTGCCCTTGTCTATGGAAACACTAGCCATGGTATTCTGGGTGGTAATGGGCTGTAGACTCACATTGGTATTCAAATTGACCACACTCAGCGTGTAGCTATCCGTATTGGCGGAAGCTTGCCATTCAAAGGTAACTTGGGTCTGGGTTTCGCTCACATCCTGTCCTGTGGTGCATTCTGAGTTCTGTAATGGAAAGACCAATGCAGGGGCTTCCGGTTGCGGTGGTGGCCCATCGTCACCTCCACCACATCCAACAAGAAAAACAAAACCCATTATGATGCCCGCTATCTTTTTCATTGTTTCAGCATTTTCAATACTTTGCTTTGATTGGCGCTTGATGCCCTGATATAATAGACTCCGGGGGGCAATCCTCCAAAATCCATTGACAAAACGTTCCCATTTTTTGAAACCTTCTCTGTTCGGATCAGCCGACCGTTCACACTGTAAATTGCAATATTGACCCTTTCAGCATCATCGGCAAAATAGATGTTCGTTGTTGTACTTACAGGATTGGGATATAGCACAGGCTCACCGAATAGCAAAATCTCTTCTTCGTAAGTGCCCTGGCACGGTAAATTGGTGGATACTTTCAAATTGTTTTGGCCTTCTTTCAGGTCAAGCATAATTTCAGAGGCAGTCGTTTGGGTCAACAGACCATTGATTTCAATGTTGTAAAGATTACCGCCGTTCAAATTGAAAATCAATTTTTTCTGATCGGCCACCAACGTCGTTGAAACGGTAAGAACTTCGGGTTCTTCAATATTGATCTCGAAACATCGTTCTCTAAAGTTTATGGTTCCATCAGTTCCTGTAATGCATAATGAGTACTGCCCAGAAGCAAGGTTTTGAAATGCACCAGTGTCTGTGAAATCAACCGTTTCATTCACTCCATCCCCAGAAAGTGTTGCCGTGTAATCAATACTTTCATCACTTGCGGTGATTTCAATTTGGCCATTATTGTTGTTTCGACAAGTCTCACTGCTCACGGTGATCAGAAAATTGTCTACCGCAAAGTCATTGAGTGCACATCCATTGGTGTCAACAGCAACCCCTTTTGGAGTACCCAAACAAAGGTCATCGCCATCATCAAATACACCATCTTCATCATCATCTGGCCTGAAAGCACCTTCTGCACAGACCTCCAATGAAAAATCGGCCAATGCCCCGCCATCTGATGGTGCGGTATCTTGAACTGTCAATACCCAGTCGCCCAGCAACGATTCTCCGTTGAAGGCTTCCAGAACACCTACAGGTTGTACGGTACCGCTGATGGCAGGAGTTCCTCCACATACCAAAACAGTACCATCATCGTCAAAAATCGCATCGATATTGTTTTGTGAACCGCAATTTTTTGAAGTCAAGACCACGGTGGTACCCGAAGGAGAGGTGAGTGAGATAATCAAATCTTCCACAAATGAATGGGTTAAACTGACACCAACATTCACGTCGGCGACTACGAGGTCTTCCAAAAAAGTAATCGTTGAGGTGACTTCTGGGGTACCCTGGGGTGAAATTTCAGCAGGCAATCCTACAGCAGAAAGATTTTTGCAGTCTATTTGAATGGTTGTAAAATCAAGTGCGGTACTGAATACTCCCTCCCCACAGTTATTTTTTGGTCTTACCCTCCAGAAATAATTGGTCTGGGGTTCCAAGCTGGTTGATTTATACCTGTTGGTTGCCACTGTGGCTGTTTCCACAATGGCAGTAAAGGCATCATCCGTAGCTATTTCCAAATCGTAAGCAGTTGCCGAAACTTCAGCTTGCCATTCAAAAAGTGGATTGACAGCTGTATTCAACTCTCCGTCAGTCGGGCTGGTCAATGTCACAGCATCAAAAGTCGTATCATATAAGCTTAGGTTCAAAACCACCTCTTGGGTCACGGTGGCCGAAGTGGCAGTAATGGTCAATGGGTAACTTCCTTCAGCCACTGCACCTGTATCAGTAATTGATATGAGAACAGGCGTATCATCAGCTGTAGCTGTTGTGGGAGAAAATGTCACCGTTAGCCCAGGAGGGGCATCGGCACTGAAGGTAGATTCTTCTGAAAACCCTCCATAGGTCTTGTACGTAAATGAAATGTCTACATCCGATGGTTGGCAAGCTTCAAAATCCAGTCCCGGAAAATCAAGGACAACCTCGGTCTCTTCAATGGTAAAGTCTGTGCTATTGACCGCAAAAAAGACATTATTACTGGCCTTGACCATAAAACGTGCCTCTGTGGTCGCATTGCCCGGAAGCAACACATCGGCACTGCCGGTATTGGGCAAATCTTCAGCAAGAAACAATGGAAACGTTGTACCCCCATCTAAAGAAAGGAAAATATCGACCGTTTCTGCATTGATAGGGGCCAAATTGGTATTGGCCACATCCCATGTTACCTGTTGTGTGCTTCCCGCTTGATATGTTTCGTTGGATGTCTGTGAGGTCACTGCAAAAGGTCCTGCAGCATCTTCAACATCGATTTTGACCAAATCTGTCACCACTTGACCTCCACCAGCTGCATTATCCCGCACGGTCAAGACAAAATTGAGTTCCCGTTGAATATTGGATACAGTTTCCCAAGCTGAATTGGTCGCAGGCTGTGTCTGTGTCAGATTGCCCTGTACCACTTCTGAAAGTCTCGGAAAATAGCGATTGCGATCTGTTGTTGGTGGCAATGATCTAAAGTTTGCCCCACTTGGATTTTCAGGGCCAAAAGTACTGGTGGTGACGACACCGTTATCCACTTGTTCCCAAGCATAGGTCAGCACATCGCCCACATCAGGGTCGGTTGCCGTTGCCGTCAACACAAATGCAGTGCCTTTCGGAATCACAAAATCACTGATAGGGGTGATTGAAGGAGGGTTGTTTGTCAGTGCCGCCGTTTCGGCGCAAGTCACCGTCTGAAGGTAATCGGTGATTTGTAGAATGCTGTAATAGTGAAAATAATCATCACCATTGGGGGCCACATTGTTACCTTCAACGATGCCCGCATACCCCATGATGGTCGTGCCACTTGCAGGCTCAGCCTGTACACCGGTGCCTTCAGATTCAAAAGACCAGGTATGGTTCGCCCCGAATTGGTGTCCCAGTTCATGGGATACAAAATCAAGGTCAAAATTATCGCCTTCAGGGGTCAACGCCGATGAAAAAGCACTGCCCTTTCTGCCATCGACACAAACAGAACCAATAAAACCTGCATTGCCGTTGTCATTGTCACGGTGAAAAAGGTGCCCCACATCGTAATTGGCCTCGCCGATGGTGGTCGTCAATGTACTTTGTACTTGGGCATTTAGATTGCCGTTATAGGGATCCGAGGTCGAATCGGTAAAAATGACTTCGTCGTTGTTGGCAATCAGCTCTAAGGTTACGCCCAAATCAGTCTCAAAAACCTCGTTTACCCTTGTCAAGGTCGCATTGATGGCAGCGAGTGCATCAGCTACCGTACCCCCGTGATAGGTTGTATATTCCCCTGTGGTAGAGACCGCAATGCGAAATCTTCTGAGGACTTGGTCATCGACCAATGCTTTTGAGATATTGGTTTTTTTAAGTCCCATTGCCAGGGTCCTGCACACAAACCCATCTTTAGCAGTAAGGCCATCTTTTTTGTCGTAGACCTTATATATTCCTTGGTCTGTTTTTTGAACAAAGCCCATCTGGCCATTCTCTAAATCAATGGTCATTGCCTGAATGCCCACATGTGAGGTACTGAACCGAATCTTGGTCTTTTTATCTGCACTCCATCCCGTAAAGGATTTTATCTGGGGATATTTCTTCGAAAGCTCAGGATGGAACACTGGGGTTTCTTTGACGGAAAAACCTTTTAGTCGCCCATTCTTATCAGGAAAAAAAACTGTCGCAGATACATCTCTTGTGATACGCTGAATGTCTTTGGCAAATACCGTCTCCTCAAAAACAAAATAACCGACATTTTGGTCGGTGGAAGCTATACGTGCATTTGCGTTGGTTTGGGCTTTGGTGGGCAGCGGCTTCCAATAACCCGTTTGGGCATGGCCACAAATGCCGACCAAAAATATGGTAATTGTAAAAACAAGATGTAACTTAGCTTTCATTCAAAAGGGGCATAAAAAAAACTAAAATAAGCCTTTTTATCATTTCGCTTCGTGGAAACACTCCAAGGCATTTCTAAATTCGACAAAGCGCACCAAACTGCCGTTACCATCGGCACATTTGACGGGGTTCACATTGGGCACTTTCAACTCTTGAACCGCCTCATAAACAGTGCCAAAAGCTCAGGATTGAAATCGATGGTGCTCACTTTCTTCCCCCACCCCAGAATGGTACTGCAAAAAGATGCCGATATTAAGTTGTTGAACACTTTGGATGAAAAAGTGCAGATTCTTGAGAAAACTGGACTTGATTACTTGATCGTACACCACTTTACCAAAGAATTCTCGAGACTTTCAGCGGTGGATTTCGTGAGAGATATTCTTGTCAACGGACTCAGTGCCAAAAAAGTCATCATTGGTTATGACCATCGTTTTGGCAGAAACAGAACAGCCAATATCAATGATCTGGTGTCGTTCGGAAACACGTTTGATTTTAAGGTAGAAGAAATACCCGTTCAAGAAATTGATGACGTATCTGTCAGCTCGACAAAGATTCGCAAAGCGCTTCATGATGGTGATGTGGCTACCGCCAATGACTATTTGGGGTATGAGTACATGCTTACCGGAACCGTCGAAAAGGGCAAAGGCCTTGGGCGTGAACTGGGCTTTGCAACGGCCAACTTGGCCATTCAAGAGACCTACAAGCTGATTCCAAAAAAAGGGGTATATCTGGTGAAAAGCAAAATAGCAGAGAAGTATTTTTTTGGCATGATGAACATCGGCCTTAATCCTACAGTAGAAACTGTGAATGATGGCGGTGAAAGAACACGGATTGAAATCCATTTTTTTGATGTCGACCAAAATCTTTACGGTCAAAAAATGCAGATAGACATTTTACAACGTCTTCGCGACGAACAAAAATTCAATTCGTTGGAAGATTTGAAGAAGCAGCTTCAAAAAGACAAAAACGTTTCTCTGAACTTAATCAAAAGACAAGGTGCTCAATAAATTTCTTTTCAAGAAAATCGATAACGCCCAACTCATCGTTTTCAGGGTTCTCTATGGTTTGCTCGTATGTGCGGAAAGTTTTGGAGCCATTGGCACGGGCTGGGTTCGCAGAACCTTTATCGAGCCAAAATTCACGTTCTCGTTCATCGGTTTTGAATGGTTACAGCCCTTACCGGGTAATGGCATGTATTTCTATTTTGCCCTCATGGGCGTAATGGGCATCTTGATCACCGTTGGATACCGGTATCGTTTTGCAGCATTCACCTTTGCCGTGATGTGGTCAGGGGTGTACCTCATGCAGAAAACATCCTACAACAACCACTACTATTTATTGATGTTGCTGGCATTCATCATGGCACTGTTGCCCGCCCATAGAAATTTTTCTTTGGATGCCAAACTGAATCCATCCATACGAACCGACGCCATGTACAATTATGTGCGATGGACGATTATTGTACAGTTGTTCATTGTGTATACCTATGCTTCCGTAGCAAAACTGTACGGTGACTGGCTCGATTTCAGCATTATCGAAATCTTGATGCGCAGCAAAAAAGACTATCCCTTGATTGGTGAGCTCTTGCAAGAAAAATGGGTGCACAAAATCATTGCGGTCTTTGGTATTTTGTTCGATTTGTTGGTCATACCCGCACTACTTTGGAAACCCACCCGAAAGATAGCCTTTGTACTTTCCATATTTTTTCATTTGTTCAACAGCTATGTATTTCGGATAGGTATTTTTCCTTATTTGTCCCTCGCATTCTGTGTGTTCTTTTTTGAACCTCAGACCATCAGGAATCTCTTTTTGCCCAAAAAGAAAGTACAGGTGCCGACTGCGATCACCATCCCCAAAAACCGAAATCAGATTGTGGCTTTTATGTCCGTTTACTTCATAGTGCAACTATTGTTGCCATTGCGCCACCATACCTTTGAAGACGATGTGCTCTGGACGGAGGAGGGCCACCGGCTCAGTTGGCGCATGATGCTGCGCAGCCGCTCGGGCAGCCTTTCGATGCGTGCGGTCAATAAAGAGACCGGTAAAATTACACGCATTGAGCTCGATGATTATTTGACCAAAAAACAGCGACGAAAAGTGGCCTGTTATCCTGATTTTACATGGCAATTTGCCCAACGCATCAAAAAAGAGTTCGCAGAAAAAGGTGAAGATGTTGCTGTGTACGTGACCAATCGGGTAAAAATCAATCAGAGCAAATACCACCAGTTCATTGATCCGAAAGTCGATTTGGGCAGCGTGCCGTGGAAGCATTTTTCACACAACAAATGGATATTGCCCTCACCTTCCCGTGGGGAAGATTGAAGGTTCAAGTTGCAAATACAAACTCAAATATCAAATACAAGTTCAAAAAGTATTCGTAATCATTCGTGCAATTTGTGTCCAACAGAAAAACATCGAGCATCAAACATCCAACATCTAACAATTACCCCTAAATTTGCGCTTCAAAACCGATTTCATGCTTCAGTTACCAGCAATTCGAGAACACAAAGACGCACTCGTCAAGGCATTAAAAAAAAGAAATGTCGATGCCGAGGCCATGCTCAACGGTGTCTTACTATTGGATGAAAAGCGGAGGGCGACCCAGACTGAATTGGACAGCACCTTAGCGGAATCGAACAAATTATCAAAAGAAATCGGACAACTTTTCAAGACTGGAAAAGTGGCAGAAGCCAATGCCATCAAAGAAAAAACAGCTGGACTCAAAGACACTTCAAAGAATTTGACCGAGACCTTGAACGGAATCACTGAAGAGCTGAACAATCTTTTGTATCAAATTCCGAATACACCCCATGAATCGGTGCCTGCTGGCAATTCAGAAGAAGACAATGAGGAGGTATTCAGAAAGGGTGAAATCCCCGATTTGGGTGGCGATGCCCTACCCCACTGGGAACTGGCCAAAAAATACGACCTCATCGATTTTGAGCTCGGGGTCAAGGTCAGTGGCGCAGGTTTTCCCATTTACAAGGGCAAGGGTGCCAAACTGCAGCGTGCACTCATTTCGTATTTTTTGGACAAGAACACCCAAGCAGGCTACCAGGAGGTACAGGTACCACTTTTGATTAATGAAACATCGGGTTATGGCACCGGGCAGTTGCCCGATAAAGAAGGGCAGATGTACCATGTCTCCGGTGATGACCTGTATTTGATACCCACAGCCGAAGTGCCCATTACCAATATGTACAGGGATGAAATTTTGGCCGAAACAGATTTTCCCATCAAAATGACGGGCTACACCCCCTGTTTCAGAAGAGAGGCGGGAAGCTATGGAGCCCATGTACGCGGATTGAATCGTCTGCACCAATTTGATAAAGTGGAAATTGTTCGGATTGAGCATCCCGAGAATTCGTACAATGCGTTGGATAGTATGGTCGAGCATGTAAAATCCATTCTCGACGAACTGAAATTGCCCTATCGCATCCTACGGCTCTGTGGCGGTGATCTGGGCTTTACAGCAGCACTGACATACGATTTTGAGGTATTCTCCACCGCACAAGACCGCTGGTTGGAAATCAGCTCGGTTTCCAACTTCGAGACCTATCAGGCAAACCGTTTGAAACTCCGTTTTAAGGATTCGGATAGCAAAAGCCTGTTGGCCCACACCCTCAATGGCAGTGCTTTGGCCCTGCCCAGGGTTTTAGCCGGAATCTTGGAAAATTACCAAACCAAAAATGGAATCAAAATACCTGAAGTATTGGTGCCCTATTGTGGGTTTGAGGTGATTGATTAAGGGGTTTTGTCAATCGCTTAACATTATTCCCCTATTTTCTCCGTTATATTTGAATATGCGGTATTTCTTACTTCTAATTTCGTACTTCGTACTTCAACCTTCATTCGCCCAAGATGATTTTCTTGCCAAGCAGTATTTCAGTGAGGGGGATTATGAAAAAGCGGTTGTTTTCTATGAAAAATTGGTGGATCGAAATCCACGTCGTACAGATTTCTCCGAAGGCCTTGTCGCTTGTTACCAGCAACTGGAACGTTACGATGATGCAGAAAAATTCCTTCTAGAAAAGGTAGAAGACCCGTATGTTTTTCCAACGTTTTTCATAGAACTGGGCTACAATTACACCTTACAAGACGAACCGGAAAAAGCAGGGCAGTATTACCAGAGGGCTATCGAAAAAATAGATGAAAATCCGAATTATGGCTACGCCGTTGGCTATCGTTTTCAAAAGTACGCTCTGCTTGATGAAGCGATAAGTGCCTACACCAAAGCTATGACGCTAAAACCAGAGTTGAACTATGATTTTCAATTGGCCCGTATCTACGGGGAGCAGGGCAACATTGAGAAAATGTACCAATCATATCTTAAACTGATTGTTGACGGCAAGGCTTCACGTTCAAATGTGTTGCGAAATATTGACGATTTCATTTCTGAAGATCCCAATGCGGAGAATAATGTGCAATTTAGGCAACTGCTGCTCCAAAATGCCCAAAATCAGCCCAACTTACTTTGGAATGAGCTGTTGAGTTGGCTGTTCGTTCAACAAAAACAATACAAGAGTGCCTTCAATCAAGAAAAAGCCATTTTTAAACGCAGTGAAAATGGTGCCCTTGACCGTCTAGAATATCTAGGCCGAATAGCTATGGAAGAAAATGTACTTGATACCGCGGTTTCAGTTTTTGAGTACATCATCGCCAATGCCCAAAACAATCGAACCAGGCTAAATGCGGAACTCAACCTGATAGAGATTGCACTGATGGATGCCGACCAGAGGGAGTTGACCAATGTAGACAAAAAATTCAATGCCCTCATTGCGGAGTATGGCAATACCCCGGAGACCCAACCTTTGCAGGTGGCATTTTCCAATTTTTTGACCTTTAAAAAAGATGCGCCCGAAACAGCCATTACAATGCTCAAAAAAAGTTTGAAGCTACCTTTGGGCAGATATGGCGAGGCGTATGTAAAAATGGCATTGGGCGATATTTTGGTCTATGACCAAAAATTCAATGAGGCACTGATTTATTTTACCCAAGTACAAAAGGATTTAAAAAATGATGTTCTCGGCCAAGATGCCCGATTTAAGGTGGCACAGACCAGTTTTTACAAAGGTGACTTTGATTGGGCGCTGACCCAATTGAAAGTGCTTCGTGGTTCCACGTCACAGCTGATAGCCAATGATGCGATGCAGCTGAGCCTTTTGATTTCTGACAATTCTTTTGAAGATTCTACCCAAACCGCTTTAAAAAAATATGCGCGAGCTGACTTTTTGGCCTATCAAAACAAAACAGAGGAGGCCATCGCTAGATTTGATGATATCCTGCAAAAGCACAAAGGGGAAAAAATTGAGGACGAGGCCCTTTTGAAACAAGGAAACCTACTGGAAAAGGTCAAAAAATACGATGAGGCCGAATTCAACTATAAAAAAATATGTGAGTTTTACGCCAACGATATTCTTGCCGATGATGCCCATTTTGCTTTGGCTGAACTGTACAGAAATGTGTTGAACGAGCCTGAAAAGGCCAAATCGCACTACGAAAAAATCATTTACAATTACCAAGACAGTTATTACTTTCCGCAGGCGCAGAAAAATTTCCGGATTTTACGGGGTGATGTAATCAATTAAACACAAACGCAAATTTCAAGTGCAAACCCAAACTACTTTTATGGCTTTTGAAGTCATGTCGCTTGATATATTACTCAGGTTAATCAACATATTCTTTTTGGTTCATTGATTCAAGATTTCAAAAAGCAAATATCCTGGAACTTAAATAAGACTAAAAATGAAAAATTTTAGATTTGCTTTGAGTTGGTTATAATTGAATTTTAGATTTGCGCTTGAATTTATACTTATGATAATCTACAACGTTACCATCAACATTGATGACGATGTGCACGATGAGTGGCTGTCATGGATGCGCAATAAGCACATTCCCGATATGCTGGCAACGGGCAAGTTCTCACACGCCAAAATGTCCAAAGTATTGGTTGAAGAAGAAATGGGCGGAACTTCTTATTCTGTGCAATACACCTGCCCTGATAAAACCACATTGGAAAAATACTATCAAGATGACGCACCCCAATTACGTGAAGAGGGCATGAAACTGTTTTCCAATAAGTTTGTCGCCTTTAGAACCGAACTGGAAGTCATCAGCCAGCAAATACCATAGCAGCCACATTCTTTTGTAGAATTCGCAGTACCTTGCAAATAACCACCTCGGGGAAAGTCCACGAGGCATTGGAAGGAAACTAATCTTAGATTTCGACAGTCTCGTCCCGATAGCTATCGGGAGTTATCGGGACCGGATCATAATAAATCTCGATTATCGAGTAAAACGCCCATGTCTAAAAAATTCAGGGAAACCACGTCGAAGCCAGATCAAAATGGGCAGGGCCGAACTCCCGTAAAAGCCAAGAAACACCTCGGCCAACATTTTCTGAAAGACGAAAACATTGCCCAAAAGATTTCAGAAACCCTGTCGCTTGAAGGGTATTCCAAAGTCTTGGAGATTGGCCCGGGCACAGGTGTGCTGACCAAATATCTTTTGATGCGAGGTGTCGATTTGGTCGCCATGGACTTAGATGAGGAGTCGATTGTATATCTCAACCATAGTTTTCCTTTAGAGCATCCCAAAGTGTTGCAGAAAAATGGAAAGCTCAACATTGTCGAGGCCGATTTTTTAAAAGTTGATCTCACAAAAATCTTTGGCGATGCACAATTCGCCATCACGGGCAACTTTCCCTACAATATATCGAGCCAAATTGTTTTCAAAATGCTCGAGATGCGGCAACAGGTACCTGAATTTTCGGGCATGTTCCAAAAAGAGGTGGCACAGCGCATCTGTGAAAAAGAAGGAAGCAAAACCTATGGTATCTTATCGGTGCTGGTTCAGGCATTCTACGATGCTGAATATTTGTTCACGGTACATCCGCAGGTATTTGACCCTCCCCCAAAAGTGCAATCTGGGGTGTTGCGTTTGGTCCGAAAAAAAGAGGAAACATTACCCTGTGATGAAAAACTTTTCTACAGAGTGGTCAAGGCAGCGTTCAATCAACGAAGAAAGACGTTGCGCAACAGTCTTAAAGTCTTTCAGCTCTCAGATAATCTCAGGGAAGATGCTATATTTGACCGACGCCCCGAACAGCTTTCGGTGGCAGAATTTATAGCATTGACGAAGAACATAGAAAATGACTCCGTTTAAACTCACAGATGGGCTTGTAGAACACATTCAAGAACTCATCGCGGCAGATAAAGATACCCAGTTATTGGCGATGATGAATGAATATCATTATGCCGACATTGCTGATATTGCCAATGAGTTGGATGATGAAGAAGCCACGTACCTCATCAAGCTTTTAGATAGTGAAAAGACCTCTGATGTTCTCACAGAACTTGATGAAGATGTGCGTGAGGCGGTTCTGAACAACCTCTCGGCAAAAGAAATAGCCGAGGAGCTTGTGGAATTGGACACCGATGATGCCGCTGACATTGTTGGTGAACTGCCCAAGGAGATTGTTCAAGAGGTCATTTCAGAAATAGAAGACCGCGAGCATGCCAAAGATATCGTCGACCTGTTGCAATATGACGAAGATTCTGCTGGCGGATTGATGGCAAAAGAGTTGGTCAAGGTCAATGAAAACTGGACGGTCACCCGTTGCGTAAAAGAAATGCGCGCGCAGGCCGAAAACGTGACCCGGGTACATTCCATCTATGTAATCGACAATGAAGAAAAATTGAAGGGCAGGCTTTCACTGAAAGATTTGTTGACCGTTTCTACCGAGACCCATATCAGGGAGGTGTACATCCCCAAGGTTGACTATGTAAATGTGAACGAAAAGCCTGAAGAGGTTGCCAAAATCATGTCAAAATATGATTTGGAGGCCATTCCCGTGATAGATGAAATCGGACGATTAGTGGGACGGATCACCATTGATGACATTGTGGATGTGATTCGCGAGGAAGCAGATAAAGACTACCAATTGGCGGCAGGTATTTCTCAAGATGTAGAGGCCGACGACAGTATTTGGGAATTGACGCGCGCGCGTTTGCCCTGGCTTATTCTGGGCCTGTTCGGAGGCGCTGCTGCTGCTGTAATCATGGGCGGATTTGAGGAAGTTTTCAGAAAATACACCATCCTTTTCTTGTTTACCCCCTTGATTGCGGCCATGGCCGGAAATGTTGGTGTGCAATCAAGTGCCATCATCGTACAAGGACTTGCCAATGATGATATCAAGGGCAGTATCAGTAACCGTTTGGTCAAAGAAATGCTCTTGGCACTCTTAAACGGAATCATACTTGCTGCACTGCTGCTGCTGTTCACGTGGGTTTGGAAAGGCGATTTCATGACCGCAGTGGCCATTTCGGTCTCTTTGATAGCCGTAATCGTGGTTGCAGGATTTATAGGAACCTTCATTCCGTTGTTTTTGGACAAAAGGGGGATTGACCCTGCCATAGCCACAGGGCCGTTCATCACGACAAGCAATGATATTTTTGGTATTTTGATTTATTTCTTGATTGCCAAGATGATATTAGGAATCTAATCTATGAAACCCATCAATTTAAAAGAAAAACACGCGCTTTTTGATGCACAATGGCATCCGCATCAAATAGCCACAGTGGATGACATGCAGGTCATCTTGGCCAAAATACAGGGGGAGTTTGTGTGGCATTCGCACGAAAACGAAGATGAGCTCTTTCAGGTATTGAAGGGCACATTGTACATGAAATTCAGAGACCGTACCGAAGTGGTGGAAGAGGGCGAAATCATCGTGGTACCCAAAGGGGTTGAACATTGCCCATCCACAAAAGAGGGTGAAGAAGTGCACTTACTTCTTTTTGAAAAGCAAAATACCGCACATACGGGCAATGTGGAACATGAAATGACAAAGACGACATATCCTAAAATATGAAGGTACTGCATCTAGACACCAACCATCCCCTGCTTATTGATGAGTTTGCCAAAATGGGGTTTGAAAACCACGAGGACTACACCTCTTCAAAAGAAACTATTGAGAAAAAAATACACGCTTATGATGGCATCATCATCCGCAGTAGGTTTACCATAGACCAACAATTTCTGGACAAGGCCGAAAACCTAAAGTTCATTGGCCGTGTCGGTGCAGGTATGGAAAATATTGATGTTCGCTATGCGAAACAAAAGGATATTTTCTTGGCAAATGCCCCCGAGGGAAACCGCAATGCCGTCGCCGAGCATAATTTGGGCATGCTGTTGGCCTTGATGAACAATATGCTCAAAGCGCACCGAGAGGTCAGAAAAGGAATATGGGACCGTGAGGGCAATAGAGGTGTTGAGCTTGATGGAAAGACCGTTGGTATCATCGGCTATGGAAATATGGGCAAGGCCTTTGCCAAAAAATTACAGGGTTTTGATGTTGAAATCATCTGCTATGACATTGTTGGCGGTGTCGGTGATGACCATGCCAGACAGGTGGGCATCATGGAGTTTCAACAGCGCAGTGATGTGGTCAGCTTGCACGTGCCCCAGACCGAATTGACCACGGGTATGGTCAATACCGAGTTTATCAACGCCTTTCACAAACCCTTTTGGCTGCTCAATACTGCCCGGGGCAAATGTATCGTCACCCAAGATTTGGTTGAAGGCTTGAAATCGGGCAAAGTTCTTGGGGCAGGATTGGATGTGCTTGAATATGAGAAAAAATCATTTGAAGAATGGTTTACAAGAAAACCAAAACCTTTTAAGTATTTGCGAAAGGCCAAAAATGTGCTGATGACACCGCATGTCGCAGGTTGGAGTTTTCAGAGCAAGGAAAAATTGGCCCAGGTCATTGTGGAGAAAATCAAGGAGCGGTTTTCCTAATTTTAGCTGAGTTCAATGTGAAGAAAACCATCTTTATCTTTTCAACACTCATCGTCGCACTGCTCATACTCTTCCGACTAAGCGAATATGCCTTTTTGGTCGGCGACACTTCGATTGAGCTCATCATTGCTATCGTGGCCATTGTCTTTTTAGGTATCGGGCTTTACATCAATAAAAAGAGAGCAGAAACCATCCCCAGAAAAGATGGGGAAATCGATGCCAAAAAAATAAAGGAGCTGGGCATCAGCGACCGCGAGTACGAAGTATTGCTCGAAATCTCAAACGGCCTCTCCAACAAAGAAATCGGCGAAAAGCTCTTCGTCTCTGAAAGCACCATTAAGACACACGTCTCCAATCTTTTGGTAAAATTGGATGCCAAACGCCGTACCCAAGCCATCCAAAGGGCAAAAGAACTCCAAATTATTGCGGGTTAAAGGCCGTTTCAGCCAAAAGTACCGTTGTTTTAGTACTTTAGTATGAAGACCAATTTCAGGTTTTGCAATAGTTTAGCCCAAACCAAAAACGATACACCATGAAAACAGCTGTAATCAAATTCAGTGCTTTCGGAATACTTGTTGGCTTTGTTGCTTTTCTTTCGGGATTGTATTTCGACATTACCACAAATGAAGCCTTTGGTTATGCGACCATTGTGGCCTCGTTGCTTTTTGTATATTTTGGAATACGGCATTTTAGGGATAAGCAAAACAACGGCAAGCTCAATTTCAAAAAAGGAATGATCATCGGTCTTTTGATTTCTGTGTTCACCGCAATCGGAATAGCAGTTGCCGATTTCATTTATACCTCGGTCATCAATCCAGATTTTTTTGCAGAATACGCTGAAAAGATGAAGGCAGAAGACCCCACTGTAGAAATTCAAGAGTTCACCAGTGGTCAGGCAGCGGTCTTTATGTTTGCGCTGGTATTTATTATTGGACTCATCATTTCACTGATTTCATCACTTATCTTACAACGTAAATAATAGCACTATGACCATAGATGCAAAGACTGTTGAGGAATACATTTCTAAAGTACCTGACAACCGGAAAGAGCCGGTATCCAAACTACGGAACACGGTAAAAGAAAACCTCCCTGAAGGTTTTGAAGAGGGAATCACCTATAAAATGATAGGTTTCTACGTGCCCCATAACATCTATCCTGATGGGTATCATTGTGACCCCAAACAACCGCTGCCATTTATCAATATTGCTTCCCAAAAAAACTTTGTGGCATTATATCATTCTGGAATTTATGCGGATAAAAACTTGTTGGACTGGTTCGTAAAAGAGTATCCAAAACATGTCAAAACAAAATTGGATATGGGCAAAAGTTGCATTCGTTTCAAAAAAATGGAGAGCATACCTTACGAATTGATTGCCGAACTCTGCCAAAAAATGACGGTCAAAGATTGGGTTGAACTGTACGAGAAAAATGTGAAACGGTAAAAGGACACGAATTCCACTAATTTTCACTAATCAGAATATTTTGAATTCGTGCCATACGTGAAATTAGTGTCCAACAGAATATGATCGAACAGGTTCCCACCGTAGTCTATGCTGAGCTGTCATTTTGGGCGTGTCACACTGAGCGCAGTCAAAGTGCAGTCGAAGCATGGCTGAAAACTGAGCGTGGCAAATGGTTGTAATTAATAAAGATTCCCGCCTTCATGGGAATGACAAAATAGCGATCCAATGAAGAAAAGAGTAACAGGTCTAGGTGGATTTTTCTTCAAGACCAAAGACCCTGACAATATCAAAAAATGGTACAAGACCCATTTGGGAATACCCGTAGACCAATATGGATGGAGTTTTTGGTGGAAAGACAAGGAAGGGAATGACTGCATGACACAATGGAGTCCGTTTAAGGACGACACCGCCTATTTTGACCCCAGTGAGAAACAGTTTATGATGAACTTTCGGGTCGAAAACCTACAAGAACTTTTGGCAGCGCTGAAAAAAGAAGGGGTGACTATTGTAGGTGAGGTTGAAGAATACGACTATGGCAAATTCGGTTGGATCTTGGATCCAGAGGGCAATAAAATTGAACTTTGGGAGCCTGTTGATAAAGCCTTTCTTTGAACACATGCCGCCTATTGAAATATTTGCTACATTTAAACTTCGTTCAACCAACATTTTAAAATTATGTCAGAAGAAAACAAAGATTTCGGCGATAAGGCCGAAGATGCAGCCAACGATGCCAAAGAGGCAGCAGGTGATTTTAAGGATGAAGCCAAAAAAACAGCCAATGAATTTAGTGAAGGACTGAAAGATGTCGGCGGTGATAATAAAAAAATTCTAGTAGGAATTTTAGCCATTATTGTAGGCTCTTTAGGAGTGCACAAATTTATTTTGGGTTACAACAAAGAAGGATTTATTCTGCTTGGAATCACCGTAGTGGGAATGGTTTTGACCTGTGTGGGAGTTGGTGTATTCTTAGTATGGGCCACGGGGCTTGTCGGATTGATAGAAGGCATTATCTACCTCACCAAATCCGATGAAGAATTTTACAATACCTACCAAGTAGGCAAAAAACCTTGGTTCTGATAAAATCTTGGCCAGAAAAATGCTTCTGGCCTTTTTTATTTCAATACATCATCGTAATATTGCAATATTAAATTATAAATCTTGGGTGTTTCTAAAACACATATCTTTTCTACCCATCAAAACGAGTTGGCGGCCATCGCCAAAGTCATGGCACATCCTGCCCGCTTGGCCATATTGCAGTATATCAGCAAACAAGAGGGTTGTATCTGTACCGATTTGGTCGATGAAATCGGCCTCGCACAGCCTACGATTTCGCAGCATTTGAATGAAATCAAGAAAATTGGGCTACTTGAGGGCACCTTTGAAGGTAAAAATCTGTGCTATTGTATTGATACAGAACGTTGGGAGGAATTGCAATCACTCTTTCAAGAGTTTTTTTTGAACATCCATCAAAATTGTTGCTAAATGAAGACCAGTGAATTTTTAAAGTTGTTGGAAATCCATAAAAACAAAAGCCTGTTGTTCGAATATTTACCCGGCAAATTTGTCGGCGCCAACTATCATATCACAGAAGTGAAAAACATCACTGTTGATGTGGTGGACTGTGGCGCAGGGACTGATTTTTGGAAGGAAACCATTATACAATTGTGGGAGAGTCCGGTAGAAAAAGACAAAACTGTATTCATGACGGCTTTGAAAGCCTTGGGCATTCTGAACAAGGTCGACAGAATGAAAACAATGGCCAGAGATGCAGAGGTCAAGTTTGAGTACAGTAACGATAATTTTCACACTGCACAACTCTTTGTCAATGACTTTAGCTACAATGACCAAAAATTGATTCTCAACCTTGCTGTTAAAAAAACGGATTGCAAAGCAAAAGAAACTTGCGGCGTAGCAGAACCTGAAATGGCACCGGCCCAAGGTGCTTGTGCCCCGGGTAGCGGTTGTTGTTGATTTAATCCAAGTATAAAAAATTATGGATATCTTATTCTTTTTGGCGACAATATGTTTGGTATTGTTCATGGTACTTGCTACCTACGACGGCTTCTATCTTCATATTTTCAAATACGCTCTTTTTAATAGAGAAGAAAGCATCTTTGAACATAAGACCCATACCGCAAGGGCAGTGTTATTTCCATTGATTGTATGGTTTTTATTCATTGACGAGACACAGGCAGGTTTTCTAATCGGTGTTTCTCTGGCGGTTTTAGATATAGTCGTTTTGGCAATCGATGCTTATTCAGAGAAAGAAAGTCGTGGCTTTATGGGGGGACTTCCAAGGTGGGAATACATCGTTCATCTTTTTTCCAATGCATTTCACTTTTCGGCCATCGTCTTGGTGCTGTCTATCAAGCTAAAAATTACAGATTCTGTTGTTTTCGTTACTACTGTTCCTGCCTCTCAAGCCAAAGAACTGTTCCACCTGATAAGTATCAACGTCATACCCGGCGCGATTGTACTGGCCATTCTGCACCTGGTGTTGCTCGATTCAAAATTCAGGGAATTTTGGAACAACCAAAGAGCTAGAATTGACTGCTGCTGACATGAAGGTCGCTAATGACATAGAGATAAAAACCATGAAAGCTGATGACTGGCCCGAGGTGGCAGGAATATATGCCGAAGGAATAGCCACGGGTTTTGCCACCTTTGAATCCGAAGTTCCTGAATATAAAAGTTGGGATGTTGCCCATATCAAGGCATGTCGATTGATTGCCAAAGAGAACAATAAAATTTTGGGCTGGGCGGCCCTTTCACCTGTTTCGGGCAGATGTGTTTACGGTGGTGTTGCTGAAGTGAGCGTTTATGTTGGCGAAAATGCCAGAGGAAAAGGCATTGGCAAGGCCCTAATGCAACGTTTGATTTCAGACAGTGAAGAAGAAGGATATTGGACATTGCAGTCAGGCATTTTTCCCGAGAACAAGGGCAGTATCAAATTGCATGAACAGGTGGGATTTCGGTATATCGGAAAAAGAGAACGGGTCGGTAAAACGTTGGATGGCATTTGGAAAGACAACCTTTTATTCGAAAGACGAAGCAAAATTGTAGGGTTATAAAATCAATCAAAAGATGAAAACACAACTCTTATCCAAAATCGAAAAAACTATCGAATCTTTGGATGTCTCAACTATTTCAGACGAACGTAAGCAAATCTTACAACCATTTATTGATTATTTAAAAAGTAAGATTTCAAATAAGCAGCCCATTCGCCTCAATTTTATTTGCACCCATAATTCACGCAGGAGCCACCTATCCCAAGTATGGGCGCAGACATTGGCATATCACTTTGAAATAAAAGATATGCAGTGCTTTTCTGGCGGCACTGAAGCTACCGCAATGTTTCCGAAAGTAGCGGAGACCCTTTCAAAACAGGGTTTTTCCATTCAAAAATTGTCAGAGACCAGTAATCCTGTATATGCCATAAAATATGCCGAAAGCGAGCACCCTGTGATTTGTTTCTCAAAAACCTATGATGATGCGTTCAACCCAAATCATGGTTTTGGGGCCATCATGACCTGTGATTCGGCCAATGAGGCCTGCCCCATGGTGATGGGCGCAGAGGGTCGGTTTCCGATCACCTATGAAGATCCAAAAGCGTTTGATGGCACCGCCCTGCAAGATGAGAAATATCTGGAGCGGAGTATGCAGATAGCTATGGAGATGAAGTATGTTTTTCGAAAAGTCAGTAAAGAAAATCCATCCTGAAGCTCAAAGAAGAAGCTTTTCTAAATAAGGCTGAACATTTGCAAGAAACAGAAAAGCGCTATTTTGAAAAGTAAGAAAGAAAATAGAATTCTTGTATTTCTGTTTTCCAGTGATTCAAGGCGTTGTAGTTTTTTTAAATCGTACTTGTTCATGGCACTATAATATGTAGGTTTGATAAACATACGGGCAAAATCATAGCCTGGACTTTGAAAAAGTTGAATTTCAGCGTCTTCAATATAAAAACTATGAATTTTTACTAGGTTATCGCTACATAGGTTCAGATCACTTTGATTGGGTCTCAGCATGCTTCCGTTCCAACTCGGCCAGAAATTTTTACATCAATAGAAGCAAATCAAGGGAATAATTGATCTTACATATCAAAATTAAGAGGCAATAATTCTCCAATACGACGAAGGCCCATTTCACCGCTAAACCAAATGGCATCAACGGGAGTATAATTTCCATAAGGGTCTACATAAAATGGATTTTTCAAGAGCTGAAAAAGCGATTGGCTTTTCTTATCGAACAGGATACCTATTTTTTCATGTTGTTGGTGCACTTCCAAAAGTCCGCTTTCTCGCTTTGTAGTGAATGCGCTATCAAGTGGGATTATTCTATTTTTTATAAACAATTGATAGCCCTCTTCGCGTAATTTGCCCCTGTAGAGCGATCTGAATACATGGAGGGTTGAGCCAAAATAGACCTTTTTTCGTTGTTTTCTCATTTTCTCGGTGACAGAATCTACTTCTTTAAACCGGGATGAACCGGCATAAAAAACCTTTTTAACATTTTGTGCACTGCTTGAAGAATTATAAAATTCCACCTCAAAATCGTTAAGGTAATAAGAAAGTAGATATCCTAACTTTTCATTAAAAATTTGAATTGGTTTTTCGGCATATCCATATAATGTTCTATTGCTTTTCTTATAATATAATCGGATGACGTTTTCATTTAAGATGCTGCACTTTTTATTTGACACGCCCAAAAATTCCCTTTTGAAAACTTTCATTTTTCTAGCTCGTGACCAAGTATCAGGCTGAAGTACCACCTCCTGAAGTTGTGTGGCTTCTTCTTCCATGTAAAATGTTAGAAAAGATTTTTTATAATCTTCATAAACTACAGTTCTGTATCCCAAAAATCTAATGATTAGAGGACTGGTCATTTTCTCTCTGGCTACAAGCCTAAACTTTCCATCAAAATCTGTAATTGTACCTATAGAAGTACCATCGTAGAATACATTCGCACCAACAATAGGCTGACTTGATTTTACTTCTAGAACCTGTCCTTCCAAGATATACTCTTGTGCAGCGGCAATCGAAACATAGATAAAGGCTACAAATAAAAATGTGAAGTACCTGGGCATCTATTTGTTTTCGACATGTTTCCGTTCCAACTCGGCCTGAAATTCTTCCATCACGGGTTTGACGGTACTTTCGGGCAGGTCGGCGATTTTGATGTACATGAGCCCGTCCACCGAATTATTAAAGAGTGGATCCACGTTAAAGGCCACCACTTTTGCATTTTGCTTGATGTATTTTTTGATGAGCACCGGCAAACGAAGACTGCCCGGCTCGACCTCTTCAATCAACTTGTCGAATTTATTGAGATCGGCCTGGGTCTCATCAAAGACAAATTCTTTATCGGCATCTTTCAATTTGACCTTGAACTCTTTTTTCGGGTGAATGTACTGCGCCACGTAGGGATCCCAATAATTCGATTTCATGAACTCAATCATCAACGATTTTGAGAAATTTGAAAATTGATTGCTGATGCTCACGCCACCAATCAAATATTGGTGTTCGGGAAAACGTAGTGTCGTATGCACAATACCTTTCCATAACAGAAATAAAGGCATGGGCTTCTGTTGATATTGTTTCATGATATAGGCACGGCCCATCTCGATAGATTTTTCCATCATTCCGAAAAGCTCGGGTTCAAACCCAAAGAGATCTTGCAAATAAAATCCGTCAATGCCGTATTTTGGGAAAATCTGCGACCCCAAGCCCATTCGATAGGCACCTACCATTTCTTTTTGTTCATTGTCCCATAAAAAAAGATGGTGGTAATATGAATCAAAGGCATCAAGGTCAATGGCGTTGTTGGTACCTTCACCCACTTCTCTGAACGTAATTTCGCGCTGCCGACCTATTTCTTTCAACAAGAACGGCATGTCTTTCTCTTGGGCCAAAAACACCTCATAGTTTTTGCTCTGTAAAAGCCTAAGGTCTTTTTCCCGAAGTTTTTCAATTTCACCTTCCAAAACCTCAGTGCGTATGGCTGTAGCTATCTTTTTTGGTGCTTTCGGGATCTTTAATGTGGTGGGCACTTTGTCAAACAAACGCTCTTTCTCAAACACATTGGCCAACAAATAGGTCTTCTTGCGAAGCAGTTCGGTAAACTCTTCCAAGGTTTCTTCCTCTTTCTGTGCTTTTACCGTAATCGGTTGGCCAATTCGCACTTTGATGGGCCTTCTGCTCTGTGTGGTCAGTTCTGATGGAAGTTTTGCCGTGCGAAAAACATCGTTGATCTTTGACAATCGATAAAAAAGCCTGCTGTTCTTAGCATGAAAATAAATGGGTACAACGGGCACCTCGGCTTTTCGAATCAATTTGATGGCCGCTTCTTCCCAGGGTCTGTCGACTACCAACTTGCCATCGCGATAGGTCGATACCTCACCAGCTGGAAAAATACCCAACGGATGACCCTCTTGCAGATGCTTCAAGGCCGTTTTGAAGCCCATCACACTGCTCTTGGCATCTCTATGGGTCTCGAACGGATTCACGGGCATAATGTACGGCTTCAACGGCTCGATACGATGCAGTAAAAAGTTGGCGATAATTTTAAAGTCAGGGCGTTCTTTTAACAACAATTTCAATAAAAGCACCCCATCGATACCCCCCAGAGGATGGTTGGATATTGTGATGTAAGACCCCTCTTTCGGGAGACGCTGTAATTCTTCTTCGAGAATTTCAAAATCGATTTCGTAATGCTCTAAAATGGCATCCAAAAATTCTGGCCCTTCTAAATCTTTGTGTCGATCATAAAAGCGATTGATGGTGGTAATCTTGGTGACCAACATCAAAATCCACCCTATAAAAGTGCCAAAAAAACCGTATTTCTCTAGCCTGATGACCTTTGCAACCTCTTTCGCCGAAACCAGCCCCATATAGTATCAATTAGCTAATCGTAAATATAGAAAAATGCGGGGATTGCCCTCGCCACCCATCGCTATTTAACGACCAACTGCAAGGTCTCTTTGCCACGTTGTTCGACCAAAACCGTATACCCATTTTGAAGTGATTCCACAGCTTTTTCATCAAAATGCCGTATGGTGTAGAGGGATACGTCTTCATGGCACACCACTTTGAACTTTTTCTTGAGTTCTTGAAGTAAGCCCTGCAGGCCACCAAATCTATTGTCTAAACAGACAGAAAAACTAATGGCGGAATTCTGTATCAAATCCACCTTCATGCGATGATCATGTAACAACTTGAAGATTTCACTGATGTTGTTCTCAACGATAAAAGAAAAATCGAGGGATGAGAGCTTGATGAGTACCTGATTTTTTTTGACAATAAAACACGGTATCTCTGGGGAAATGCCCACCCCTTTACCAACTGTGGTGCCCTGTTGCGTGGGATTCATAAATGATCGCACCTGCAACGGAATCTCTTTACGCTGTAAGGGTTGCAATGTCTTTGGATGGATGACCGATGCCCCATAAAAAGCCAATTCAATGGCCTCACGATACGATATTTCGTTCAACAATCGGGTTTCCTTAAAGTTTCGGGGATCAGCATTGAGCACTCCGGGCACGTCTTTCCATATTGTCACCGAGGAAGCGTTCAGACAGTACGCCAAAATAGCAGCCGTATAATCAGAACCTTCTCGGCCCAATGTCGTTGTAAAATTATTGTCATCACTGCCCAGAAAACCTTGGGTAATGTTGAGTTTTTTGGTATCGATTAGTTGTTGTACCGCTTCTTGGGTACGCTCCCAATTAATGTGGGCATCGCGATATGAGCTATCAGTCTTTATCAATTCTCGGATGTCAAGCCATTGATTTTTGAGTCCGACTTCATCGAGGTAGGCACTTACAATCGTCGTCGATACCAGCTCGCCATAGCCGACCACTTGGTCGTACACAAAACTGTGTTTTGGCGATTTGTTCCATAACAGAAACCCCTTTACCTCTTCAAAAAGCGCTTTTACCCTCTCAAAAATAGGATGTTGCGGACTCTCAAAAAGTGCCTCCAAAATAGGTTGGTGGTAACCAATGACTTCTTGAAGTGCGCTGTTGACCTGATTTTTGTCCTCAAAATAGGCGTTGACCACGTTCTCCATGGCATTAGTGGTCTTGCCCATGGCAGAAATGACCAGCAAAGTATCTTCATGACCAGTTTCTTGTAGTACCTTGAGGAGATTTTTAACACCCTCGGCATCTTTTACCGATGCCCCACCAAACTTGAATACTCTCATAAACTAGATTATTCTTTTTCATTCCCACGGAGGTGGGAATCTCTTATAATTTATCGCATAAGGTTTTACACCCCAACCCGCTTATGGCGGGCTGCCCCCTCAAGGGGACAATTTTTCCAAATACTTTTTAATCCCTTCCTCTCCCAACTGCACTACATCCCAATCGCGCATGACCTTTGCCCCATGGCTTTCATAGAAATTTATAGCGGGTTCGTTCCAATCCAGCACTTCCCAACCGATTCTTTTAACGCCCAAATCGTTTCCGTATTTGACCACAGCATCCAAAAGTGCTTTGCCCACGCCTTTGCCACGCATGCTTTCGGTCACGATTAAATCTTCAAGATGTATAACATTGCCCTTCCAAGTAGAATATCGTGGATAAATTAATGCGATTCCAACCAACAGTCTATCGACCTCAGCCACAAAACAATGAAACTTCGGTTGTGGGCCAAATCCATCACGGTTCAAATCAGCTTCGGTCACCTCAACTTCATCAAGCTCGTTTTCAAATTTGGCCAACTGTTTGATTAAAGACAAAACAGAGGGCATATCTTCAACTGTGGCATCTCGTATCAGAATGTTCATTTGTTACAAATAAAACACGAAGTTATAAATTACAGAAATCATAACCCTTCGAAAACGTTATAGTGTCACAAAATAGCCGATATTTGCATCCAAATAAAACAGCTTCCCACATTTATGACGAAGAAAAACCAGACCCTTGGGGAATTTATCATAGAAAACCAGACCGAATTTGAATACTCCACTGGCGAATTGTCAAAACTCATCAATGCCATTCGCTTGGCTGCCAAAGTGGTCAATCATGAGGTGAACAAAGCAGGGTTGGTCGATATTTTGGGTAGTTTTGGTGAGACCAACGTACAGGGAGAAAACCAACAAAAACTGGACGTTCTTGCCAATGAAAAGTTTATTCAAACCCTGACAAAGCGTGAAATTGTTTGCGGAATAGCTTCGGAAGAAGAAGATGATTTCGTAAGCATCAACAGCCAAGATGAACAGCACCAGAACAAGTATGTGGTGCTCATTGACCCATTGGATGGCTCTTCAAACATTGATGTAAACGTTTCGGTGGGAACCATTTTTTCCATCTACCGCAGAATTACTCCCGTCGGCACACCCGTTACTCTGGAAGATTTTCTGCAACCGGGCAAAAACCAAGTGGCCGCTGGCTATATCATTTATGGCACTTCGACCATGCTGGTCTACACCACGGGGCACGGCGTAAACGGTTTTACCTTGAATCCGGCCATTGGAACGTTTTACCTCTCGCACCCGAACATGAAATTTCCTGAAACCGGAAAAATATATTCGGTCAATGAGGGCAATTACATCCATTTTCCTCAAGGGGTCAAAGATTACATCAAATACTGCCAAAAAGAAGAGGGTAACCGACCGTATACTTCCCGCTATATCGGCTCACTCGTATCAGATTTTCACCGTAACATGATCAAGGGTGGTATTTACATGTACCCCAAAAGCAGCGTGGCATCAAACGGAAAGTTGCGCCTGCTCTACGAATGCAATCCCATGGCCTTCTTGGCAGAACAGGCCAATGGCAAGGCCAGTGACGGATTTCAGCGAATATTGGATATTCAGCCCACCGAACTGCACCAGCGGGTTCCTTTTTTCTGTGGAAGCAAAAAAATGGTAGAAAAAGCTGAAGAGTTTATGGCAACAGCCTAACCTATTTTTGCATCAAGGTATGGTAATCTTCAAAAGGAATTTTCCCAGTAAAAATAGCCACTGATTTGTTTATGATTTCTGCCGCTGTTTCTGTTGGAAAACCCAAACCTATGGCATAGCGCTCGACTAATCTTTTTTCAGAATCATCCATGTGGTTGTCTGAAAAAATGATTTGAAACAAATCAAAAAGACGTCGATACCGTTTTTCATTACTGGTTTGGGTCTCAATGGGATATTTATTCTCTTTCTTGAGTATCTCTTTGTATTCAGCTTCGGTGATGTGCAGTTTAAAGGCAAACTTGTCCAATATCGCTTTTTCTTCAGGATTGATTTCACCATCAACTGCTGCTAAACTTGCCAAGGTGGCAAAATGGGCCAGCTCATTTCTATGACTGTCACTTTCGTATAAATCCATGTAAGTAAATGATTCTTTTGTGGCAAAAATATAATTTTTAACTGCAAATCTGAGTGGTTTATGCCCAAAAGAAATTGGTATCTTCACAGGGCTATGAACACTCCCCTTCTGCAATTTACAGATAAAGGAATTTACTGCAACGCTGCCAATGTCTACCTAGACCCGTGGAAGCCTGTTGACAAAGCCATTATTTCGCACGGGCATGCCGACCATAGCCGTTGGGGACACAAAAAATACATTACCCATCACCGAAATGTGCCGATTGTCAAACATCGTTTGGGTGATGTTTCCATTTCTGGAAAAAATTGGGGAGAGACCTTTACCATCAACGGGGTCAAGTTCAGCCTGCACCCTGCGGGTCATATCATCGGTTCGTCACAAATTCGGGTCGAACACAAAGGCGAAATCTGGGTATTTACTGGGGATTATAAGTTAGAGGATGATGGCCTAGCCACTCCCTACGAATCCGTCAAATGTCACACCTTTATCACCGAATGCACGTTTGGTTTACCAGCCTTTTTATGGACGCCCCAAGAAGAAGTCATCAAGGATATCAACAATTGGTGGGCCGAAAACAAGGCCAACGGGCAAACTTCCGTACTGTTCGGATATTCTTTGGGAAAGGCACAACGCTTGTTGAAACATTTGGATACTTCCATCGGGAAAATCTACACCCACGGAGCTGTTGAAAACATGACTAACGTGCTACGGGAAATTGCAGATTTCCCCGAAACTGAACTGATTACCCGTGACACCAAAAAAGAGGACATCAAAGGAAACATCGTCGTCGCCCCACCTTCGGCCCACGGCAGCACGTGGATTCGCAAGATGACCCCTTTTGTGACCGCATCCGCCAGTGGCTGGATGGCCTTTCGCGGGGCACGTCGCCGTCGTGCCATTGACAAAGGCTTTGTACTCAGCGACCATTGCGACTGGCCTGGACTTTTAAAAGCGATAAAAGATACAGGAGCCGAGAAAATCATCTGTACGCACGGTTATACCGAGATTTTCTCAAAATATTTGAAAACGCTTGGATACGACGCCAGAACCGAAAGTACGCAGTATGGTGAAGAGGCTTCAGAAGCCGAAAAAACGATTGAAAAACCTCTGGAGACAACATGAGCGGATTGCTTCACTTTGTTCGCAATTTACGGCTATGAAAAACTTTAGTAGACTGATAAAAACCCTCGACAGCACCAACAAGACCAACGTGAAGGTCAAGGCATTGGCCGACTACTTTCAAAAGGCCAGTGACAAAGACAAGGTTTGGACCATCGCCATTCTCTCCCACAGAAGGCCGCCACGACCCGTAAATACTACCTTGCTTCGCGAGTGGTCAGCTGAGTTGGCGAATATTCCTTTGTGGCTGTTTGAGGAAAGCTATCATATCGTAGGCGATCTCGCTGAGACCATTGCCTTGGTGGTTCCATCTGGTAATTCATCGACCGACAAATCGCTGACCCAATTTTTGGAAGAAATGATATGGCTCAAATCACAATCCGATGAGGTCAAAAAAAACTATCTCTACAAAAACTGGAAACAACTTGATTATTATGGCCGTTTTGTGTTCACGAAATTGATCACGGGCGGCTTTCGAATCGGGGTCAGTCAAAAGTTGATGACCCGAGCCTTGGCCAAAGCCACAAATATTGATGAAGATGTATTGGCTTATAAATTGATGGGCAATTGGGACCCGAAAACCATTTCATTTCAAGAGTTGATTTTAGAAGAGAATGAAAGTGACTATCTCTCCAAACCCTATCCTTTTTATCTGGCCTATGCCTTGGAAGATGAAGTTGATGATTTGGGGGATGTAAAAAATTGGTCCGTAGAACATAAATGGGATGGTATTCGGGCACAAGTTATCCTCAGAAATGATGAGTTGTTTGTGTGGAGTCGCGGGGAAGAACTGGTCACCGATAAATATCCCGAATTTGAAGCGTTTGTTGGGATGATTCCGAATGGAACCGTTCTCGATGGGGAAATATTGCCTTATCCGAATGGAGAAATTGGTACGTTCAACGATTTGCAGACCCGTATTGGGCGAAAGAACATTTCCAAAAACTTGCTCAAAAAAACACCCGTTATCTTAAAAGCCTATGATTTGCTGGAGTGGGATGGAGAGGATATTCGGCAACAACCGTTTGCGGAACGAAGGGAATTGTTGGAAGCTCTCTACAATGAAAAATGTCACCCTGAGCGCAGTCGAAGGGCATCGGCGGAAGAAGATTTTGATATTGAAATCATTCCCCTCTTACTTTCAGAACGTATGCAATTTGATGCTTGGGAAGCTGTCGCCGAAGAACGTAAACTGTCGCGCGAAAAACACAGCGAGGGTTTGATGCTCAAAAAACTGGATTCCCCTTACCAAGTGGGCCGCAAAAAAGGCGATTGGTGGAAATGGAAGGTCGACCCGCTCACCATCGATGCCGTGCTCACCTATGCCATGCGGGGCCATGGCCGTCGTAGCAATCTTTTTACCGATTACACCTTTGCCTTGTGGGATGAAAAGGATAATGGCGAAAAAGAACTGGTCACCTTTGCCAAGGCCTATTCTGGTCTCACCGATGCCGAGTTTCGAAAAGTGGATGCATGGATCAAGAAAAACACCTTGGAACGGTTCGGACCCGTACGTAGTGTGACTCCCCACCATGTTTTTGAGATTGCCTTTGAGGGTATTGCCTTATCCAAACGTCATAAAAGTGGCGTGGCAACACGCTTTCCACGTATTTTGAGATGGCGCAAGGATAAAAAGATTGAGGAGGCAAATTCTATAAATGATATTAAAAAAATGATAAAGTAAAAGCTCCTTTCCCTGATCAGGGAAAGGTGGGCCAACTTTGTTGGGTCGGAAAGGGTCGGAAGCAAAATCTCAAGATTCAATCCCTTCCGTATTTACTGCTTTCAGCAGAAAATCCACCTTCCCTTATCCAAGGGAAGGAATATTTCAGAAAAATGACTAAAAAACAACTTTTTAAAACCGCCGAAACTTGGTTCCAGCAACAAGGCTGGAAACCCCATGCCTTTCAAAAAGAGACGTGGACGGCTTTTTTACAGGGCAAACACGGTTTGCTCAACGCCCCAACTGGAAGTGGCAAAACCTATGCGCTGTGGTTTCCGATAGTGCTGAATTACCTAAAGAATCATCCTGATCATAGAACCAAACACAAAAAAGGTCTCAAAGCAGTTTGGATTACCCCGCTCCGTGCACTATCCCAAGAAATCAAACAATCCGCTGAACGTATCGTAAACGATTTGGAACTACCGATGAACATGGGTATCCGCACTGGTGATACTTCCACCAAAGAACGTTCTCGGCAACGGAATGTGATGCCCGACCTATTGATTACTACTCCTGAAAGTTTACAATTGCTACTTTCTTCAAAAGGGTATGATAAAATTTTTAAGGACTGCTCGGCCATTGTGGTCGATGAATGGCACGAACTCTTGGGCACCAAACGTGGGGTTCAGATGGAACTGGGCCTCTCTCGACTTAAAACCGTCTGTAAAGACCTGCGCATTTGGGGCATTTCGGCGACCATCGGCAATCTTGAACAGGCCCGCCAAGTGCTGTTGGGGCCAGAGACCGAAGCCTATCAAAACTCTATTTTGATCAAGGCCAAGCTGAACAAAAAAATTACCGTGAAGAGTATCATCCCCAAAAAAATGGAAACCTTCCCATGGCGGGGGCACTTGGGACTGCACCTGCTCGATGCCGTTGTACCCATTATCAATAACAGCAAAACTACCTTGCTTTTCACAAATACCCGCAGCCAGTGTGAAATCTGGTTCCAGAAGATTTTGGAAAAGTATCCAGAATTCGCGGGCATCATGGCGATGCACCATGGTAGTGTGGCTAAAGAGACTCGACTATGGGTCGAACAGGCCATCCGTAATGAAACCTTAAGGGCCGTGGTCTGTACTTCAAGCCTTGATTTGGGAGTCGATTTCGCCCCCGTGGAAACTGTGGTACAAATTGGCGGACCCAAAGGCGTGGCCCGTTTTCTGCAACGTGCCGGGCGAAGTGGACACCGCCCTGGTGAGGAGAGTATCATCTATTTTTTGCCCACCCATGCCATGGAATTGATTGAAGCTTCTGCCATGCAGAAAGCGGTGCGCAATGCGGCGGTCGAAGACCGTATTCCCTACCTCAACAGTTTTGACGTGCTGTTGCAATACCTGACGACTTTGGCAATCTCAGACGGATTTTATCCTGAAGAAATTTATCCAGAAATCAAACAGACCTTTTGCTACCAAGCACTTTCGGAAGACCAGTGGCAATGGCTCTTGAACTTTTTGGTGATGGGCAGTCAGAGCCTCAAAACCTATGATGAATACAAAAAAGTGGAAGTCGAGTCTGATGGCAAATTTAAGGTCAACAATCGGGGTATTGCCATGCGCCACCGTTTTCAAATCGGCACCATCGTCGGCGATGCTTCCATTGCGGTTCGCTACCAAAAAGGCGGTTATATTGGTTCCATCGAGGAATATTTTATCTCAAAATTGACTCCTGGTGATGTGTTTACTTTTGCAGGTAGAAATCTGGAATTTATTCGTGTGAAGGGCATGCAGGCGCATGTTCGAAATTCAACAAAACGCACGAACAAAGTACCCAGTTGGATGGGCGGGCGGTTGAGCTTTTCGGCACAGATGTCTGAGTTGTTGCGGCAGGAACTGTATACAGCAGCCTCCCCCAGCCCCTCCAAAGGAGGGGAGCAGGTTTCGAAAGAAATAAAGGCGCTAAAGCCTATGTTCGACAAACAACGTGAGGAGAGTATCGTACCCAAACCCAACGAATTTTTGATCGAGACCTTTAAGACCCGTGACGGCCATCACCATATTTTTTATCCCTTTGAAGGGCGGGGGGTGCACGAGGCCATGAGCAGTCTGTTGGCCTACCGCATCAGTCTGTTGATGCCAATCACCTGCTCATTGGCCTACAATGATTATGGTTTTGAACTGCTTTCCGACCAACAAATCGATATTCAAAATGTGCTGGACAATGATTTGTTTACCACGCAGGATATGTTGTCAGACCTTCAAAAGAGCCTGAACAGTACTGAAATGGCCCGCCGCAAGTTTCGTGATATTGCGGTCATCAGCGGCATGGTGTTCACGGGCTATCCGAACAAAGGCATCAAAATGAAACATTTACAGAGCAGTTCGCAGTTGTTGTTCGATGTTTTTAAGGATTTTGAGGCCGACAACCTACTCTTTCAACAGGCGTATACCGAAACCTTTGAGCACCAGTTGGAAGAAGGCCGTCTCAGAATGGCTTTGGAGCGCATCAACCATCAAGAAATCATGTGGGCGCCATGTGAGAAACCAACGCCGTTTTCGTTTCCTATCATTACCGACAGGCTTCGCGAAAAACTGTCTAACGAAAAATTGGCGGATAGAATCAAACGTATGACCAAAATCTTGATGAAATAGATTAATTTGCTCCTTTCCCTGGTCAGGGAAAGGTGTCCGCTAAAAGCGGACGGAAAGGGTGGTCAATCCCTTCCGTCTTTTCTACTTTTTTGCAGAAAATCCACCTTCCATTATCCAAGGGAAGGAGTTATTGGTTTTATAAATGACCCATACCATAAAAATTAACAACCAAGAATTTATCCTCCACCCGTTGGGTGGTGTGTTTTGGAAGAATAAATCTTTATTGCTTATCAGCGATGTGCATCTGGGCAAGGTAGCCCATTTTCGAAAATTCGGGGCGGCCGTGCCCCAACGTGCAGCACAAAAAAATTTCATGCAGCTTGACGAAGTTGTGGGCCATTTTCAACCCTTCCAGATTTGTTTTTTGGGTGACCTGTTCCATTCCCATCTCAACAAAGAATGGCAACTGTTCGAGAATTGGGTCGAAAAAACGCCTGCAGAAATCATCTTGGTGGCTGGCAACCATGACATCATATCCCCAGAACGCTTTGAACGGTTGGGCGTCACCATCTACAAAGAATGGATATTGGACAAATTTTTGCTTACCCACCATCCCCGGGAACGGGAAGGGTATTTCAATTTTTGTGGGCACATTCATCCAGCAATTCGATTAGAAGGGTTTGGGCGACAAAGACTGCGACTATCTTGTTTTTTTAAATCAGCTAGTCAAATGATTCTACCAGCTTTTGGTGAATTTACAGGAACCCATGTTCTAGAGCCCACCAAAAATGATGAAGTTTTTGCAATAGTGGAAGATGAAGTTTTGAAGATTTAGATTTCTTAGGGTTGTAATTCAAGCTATATTTGCAGTAAACTTTTTGGATTGACCAAATCGTCCATTTTATCCTTTTTTGAACAGTCTCCGCAACTACGGAAACTGCGGGAAACTATTGCCCAATCTAAAAAAAACACCCCCCTTAATCCCCCCTCCAAGGAGGGGTCAATAAATTTAAAAGGGCTTGTTGGTTCGTCAATTTCCTTTGTGGTTTCAGAAGTTTTCAAATCCACAGAAAAACCCTTTTTGCTGCTGCTCGATGACAAGGAAGAAGCTGCCTATTACCTGAATGATTTGGAACAACTGTTGGGAGATAAAGACATACTCTTTTATCCGGGCAGCTATCGCCGCCCCTACCAAATTGAGGAGACCGACAATGCCAATGTGTTGCTGCGCTCTGAGGTGCTGAACCGTATCAGCTCACGAAAAAAGCCAGCGGTTATCGTTACCTATCCCGATGCGCTTTTTGAAAAAGTGGTTACTAAGAAAGAACTTGAAAAAAATACCTTGAAGGTGAAGGTCGATGATACCCTGTCACTCGATTTTCTCAACGAAGTGCTTTTTGAATACCAGTTCAAACGTGTGGATTTTGTCACCGAACCAGGGGAGTTTTCGGTTCGAGGTGGCATTGTGGATGTCTTTTCATTCTCGCACGACGAACCGTACCGAATCGAGTTTTTTGGCGATGATGTGGACAGCATACGCACGTTTGATGTCGAGACCCAGCTTTCTACCGATAAGGTGAAAAAAATCACCATCATCCCCAATGTGGCGAACAAGTTCTTGCAAGAGTCAAGAGAAAGTTTTTTAAAATACATTCCCACACACACAATTATTTTTGCGAAGAATCTTGATTTGGTGCATGACCGATTGGATTCCAATTTTGAAAAGGCAAAAGAGAACTTTTCCAAATTAAATCAAGAAATAAAGCATGCCACGCCCGACGAGCTTTTTGTGAATTCGGAATTGTTCGGAAAGCAGTTAAAAGATTTTAATGTGGTGGAAATTAATTCCAATAGAGAACGCTCTACTGCGTTCGCGGTGATATTCCAAACCAAACCCCAACCAGCCTTCAACAAAAAGTTTGATTTGCTGATCGAAGACCTGAACGCAAACAAAGAAGAAGGTTTCAAGAACTATATTTTCTGCTCTTCGGAACAACAGGCGAAACGCTTTCATGATATTTTTGATGAAGTAAATCAGGATGTCCACTACCAAACAGTAGTTCTTCCGCTCTACCAAGGGTTTATTGAAGAAGACCTGAAAATTGCCTGCTATACCGACCACCAGATTTTTGAGCGCTACCATAAATTCCACCTGAAAAATGGCTATGCCAAAAAGCAGGCCATCACGCTCAAAGAGTTGAACAAACTCGAAGTGGGCGATTACGTGGCCCATATTGACCACGGTATCGGCAAGTTTGGCGGGTTGCAAAAAATTGATGTCGAGGGTAAACAGCAAGAGGCCATCAAACTGTTTTACGGTGACCGCGACATTCTGTATGTGAGCATCCACTCGCTATATAAAATCTCAAAATACAATGGCAAGGATGGTGCGCCCCCAAAAATCTATAAACTGGGTTCCGCTGCATGGAAAAAACTCAAACAAAAGACCAAGAGCCGGGTCAAGAAAATTGCCTTTGACCTCATCAAGGTATACGCCAAGCGCCGACTGGAAAAAGGATTTCAATACGGGCCCGACAGTTATTTGCAGCATGAATTGGAAGCTTCGTTTCTCTATGAAGACACTCCCGATCAGGCCAAGGCAACAGAAGATGTCAAAAAAGACATGGAAAGCCAACGCCCGATGGATCGCCTTATCTGTGGCGACGTGGGTTTCGGAAAGACCGAGGTGGCCATTCGCGCCGCCTTTAAGGCAGTTGATAATGGCAAACAGGTGGCCGTACTCGTGCCTACCACTATTTTGGCGTTTCAGCACAACCGAACCTTTAAAGAACGGTTGGGCGATATGCCGGTCACTGTCGATTATCTGAACCGCTTTCGTACGGCAAAAGAAAAACGGGACATCCACGAGCGATTGGCATCCGGAAAAATCGACATAATCATCGGCACCCACCAACTGGTTAATAAAAACGTGAAATTCAAGGATTTGGGACTGCTAATCGTCGATGAGGAGCAAAAGTTCGGGGTGGCAGTAAAAGACAAGCTCAAAAGCATCAAAGAAAACGTGGATGTGCTCACGTTGACAGCAACGCCCATACCGCGAACCTTACAATTCAGTTTGATGGCGGCCCGTGACCTCTCTGTCATCAACACGCCACCCCCCAACCGCTATCCCATTGAAAGTCGGGTCATTCGGTTGAACGAAGAAACCATTCGTGATGCTGTTTCGTACGAGATCCAACGTGGCGGACAGGTATTCTTTGTGCACAACCGAATCGAAAACATTAAAGAAGTGGCGGGTATGCTGCAACGTTTGGTGCCCGATGCGAAAATCGGCATCGGCCATGGACAGATGGAAGGCCGAAAGTTGGAGCAACTGATGCTTTCCTTCATGAATGGCGAGTTTGATGTATTGGTTTCGACCACCATTATTGAAAGCGGGCTTGATGTTACCAATGCCAACACCATCTTTATTCACAACGCCAACAATTTTGGCCTGAGCGATCTGCACCAGATGCGGGGCCGTGTGGGGCGAAGCAACAAAAAAGCCTTTTGCTATTTTATTACACCGCCCTATGAGATGATGACCCCTGATGCCCGAAAACGTATTGAGGCGTTGTCACAGTTCACCGAACTCGGTAGCGGTTTCAATATCGCCATGAAGGATCTTGAGATTCGTGGTGCGGGAGATTTGTTGGGAGGCGAGCAAAGCGGTTTTATCAATGAAATCGGCTTTGAGACCTATCAAAAAATATTGGCCGAAGCCATTGACGAACTCAAGGAAAATGAGTTCAAAGAACTGTATGATGAAGTCGAAGGTGACAAAGAAAAAGTATTCGTTAAGGATACCCAATTGGACACCGATTTTGAACTGCTCTTTCCCGATGATTACATCAACAACATCACCGAACGCCTCAGCCTCTACACCGAACTGAACGAGGTTCAAGACGAAGCAGGATTGCAAGCATTTGAAGCCAAATTGGTCGACCGTTTTGGCGAACTGCCAGAACAGGCCGTGTACTTGCTCAACTCCGTTCGCATCAAATGGATTGCCAACAGCATCGGGCTTGAAAAAGTGGTGATGAAAAAGAAAAAATTCATCGGCTATTTTCTCGCTGACCAACAATCGCCTTTTTACCAGACCGATACCTTTACCCGAGTATTGCAATATGTACAGGGCCATCCACAACAATGCAAGCTCAAAGAAAAACAGACCCGTAACGGACTTCGATTGTTATTGGTTTTTGATGGGATTTCAAATGTGGAGAAGGCGTTACAGGTTTTGGGGCCGCTTCACAGAGAAAAAGAAGCAGCTCCTTCCCCTGGTTAGGGAAAAGTGTCCTGACGCTTGCGGTTAGGACGGAAGGGGTTGTCAGACAAAACCCACCCCGCTTCCGATTTCATCGGACCCACTCCTCCCTGAAAAAGGAGGGTAGCTATATACTTTTTTTCTATTCTTTTCAGCTGATTAGGCGAAGTTATACGTCACGTCTAAAAGAAGGAAATGCCAATAAAAAAGCCCTTTTACAAAGGCTTTACTGATTAAAAGGATTTGGATATTATTACGCGACTTTAGCTTTGTTTGCTTTTGTAGTGAATTTCAAGGCTTTCTTTACCCTGGCATTCTTGAATTTGTACAATCTCGCAACCTGCGTTTTTTCAACATCAGACTTTTCGATGGTGATGTTCAATTCAATACCGTAAGACAACGTCTCTACTTTTACTTCTTTGCTGGCAGTGTTGGCCATAGCAGTTGTCGTGATGAAGATGAAAAAAACGAAGGTTAAAATTGCTTTCATGATTTGGGTAATTATTACAAAGTAAAATTACCCAGGAGATAGGCCTAGAGGCGATTTTCGTCGTTTATCCCGACAAAAAACTCGTTGAAAACCATTTGTTTGGATAAAGTGCAAAAAATCATCGATAACAGTTTTAGGGCCTAAATGCCAGTCACCGATCTCAAGTGCATTTTATCGGCATTTGGGTCAGTTTTATTCTAAGAATCAATCAAATGACTTGAAAACCCACCCCGCTTTTGCTTCGCAAAACCACCCCTCCCTAGTTAGGGAGGGGAGCTTGCTTTGATCTTCAAAAAGCCTCATAAACTTTTTTCACAAACTCCCCGATCTTGCTCGGCTCCAGCCAGCGGGTGACGATGACCAACCCCTTTTGTTGGTCGACCACGATAAAGTTGCCGCCAAAACCTGCAGCATAAAAAACATGTGCGGGCACCCCTTCCCAATGACGTGACCCTTCCTTTTTGTTCAGCCACCACATATAGCCATAATTGACGTTGGGTTCGGAAGGCGTTACGGCCATACTAATCCAATTTTCACTGAGTAACTGATTTCCATTCCATTTGCCATTGTTCGTGAACAACAGTCCGAAGCGGGCCATATCTTCTGTGGAAATGAACAAGCCTGCACCTGAATGCCCCCCACCCGTCACGGACTGCATTTTGAGTCCGTCAATGGTCGTCCACGCATGGTCATAGCCATACCACCGCCAAGTGGTGGAAGCGCCGATTTTATCTAACAGGTTTTCTTTTAACACCAAGGGCAACGGCTTTCGCCACACATGAGTCAATGCATACGCCAATACGTTCACGCGAACATCGTTGTATTCCATGACCATGCCCGGTTCGTTGAGCTTACGGTATTTCCAATCGTCGAGACCGCCTTCCCGTGGGGGTCTGTCGGCCCAATCTTTTAATCCCCATAAATCACCCGACCAATCGGAATTCTGTTGCAACAGATGTTCCCATGTGATTTTACTGTTGTGGTCGCCATCAAAGGTGCCATCCCACACGTAGCTTTTGACTTTATCATTGACATCGGTGATAAGTTCGGCATCCACCGCCAATCCAGCAATGGTCGAGAGAAAGCTTTTCGTCACACTAAAGGTCATATCGACCCGTTGTGTATCGCCCCAAGAGGTGACCAGCTTTCCATCCTTTAAAACCATGCCCGCAGGGCCGCCCCTTTTTTTGGTTGGGCCGAGAATCTCGTGAAAGGGTTCCCTTTCGAATCCTTTTAAAATGGCCTGGCGAAGATCCCTGCTTCCTGAATATTCATTTTCCATGGCAAAGTCGACAGCCTCTTGTAAGGTTTCAGTATCGATTTTGAGGTTCGTTGCCCTCTTCCAATCAGCACCGCGTTCAGGAAAATACAGCTCTTGTGCTTGCAGTAAAAAGCTTCCAGATAAAAGAACGAAAAAAGAAATGACGTAGCTTAATTTCATGGTGTATGTTTGTATGAACGCCCTGAAGATACCAAATGTCGGGGTAATGTCGGGTCAAAATACACCGAGTTCTTTGCTTGAAAAATGATAAGCTTTTAACATTGCCATGAATACAAAAACACGCATCATGAAACAACCAGAACTCGGACTCAAAATAGAGGCCCTGCGAAAGCAAAAAGGGCTTACCCAAGAAGAGCTTGTCGAATTGTGCAACATCAATGTACGCACATTACAGCGTATCGAGAACGGCGAAGTGACCCCGAGAAGCTATACCATAAAGACCATTTTATCCGCACTTGACGAAGACTATGAATCGATTCACGAAACAGAAGGCCAAGGTCCAGGTTTCACCCTAAATGTCTCAAGGCAAGAAGCCAAGTCGGTGCATATCTTATTGACAATGGCCATGGTCTCGGGCATTCTGTATTTGATTACCAGTTCACTGGAGGGTGTAATCGATTACTTTCGATTTTATGAGGAGGAACTGGTTTTTGGCACCACAGGCTCGGTACTGCTCAAAATTTTCTCCATGGTTTTCTATGCCATGATGGTCTACGGATTTCTCATTTCAGGAAAACTGCTCAAAAACTATTTGATGAAGATTGCCTCGGTACTCTTGCTGATCGGTTGTGTGGTTTTCTACCTATTTGACATTGTCTCCTTTTTCAATGACTTTTTGTCTTTTGAGGCTGTGATTCTTGCAGAAGCCGTGAGTTGGGGCACCTTGGGGATTCTCTTTGGGATTTCCATTCTGAAATCTCCTCAGCAAATGAGGCCCCTGAACTTTTTTGCTGGTGGTATGGAGATTTTGGCATCCTTTCTATTGTTGACCGTTGTGCTTTCCTTAGTGGGGTGGATTTTGATTCTACCAGCCATAATCTTGGAAGTACTATTTCTCTACAAGGTCAGTGCCATGGTGAAAGAACGGCTGTAGTTATATCAATAAATAGCTTCTTCCCTCTTGTGCAATTCTAAGCCATGGTAGTAAAGGTGGATGCTGAGCTGTCACACTGAGCGCAGTCGAAGTGGAAGCGTCAGCAGATGCAAGGGGTTGAATCATAAAAACCCACCCCGTCCCGACGATACTGTCGGGACACCCCTCCAAGGAGGGGACAGTTATAAAGTTTTTAAATCCTTAATCGTCTTAAAAGCCACATCAACTTGGTCGTCATTGACCAAAACGGTAAACTCATTAGTGGTCGAGATGACCTCGTAGAGCACGATACCTTCCCAGGCCAAGCGTTGAAATATAAAATAGTAGATGCCGGGAACGGAAACATTTTCTGAAGGAAGCTTGACCGTCACCGAAGATAGATTATCAGCTTTTTGGGTACAACGTTCATTTTTAAAGAGTTCTTCGACCGTATGGTCTAAGGTGTTGCTCACCACAATATTGATTTCGTTGACCCCACGGGACGAGGTATAGAAAATATCTTGGTTTTGGTTGACCGCTTCCAATAATTTGGCCTGCTGGGCCAAAATCGTCTCAGAAGACAAAAAGGTATAATCTGATAGATTAGATCGAACGGTAATCTCGCCAATATTTTTCAGAACCTTGACTATTTTGTGTGTTGCACGGAATTCCAAATCGTCAGACAGTCGCTTCAAGGCCATGACAATGGCACCATTGCGTACCTCTTTGCCCAACTCTTCTTCTATCTCTGGTTTTACGATTCGTGACAACGACGTCAAGTTGATGATACCTTGGGCCAAGGCACTCTGCAAGAATGGTTTCTTTTTAATGTAGTGCTCAACAACAGCGGAAATGGTTCTCATTCCTAAGTTAGATTTGAAACAAAAATAACATGTTGTTACAAATAAAACAAATGGTTAAAAATGGTAGAACGCATCCTCTAAATGCTCAATCTTGAAGATTTTGCTGTTCTTGAGAATGGTGACCACATCAAAGCGAACCTCCAAATCCAAATCTTCTTCGGTAACATAATGGTCGGCGGCCATGACCAGTAGTTTTATCTTTTTTGGGGTAATGGTATCGGCGATGGGTATAATTTGATCATTGCTGCGGGCGCGTACCTCTACAACTGCCAATGTTTTTCCCTTTTGTGCGATGATGTCGATTTCCGCTTTTAGATAGCGATAATTGCGATAACGAATCCTATACCCCTTATTGATTAAATGATCAACGGCCAGCTGTTCCCCAAGCTTTCCAAATTCGTTGTGTTTTCCCATTTCAAATGAAAAATAGAAAAAAATGTATGCAGTTCATCGAAAAGTTTGGTAGTTAGGCGCAAAAACTGCGTTTAGATTGTACATTTAAACCGCAATAAGACCTTGACCACCTTACAAAAACACATAGTTAGCCCCAAAAACTATATGTTTAACAACGCCAAACTTTGCTATGGAATACTTCGTTAATTGCAACACTGCAACCTTAGCGCCGTACACAACTCCCTTAGACGAAACCAGGGTACAGCACCTGTATCGTCGACTGGGGTTCAGCGCTTCCGTACAAACAATCGATGCAGCTGTAGGACAGTCTGCAGATGCCTTAGTTGACCAATTGGTCAATCAGGCCGTGAACATGGCCCCGATTGCCCCTCCTGTATGGGCCGATTGGACTGACGCCAATTATCCTGCTGATGACGATGCTGCACGCCAGCTCAGACGACAGCAGCTTGATGAATTTAGGATAACCTATGGAAACGCTCTCTTAAACAACAATCTCAGAGATCGTTTGAGCTTTTTCTGGAGCAACCATTTTGTCACAGAGTTGGATGTTTATGATTGTGCCTCTTTTCTATATGAATACATCAACTGCCTTCAGCGCAATGCCATTGGCAATTTCAGGACATTTGTCAGCGAGATAGGCTTGACAAGTGCCATGCTACGGTATCTTGATGGTGCCTTCAACAACAGGAACAGGCCCAATGAAAATTATGCCCGTGAATTGTATGAGCTTTTCACTCTGGGAGATGGAAATGGCTACACCGAAGAAGACATCATTGAGACTTCCCGTGCCTTGACCGGTTATGTGAACCGAGGAGATGTGGGTTGTACAAAGATTACTTTCGACCCAGAGCAGTATGATGCTGATGCCAAAACCATTATGGGGCAGACCGGTAATTGGGGGTATGATGATACCATTGATATTCTGTTCACCCAAAGACCCAATGAAATAGCCGGATTCATTTCTAAGAAATTATATGAATTCTTCGTGCATCCTGATTCTGATGCTGCAGAAGCTCAACCTATTATTTCAGGAATGGCAGCTACCTTTATGGCCAACAATTTTGAATTGGCACCTGTACTGTCACAATTGTTCAAGAGCGAGCACTTTTTTGATGAAACGGCTATTGGAGTCATTATAAAAAGTCCGTTTGATTTGTATCTCAATTTTATAAAGGAGACAAATTTCACGTATGACGATGGTACGGTCATCAATGCTGTAGATGCGTGTCGATTGATTGGTCAAGAACTGTTCGATCCAGTCGACGTGGCCGGATGGCAACGTGACCGCCAATGGATCAACACCAATTTTATTATAGGCCGATGGTTGACCATGGAGGTTTTCTTGGAACAGTTCTTTCAGGCAAATCCTGAGCAGTTCAGAACCTTGGCCATGGACGCTGTCGGAGCTGCGGATAGCAACACCAGTAATCCAGAAACGGTGGTGCGCGCTTTGGTCAACAAATTCACTCCGAAAGGATTATTGACAGATCAAGATTTTGAAAACGCCATGGATGCTTTCAAAATTGATGATGTACCTGAAAATTACTATTCGCCCGACTACATTGACGGTGGATTGAGTCTATGGATGCTTGCCGTGAGCATGGAAGTGCCCACACAAGTCTACGTTTTACTACGTCATTTGTCAAGAGAACCCGAGTTTCAACTAAAATAATCCTACTACCATGTGCGATACACACCACAATCACGATATAGAGCCACACAAGGGCATCGAAAACGATGGCCACGATTTAGAACATAAGAACTGGAGCCGCCGCTCATTTGTGCAGGCACTGGGCATCTTTGGCTCAGGCTCGATGATGCTCGGCCATAACATGCTCTCTGCATCAGCTCCATCAGCTTTGACCTCTGCCATTGCCGATGCCGAAACCGATAATATTTTGGTTTTGATACGCTTGAACGGAGGTAATGACGGATTGAGTACCGTTATTCCAATCCAACAATACGATACCTATGCCAACGCCCGGCCCAATATTTATATTCCAGAGAGTAAAATATTGAAGCTGACCGATGACTTTGGCGTACCTACGTACATGAACTCTTTAGAACCCATGTGGGGCGAAGGTCAGTTTAAGGCGGTACATGGTGTTGGTTACGAAAATCAAAGTCTTTCCCACTTTACGGGGTCTGACATTTATGCCAATACCGATTTGACCACCACTGGTTTTGATGGATTGAATACAGGTTGGATGGGACGACACTTTGAAGATTGTTTCCCCGATTACTTGATCAATCCACCTGAATCACCAGCAGCCATCCAAATCGGAAGTATTTCCAACTTGGTGTTCCAAGGTGAGGAAACAAACTATGCCTTTGTTACCAACAACATCGACCAATTGGAAGAAATTGCAGAGACAGGCTTCTTCTATGATTTAGACAATAGCCTTTTCGATAGCTGTATGTATGGTGACCAGTTGCGCTTCTTACGAGGTGTGGCAAACACGACCTACGAATACGCCGGCAAGATACATGAAGCCTATCTACGTGGCCAAAACCAGGTTGAATACCAAGAAAATGGGTTTGCCCGTCAATTGGCCCTATTGGCACGATTGATCAAAGGTAACCTGGGCACCAAGGTCTATATGATTTCGATGGGTGGGTTTGACACCCATGGCAACCAGCCCTTGGCCCATGAGCGGTTGATGTCTAACCTCTCTATTGCCGTGAACAATTTCTATGAAGATTTAGGTTTTACAGACCAAGACGGCCAAGTATTGAGCATGACCTTCTCTGAATTCGGTCGTAGAATTTTCGAGAACGGTTCCAATGGTACCGATCATGGTAAGGCGGCACCCACCCTGTTCTTCGGATCAGGTCTTAATGGCAGTGCCTTTGTTGGCGATCATCCTTCGTTGGATGCGCCTAACGGTCGCGGAAATTTGGAATATACCATGGATTTTAGGGATCTTTATGCCACGGTACTTGCAGAATGGCTTTGTGTACCCATTGCCAAGGTCGAGCAACATTTATTGGACCATCCGTATGCGCCGGTAAATCTTGGTTTCAATTGTAGCGGAGTCGACTTTCCAGACATCGTATATAGTGACGACCCACCTAACCTGCCCGACACACCACCGAGTGACCCAGATGGCATGAATCCTGAATTGGAGAATGCCATAGTTCATAAACCCTACTATCCAACAGACAACAATCCGCACATCTATCTTGAGATGCCCTTTGCGGCCCATGTTGACATTCAGCTCTATAACATTTTAGGTCAAAATGTAGGAACTGTATTCAATGAAATGATGTTGGAAGGCTCTGCGGAAATCAACATTAGAGAACGCATGCGCGGAAGCCTTTCTACCGGAAAATACATCTACCGAATACAGGTCGGCGACCAAAAGATGAGCAAGTCGGTCATGATCATGTAAGCTTGTCTTACATTCTTGGAACCCTCAGATAGTGTATCCCCCACCCCAATTTGGGTTACACGGTTACGAGGGTTCCTCTCTTTATGAATGTATTTCAACTGTTGGTAAAATGTCTATTTTTGAGCCTAATTTACATCTAAATTAAATGGCCCAACAAAGATATACCCTAACAGCTGCATTGCCCTATACCAACGGACCCATACATATTGGGCACTTGGCCGGGGTGTACGTGCCTGCTGATATCTATGCGCGCTATCTTCGATTGACGGGCAATGATGTCGCTTTTATCTGTGGAAGTGACGAACATGGTGTGGCCATACCCATGAAGGCCAAAAAAGAAGGCGTTTCCCCAAAAGAAATCATCGATAAGTACCACGGCATCATCAAAAAATCATTTGTAGATTTTGGTATCTCATTTGACAATTATTCACGCACCTCTGCACAGGTGCACCACAAAACCGCATCCGATTTTTTTAAAAAATTGTACGGGCAAGATGATTTTATTGAGGAAGTCACCGAGCAACTCTATGATGAAGAGGCCGAACAGTTTCTGGCTGACCGATTCGTCATAGGCACTTGCCCAAATTGCAGTTATGAAGAGGCCTATGGCGATCAGTGTGAGAACTGTGGCACATCGTTGAATGCGACAGACCTCATCAATCCGAAATCTACGATTACAGGAGCTATTCCGACCCTCAAAAAAACAAGACATTGGTTTCTGCCATTGGACCGTTACGAAGGTTTTCTTAAGGATTGGATCCTTGAAAGCCACAAATCGGATTGGAAGCCCAACGTTTACGGGCAATGCAAATCATGGATTGATGACGGACTCAAGCCCCGGGCCGTGACCCGAGACCTCGATTGGGGTATTCCCGTTCCCGTTAAGGGTGCGGAAGGCAAGGTACTCTATGTTTGGTTCGATGCCCCCATCGGTTATATCTCTTCGACCAAAGAATGGGCCGAGCGTGAGGGCAAAGATTGGGAACCCTACTGGAAGGACAAAGACACCAAGCTCTATCATTTTATAGGCAAGGATAACATCGTTTTCCACTGCATCATCTTTCCCAGCATGTTAAAGGCCCATGGCGATTTTATATTGCCCGAAAACGTGCCCGCCAATGAATTTTTGAATCTGGAGGGCAACAAACTTAGTACTTCAAAAAATTGGGCGGTTTGGCTGCATGAGTATTTACAGGAGTTTCATGATATGCAAGATGTACTGCGCTACGCCTTGACGGCCAATGCCCCCGAAACCAAGGACAATGATTTTACGTGGAAGGATTTTCAGGCCCGTAACAACAATGAATTGGTTGCGATATTTGGCAACTTCATCAATAGGGTTACCGTTCTTACCCAGAAATACTACGATGGGGTCGTTCCTGAACCTTCGGAATTTACAGAAGTCGATAGAGAAACTCTGGAGGCATTGCGAAAATATCCTGAAAAAATATCCGGTTCATTGGATAGGTTCCGATTTCGTGAAGCCAGCCAAGAGTTGATGAATTTGGCACGCTTGGGCAACAAATATCTGGCCGACGAAGAACCTTGGAAACTTATCAAAACCGACGAAGAGCGAACCAAGACAATCATGTTCGTCGCCCTTCAAATTGCTGTGGGGCTTGCGGTTTTGAGCGAACCCTTTTTGCCATTCACATCTGAGAAACTAAAGCATATCCTGAGTGTCATTCCGAACGAAGGTGAGGAATCTCTAAATTGGAGCACCATGTCCCATACAGAAACACTGCTCCCCGCTGGCCATCAAATCAATAAAAGTGAACTGCTCTTTCGTAAAATTGAAGACCAGGAAATCGAAGCACAACTGGCCAAACTGGAGGCCACCAAAAAATCAAACCAACAAATGAATAGCAACATTGAACCACAAAAAGAGACCATCACCTTTGACGATTTTTCAAAGCTTGATATGCGGGTGGGCACTATAGTCAAGGCTGAAAAAATGCCAAAAGCAGATAAATTGTTGGTGCTGAAGGTAGATACTGGGCTCGATACCCGAACCATTGTTTCCGGTATTGCCGAAAGTTTCAAACCTGAAGAGATTGTCGGCAAGCAGGTGACCGTTTTAGTGAACTTGGCCCCTAGAAAATTGCGTGGGGTAGAAAGTCAGGGTATGATTTTGATGGCTGAGAACGGCGAAGGTAAGTTGGTGTTTGTGAATCCGGATGAACAAGACGTCAAAAGTGGTAGCCTAATTAGCTAATGCTCAAAGTCGCCTACCACCCCATCTACAGGCACCCCTTGCCTGAAGGCCATCGCTTTCCGATGGTGAAATACGAACTTTTGCCAGAACAGTTGTTGCATGAGGGCACTTGCATCAATGAAAACTTTTTTGAGCCCTTACTACCGGATGATGGTCATATTTTGAATGTGCACGATGCCGGTTATTATCAAAATCTGGTCAACCTTAATCTTAAGCCCAGCGAACAACGAAAAATCGGGTTTCCCTTATCAAAAGAGTTGGTGCAACGTGAACGTATCATTGCGGATGGTACTATAAAAGGTTGTGAATTTGCGTTACAATACGGTATTGCCATGAACATTGCCGGAGGCACCCATCATGCGTACAGCAATCGAGGGGAGGCTTTTTGTATGCTCAACGATCAGGCTATTGGGGCACGGTATTTACAATCGAAAAGTTTGGCGAAGAAAATTTTGATTGTCGATTTGGATGTACACCAAGGCAATGGCACGGCAGAAATCTTTCAAGATGATGCTTCAGTCTTTACGTTTTCGATGCACGGCCGCGGCAATTATCCCTTCAAAAAAGAACAATCGGATTTAGATATTCCGTTGGAAAAAAATACAGATGACGCCACATATTTATCCATCCTAAAAGAAACACTTCCTAAACTCATTGAGCAAACCGAGCCTGATTTTGTATTCTACCTTTGTGGGGTCGATGTATTGGAATCTGACAAACTCGGAACTTTGGGAATGACCCTGAAAGGTTGTGCGGCGCGAGATCGCTTTGTGCTTGAAACCTGTAAAAATCTTAACATTCCCGTTCAGTGCAGTATGGGTGGTGGCTATTCAAAAGATATCAAAATCATTGTTGAGGCCCATGCGAACACCTTTCGTTTGGCGCAAGAGATTTATTTCTAGCTTTACCCAAGATTAACAGTAGACTTTATGAGAGCTTTGCTTACGGCTTTTTTGTTTCTCCCTATGATATTTGCCAACGCTCAAGAGGTGGTGTCGTTTCAAAAGAAAACGCTTTGGAATGATTTTACCTATGATATGGGCAACGTTTTTGGTGGAATGGGGTACGCCTATACCCGACCGTTGCATTGGCAAGGAAACGATTGGGCAGCATTTGGGTATCTGACCGCTGGCACCGCACTGCTGTTCACCATTGACGATGAGTTTGAAGGTTGGGCAAACGGATTTCGCCCCAATATACCCCGTGGCATTAAGGATTATGGCAACAAGTACGGAAATCCGAACAACAATTATTTGTTGACCGGGGGTGTCTACCTCACCGGACTCTTTACCAAAAATGAAAAATTGCGCCGTACGGGTGTTTTGTTGATTTCATCTGCCACCGCAGGCGGATTTCTACAACAGGTCAGCAAGCGTATTATCGGCAGGGCTAGGCCCAGGAGCGGCGAAAGCTCGTTCACTTTTGACCCTTCTTTTGGCTTCAACAGGGTATTCAACTATGACTCTTTTCCTTCAGGGCATGCCATGTTGGCGTTCAGCAATGCTTATGCCATCGCAAAACAATTTAAAAGTCCGTGGATAAGGGCCGGACTGTATACGGTAGGTTCAATTCCGGGTTTGGTGCGGGTTGTTGACCGTTTTCACTGGATTTCAGATGTTGCCTTCAGCACGGTACTCAGCATCTTTATTGTAGAGTCGATTGACCGCTATCTTGATAGAAAGTACAATGAAAAATACAACGACCAATCAAAAAATGTCAGTTGGAACCTTACCTTCGGTGCCAATCGTTTGGGGGTGGCAATACAATTCTGAAAGCACCGTGAAACACCGTTACCATTTTGTAATTTTGTAAAAAAGGCAATCATGTTATCCAAAAAAGTAGAAAAGGCACTTAACGACCAAATCAAAATAGAGGCAGAATCTTCACAAGTATACCTATCAATGGCCTCATGGGCCGAAGTGAAAGGTCTTGAAGGCATCGCGGGCTTTATGTACGGACACTCCGACGAAGAACGCATGCACATGCTCAAATTGGTCAAATACGTGAACGAGCGTGGGGGCCACGCTAAAATTTCACAGTTGAAAGCACCCGAAACCGATTTTGGCACCTTTCAGAAAATGTTCCAAAAACTGTATGACCATGAAATTTTCGTATCGAACAGTATCAATGATTTGGTGCATATCACTTTAGAAGAAAAAGATTACGCCACCCATAATTTTCTACAGTGGTATGTGGCCGAGCAAATTGAAGAGGAAGCACTTGCCCGCACCATATTGGACAAAATCAACCTTATTGGCAATGACAAGGGCGGTCTTTATCTCTTTGACCGTGATATACAGCAAATCAGTGTTGAAAGTGCCGCATCAGGCAACCTTGGTGAATAAGTGTTGAAAACTACTTTATTTAGATTAATTTAAAATAACTATTTTTGCTCATCGAGTTTTGTAAATCATGGGCAAAAAGAAGAAAGCCAAGAAACTTCAGAAAGCACGTCTAAAGGAGTTAAATCCCGGTAAGTGCAAAACAAAGTGCTGCGATAAGTATCAAAAAGGTGAACACAAGCGCTGTAAACGTTGCCCGTGCTTTGATTTGTTGAAGAAAGTCGCTTAGGCTTTTTATTGCGGATTTCTTATAAGCGACGATGGTTTATTGACAACCCTAGAAAAAACCATTTCTTCACTGAGCTGTTCAGCGCCATGAATAGCATAATACGAAGCCTTTCGAAAATAGAAATCACTGTGCTGGCATGCGTCGGAACAATCGCCCCTATGTTCATTGTATGCTTTTTGTTTGCCATTCAAGTATACTTGATAGGCCCAGGCATCCTTTTCTTTTAAAGATTGTTCAAACCTATACTGGTCTTTCCAATAATCAAGCTCATCTTCAATAGTATTTAACTGAAATGAATGCTCATAGACTGCATCTTTAAAAGCCAATTCAGTATAGAAACCCAACTTCTTTCCATCAAATTGTTGCCCGTGTATTACAGCTGGCATACACAGCAAGAAAACAATAATATGGCAATGGTTGACTCTCATTATCGACGCTCATAAAATTAGACGCAAAAGGTCTTTATATGTTGCACTATCACCATATAAATTATCGTTAAAAAATGAGGTATAAAAAGAAAAGGGGCGAACTGCCCCTTTTTATCGTTCTGTGAGAAAAAATTACTTGCCCAACATCAACAACTCATTGCAACGTACTTCGGTGATGTAGCGTTTTTCTCCAGTCTTTGTCTCATACGAGCGGTGGGTCAGTTTCCCTTCAACGGCAACCTGTTTGCCTTTTGTAAGATAATTTTCTACAATCTCGGCCGTTTTGCCCCAAGCCACCACATTGTGCCATTGGGTGTCTTCCACCTTTTGCCCCTCAGCATTTTTATAGCTTTCGCTGGTGGCGATGGAAAATTTGGCCAGTTTGCTGCCATTATCCAAATTCACGATTTCTGGGTCTTGCCCCAAGTTACCAATCAACTGTACTTTGTTTTTAAGCGCGTTCATAACATTAAATTTTATGGGTTAAACAGTTAATACTATCGCTGTTCATTCAACGACAGGGCAAACATAGAACGGCCATCAAAAAAGATTCGGTCGGGAAGTATTTATTTTCGTTTGTAAACGTTTGTAGTCGTTTGAAATTGATTTAATTCCCAAAAAAACAGGCACCTATATACCAAATGGGACAGGATGAAATGATTTTTGTGGGATTTACCGTAAAGTAATTTTTTTCGGGAATCGGTAATCTTGGTTAGCCCTTCACTGATTCAAAAGACCAGAGCGCAAAGCCCTATCCCCTTTTCAATGACCGTTGCGGTACTTTTACAATTCTACCAACATTGGCTAGTTATCGCTCTTTTTTCTTTTTCTTGGGTACTGAGACCTTCAGAACGTCGTCAAGCGTACCGTCAATTTTCAGCTTCTTTTCGTACTCTTTGGCACGGGGGTTCTTTTCTTTTTTCTTCTTGACCATTGAATAAATTTACCAATTTAAAGTTATCGTATCATTATTGTAATCAATTTCAATTTTGAAAAAATCCAAAAGCCTATAAGTGCCCAATAAAGGTGTTATGTTATCAGATTCAACTGTATATGCTACTGTGTCAATAGATACAAGCGTTCTTAATTTATGGCTATCTAGTATATCAATTTTGAATCCATGAACATAACAATCCAGTTCTATTTCTGAAATTCCTTTTATTCCAATATGCTTTTTATCCCCCTCATTTAGTTCATATCCAAGAGCCTTTGTTATGTAATTTGGAAAGACACAACTATCCGAACCAGTATCTACTAGAGCATTTGCTATTAGAAACTCACCTGTACTAAAATTTCGTATTCTAATCGGTATTCTAGGCTTTTGTCTGCCTTTTTCTCTTGTTAGTGGGTAAGTGTGTTTGTTTCGGTATACTCTGTTGGTCAAAATAGAAAATTATAGCTTGGATCAGATTCAAAGTCCAAGATATAATTTTCTCCAGATTCATTAGCCAATCTTATCACTTCCTCTCCTTTTTCCCCTTGACAAATAATCTCGTCTGTTTCGATATTGATTGCTTTAATTATGATTTGGGGATTGGTGTTTTGTGTTGTGTCCTCGGCCATTGTTTGTGTTAAAAAGGGCGCAAATTTATCAAAAAAATAAACCCACAAGCGGAAGTTACAAAAATTGTTGGAACCGATCAAGTCCTAGTTCAACAAGTTCCAACAATTAACATGTTAACATCAACTATTTGCTAATCAATGAATTATAACTGAGTACGCTTTCGGAATCTTCTAAAAATCCATCAAACCTAGCCTGTGGGGTCAAATCACGGGTATTGAACCTAGCTGCAAATTCATCCAAATATCGGCTGATATGCTTATCGCTCACTTGGTGGTAAATACCATAGATGCCACGCTTTAGAATACTTTTTGCAGGTAGAACATTTTACCGAAACTATCTACGTGGTGAATGGTCTCTTGGTTTCTAAATGTGTATTGGTAATAGCTAAGCCCTTTCAATCCAGAAATGTTGGCCTTTGCATGACATCCATCTATAAACGACTTCAGGTTGGTGTCAAAGTACACCACCTTTCTGTCGTCGTACCTAATGGCTACGAATAACTTAGATATTACTTTATTCAAAAAAGTTATTGATTGGTAAATAAATGCATATATAGTTAAAATATGGTAAATGTTAATATATATGTTGAAATTTACCAGTTGTAAATTTTGATTGTTTATTTTCTAAACCTTATGTTTGGTGCATAAAAAACCCAGTGTAGTAACACTGGGTGAAAAACTGGGTTGAAACATGCTAAGCCTCAGCTAGGAACAGCTAATGAGACTGCCTTCGCCCCCCTTTTTTTGGTCACAAAGCAAAAACTATTGTTTTGCTTGGAGAACTGCGCCTACCACGTGTAGGTTGTGGTTCGGGTCTTGACCTTCACAGGGACACTCTTGGTGCCTCTTTGAGTTCTGACCCTAACACGTACAGTTTTGGTTGAAGTTCTGGTGGAACGTCTCATAACTGATGTTATTTAAGTTAAACAATGACGATTAGGACTTTCCTAATCCTAAAAAGGACACTTTCGCAGAGTGTCCTTTTTTCTTTAAAACAGTCCCGTATAATGCTTTGGTTCGAATTTCAGCATTATCGTTTCTACCATATTATTGAATGTTCTGTTGTTGCTCTTTGCCATTTCCTCTATTCTTTTTACCGCATCCGAATTTAATCTTAGGGTCTTGATTGTTTTGTTGCTTGCCATGGTAGTAGTTTTACAATTGATTTATAATGTAAATCTAGGCGAAGTAATAGGGAATGAAAAGGGTGTTTTGCCATAACCTATCCAAAGTTTTTAACACGGATCGTTGAAATCCGACTTCGCAAGTGATTTTTGCTGGCCCTGATCCCGACGGGGGTCTATCGATAAAATGCAAGGGGATAAACAGTATTTGTATTCATTCTAAAGATTGAATGTATAATGAGAAGAAAATGTTGTATAATTTATCTTGTCCCATTTTGTATATAGTTGCCGAAAATCAGAACCTACAGTTCTATTCTTTTTAACTAACTTTAGTAAATTCTTAGTGCAAAGGGATGAATCATCAACTAATCGACAACGAAGAGGCCAAACAATATGAATTTCATATTGAAGGGCAAACCCCTAGAATCGAGTATATCAAAACCAAGGATAAAATCTATCTGACCCATACCGAAATACCCAAAGGTTTGGAGGGAAAAGGAATCGGCACCGCACTGGTCAAACAGGCATTGGATGATGTGAAGAAGAAAGACCTCACCCTTGTGCCCCTCTGCCCTTTTGTGGCACTTTTTATCAAACGGCATCCTGAATACAAAGCATTGGTCTTAAAAGGTATCAATATAGCATAGCTATGGAAAGGGAAATCGTCAAAGAATATGAAAAAGGAGATTTTGCTGTCGTTTGGAAGCCCAAAAAATGCATCCATTCTGAAATCTGTTGGCGGACCTTGCCCGAAGTGTACGACCCCAAAGGAAAACCATGGATCAAACCCGAAAACGCCTCTGTAGAAGCACTAAAATCGCAAATAGAGAAATGTCCCTCCGGCGCATTGACCTATAAAACCAAAGGAGAAACAACCATGTCAACAACACAAATTACTGAATGCAACATCATTGAAAATGGACCGCTTTTGGTAAGCGGCAATTTGAAAGTGACCTTGGCCGACGGCACGGTCGAGACCAAAAAGAGGTCGACGGCTTTTTGCCGTTGTGGGACCTCTAACAACAAGCCCTATTGTGACGGCACCCATAAAGAGACTGATTTTAAGGGGTAAGCCTTTAAGATTTGGTTTTTAAGAACCTACAAAAATCTTGGGTGGCTTTCGTCAAATTCTCTTCGGCCCTTTTCATCGCCTCTTGTAGGTTGGGCATGCCTTCACTCACAGAAACCACATAGGCCAGGCCTATTTCTTTAGCTTCGGATTGGGACAATTCTACTAATCCACATAATGCAGCCACGGGAATGTTTTCTTTTTTTGCTGAGGCCAGTATGCCCCCAATCGTCTTGCCCGATAGGGTTTGGGAATCCAGTTTACCTTCGCCTGTAATGACCCAATCGGCTCCTTTGATTTTGGCATCAAAATCGGCAATCTCTTTGATGAGATCAATGCCCGAGACCAGTTCGGCATTGAGAAAGGCCACTGCCCCACCGCCGAGTCCGCCAGCTGCACCCGCACCTGGAATTTGCTGTATATCTATCTCCAGTTGCGAATTGATGATTTCTGCAAAGTGCATTAGACCGCCATCCAAGAGTTCGATTTCCTCTTTTGAGGCCCCTTTTTGTGCTGCGTACACCTTGGCTGCCCCATGTTCGCCGTAAAAGGGATTGTCGACATCACAGGCAACCTTAAAATTGATGGAGTCCAATATATTTTCTTTGGGAGGAACAATTTTAGCGACATCACCGAGATGCTTCCCGATGGGTCGGAGTACTTTTCCATCCGCATCCAAAAAAGAATAGCCCAGCGCCTGTGCCGCACCCATACCACCGTCGTTGGTGGCGCTTCCCCCTATTCCCAGAAAAATTTCGACAGCGCCTCTTTGAATTGCATCAGCAATAAGTTCACCCGTGCCCAGAGTTGTCGTTTGCATACAGTTCAACTCATTAGGTTCTAATAGACGGTGACCAGAGGCCTCGGACATCTCGATAAATGCCATTTTCTTGGATTCGGAAAAAAGGCAGGTGGCAGAGACCTTTCTGAAGAGAGGATCATTCACGGTTATCGTAACCGCTTTGGCGTTCAAATGTTGTTGAACCACTTCGATGGTGCCATCACCCCCATCGGCCAGGGGAATTTGAAGTATTTCCGCCTCGGGAAAAGCCTCATGCAATTCTTTGGCAACCGTTGTGCAGAATTCATGCCCGCTCAACGAGCCCTTGAACTTGTCGGGTGCGACGACGAATTTCATATCTTAAAATAATTATGCTGATGTTGTCTCAATATATCGTTTTTAATCGTCATTCTAGAAACAATACAATTATGAAATTACCATTCCTCCTATTGATTTTTGGCATTTCCCTGTCAAGTGCCCAGAAAACCCAGCAATTAAACAAAGGGCAAGCATCACCGATAGCTTCATTGGAAGATGTCGCATGGATTGCCGGCCATTGGAAAGGTGAAGCCTTTGGAGGCATTGCCGAGGAGATTTGGAGTCCGCCATTGGGCGAGTCGATGATGTTCGTATTTCGGTTGCTCCACGATGGCAAAGTCTCTTTCTATGAAGTTGGCCATATACGTGAAGTGGACAATTCACTCATCTTACAGCTAAAACATTTCAGCGGAGACTTAAAAGGATGGGAAACCAAGGATGAAACCGTAGATTTCAAATTGGTGAAGCTGCAAGAGAACAAAGTTTTCTTTGAAGGCTTTACCATGGAGAAGCTCAGTAAAGACGCTATCAACGTCTATGTACTAGTCGGTGATAAAGGAAAAGAAGAAGAGGTGTTGTTTAAATATGAGAGGGTACGGAATTAATCTAAAATCGAGAGCACGACCCGAACCATTTTTTGAAGTTTTTCAACATCAGGTTCTACCTTCGCAACCACCCGAAGGCCACTGTAAAAAGTAAAAATTGCTTCTGCAGTACTATTTGGATTCACATGATTCCCTATTTCACCTTTGGCAATGCCTTTCTGAATCTGTTCTCTAAAAAATGTTTCCACATAGTGTTTGTTTTCAAGGAGCACTTGATGCAACCTATCATTGCCCGGTACCATTTCAGTAGTCACATTGACCACAAAACATCCTTTTTTGGCGGGGTCATTTATGGCCTCGTCTATAGCAACATCAAGAAGTTTTTTGAAATTATCTTTAACGGGATGCTTTTCCACGAAAAAGCGATGAAGCATTTGTCGACCCGTTGAACGATACAACGCAAAAGCCTGTTCGAAAAGCGCATCCTTGCTCCCAAACGTATCATAGAGACTTGCCCTGTTGATACCCAAATGGGTAACCAGGTCTTGCATTGAAGTGGCATGGAACCCCCTTTCCCAAAAGAGTTCCATGGCCTTGTTCAATACTTCTTTTTCATCAAACTGTTTGGTTCGCGGCATACTGGAATAATTGTTCCAAATTTATTTAAAAAAATTATACCTGTGCGAATCCGCCATCAACGGGAATCTCGGCACCCGTAATATAGCTGCTATCCGATGAGGCAAGAAACAATGCCGTTGTCGCGACTTCATCAGCTTTTCCGAAGCGACCCAAACTTACCAATGATGGAAAATTGGAAGCCATTTCGTCAATATTCTCTTGTGGCACATTGTGCTTGCTATAAATTGGGGTGTCGATAGGGCCAGGGGCAATGGCATTGACACGAATTTGCTTGGGACCAAACTCTGCGGCCAACGTTCTGGTCAACGATCGCAACGCGGCTTTGCTAGAGGCATAGGCCGCCATACCACCGAAACCCTTGATGTTCACCACTGAAGTGTTGAAGATGATGCTGGCTCCCTCATTAAGTTGCTCGTACGCCGCCTTTACCGTAAAAAGTGGTCCGCGTACATTGATGTCGTGTACCTCGTCATAAATTTCTTCAGACAGCGAATCGATGGTCTCTAACCTAAAGATACCTGCGTTGAGAAACAGCACATCGATTTTACCAAAAGTGGCCACGACTTCGCCGATAAGTTTTTCGCTGTCTGATATATTTGAGGCTTCGGCCTTCACCAAAAGATAGTCTCCTGAAAGTTCAGATGTTAATGCATCCAATTTTTCTTGGCTTCTACCGGTCAATACTACCTTGGCCCCTTCGTTTAAAAAAAGTTTGGCAGTTTCAAGGCCCATGCCACTGGTAGCTCCTGTTATTATAGCTACTTTTCCTTCTAATTTTTTCATGATTTTAATTTTTGATATTTACATTTTTTTTGGAACAATCATTCCGATACAAACATATCAATAATAGAACGAACGTTCCAAATAAAATTTTAGTTTTAACACCATTTTAAAAGTATTATCGCTGTTTCGTATCTTTCTCCATCAAAACCGACCGAATGAGAACGCTTAAAGTACTGCTGCTTGTTTTTGCCCTAGTTCCGTTACTAGCTGCTGCCCAGCGCAAGAAGAAAAAGGATACGGGTCCTTCCATTGTTTTGGACGATTCGCTGTATTCTGGATTGAAATGGCGAAATATCGGTCCCTTTCGTGGAGGTCGAAGTGTGGCTTCTACAGGCGTTGTCGGGCAACCCATGACCTATTATATGGGCACTACAGGAGGTGGCATCTGGAAAACGGTTGATGACGGCATGACTTGGAAGAATATTTCAGACGGCCAATTAAAAACAGGTACTGTGGGCGCTATCGCCGTATCGGAAAGCAATCCGAATATCGTTATTGCTGGCATGGGCGAGCATGCTGCACGCGGCGTGATGACTTCCATGGGTGATGGGGTCTATAAATCCACGGATGCGGGCAAGACCTGGAAGCCTATCGGTCTGGATGAGACCCGACATATTTCAGATGTCATCATCCATCCGACAAATCCTGATATTATCTTTGTTTCGGCACAGGGGGCGCAGTATGGCCCTTCTGAACAGCGGGGTGTTTATCGTTCAATGGACGGGGGTTCAAACTGGGAGCGTGTGCTTTTCGTTGATTCAACCACTGGTACTTCCTCTTTATCGATGGATATGAACAATCCGCTAATTCTGTACGCGGCAATGTGGCAACACCAACGCTATCCGTGGAAAATGGAATCCGGTGGACCTTCCTCGGGCATCTACAAATCAACCGATGGTGGTACTACATGGAAGCAACTCAAGGAAGGACTTCCGGCGGCATTTGGCAAGGCGGGCATCTCAGTTTCAAGAGCGAATCCTGAACTCGTGTTTGCCGTGATTGAAGCGGAAGATGAAAAAGGAGGGGTCTATCGAAGCGATGACGCCGGAAAAAAATGGAAACAAATCAATAAAGACCGCATCAACATAGCCCGCTCGTGGTACTACATGGAGATTTTTGCCGACCCGCAGGATGAAAACGTGGTTTACGTGCTCAATGCGCCGGTCACAAAATCCATCGACGGTGGTAAATCGTTTAAGCCCCTGCCCACTCCCCATGGCGACAATCACCATTTATGGATTCATCCTCATAACAATCAGATTATGATCAACTCCAATGATGGCGGTGCCAATGTTTCAAATAATGGTGGAAAGAGTTGGAGCACCCAACAAAACCAGGCCACTTCACAGTTTTACCGTGTCATTACCGACAACTTGGTTCCTTACAATGTGTATGGCGGTCAACAGGATAATTCGGCCATTGCCATTGCCAGTCGTACCAATGATGCGGGTATCGATTGGAAAGATTGGTATTCGGTCGCAGGTTGCGAAAGTGCCTATCTTGCCTTTGACCCTGACAACCCTGAAGTGGTCTATGGAGGGTGCTACCAAGGCATTATCGAAAAATGGCTGAAAGCTTCCCGAGAGGGAAAACCAATAAAAGCATATCCAGAGTTGGGTCTTGGCAAGGTTCCGAAGGATTTTAAATACCGTTACAACTGGAATGCTCCGATAATCAGCTCCCCCCATGACCGAAACACCATTTACCACGCGGGCAACGTGGTTTTTAAGACTACGGATGGTGGCCATAGTTGGGAAGTGGTGAGTCCTGATTTGACAAGAAACGAAGAAGACAAGCAAGGTCCTGGCGGTGGGCCGTACACCAATGAAGCTGCAGGTGGCGAAAACTACAATACGTTGATGTATTTGGTAGAGTCGCCCCACGAAAAGGGAGTGCTCTATGCAGGCAGTGATGATGGTTTGGTGCATATTACCAAAGACGGCGGAGCCAATTGGACCAATATTACCCCACCTAATATCGGCAACGGCATCATCAACAGCATCGAAGTATCACCCCATGACCCAGCAACCGCCTATATCGCCGTGATGCGCTATAAATCCATGGACTTAAAACCGTATGTGTTCAAAACATCGAACTACGGTGAAACATGGACGAAGATGACCAATGGCATCACCGACAAGCACACTTTTGTGCGCGTTGTTCGGGAAGACAAAAAGAAGAAAGGGCTGCTGTATGCCGGAACCGAAACCGGGCTGTATGTTTCTTTGGATGATGGTCAGCACTGGCAGAAGTTCCAATTGAACCTGCCCGTTGTTCCAATCAATGACATCACCATTCAAGACAATGATTTGGTCATTGCCACGGCCGGACGTTCGTTTTGGATTTTGGATGATGTGGGAGCCATTCAAAACAGCTATGATACCCAAGAGCAGCTTAAAATGGCAACCCCAAAAGACAGCTATCGCATCTTTGGGGGAAGCCCTGAGAAACCTGTACCCGGTTTGGGGGAAAATCCGAAATCTGGGGTTACCATTGATTACTACCTACCCCAAAAACTGGATTCCACCGAACTCAAATTGGAAGTGCTTCAAGGCGGAAACGTCATTCGCACCTATACCAACCAAAAGCCAAAAGATTTTAAGACATGGCCGGGTGGCCCACCAAAGCCTCAGGTACTGCCAAGCAAAAAAGGCTACAACCGCTTTACGTGGGATTTCAGGAAAGAGGCCATTCCGGCTATAGATAGAGTGTTTGTCTTTGGGAATTATCAAGGAGCAAGGGTAGCTCCGGGCACCTATACCTTGCGGCTCAGTTCAGAAGGTGAGACCGTGGAAACTACGGCCAACGTTTTGGCAAATCCGAAAATTAAGGCCTCACCAGAGGAATACGCTGAACAGCAATCTGTTTTGAACCAAATTGGAAATACGCTGAAAGCAATGCACAATGCGGTGAACCAGATGCGTTCCGCAAAAAACCAATTGAAATCCTATAAAAAGTTGCTAAAGGATAACGAGGCCGCCAAGGAGCTTGTGGCCAAAGGGGATAGTTTGACCAAACGAATTACTACCTGGGAAGAGCACCTCATCCAACCCAAGCAAAAGACCTTTCAAGATGTCATCAACTTTCACAATCAACTGAATGCAGATTTTATGCATCTTAAGAGCTTTGTCGATGTTGCTGAACCCAAAGTCACCGAAGGGGCAAAAGAACGTTTACAAGACCTCTTGGCGGCCTGGCAAATCTATGAAAATGAAAAAGAGGCCCTAGTCAATACCGAGATGGAGGCGTTCAACAAACTCTACGCAGCCCTAGAGTTACCCGCATTGATTCTAAAAGAGTAGCTAGAAGTGATGGCAGAACGAACGTGTTTGGAATGTGAAACTGAAATCAAGGGTCGGGTAGACAAAAAATTCTGTTCCGATTACTGCCGCAACGCCTACAACAACAAGCTGAACAAAGACAGTAAAAATCTGGTGCGCAATATCAATAATCGCTTGCGAAAGAATTACCGGATTTTAGACAGCTTCAATCTCAAAGACGGAAAGACCCGTACGACCAAGACCCGATTGATGGACAAAGGTTTTGATTTTGAGTACATCACCAACCTCTACACCACGAAAAAGGGCACGACCTATTATTTTGTCTATGATTTGGGCTACCTGCCGTTGGACAATGATTATTATATGATTGTGAAGCGGGAGTAAAAGGCCCCTTCTAGCTCCCCCACTGGGGAATTTTTTGCTCCTTCCTTTAGACAAAGGGAGAGGTGTCCTGACATTTTCAGTCAGGACAGAGGGTTTTGAAAATATTGGCAAAACTCCCCGCTTCCCTGCAAAAAGCAGGAAACCACCCCTCTTAAACTTAAGAGGGGAACTATAATAAATGTGTTTTGTACGGAAATGTCATGAGAAAATTTATAAGCCCTCCCTTGAGGGGAGGGTTGGGAGGGGCTTTTCTATTTCCAATTGGCACCGCTCATTTTCAATGCAGCGATGACTACGTCTTTTCTGCTGATCTGGCCCACCAAAATGCCGTCTTTCATCACGGGCAATCTTCTGCGGTTGTGACGGTCAAAGACACCTGCCGCATCAAAGATGCTCATATCATGGGGTATGGTCTCTACATTTTTGGTCATGAAACGCTCCACGCTTTTATCCAAAATTGGTTGGTTGAAATAGCGGCTTTCTGAGATGGTCTTCATGCAATCCGCCTCTGAGATGATGCCCACCAAAAAGCCATTGTCATCCATTACCGGGCCACCAGAGATATGGTGTTTCGCAAAGGCTTCCATCACTTCTAAAATGGATTGGTCGGGTGAAAAGGTCACCAGCTTCTTCGTCATATAATCCTCGACCAGAATAGGCGCGTTATGGCCTTTTTTGGTTTCATCCTTCGCTCTCCGTCCTTGAAAACTCTTAATTGCCATGGTATTTTGGTTTAAGGTTGATTAATAAAGTTAGTGATTTTTTGTGAAATATTTAAGTTTTTACCGATTTTAAAGGGCAGCATTCTTAATTTTATAATCAACCAACAACAACTACCGAATGACGTTTTCTCGCACATTGGCATTTTTTCTTCTCTTTTTGGCCGCATATCTGAGCTACAGGGCATTGATGCCACAATATCCCACAGAAGATACCACATCAACCGAATTCTCGGCAGATAGGGCCCTTGTTCATGTCAAGAATATCTCAAGAGAACCACACGCCGTTGGTTTCGAGGCCCACGAAACGGTACGACAATACATTCTGTCAGAACTGAAAAAGTTGGGGCTTGAAACCAGTATTCAATCGGGCTACACCGCAGGTGATTGGGCCAACCTCAGTAAGGCCACCAATATTCTGGCCCGAATCAACGGTACGGGTCAAGGAAAGGCACTTCTTTTATTGTCGCACTACGACAGTAGTCCGCATTCATCGTTTGGTGCCAGCGACGCCGGCAGTGGTGTTGCGACAATCTTAGAAGGCGTCCGGGCTTTTTTATCCAGTAAAAAAATACCGAAAAATGATATTATCATCCTGATTTCCGATGCCGAAGAATTGGGCCTGAACGGTGCAGACTTGTTTGTGAACAACCATCCTTGGGCGAAAGATGTGGGCCTGGTTTTGAATTTTGAGGCGAGGGGCAGTGGTGGCCCGAGCTATATGCTCATCGAAACCAATCGGGGCAATGCCAAGTTGTTGAAAGAATTCGTAGCGGCAAATCCCAAGTACCCAGTCGCAAATTCTCTGGCCTATAGCATTTACAAAATGCTCCCCAATGATACCGATCTCACTGTATTTAGGGAGGATGGTGATATCGACGGATTCAATTTTGCTTTCATCGATGACCATTACGATTACCATACCGCTTTGGATACTTATCAACGCTTGGATAGAAATTCACTGTTGCACCAAGGAAGCTATTTGATGCCCTTGTTGAACCATTTCAGCCAAGAAGACATTTCTGACCTAAAAAGTCCTAACGACCATGTGTATTTCAACATGCCATTTTTCAGGATGATATCCTATCCCTTCGAATGGATATGGCCGCTTTTTTTATTGGCAGTCGTACTGTTCATTGTCTTTATGGTCATTGGCTTCAAAAAAGGAACGTTGAACGTCAAATCGGTGCTTTTGGGATTTGTACCGTTTATCGTTGCGCTACTGGTCAATGGATTTCTAGGTTATGTAAGCTGGCCCATATTGAAATGGTGGTACCCAGGCTTCAATGATATGCTGCACGGTTTCACCTACAATGGCCATTTTTACATTTATGTCATCGTTTTCATGTCGCTCGGCATCTGTTTTTTGACGTACCATAAAGTCAAGAAAACAGCGACTGAAAATTTATTGATTGCCCCTATTATCATTTGGCTGTTGATCTGTGCATTGGCCAATGTATATCTAAAAGGTGCCAGCTTCTTTATCGTGCCCGTGTTTGGTTTGATTGCAGGTCTCTTGGTGCATGTCAACCAAAAGGAACCAAATCCTTATTTGTTGGCTTTTTTGGCGGTACCAGCGGTATTTATGATCGCTCCGTTCTTAAAGATGTTTCCTGTGGGTCTCGGACTCAAAATGCTCGTGGCAACATCAATCATGACGACTTTGTTGTTTGCTTTGGCATTGCCATTGATGGCAGAATTAAAACACAAAGCACGTTTTGGCATTCTCTTTTTGTTGCTCATGGCGATATTTGGTATTGCATCGCATCTCAGTTCAGGCTTCAACGAAAAAAGACCTAAGCCCAGCAGCTTACTTTATGTATATGACGAAGACAATGAACAAGCCATTTGGGCGACGTATGATAAACGGTTGATCGGATGGAATTCAGAGTTTTTGCAGACAGAAAACATTGCGCCTTCAAATTCAAAGAAATTTCCTGTATTGAGCAGCAAGTACAGTACTGGATTTTCGTATACCGCTGAAGTACCCATCAGAAAAGTTGCCACCCCTTTAGTAGAAGCGACCAACGATACCGTTATCGGTCAAGAAAGACATATTGATATCAACGTCACTCCCCAAAGGGATGTCAACCGGCTTGAGGTTTTCACCAACGACATCACTGTTTTGGGCTGTAGCGTGAACGAAGTGCCACTTTCTGAACACTACCTGAAGAATAGGCGTAGCAATAGATTGGTGACCCACTATATTTCTGACAATAGCGGAACCCAAATAGCGATAAAAATTCCAAAAGAACAGCAATTGAAGCTCAGCTTTCACGAATCATCACATGATTTGCTCCATAACACAAAATTTAGGGTTCCCAATCGGCCGGTGAACAGCATTCCGATGCCCTTCGTGCTCAACGATGCGATAATGACCGTCAAAACCTTGACCTTTGAATAAGTCCATTGGTATTCTAGGCTGTGGGTGGTTGGGCCTTCCCCTTGCCCAAAAACTTTTAGAACTGGGTCATCATGTAAGCGGTACGACAACATCCGCCGAAAAATTGGAGCGGTTACGGTCTCATGGCATCTCTCCCTTTTTGGTCAAACTATCAGAAGATGGCATTGAGGGTGATGTAAACGGATTCTTGTCCGAAATCGATGTGCTGGTGATTAACGTTCCGCCTGCGCTACGAAGCAATCCCAACTCAGATTATGTCAAAAAGATGGAATTGCTTAACAGCGAAATGAAGAATCATAAGATTCAACACGTTCTTTTCGTCAGTAGCACTTCAGTATACGGCAATCAAGAAGGAGAAATTACCGAAGAAACAAAACCCGAGCCCGAAACAGAATCGGGAAAGCAACTTTTGGCTTCCGAACAATTGTTTTTTGACCAAACGGATTTTTCTACAGCAGTGGTCCGTTTTGGTGGTCTTATTGGCCCAGAAAGACATCCCGTGTATCATTTGGCCAAAAAAGAACGCTTAAAAAACGGAGACGAATTGGTCAATCTGATACATCTTGATGATTGCATACACATGATTGTCGCCATAATCGAAAACAACTATTGGGAAGAGATCTTTAATGGGGTCTATCCATACCACCCCACGAAAAGAGCGTATTACATAAAAGAGGCAAAAAAGAGAAATCTCCCAAATATAAAATACACTACTTCTGAGGTTAAAAATGGAAAAAAATGTATAATTAGTAAGAATTTTCTGAATAAAAATTATATGTTCTATACCTCAATTGTCTCTTGATACACCACAGAAATACTCTTGTTCACAACATTTTGCCTTAAAACCTGTTAATTACGATGTTGAATTTCAACAAGTTATACATTTTGCTGTTATCTTTATGTAAATACGATTAAAAGGTATAGCTATGGAAACTTCAAGATTGACAACGAGAATCTTGATGGAAATTGAAAAATTAATTGCCCGAAGTTGTGCTGGCGGAGAAATACCAAATGAGTTTCAAGATTTGCACAAAGTGCTGCTGCGAAAACATTACAATGCTGCCAGTGTGGACATTGATTATGATCGGCAACGCGTAAAAATGGATGTCATTGTCAGTGACGATGATTACGATCCTTCAACCGTAAATGTCGCCTTGCAGACCATGCCGGTCAATATCTTCTTTAAAAATCTCTTCGGATTTTTGAAATCATGCCTTGAGAAAGACGTTAAAAGTCTTGCTTTTTATTCACGCTTGTTGCTCAAATACAACAATCAGAATGTCATGGTTTCTGTTTGAACCAAAAATTGAACAAAGCAAATATCGGGGGTGCTGAAATACATCCCTTTTTGTTTTAGAACTCACCTCTTTAACAGCACAATACCAATTATTTTTTTAGTTTTGCGCACCTAAATATTGAGGTCGATGAAAAAAATATTGGTTTTGGGGCTGTTCTTGGTTGGCTTTTTGGCGAACGCGCAATCAAACGATGCCCTTCTCACACATTATGAAGCATTTTATAAAGAAATGCGAAAGCAGGCCGATGTCAACGGTGTCATCAATGCATTGACCCATTTGAACGTCATTGCACCATCAAAACAGCGACAAGACACCTTGGCCTATGTGTATATGAACAACAATCAGCACCTGCAGGCCCTGAATACCATTGGCATTGAAAACGATCCCAATGATTCTGACCTCGCCATTCGGGTAAAGGCGGTCTCGTTAAAGGCATTGGGGCAACAAAAAAGGGCGTTGGAACAATTTGAAACCCTTTTCAAAAGAACCCCGAGTGCCTATTTGGCCTACGAGCTGGCTGATTTAAAAATACAGACGGGCGATAACGCGGGGGCGGCAGAAAACATTGAATACGGCATCACCAATTCAAAAGATGACATGAAATATGCCTTTTTTGAACGCCAACAACCCTATGAGGTACCCCTCAAGGCCGCGTTTTATCACTTAAAGGGATTAATGCAGTACAACGTGAACAAAGACGACATTGATGCCGCCATTGCATCAATCGGTGAAGCTTTGAAGCTGGATCCCAATTTTAATCTGGCAAGTTTGAGCAAACAGGCGTTGGAGTCGAGAAAAGAAGCCCCAGAAACCACTCAAGATTAAACTGGGCCACCTCTAAACTGCAAGGGGTATAGTACTCAGACAATCAAAAGATTAACGTTCTTTTTTGCCAACCTTTTGGTGGATGTGCTATTTTTGGTGAAATCCATTAATACCACTCCAATGAAACGGCCATTGTATTATTTTTTCTTTTTGCTCGTGGGCACCGTAGCGGTTGCCCAAAACACTGAAACTGAAATAGCCGAAGTCAAGGCGGCATGTCTTGATTATATCAACACTTTTTATGAGGCTGACACCACTTTGGCGTACAGAAGTGTGCACAAAAGCGTTCGCAAAACAGGGTTTTACTTCAACGACGAAAAGCAATCGTATTCGCAACAACTTGAAATGCCCTTTGACGATTTGATCGCATTGGCCAAGAAATGGAACGCCGATGGAAGTAGGACCGGTCCTGATTCTCCCAAGGAGATTACTGTGTTTGAGGTTTCTGACAAAACAGCAAATGCTAAGGTCAGGGCAGTTTGGGGCATCGATTACCTTAGTCTGATGAAAGAAAATGGCAAATGGATGATTGTCAATGTGCTGTGGCAATCTCCACCAAAATTCTCTGCATCAGGCATGGTTTCTAACTAGTTTCGTTCCTTTAATTTCTGGATCAGAATACTATCTGTGGCTTTCTTCATGGCCACCAATGCTTCCACGTTTTCATTGGGCACGGCAATCGACAGTACGTAGTGTTTGATTTTCCATTCCCCGTTCAGTTTATGAAGCACTCCTGATCCCCGACATAGCTTCATTTGGGTATCGAGCAGCTCGTCAAACCAAGCGTATCCGGCTTCGGCATCCACATAAATATTACGCTCAACGGCAGTAAAACTCCATGCTTTATCCTTATCGAAATAAGGTTTTGAAAAATTCTTGAATTCTTCATTTTGCCAATTCTCGGTGGCATCGGTACCCAAAAACACGGCATCTTTGGCCATCAAGCCAAAATAAGTTTCAAAATCCGCATCAGCGGCAGCTTTGTGCCATGAATCAAGTACTTTGTCAATCTGCTGTTTTTCAATTTCTTGACCCTTCGCAAAAAAAGTGATGGCTATCAACAAAAAAGCAAAAATCTTAGTTTTCATCAAGAATGGTTTTTACATCCAAAGGATTGTTGGTGATCATATTGAACTGGCTGCGAAAAGCATTGTAGGCGTCTATCATTCTTACAGCGGAATCGGTAGCGTCTCTATTGCCCAATAAATCTGCCTGGGTTTTCAACAAAAAGGTTTTGATGACCCGTTGCCGGCTCTTCAGCTGTAATTTATCAAAGATTTCTGGGTATTCTGATTCTGCCAATGCTTTCTCCTTTTCAATCAAATCATCTACTGCAAGCTTTAGGTCCTCGTCGTTTCTGGCCTGATAAAGAATCTCAACGCTTCTTGAAAAATTCGCAAAAGCATCCCAATCATCGAGAATCGAACTTGCTTTTTCGTTGATAACTATGCGTTTGGGCAGTTTTCTATAGTCATAAGAAACGGTCTTTGTTTCGCCTCCATCTTTATTTTTTTTTTCACCATTGCAGCCTAACAATAGTGCCGAAATAATCCACATTAACGATACGATTTTTTGCATGGGCCAATGTACAAATTTTAATAAAGGCTATCTTTACTCGATAATCGAGATTTTTAGCGCTCCGGAGCTTAGGTCGAAAACTAAACTTGATTTCCTTTTAATGCCTTGCGGGCCTGCCCCGAGGTGGTTTATCCAAGAGCGAATTAAGCCCTTTCTATATGCAAAAACCCATTCTGATTCTTGGTGCCTGCGGTCAAATCGGCACTGAGCTTACCCTCGAACTTCGAAACCGTTTTGGGGGCACCACCGTCATAGCAAGCGATATTCGAAACGGCAGTGACACCCTCATGCAATCTGGCCCTTTTGAACTGCTCGATGCCACCGACTACGATGCCATCGAAGACACGGTGATGCATTATGAAATTGATGAGATATACTTGATGGCGGCCATGCTCAGTGCCACCGCAGAGAAGTTTCCGATGCGGGCGTGGAACCTCAACATGAATTCTTTGTTCAATGTGCTCAATTTGGCCAAGGAAGGAAAAATAAGCAAGGTATTTTGGCCTTCGAGCATTGCCGTTTTTGGCCCTAACACACCAAAAGATAACACGCCCCAGAACGCCTTAATGGAACCAAGCACTGTATACGGAATCAGCAAGCAGTCAGGTGAAAGATGGTGCGAATACTATCACAAAAAATATGGGGTCGATGTGAGAAGTGTTCGCTATCCGGGGTTGATCAGTTGGAAAACCCTGCCTGGAGGCGGTACTACTGACTATGCCGTTGAAATCTACCATAAAGCACTGGAAGAAGGCCAATACACCTGTTTTCTTTCCAAAGGCACCAAGCTTCCCATGATGTATATGGACGATGCCATTCGGGGCACTATGACCCTTATGGAAGCCGATTCTAAGAAATTGACCATCCGTTCTTCGTACAATCTTTCGGCAATGAGTTTTTCTCCTGAAGAGGTAGCACAAAGCATTAAAAGTACTGTCCCTAATTTTGAAATCAGCTATGCTCCAGATTTTAGGCAGCAAATAGCGGATTCTTGGCCTTCATCAATCGATGATTCAAAAGCTCAAGAGGACTGGGGATGGCAGCCCGAGTTTGATTTGGAAAAAACCACTTCTGAAATGCTCAAAAACCTCAAGACGAAGCAGCAGTCTGAAACTTGAGCTTGTTCTCGATTGATCGGATCATGATGTCGGCGATATCTTTTCCGGTAGAGTTTTCAATGCCTTCCAATCCCGGTGATGAGTTGACCTCTAAAAGCAATGGCCCCTTGTTGGAACGGATAATGTCGACCCCCGCAACCAAAAGGTTCATCGCCTTTGCTGCTTTGACCGCCAACTTTCGTTCTTCTGAAGTGATTTTGATGATCGACGCTTTTCCACCTTGGTGGATGTTGGCACGAAACTCACCTCTTTGTGCTTGTCGCTGCATCGAGGCCACTACTTTTCCATCCACCACAAAACAACGGATGTCTTGCCCATTGGCCTCTTTGATGAACTCTTGAACCAGAATATTGGCCTGTACACTCTTAAAGGCATTGATGACACTCTCGGCAGCCTTGTTGGTCTCTGCCAAGACGACGCCCTTGCCCTGGGTACTCTCTAACAACTTAATGATCAATGGCGCCCCGTTGACCATTTTGATCAGGTCTTTGGTATCCAACGGAGATTTGGCAAATCCGGTGATGGGAATGTGCAGATCATTTTTTGAAAAAAGCTGTGAGGCATAAAGTTTGTCGCGTGATTTGGTAATGGCATCGGCACTGTTCAAACAGAACACCCCTAAATTGTCGAATTGACGTATGAGCGCACAGCCATAAAAGGTCACGGCTGGCTTGATACGCGGAATGATGGCATCGAATTCATTAAGAATGTCACCGCCGCGATAATGTACCTCTGGCGAATTGGCATCGAGCTTCATGTAAACATGCTCAACGTTCAAGAACACCATATCATGACCACGGGCCCTTCCGGCATCCATCAATCTCTTATTGCTGTACAATTCGGGATTGCTGGCCAAAACAGCGATTTTGAGCCCGGTTTTTTCCTTGATATGTTCGCTATAACGTTCTTCGATCTCAACATCTGAAATGGCTTCATGCAAAAAACTGGAAGCTGGATTCACCACATATCGATCTTTTAAGGCCTCCCTCCCCAAAAGCATACGGTATTCCATAGTTTCGCGACCGGCAAGCGTCAATTCAATTTCAAATTGCTGTCCGCCAATGGTCACCGGGGTTTTTACGACGAAACGTTCTTCAGAAATTCCCAGTGAACTTTTGACAGTACGGCGGTCAATAAGTTTTGCCTCACAGTTCAGTTTGATACTTCGGTTGTCTTGTAACGGAAACACTTCAAAACTGACCCATTCATGGCCTCCCTTATTAATGATCTTGATTTGTTGCGCTTGAATGGAGGATGTCTTCGCCCCAGAATCAATGCGTGCTTTGATGGCCGGTATGCCCAAGCTCTCAAAATGGCACCATTCTTCGGCGCCAATCAACTGCAAGTTTTCTAAATCCATTTTCAAAATAGTCTAATGATAAAGTGGTCGAGCACTTCAACGAAAATCAAAATAATGATGATCCACTCCAATCGGCTGCTTTCGCGATGGTCCATGATATCCTTGAAAAGTTGTAGGTTCTCATTGATGATTTCTAAACGGTCATGAATGTGCCGATAGCGGTCCTTGAGATCAAATGTCTGCTTTAAACTGCTGTTCAGTCTGTTCAACCGTTCATTGTCCCAAGTGACCTCTGGCGAATCAAAAATGTACAGGTTCTCTGCAATCTGGTTTTTGATGTTGAGCGTTTTACCGATATAGCGTTTGAGCTTGTTGCCCTTGATATCCAACCGCCCTTTTTGTTCCAAATACTTGGTATGGGCATTGGTGTCCAACAGTAAATCTTCGGTAAGTTCGCCATACCGGTCCAGAGCTACCGACTGTGATGCATTGAGCATTACCAAACGAATGGCTTCCGAATCAAAATCGTTCAGCTGCACCTGGCCGAAACCGACAAGATCTTTACCGTTTGCGACGGTCACCGAAATGGCATCAGAAAATGGGTCTCCAAAAACACCCTTCGAGACCTGCCTCAATGAAACAAAAAAGTCATCAATCTCTTGCTTTGATAGATTAAAAAAAGAGACCATGCCATACTGAAACACATAGGCATATTTCTTATCGGATAGACGTACAAAAAGTTCGTCGCTATCATTAAAAACCACTTCAAAACCAATGGATTGCCTGCAACGCTTCAAATCGATTGAAACGGCAAACTGATAGGCCACAACGGAATACATCAGTCGCTACTCTTCTTCATCTTTTGCCGCTTCAAAGGGGTCGACCACGGCATCTGGATCATCTTCCTCAAAATCAACGTAATCGTTCTTGTCGTAATGCTCCATGGTATATACCAATTTTTCACTGATCTTGACCAAATATTTTGTGTCTTCGGTCAACACCTCAACCGCTTCAATACGCTCACCCCTGGCATTGCGAAATGAGATGATATCCCTATCGTCATAGCCGTCAGGGTAGCGTTGTACGGTCAACTTCAATACTTCTGGAGTCAATTTTTTGAAATCGACAATTACTCTTTTTAGATGCGAATTTCTGTCCATAATTAGATACCTAAAAGATACGCAAAAATCAATGGCGCAACAATGGTCGCATCACTTTCTATAATAAATTTTGGAGTGTCAATACCTAACTTGCCCCATGTTATCTTTTCGTTGGGCACGGCACCTGAATACGAACCATAACTTGTCGTAGAGTCACTAATTTGACAGAAATAGCTCCAAAAGGGCGTATTGGTACGCTCCATATCTTGATAGAGCATGGGCACCACACAGATGGGAAAGTCACCGGCGATGCCCCCACCGATTTGAAAGAAGCCGATCCCTTTACCTGAATTGTCACTGTACCAATCGGCCAAAAAGGCCATGTATTCGATACCCGATTTCATGGTACTCGCCTTCAGTTCACCTTTCAATACATAGGAAGCAAAAATGTTGCCCAAGGTGCTGTCTTCCCATCCGGGCACCACCATTGGAAGGTTTTTCTCGGCAGCTGCGAACATCCAAGAATCTTTGGGGTCTATTTCATAGTACGTTTTCAATACTCCTGAAAGCAGCAATTTATACATAAACTCATGTGGAAAATACCGTTCGCCCTTGGCTTCGGCATCTTTCCAAATTTTTACGATATGTTCTTGAATTCTTCGGAATGCCTCTTCTTCTGGAATACAGGTGTCGGTCACCCGGTTCAATCCTTTTTCCAGCAAATTCCATTCATCCTCGGGGGTCAAATCGCGGTAGTTCGGCACCCGCTTATAATGCGAATGTGCCACCAAGTTCATGACATCTTCCTCTAAATTGGCCCCCGTACATGATATAATGTTTACTTTGTTCTGGCGGATGATTTCTGCAAAGCTCTTGCCCAACTCGGCCGTGCTCATGGCCCCTGCCAAAGACACCAGCATTTTTGCCCCATGTTCAAGCTGTGTTTCATACCCTTTGGCAGCATCGACCAGCGCAGCTGCATTAAAGTGCAAAAAATGGTGCTCCAAAAATTGTGAAATAGGCCCCTTAGTCATCATCGTATTCAAATTTTTGAGCGTTGGTAAAGGTGTCAAGGCCTTTTGCATACATTCCTTCGGCTTCCGTCTCTTCCATTGCGTCATTGAATTTGTAGGCCAACATTTTATAGTACAGTTTGGCGGCCAAAAAGTCTGACGATTTATCATTTGGATTTGGACATAATTCAACAATATCAAACCCAACCACATTGGTTTCCTCAAAAACCCTTTTCAAGAATTCCAAGGTTTCGTACCAAAGCAAGCCGCCCGGTTCAGGAGTACCCGTTGACGGACAGATGGAAGGGTCAAAAGCATCAAGGTCAAAAGTGATGAATACGTTCTTTCCCAATAATTCCAAAACATTGTCCATCCAAAATTCATCATTGGCCATCTCTTGGGCAAAAAACGTTTTCTCCTTATCCATGAAGGTTTTTTCAATGGCATCCATACTGCGGATGCCCACCTGAACCAAATTGGTGGTCTTGCTGGCTTCGTGCACGGCACAGGCATGATTGTACTTCGTGCCATCATACGAATCGCGCAAATCGGCATGGGCATCAATGTGAAGCACGGTAAGGTCTTCAAAACATTCGTTGAAGGCCCTGATGGTTCCGATGGAGATGGAATGTTCACCACCAAAAATGGTCACGAATTTATTCCGTTTGATGTATTTTTTGGTGGTTTCGTGTACCTTGTTCACCATGGCTTCAGGGCTGCTGTTCTCTAGAACAGGCTCCGACAGAAAAATGCCTTTTTGATAGACTTCTGAATCGGTTTCAATATCATACAGCTCCATGTTTTCTGAAGCTTCCAAAAAGGCTTGGGGACCTTTATCTGCCCCTTTGCCCCATGTACTGGTGCCATCATAGGGCACCGGAATCAATACAATTCTTGATTTGTCAATTTGGGCAAACCCATCAGGTATGCCCGCATAATTTTTTGTTGTTTTCACTATGTTTTTAATAAATGAGTGGATATTTTAAATTGCTGACATCTCTAAAATCCCCCTCGAGGGGGCAATAGCTAAATTCGAATCATTGCATAGCTACCTTTTCGGCAGTAGCATTTATTTCTTTGTTTTCGTATTGCTTTTCGTAACCCAAGATATCGAGCATCTGAGCGGCGGTCTGCTGCGCCCTGAAAAGTGATATTTCAAGCTTTCCTTCGGCATCACGTTGCAACAACAAATGTTTTGGGTGTGGAATCAGGCAATGCTGCAACCCTCCAAATCCGCCAATGGTCTCTTGGTAGGCCCCGGTATTGAAAAATCCGATATAAAGGGGCTTGTCCTTTTTGAACTTGGGCAAATAAATGGCATTCATGTGCTGTTCGCTATTGTAATAATCATCGCTATCGCAAGTGAGACCTCCCAAAAGCACACGCTCATATTCCTCGTTCCATCGGTTGATGGGCAACATGATAAAGCGCTTGTTTATGGCCCAAGAATCGGGCAGTGTGGTAATGAAAGATGAATCGATCATATTCCATTTTTCTCGATCGTTCTGCTGTTTCTGATAGAGCACCTTGTAAATGGCCCCGCCACTTTCGCCAACGGTAAAACTGCCAAACTCGGTAAAAATATGGGGTACGGGCACTTCGGCCTCATCACAGGCCAGTTTTATCTGGTTGACGATTTCGTAGACCAAATATTCATAATCGAACTCAAAAGCCAAGGAGTTTTTGGTGGGGAAACCACCGCCAATGTTGAGACTATCCAGTGAAGGGCATATCTTTTTCAGGCGTACATATACCTTTAAACATTTCATCAACTCGTTCCAGTAATACGCATTGTCTCGAATACCCGTATTGATAAAGAAATGGAGCATTTTGAGCTCTACCTGTTCATTGTTCTTTATTTGCTTTTCGTAAAACGGAACAATATTCTTGTAGCCAATGCCCAATCGTGAGGTGTAGAACTCAAATTTTGGTTCCTCCTCAGAAGCAATGCGAATACCAATTTGAAACGATTTGTCAATGGCCTCTGTAAGCAGATTCAGTTCCTCGTAATTATCAATGACGGGAAGGCAGTTTTGATGCCCTTTGTTGATGAGCCGTGCTATGTTTTCTATGTACCGCTCTCGCTTAAAGCCATTACAGACCACAAAAGTCTCACCAGTGATTCGGCCCTGTTGTTTTAGATTTTCTACAATTTCAATATCAAAGGCCGATGAGGTCTCAATATGGATATCGTTCTTTAGCGCTTCGTTCAGCACATGGTTGAAATGGGAGCTTTTGGTACAGTAGCAATAGTTATAGGTCGCTTTGTAATCGAGCTCTTGAATCGCTTTTGAAAACCATTTTTTTGCCCGATTGATGTTTTCAGAAATCTTGGGTAGATACGTGAATTTTAAGGGTGTTCCATATTCTTGAACCAACTGTTGCAGTGGAACGCCGTGAAACTCCAGTGAATCGTCGCTCAATGAGAATTCTTCTTGCGGAAATTCATAGGTTTGACCAATTAGGTCGCTATATTTTGTGTTCATTAAAGTAAAAATGCAGTTTGATTATTATGTAAATGTGATGGCAACATGAAGTTTATTCCATCTCAAATAATAATCTGTCTTTCTGTTGTGGGAACAAAAAAATAGGGGTGTTGGCTACCCAAAATCGTAGATAAAACAGCGGAAGCTAGCTTTAATTTTCGGTTGCCCCATCTGAGGGCTGTCTTGGCGATTGACTTCCTCACTGCCGAAGACCCGAACAAAGAAACCAATTTCAATTGTTCAGCTAAAAAACGCCGCAAAAGAAATCAAAAAAACAATACGTGCAACAAAAAGTGAAAAATAATTATGGCTATGGGAGATACGCCCAATAGTTCAGCGAAGAAAACGAATTATAAGCCAACATCAGACTTTCCTCCAGTTTTTTTCAACAACTTAACCTGCTGTATTTCAATAGTTTTGTCAATAGGTTTCAGCATGTCGTACATATTCAATGCCACCACACTGGCACCGTGCATGGCCTCAACCTCTACCCCGGTTTTATAAAACGTCTTCACAGTGACCTTGATAATGATGTTCAATCCGTCAATTTCGTACTCGATACCGGCATACTCAATCGGCAGTGGATGGCAATCAGGCAATAGTTCGGGGGTCTTTTTGATGCCCAAAAATCCCGCTGCTTTGCTCATGGCAAACACATCACCCTTGGGAACGGTCTTGTTTTCAATAGCCCTAATGGTATCTGAGGAACCTACTTTGACCATCGCTTGGGCGATTGCCGTTCGATGGGTATTCTCTTTTTGGGTGATATCGACCATGAGAAGAGCCTGTTGTTATCTTTATCAATTATTTTTCTATGTCTCTTTGCGCATCATTGCGTTGAGAATTTCCTCAAGTAGCTACGGCTACTATCGTCAGTTCTACCTGATGCTGCATCAAAAATAGTCTATACAAAAGAGCAATCATAAAAATTTTATCAGGCTATGTGTTTACTTTCCACTGGAACGAATCATCTTCGAACAACTCTTTTCCAAAAACGGGAACTTCTTTTTTGATTTCCTCCACCACATGGTGCAAGGCTTCAAAAACTTCCTTTCTATGTGGAGAGGAAACAAAAACGAACAAACAGATTTCACCTACGGCCACTTTGCCAAGACTATGGTAGATGTGCATACAGGTCAGGTCAAACTTTTCAAAAGTGGCTTCTCGAACCTCATGGAATTTCTGGTTGGCCATTTCTTCATAGGCCGTGTATTCAATCGCCGAAATTGTTTTGCCATCTATCTCATCGGCACGTACCTGCCCCAAAAAAATATCATGGGCGCCAATCTGTGTCTTTGACTGGTGCTTGGCAATGGAGTTTGCGATGAATTCAGGAGAAATAGCCCCTTGGATAAAAACGTTTTTGATTTTAGCTTGCATGGCAGGATTTTACCTCTAAAATAAGAAAAGTAGCCCCGGCAAGAATCGAACTTGCATCTAAAGTTTAGGAAACTTCTATTCTATCCATTGAACTACGGGGCCAAAGAAATAGCAAAAATATGTTATTTATGGATTCTGCCTTAACGACCGACAGTCTATTTGCTCAGTTTCTTCTCAAAAACCTTATTCAGGCTGGTATTGGTCAAAGGCTTGTCAAAATAGCCTGCAATTAAAGGGTTTTCTTTGGCGATGGCCCGGTCTTTTGAATTGGTGAAGGCTGAGAGCACATAAACTTCAGGTTGTCGATGCCCTTCGGCAATGAGCTTGAGGTTTTCCAAAAAGGCCCATCCATCCATATCACCCATGACCAAATCCAGAAAGATGATGTTGGGCAATTCATCTTTGTTTTCAATAAGCTTGGCACAATACATCAATCCTTCTTCGGCACTGCCGCACGATGTAATATTGAAATCACCGTCATATTGCTCGATGCAATATTGAGTGGCAAATTGCGAAACCAAATCGTCGTCGATGATACAAATGTTAAGCTTCATGAGTTGAAGTTTAAGACTCGGAGAACTCCGCAAATCTAACATCTTTCATCAGACTGAAAAATGATTATCGTTGTTTTGCAACAAAAACAGTGTGTGATGCAATTTTATGCTTCATGCCTAATGCGGCAATTTTGGTTTTAGAAGCCCATAAACGAATGTACCCAAGAGGGCGGCGAAAATGACAATCAATATGGGCCAAAATCCCGCTCCCGCCAAAACATACATGGGGCCGGGGCATGCCCCGGCCAAGGCCCACCCCAGGCCGAACAACGTTCCCCCAATGGCATAACGCCAAAAGGATTTATCCTTATCCGTAATAACGATTTGCTCACCAAAAATTGATTTTGCCCTCGTGCGCTTCACCATTTGGGTAAACACCACCCCCAAGACCAAAGCGGAGCCCATTATACCGTACATGTGAAAACTGTCGAACTGGAACATTTCATAAATTCGGAACCACGATGCCGCTTCCGATTTAAAAAGTACAATGCCAAAAAACACGCCGACCACCAAATAGATAATACGCTTCATTCGTTTAAAATATCAAGGGAAACAAAAAATGCACCATCACCAAACCGCCGACAAAAAAGCCGATTACCGCAATCAACGAGGGCAACTGCAGGTTGCTCAAGCCCGAAATGGCATGCCCAGAGGTGCAACCACCTGCATAGCGTGCCCCAAAACCCACCAAAAAACCTCCAATCAATAATATCGCCCATACCTTGGGCTCTGCCAACGCTTCAATGGCAAAAAATTCTTCCGGCATATAGGCTTCCCCAGCACTTGAAAAACCGAGTTGTTGTAACTTTTCTTGTGATTTTGGGTTAATGAGTACGGCTTCGTCTGCTGTGAGATAGTTTTTGGCGATAAATCCGCCCAGCAACACCCCCAAGGCGACCATCAAGTTCCAACGCTGGGCCTTCCAATCAAATTGAAAAAAGGCAGCAGCCTTATTCCCCCCAGCTATGGTGCAAAGTGTTCTGAGGTTGGATGACATCCCGAATCGTTTTCCCAACAAAATGAGTACCGCCATGGTGAGGGCTATCAATGGCCCACCCACGTACCACGGCCATGGTTTCATAAATACTTCCATACATCCGTTTTTCAAAGTAACACTAAATGTAATCGAATTTGTGTAACATCAGTTACATGACATGTTTGCCAATAACCCTTATATTTAACCTGACTGGTTTCGTATATGGATAGAAGAAAATTTACGGGCACTCTTTCTTTAACGGCCATGGGCAGTATGCTTGGCGCACCCATTGTTTTTGGCAAGAAAATTCCAGAAACCTATATTCCCCTTGCCTTGCAAGACCCTGACCCTTTCAAAATGTTCAAGAAGGATTCTGAAATGACCGTGCTCAACGACCGCCCATGGAACATTGAGGCCAAGGCCCACTTATTAAACGATGCGGTAACCCCCAACAAATACATGTTCATTCGCAATAACGGAAAAATTCCAACCAATATTGACGCTAATACATGGTCATTGACTATTGATGGAGAAGCAGTAAATCGGTCAAAAACATACACACTTCAAGAATTGAAATCGAAATTTAAAACCCATACCTATCAACTGACGTTGGAATGCGGCGGTAACGGCAGAGCAGAGTTTAATCCACCAGCGAAGGGCAACCAATGGACGGTCGGTGCAGTCTCTTGTGCTGAATGGACAGGCATTCGCCTACTCGATGTTTTAGAGGACGTCGGCATTACGTCTGGTGCGGTCTATATTGGCTATCACGCTGTCGATACCCATTTAAGCGGTGACCCCAACAAAGAACCCATTTCAAGGGGGGTTCCGATGGCAAAGGCACTGCAAGACGAGACCCTTTTGGCTTTTAAAATGAATGGAGATGCTATTCCCTTGGCACACGGTTTTCCGTTACGTTTGGTCTGCGGTGGCTGGCCGGCATCGGCTTCAGGAAAATGGGTGAACCGGATCAGTGTACGCAACAAAGTGCACGATGGTTCCAAAATGGGAGGCACCTCGTATAGGGTGCCTTGCGAAACGGTTGCCCCTGGCAGCAAGGTTGACGACGAAAACATGTGCATCATTGAATCGATGCCCGTGAAATCATTGATCACCCATCCGAAATCTGGTGCTATGCTGACCAATAAAAAATCGTTGAACATCAACGGCCATGCTTGGGCCGGGGAGCTGGAAGTTTCCAAAGTGGAGTATTCCATTGATTTTGGAAGCACGTGGCGTTCATGCACCTTGTCAAAACCTACCAATCGCTTAGCGTGGCAGCATTTCAAGGCACAAGTAATCTTCCCAAAAAAGGGGTATTACGAGGTATGGGCTCGGGCCACAGATAGCCGAAGAAAAAGCCAGCCCATGGTGTTGCCCGGTTGGAATCCCAAAGGATATTTGAACAATGCCTGTCATCGAATCGCAGTAAAAGTGGTGTAACATGAAAACACCTTTTGAAAAGCAGGTTTCGATGGTTTACAAGGCCCTCTGGGGTTTCATTTTATTGCTCTTGGTATTTTTTGGTGGACTATTTTACTTCAACTCCCACCCAGAAATCCTAAGGAAAAAACCAAAAACAATCGAAGTTTTGGAAGTTACACCTGATGATTTCGACAAAGTTGAAAATGGTATTCATGTAGCTACAGGTTTTGTCGATGATAACGGCATGCAGTTGGTCATTCAAAACTGTACCAGTTGCCATTCTGCAAATTTGGTGACCCAAAATAAATTGAGCGCCAAGGGGTGGGATGCCACTATCACTTGGATGCAAGAGACCCAAAACCTGTGGGATTTGGGCAAGAACCGTGAACTGATTGTTGCCTATTTGGCAAAAAACTATGGCCCAGGAAAAAAGGGGCGGCGGCAAAACCTGACTGATGTCGAGTGGTATGAATTGGAACAGTAGCGAACTTTTTCATTTCTACCTGCCGATCCTGCCGGTAGGCAAGGTGCGCTTAGGGTGACATACAGAAATGACAACACGGTTTAATGGAAACGTATTTAGATGCATTTATCAAAGGATTTACAGGCACGGTGAATTACACCTATAAATCCGTTGTGTTTGAAGTGCCTTGGTACACCAATTATTTTTGGGGGTTGATTGCTATTTCATTGCTGGTTTGGTTGTTGGAAATCGTTTTTCCGTGGCGTAAAGAGCAGTCCGTTTTCAGAAAAGATTTTTGGTTGGACGCCTTCTACATGTTTTTCAACTTCTTCATTTTCGCCATCATCATCCAAGGAGTGTACAACATTTTTGAAGTGTTCTTTTCTGACCTTAGCATCACCCAACAAAGTTTGGCCATTATCGATTTTTCCCCATGGCCCTTATGGGCACAACTGTTGGTCTTCTTTGTACTGTTGGATTTTGTGCAGTGGCTCACTCATATCGCCTTGCACAGAGTGCCACTTTTTTGGCGGTTTCACCAAGTACACCATAGTGTCAAAGAAATGGGGTTTGCCGCCCATTTGCGTTACCACTGGATGGAAAACATTCTATACAAACCCTTGAAGACCCTTGGAATCATGCTTTTGGGCGGCTTTGAGCCCGAACAGGCCTATGTTGTGCATTTTGCCGCAATCGCCATTGGGCATCTAAACCATGCCAACATCAAGCTCACTTATGGGCCGTTGAAATATATCTTTAACAATCCCGTGATGCATCTGTACCATCATTCTTATGTGCTTCCGGAAGGAAAATATGCGGTGAACTTTGGACTTAGCCTCAGCCTTTGGGACTATCTTTTTAGGACCAATTACATTCCTGAAGATGGAGGCAAAATCACATTGGGGTATCCCGGGGATGATAAAATGCCCAAAACCTTTTGGAGGCAATTGGTGTATGGGTTTTCCAGAAGGAAATAATTAAATTGCTACTGATAACAGGTTTTCTGTACTTAGGAATGATACATCCTCTGCGGCAACATATAGAAGAAATCATTGATCTTACGGATGACGAATTCGAATTTGTTTTAAGCCATTTTGAACCAATCAAAAAGCGCAAGCATCAATATCTTGTGCAGGAGGGCGAGTTCGTCAAAAAGGAATATTGGATACTTAAAGGATGTGTCAAAAGTTATTTTTTAGATGACAATGGCAAAGAACACATTCTTCGTTTTGCCATGGAGCATTGGTGGATCACAGATTACGAATCATTCGTAAAACAGACTCCCTCAAAAATTTATATCGACTGTTTGGAAAATTGCGAGTTGCTCTACATATCTTTTGAAAATCGAGATAAGCTTACTGCACAAATGCATAAAATGGAGCGGTTTTGGTCCAAAAAAAGTAAATTCGGTCGCATCGCGCTCCAAAACAGGATTCTTTCCCTTTTAAAAAATTCGGCCAAGGAACGTTACGACCTGCTTCTGGAACAGTACCCCAAACTTTTTCAAAGGGTTCCAAAAAAGCTCATCGCTTCCTATTTGGGTGTCTCCAGGGAAACCCTGAGCAGACTAGACTCGTGAATCGATATCCCTTACCTCAACGATTGTGATATACCTCACTCTAAAATGGTGACATACGTCCTTACCCACAGGCAATTTTCACTTCAACTTTGTGGCATAATTCAACATTTTAGAAGATGCCATATATCAACATTAAGGTTACCGATGAAAACGTAACCAAAGAGCAAAAGCGTCAATTGATTTTAGGGGCCACCCAACTGTTGGTTGACGTATTGGACAAGAACCCTCAGACCACCCATGTGGTTATTGATGAAATCCCCATTGATAATTGGGGAGTTGATGCCAAACAATATTCAAATTCTAAAAAATTCAAATCATGAAAGACAAAACGGTAATTATTACAGGAGCCTCATCAGGACTGGGAGAAGCCATAGCGGCCTACTTTATTACAAAAGGTAGTAATGTAGTCATGAATTCCTCCAACGAAGAGAATCTCAAAGCAGCATTTCATTCCATGGGATCACCAACCAATGCCATCCTTATGGTAGGTGATATCAGCAAAAAAGAAACAGGACAAAAGCTCGTAAATCTGGCCCTTGAAAAATTCGGCAGCATAGATATCCTTATCAACAACGCCGGGGTTTTTCAACCCAAACCCTTTCTTGAGGTGGCCGAAGATGACCTTGATCTTTTTTGGAACGTTAACTTGAAAGGAACTTTTTTCACGACTCAGGCTGCAGTTCCGCAAATGATAAAACAAAACAGTGGAGCAGTCATCAACATAGGGACTGTACTGGTGGATCATGCTATTGCCGGCTTTCCGGCCACTGCCCCAATTACCAGTAAAGGAGCCATTCATGCCCTTTCGCGTCAATTGGCCGCGGAGTTTGGCAAGAACAATATCAAATTCAATACCATTGCACCTGGTATCATTAGAAGTCCTTTACAGGGTAAAATAGGTGTTGAGGATGCCGATAGCCTTGCTGGTCTGCACCTGCTCAATCGAATTGGAGAGGCAGAAGAAATAGCGGAAGCAGCCTACTATTTGGCAACGGCTGATTTTATTACAGGAGAAACAATCAACGTAGCAGGTGGCCATACGGTTGGCCATGCGCTTTAAAATCTAAAACTATGTACAGCGAAAATATAAAAGAAATCGAGAGTTTAATTGTCAATTATTTTGATGGAATATTCTTTGGGGACACCTCTAAACTTAAGTCTTGTTTTCATGAAAACATGTTTATTTATGGAGACATAAAGGGTGTTGACTACCTAAAAAGCGTCGAAGAATATCTCATTGGTGTAAAAGAAAGACAAAGTCCCAATGATTTGAACGAAACCCCAAAAATGGAAATTGTCGGAGTAGATATCATGGGGAAAATTGCCATGGTAAAATTGCATGTTCCCATGTTGGGTTATAATTATTACGATTACTTGTCATTATCTAAATTGAATGGGGAATGGAAAATTGTAAATAAGATTTTTACCCACGTAGACTAGATAGTCGATTGCGAAGGGTTTGGTTACATTTTTTGTTCTAAAGCGTCTTTATTCAAATCGGTACATTACTATGAAAAAGCGGGTATTGAAGTTTTTAAAAGGCTTAGCGGTATTCTTTACCCTGTTGGTACTGGTCGTAATCTCAGCTTATTTCTGGCCGATGCCAGACTTGGAACCGCCCATAAAACATGATACTATCATCATTAGATCAATCAACATTGTTGATGTTGAATCGGGCAGCATTTTAGAGAACCGCGATGTTTTGATAGAACATAATATCATAAGTCAAATTGATAGTGTTCCAGATTTGGGAGATTACCCCAATTCATTGGTAATCAATGGCTCAAACCAATATCTGATTCCCGGTCTTTGGGATATGCATACGCATTCAACACAGCATTCTCCCTGGCTCCATCACCCCATTTTTATTGCCAATGGGGTGACCGGAGTTAGAGATATGTCAGGTCAGCTCAACCGTAGAGACAGTTATTGGGTGGGCAGTAAAGAGCGCTTGACATGGAATGCCGAGTTGAATGAAAACAAAAGGGTGATGCCCCGTTATGTATTGCAAAGCAGTTACCAAATAGATGGGGCTTCATCCGTTCCGGGCGGTTTTCCTGATTTTTTTAAACTACAAGAGCCCGAGGACGTCGATTCTCTCTTGGGGTTTTACAAAAATGAAAAAGTAGACTTCATTAAAATATACCAGCAAATACCCCCTAAAATCTATGAACAACTTGCCATAAAAGCACCGGGGTATGGGCTCCACCTTGCAGGTCATAAACCCATGTTCACGAGTCTTGAAGATGCCATTTTGTTGGGCCAAAGAAGCTTTGAACATGGACGCATCTTTATGTTCGAATCCTTTCCAAATGCTGACAGCCTACGTACTGTAAAAAATTGGAAAAGTTTTTATACCGAATCAAAGAAATCAATGGTTGAAGAGTTTAATCCTAAAATTGCAAGTAGCTTGATGGAGCTAATGCAAAGACATAATGCGCACTGGGTACCTACGTTGCAAACTTTGAAATTTGAAGCATACGCACATAATCCTTCTTTTCTAGAAAATCAAAACCTAAATTACATCACGACCATTAGAAAAAAACTATGGTGGGATATGGATGTGAAAAACAATACAAAGCGAAATGTATCTGGGGACAGTAAAGGGGTAAGTGTTGCTTTTTATAAAAAATCCAAAGAGCAAATTAAAATGGCCAAGGCTATTGGCGTACCCATTATGACAGGGACGGATGTAACAGATTCCTATGTTTTCGCTGGATTTAGTTTGCATGCCGAATTGAAAGAGCTAACCAATAGCGGTTTGTCAAACTTAGAAGCACTGCAAAGTGCAACCATTATTCCTGCAAAGTTTGCTAAAATGGATATGGATTATGGAAGTATAGAAATTGGCAAAACCGCCGATTTGGTTATTTTGAACGAGAATCCATTGGAAAACATAGCCAACTCAAGTACAATTTATGCTGTTATCATAAATGGCACCTATTATGATTCGGAGAAAATAGAGGAGTTAAAAAACTTTACAAAAGCTATTGCCTCCAGCTTTCACATGAATGTTAAGGCGCTTTTCAGTCTTCTTGGCAGCCCTTTGATCAGGGTACAATTTGCCGATTGATAGGGCCAAGAAAGTGCCTCAGGATAATTGAGGACAACGAGTGCATGCTCTTTCAAGAAAGAAGCATAAAATTGTCTTGTCAAACCCCTTCATAAAAATCGAACATTATGATTATCAGAATATTCAAAGCCACCATACCCACAGCATTGCACGAAGAATTTGAAATTAAGTTCAAGGAAGTTTCCGTTCCTGTGGTCAAAAATTATAAGGGATTGATTTCCCTTGAGATTGGACGCCCTACCCAATGGAATCCGGAAGAATTTGTTATGGTCTCACAGTGGGAAAGTGAAAAGGATTTGATTGCATTTGCTGGAGAAAATTGGAACCAGGCACATATTCCAAAGGGAATGGAAAGGTATGTGGGAGAGTGCTCCGTTACCCATTATGAAAGCATCACACTCAGCGATGGCTAACCAAAAACAGTTTCCGGAAAAGAAAACCGACACAAATCACTTTTGAGTGGTCGGGCAAACAAAATCGGTGCTTTCGACCCCTGCCTTTTTCATGGCGGCAAAACCCCCAGCCACATCGACCAAATTATGAATGCCCCTACTTTTAAGGATTGAAGCCGCTATCATACTACGATAGCCACCCGCACAGTGCACATAAAAATTTTCTTCAGATGGAAATTCAGATAGATGGTCGTTCAAAAAGTCAAGCGGGGTGCTATGGGCATCTTCTACATGTTCAGCACTGAACTCATCGGGCTTTCGCACATCAAAAACCGGAGCTTTTTCATCTTCCACTGCCTTTTTAAAGGTATTGGCATCCACAGAACTCACGGTGTCGTATTCCTTGGCGGCGGATTTCCAGGCTTCAAATCCGCCTTCTAAATACCCCAAAGTCTTGTCAAAACCAACACGGGAGAGTCGGGTGACCACCTCTTCTTCACGGCCCTTGTCAGCAACCAATAAAATGGTCTGCTCCACATCACCGATCAATGCGCCGACCCATGGGGCAAAACTTCCATCAATACCAATAAATATCGACCGGGGAATGTGCCCTTTGGCAAAATCATCTTGATGCCTTACATCTAGTACCACCGCACCGGTTTCATTGGCAGCGGCCTCAAAAGCATCTGGGGCAAGGGCTTGTGTGCCACGCTCCAAAATGTCGTCAATATCTTCGTAGCCTTCTTTGTTCATTTTAACGTTGAGCGGAAAGTATTGTGGGGGAGGCAAGAGTCCATCTGTGACCTCTTTCACAAAATCGTCTTTGGTCATGTCTTCTCGAAGCGCATAGTTCATTTTCTTCTGGTTGCCAAGGGTATCAACGGTCTCTTTCATCATGTTCTTTCCACAGGCAGAGCCCGCACCGTGGGCGGGATACACAACCACGTCATCGGCTAAGGGCATTATTTTGTTGCGTAGGCTATCGTATAGTGTTTCCGCCAATTCTTCTTGGGTCATATTGGCCGCTTTTTGAGCCAAATCGGGTCGCCCCACATCGCCCAAGAATAAAGTGTCGCCACTAAAAATGGCGTGGTCTTTTCCGTTTTCATCCCGAAGCAAATAGGTGGTGCTTTCCATAGTATGTCCGGGGGTGTGCAGGGCCACAATGGTCGCTTTTCCCAATTTGAACTCTTGGCCATCTTCAGCAATAATGGCATCAAAAGAGGGATTGGCATTGGGCCCAAAAACAATCGGTGCGCCAGTCTCTTTTGAAAGTGTCACGTGGCCACTCACAAAGTCAGCATGAAAATGCGTTTCAAATATGTACTTGATCTTGGCATTATCACGAATCGCCCTTTCCAAGTAGGGTTTTACCTCACGTAAGGGGTCAACAATGGCGACCTCGCCTTCACTTTCAATGTAATAGGCCCCTTGGGCCAAACATCCGGTATATATCTGTTCTATGTTCATCATCTTACTATCTCAATCGGGGAGAAAATTCCTCCCCTTAATGTGAATACTTTAGTGTTCCCGATTGATTGGTTATTCGTTATTGGTTGATAGGTGCCCTATCTTTTTTGTTCTTTAGCTGACTTACTATTGATTCCAAATCTATCGCCTGAAGGCGACAGTAGTTCAGTGCAAAGGTAAACGATGTACCCGTCAAAAAAAGTAACATTGGTCACATTGCGTCAATGTCATTTATGCTGTAGCGAAACCTTTTCTTGAATCGCGGTTTTTTCCACTTTTGCCAAGCAATCGGCATAGGCTTCCGCGGTACGGACGTAAATATTCTCTTGCCCTATTTTCTTGACCAAGCCGTTCTTTTGAAGGGTATCGCGTATGGGCCCTATGGCCCCCGCCAGTTTGAACGCGATACCTTTATCCCTTAATTGTTCCACTACATTTTCCAATTGGTTCATGGCCGTGTTGTCGATATAATTCACTGGTTCTGCATTCAGAATTACATATTTTAATGCAGCTCCCTTTTTGTCAACCTCTTGCAGCAATGCCTTTTTGAAATACTGCACATTGGCAAAGAAAAGTTGGGCATCAAACCGAATCATCAAAATTTCATCGTGAATCTCAACATCCTCGGCAAAACGGTTCACGTTTTTAAAATACTCCATCCCCCTAATCTTTCCCAAAACGGCAACATGCGGTTTTGAGCTACGGTACACCAAAAGCACCAATGAAAACAACACCCCAAAAATGATACCCTCTGATACACCGATAAAAAGTGTGGTCAAAAACGTGATGGCATACAGCATAAACTCATCGCGTTGCTGTTTTGCCAATTGTATCGGGTACTTGATGTCGACAAGGCCATAAACAGCCACCAAAATAATGGCCCCCAAAACTGTTTTGGGCAAGTACTGAAAGTAGGGCGTCAAAAAAAGTAGGGTCAGGCCAACAACGGCTGCGCTGATTATCGAGGCCAGTCCTGTTTTTGCCCCTTCGTTGACATTGACAGCGGTGCGAGAGAATCCAGAATTGGCAGGGTACGATTGAAAGAATGACCCCATGATGTTCGATACCCCCAATGCCCGCAACTCTTGATTGGGATCGGTATGGTATTCTTGGCTTTTATCTTCAACGGCCTTTGCCATGGTCATGGCTTCAGCAAAAGCGATAAACGCCAGTACCAAGGCCAAGGGAAAGGCCCTTACCCAATCATCGCTGGCAATCGTGTGCAGTTGAAAGGATGGGAGTCCTTGGGGGATGAACCCCAGCAAAGTCACCACGGTGTTCTGGTTGGAAAAAAAGTAGACCCCCAAGATGGACAATACCACGACCACCATGGCCGCGGGAAGCTTTCTGTTCAGTTTTTTCAGAAGGAAAATAGCGACGATTGCCGTTACTCCGATTGCCAAATCCCAAACGTTCAGGGTGTCGATCTTACCAAAAAGTTCTTGCAGGGTTGCCAATGTTCGCACAGCATCAAGTTCAATTCCCAAAAGATATTTTAATTGGCTAACGGCGATGACCAGTGCCGCTGCCGAAGTAAATCCACTAACAACGGGCCTCGACAGAAAATTCGCCAAAAAACCCATCTTCAAAAAGCCCATCAACACTTGCAGCAAGCCGACAAACAAGGCCAGAAACAAAGCCATGGCGATGTGTTCTTGTAAACCGGACAGCTTCATGGCGGCCAAGCCCGAAGCCACAATCAGCGAGTCTAGGGCAACGGGACCCACGGCCAATTTTCTGCTGGAGCCGGTCACCGCATAGACCAGATTGGGCACCAAAGCTGCATACAGCCCATGAACAGGGGGCAAACCAGCTATCATGGCATAGGCCATACCTTGGGGAATGAGCATAACCCCTACGGTAAATCCTGCTGCTATGTCGCCAGATAGATATGCCCTTTCATAGTTGGGCAACCAATCAAGTATGGGAAGGTACTTCTTCAAACAGGCTATTTATAAGTTCAATAATTCGATACGGTTTCGGTGTATTTTCAGCTTCCCCATCTTCTCCAGTTTTTTCAACAATCGAGAAATGACCACCCTCGAGCTGTGCAGGTCATAAGCAATTTCTTGATGGGTGTTGGTGATGGTGCTGTCTTGGTTCACCTTGGCTTTTTTCTGCAAATATTCAATCAGCCGTTCATCCATATTCATAAAAGCAATGCTATCTACCGTGGCGAGGAGTTCATTCAAACGGTTGTGGTAACTTTCAAAGACGAAATTTCGCCATGAGCGGTATTTGGCCGTCCACTCTTCCATCTTTCCAATGGGCACCATGACCAACTTTGAATCGGTCTCGGCAATGGCCCTGATCTGGCTTTGGGCATCCCCCATGCAGCAGGCCATGGTCATACTGCACGTATCCCCTCTCTCCAAATAATAGAGCAATAGTTCGTCGCCTTCATCATCTTCTCGAAGGATTTTTATGACCCCCTCTACCAAAAGTGGCATAAAACGGATGTATTCGCCAATTTCCATCAGTTTAAAGCCCTCGGGAACTTCCTTAAAAGTTCCGACTTGGGCAATCTCATGCAATAAAGACGGCTCAAAAGTGCTTCCGAAACTGGATGTCAACTCTTGTATCACACCGCGAAATTACACAATACTTGCAGTAGAATCGGCAACCGTGGTTACAAGAAAGCAAAATCAATGGTAACCGTTATCTTTAAGGGATAATCCCAAAGATTTCTTTTCAATGACCTCTATACCATCATTGCTTGTAGAACAACATGATTTTTTTTCCAGTGGCAGCACCAAACCGCTGACCTCTAGAAAACAAGCCCTCAAAAGACTAAAAAAGGCCATTGTTGAAAGGGAAGATGCAATTTGTGATGCACTCTACAGCGACTTTAAAAAACCCAAGTTTGAGAGTTTGGCCACAGAAACACAGATGGTCTTGGCCGAACTGAACCATATCATCAATAACGTTGCCTTTTGGGCAAGACCCAAACGGGTTCCCCTAAGCTTGTCCAATTTTCCATCGAGGGATTGGATACAATATGAACCATTCGGGCAGGTACTGGTGATTTCACCATGGAATTACCCCTTTATGTTGGCCATGTCACCATTGATCGGTGCCGTAGCCGCTGGAAATACTGTGGTTTTAAAACCTTCGGAATTAAGTCCTGCTACTTCGAAAATTCTTGATGACATCATTTCAGAAGTCTTCGATGCCAAGCATGTGGCCGTTGTTGAAGGCGGTGTGGAGACTTCGCAGGAACTTTTGGCACAGAAATGGAACTATATTTTTTTCACGGGAAGCACCCGAGTGGGCAAAATTGTCTACAAGAGTGCCGCTGCGCACCTCACCCCGGTGACCTTGGAACTGGGAGGAAAGAATCCGTGTATCATCGATGCCAGTGCCCCGGTAAAACTGGCTGCCAAGCGCATTGTCTGGGGCAAGTTCATCAATGCAGGGCAGACCTGTCTGGCCCCTGATTATCTGTTGGTGCACGAAGCTGTAAAGGATAAATTGGTTGCGGCCTTACAGCATCATATCATTGAGTTTTATGGGGAGGATGTGCAAGCATCCAACGATTTTGCACGAATAGCGACCGAAGGGCAGTACAAACGGCTCAAGGCCATGCTGAATGATGGTACGTTGCGCTTCGGCGGAAAATTTGACGATGACGACCGTTACATTTCCCCTACCTTATTGGAAAATCCATCAATGGATTCCGAGGCCATGCAGGGTGAAATATTTGGCCCGGTGCTTCCTATTTTTTCTTACGAAAAAGAAAGTGATATTGAACGCTACATTGAAAATTATGGGCGGCCGTTGGCACTTTATGTATTCTCAAACAGAAAATCTTTTCTGAAAAGAATATTGACCCGGTTTTCTTTCGGTGGAGGGGCAATCAACGATACGGTGATACACATTACCAATAAGAACATGCCCTTTGGCGGGGTCGGAAATTCTGGTTTTGGTGGCTATCACGGTAAACATTCCTTCGAGCTGTTTTCCCATAAAAAATCCATCGTCAAAAAAGCCAATTGGCTCGATTTGCCCTTTCGTTATCCGCCCTACAACATGGCTGAAACACTGATAAAAAAATTCAAACACCTACTATGAGACTGTTTTGAAATATCTCGATTATTTTCTTACAGTCTCTTTTTGTGCATTACTTTGTTTAAATTTTGAACCGTAGCTAAGGCTATGCTTAAAAATTTTGCCTCGTACTGCCTCAAAAATAGCTCATAACAATTCTAACGACATATTTCAAAACAGTCTCAAAAAAAGAACATCATGAAAAAGACAGCATTGATTACAGGAGCCTCGAGCGGTATTGGGATGGAATTGGCCAAGATACACGCCCAAAAAGGCGGAAATCTTGTCGTGGTTGCGCGAAGCACCGATACCCTACAATCACTTAAGACCGACCTTGAACACCAGCACGGCATCAACGTGACCACCATCACCAAAGACCTGACGGATGCAGGCGCATCGAAAGAAGTGTATGATACGGTACGCTCAAACGGAATCCAGGTCGACTACCTCATCAACAATGCCGGATTTGGCGGCGTGGGCAAATTTCACGAACGTAAATGGGAACAAGACTTGAGCATGATTCGACTCAACATTATCGCCCTGACCGCGCTTACCCGCCACTTTCTCCCTGATTTTGTGGCCCGCAATGAGGGAAGGATCCTAAATGTTTCCTCAACGGCGGCGTTGGTGCCCGGCCCGTTACAGGCGGTATACTACGCCACAAAAGCCTACGTGACCTCGTTCAGCAATGCCATTGCTGAAGAACTGTATGATACCGATATCACTGTTACTGCCTTGATGCCCGGTGCCACCGATACCGATTTTGGTAAGGTTTCGGGCATGGACAAAACGGAGCTTTTCAAGAGTACTGCCAGTGCAAAAAGCGTTGCCCAAGATGGTTATGAGGCCATGCTCAAAGGAAAATTGAATGTGGTATCCGGTTTGGGCTTTTCGCAAAAGGTGATGATGAAACTCCTTCCTCTCCTACCCAAAAAAATGGTGTTGAGGCAGATTCGTGAGAAGCAGCAAACAAAGGACTGATTTCGGCAAATGCCCTTGAAAGGGCTTGATATTTGACCCATTTCAACCTTTATTTAACGGTATCGATTTCTACGAGCCAAATGCTTTGGAGCGGTCGACGTTCCTAATGTATATTCAGGCAACCATTTAAAATTTTGAAATTATGAGAGGTTTACTTTGGCTCGTTGCCGTCATCTGTATAGCGGTATGGCTTTTGGGCATTTTGGGTATAATTCCAGGGATGGGCACTGGGTATTTGATTCATATTCTTTTGGTTCTTGCCGTAATTGCCGTCTTGTACAACATCATTTCGGGTAGAAAACCTTTGTAGAAAGACGAAGGCCGTCGCAATAAATATGGGCCTCTAGGCTTTAAGAAAATCATCGCCAAAAGCTGATGGTTTTATGGGCATTATCACTTCAGTGGGCTCGGCACAGGCTTCTTTGCCCAGTTTTTAAAGAAAAAAGCCCCATGGTTTTCGTGGGGTCTGTCGTCGCTTTTGCTCAGGATAAACTTCTCGCCCCAAAACGCTTAGAAACAAAAAAGCCCTACGGTTTCCCGAAGGGCTCTTTCTTCCAATGTTGCTCCTCCAGCTGGGCTCGAACCAGCGACACCCTGATTAACAGTCAGGTGCTCTAACCAACTGAGCTATGGAGGAATACTTTTAGCGGGTGCAAATATAGCGACTTCTTTAAAACGCTACAAGCAAAAATCGACGATTTTATTTGAAAACCGCCTTGTAAATGTCATTGCCGTTGGCAAAAAGCAATAACGCTATCAATAAGAAGAAACCGACCATTTGGGCATACTCTAAAAATTTGTCGCTGGGCTTTCTGCCCGATACCATTTCATAGAGCAAGAACATGACATGACCGCCATCCAAAGCAGGAATGGGAAGAATGTTCATAAAGGCCAGGATAATGGATATCAACGCTGTGGTTGACCAGAATGCGGCCCAGTTCCATGTATCAGGAAACATATTTCCGATAGCCGCAAAACCGCCCACGCCTTTGTAAGCCCCAGTTGAAGGGTTGAATATCTTTTTTAATTGCTTGACATAGCTGGTCAGAATGTCGACCCCTTTATCGATTCCAGCTGGGATGGATTCAAGGAAAGTGTATTTTTTGGTCTCCAGTTTTAGAATGCCCCTAGATTGTAAATCTTCGAAAGGAAGAAATGCAGGCCTCACCCCTAAAGTGGCTGTATCACTTATTTGCACCGGATATTCTAGGGTTTGATTATCTCTGCGTATCCCAAGCTTAACACCTTCACCTTTATATTTTTCCAATACTGGCTTGGCTTGGTCAAAATACTCAATACCCTCGCCGCCGATGGATACAACCTCATCTTCGGGCATTAACCCAACATTTTTGTTTGCAGATTCATCAGAAACTTCCCCTATAACAAAGGGAACTCTGTAGTTTAAAAACCGAACCTTGTCCTCATCTTCCAACAAGGTGGCAATGAAATCGACAGGGATTTCCTTTTCAATCACCTGGCCATCTCTTTCAATGGTGATGCTGTTTCCATTTATCAAATCAATGAACACGCTGTTGAAGGTCTCCACTTTATCCCCATCAATGGCCAAAATCTTATCTCCGGTTTGAATGCCCGCTTTTTCACCGATTCTATCATCCATCACCCAGACACCGTCCTTGAGACTGTCCATAGGAATATATTGATCTCCGTACGAGTAGGCCATACCGATATAGATGATCACGGCCAGAACAAAGTTGACGGTGACACCACCCAACATGATGATCAATCGCTGCCAAGCCGGTTTGCTGCGAAACTCCCATGGTTTGGGTTCTTCTTTCATGGCCTCGGTATCCATACTCTCATCGATCATGCCCGCAATTTTCACATAGCCTCCCAAGGGTAGCCAGCCAATACCATATACGGTCTCGCCAATTTTCTTCTTGAAAAGAGAGAACTTGACATCAAAAAACAAATAGAATTTCTCGACCCGGGTCTTAAACAATTTGGCAGGAATAAAATGACCAAGTTCGTGAAGAATTATCAATAGGGAAAGACTCAGAAAAAACTGAATCACTTTTACAGCAATGGGGCTCATCTAACTCACATTATCATCAAGCCCACAAAAGTAAGATATTGGGCTGTCTTAAAAAAACAATGGCCAAAGCACGCTATCATTTTAAGAAACTTTTAGTGACAAAAGCTGACGCTTCATTTGAAAAAGCAAGAATGTGAAAGTACTTTTGCAATAGTAATGCTACAATTTTTTTCGAAATATAAGTTTTTCGGGCTTGTGATGGTTGTGCTTTCGGCCATTATCATCTATCTGATGTACCAGGCCCTGACCCCAAAAAAAAGACTGCCTGTTTACCAACCTTCAATGGTGAACCCAGAATTGGTCGATAGTACATTGCACGACACAAAAAAATACCACACCATTGCCGATTTCAGCCTCATTAACCAAAACGGCGATACCATTACCGAAAACAATTACAAGAATAAAATTTACGTTGCCGATTTCTTTTTCACGACCTGCCCCACCATTTGCCCCATCATGACCAAAAACATGGCCGAAATTCAGCACAATATTTTGGCAGATGAAGATGTCTTGCTTTTGTCACATTCGGTCACACCGCAAATTGACTCCGTGGCCCGATTAAAAAAATATGCAGAAGAAAAGGGCGTGGTAGATAGCAAATGGAATTTGGTCACTGGCGATAAGCGCCAAATCTATGAACTGGCTCGAAAGTCATATTTGGCGGTGAAAAACGATGGTGATGGCGGCCCCTTTGATATGATTCACACTGAAAACTTCATTCTAGTCGATAAAGAACGCCGTATTCGCGGATTTTATGACGGCACCGATGCCGAAGACATTGAAAAATTACTGACAGACCTTGAGGTTTTAAGAGCATCGTACACTGAATAAAACCTTTTAATTGAACTGATTACCAAGGTTCGCATCCTCAAAATTTATTTAAGTGCATTTTTTCAACTATTTTTGCCTTACTTAAAATCAATCTAAATAAAAATTGTGGCCACGGTTGCGGATTTAAAGTATGGACAAAAGGGCATCATCAAAGAATTTTCTGAACGGCTTTTACCCATAAAGTTGATGGAGCTGGGCTGTCTGCCCGGCAATAGCGTTGAACTCGTTCAGATAGCGCCCTTAAACGATCCTATTTACATCAATGTCAATGGCAGCCATATTGCCATCAGGCGTTCTTTGGCCAAAGAAATAGAGCTCGACATTATTGAAGACACTTTTGTACTATGAGCAAAAGTATCAACGTTGCCCTCATCGGCAATCCCAACACGGGCAAGACTTCTGTTTTCAACCAGCTCACGGGGCTGAACCAAAAAGTGGGCAATTACCCTGGCATCACTGTCGAAAAAAAAGAGGGCATCTGCAAACTGCCCCGCGGGGTCAAGGCCCATATACTCGACCTGCCCGGCACCTATAGCCTTAACACCACTTCTTTGGATGAAAGCGTGGTGGTCGAACTGTTGCTGAACAAAAACAACAAGGATTATCCTGATGTGGCGGTGGTCATCAGCGATGTTGAGAATCTGAAGCGCAATCTGTTATTGTTCACACAGATCAAAGACCTTAAAATACCCACCATTTTGGTCATCAACATGGCCGATAGGATGGATAGAAAAGGCATTGCCATTGATATTGACCTCATGGAAGAGCGATTGGATACCAAAATCGCCTTGGTCAGCACCAGAAAAAAGCTCGGAATTGAAAGGCTCAAAGAATTGATAGCTGACCACAGGCAAATCTCTTCCAGACCTTGTACCGATACCACTATCATCTCACCCCAGTACTTCGAACGGCTTAAAAAGGCTTTTCCCAAAGAAGATCTCTACAAACTCTGGCTGGTCATTACCCAAGATGTCAATTTCATGCCCATTGAAAAAAAGCGTATTGAAGACCAGTCTTCTTTTGACACCAAATCAAAGGCCGAGCTAAAAAGATTGCAACATCGCGAGACCGTGCTTCGCTATCAATACATCAACGGTGTGCTTAAAGAGACCTACAAGGTCGACTTTAAATCGGCCAAGGGATTCAGGGCCACTTTGGATAAAATCTTGACCCACAAAATATTCGGCTATCTCATTTTCTTCATCATCCTGCTTACCATTTTTCAGGCCATCTTTGATTGGAGCACCTACCCCATGGATTTTATCGATGCCCAATTTGCATCGGCAAGCGATTGGTTAAAGACCACATTGCCCCCCGGATTGCTCACGGATTTGTTGGCCGAGGGTATCTTGGCAGGTATTGGGGGTATTGTGATTTTTATCCCCCAGATTGCCTTTCTGTTTTTGTTCATCGCCTTGTTGGAAGAATCGGGCTATATGAGTCGGGTCGTTTTCTTGATGGACCGTCTCATGCGCCCCTTTGGATTAAGCGGAAAAAGTGTGGTGCCCTTGATTTCGGGTACCGCTTGTGCCATTCCCGCTGTCATGGCCACCAGAACCATCGAAAACTGGAAAGAACGCTTGATCACCATTCTTGTGGTACCCTTTACAACCTGTTCTGCCAGGCTTCCAGTCTACTTGATATTGATTGCTTTGGTCATACCCAAAGGAAGATTTCTTGGGTTGAGCTATCAGGCACTGACCTTGATGCTGTTATATCTTATCGGTTTTGGCATGGCCATACTGTCTGCCATGGTGCTCAACAAAATCCTCAAGATAAAAAGCAGGTCGCTCTTTATGGTTGAAATGCCAACCTACCGACTGCCGCTCCTAAAAAATGTAGCCTACACTGTGGTTGAGAAAACAAAGAGCTTTGTGTTCGGGGCCGGAAAAATCATTTTGGCAATCTCGATCATCTTATGGTTTTTGGGTTCCAATGGATTTTCTGAGGATTTCAGAAACGCAGAAACCATCGTCAACCAAAGAATTGAAGAAAACGGTCTTAATGCTTACAGCCAAAACTATATCAACAACAACCTTGTTGCCTACAGAAAGTCTCCTGACCCAGAGTTATTGCAGATGACCAAAGACTCATTGCTTACAGTGCGCGATGTATTGCGAGAACGGGCACGAAAACAAGAAATCGCCAGCCATAAGTTGGAACATTCGTATATCGGCTACGCCGGAAAAGCCATCGAGCCCTTGGTCAAACCGCTCGGCTACGACTGGAAAATCGGCATTGCCGTTTTGACTTCATTCGCAGCACGCGAAGTGTTTGTGGGTACTTTGGCCACCATTTACAGTGTTGGAAGCGATGAAGAGGAAACTATCAAAAATAGGATGGCAGCAGAACTTGATGATCAAGGAGAGCCCCTCTTTGATTTCGCCTCGGGTATCTCGTTAATGCTCTTCTATGCTTTTGCGATGCAGTGCATGAGCACCTTGGCCATAGTAAAAAAAGAGACCAATTCTTGGAAATGGCCCATACTTCAATTGGTTTTTATGAGTACGATTGCGTACATTATCGCTTTCGTAGCCTATCAAAGTTTAAAATAACCATGATACAGACCATTTTGGCATATTCGATTCTAGCAATGGCGATAGGCTATTTGGCAAAGAGATATGTCTTGCCAAAATCCATTTTTTCCAGCACCAAGCACGATATTGATAAAGGTTGTGGCAGTGATGATTGTGGTTGTCATTGACATCTTTAGGTCGTCAATACGGTAGTTCTTCCTTCCAAAAAGAAATTTTTCCTCTTTCCTGTAACCTTTTTTACTTTTCTGACTATATAGTAACAAAGAATCACTAAATACAACCATTGAAGAATAATAAGTCAGATGAATTGTTGATGGCTGAGGTCGCCCAGGGAAATCTTGATGTGCTACGGATTCTTTTTGACAGGCACCATGTGCACATTTTCAATTTTCTGTACAAAATGAGTGGCAATCGAATGTTGAGTGAAGATTTGACCCAAGATGTCTTTTATAAAGTCATCAAATACCGCTCTTCATACAACAATGGCAAATTTTTATCATGGGTCTTTACCATTGCGAGAAACAATCTAAAAACCCATTTTACAAAAAATACAGCGCATCATGTTGACTTACAAAAAGTAGCCTATAAAACTGGTGAAAAGCAAAATGACGAAGATTATTCACACTTACAATGTGCGCTGAACAAGCTCGAGATGTCTGATCGCGAAATCATCATCATGAACCGTTTTCAAGATATTCGGTACAGTGAGATTGCAAAAATCACAGGAAGTACCGAAGGAGCAGTTAAAACCAAGGCAAGCAGGGCGCTCAAAAAATTAAAAAAAATCTATTTAGAAAGTATTTGATATGAAAAGGGATGAAATGATCGGTATGATAGTAGATTATTTTGATGGCGCGTTGACCGATGCCCAAAAAAGAGCATTTGAAGCGCATTTGAAAAGCTCGGCCACTTTTGCAAAAGAGGTTGAAGAACACCGAATATTGCTACAAGCTTTTGAAAAAGAAGAGAGGCAACTGCCTTCAAAGAACTTAGAGGCTGGTTTTCTTGCTATGCTTGAAGAAGAAAAGAACAATCAAGCCAAAATGGTATCCATCGCTCCTGAACAGAAAAATTGGATGTTCGCTCTGATGAAAATAGCAGCCGGTATAGCCATTTTGATAGCAATCTTCTATTTGGGCAGATACTCTAAACAACAAGAATCACAAGAGCGCATACAAATGGCGCAAAAAGAAAGCCTTGAAGCCAAACAGATGACCGTTTTGGCGATGATGGAAAACCAATCGGCAAACAAACGTATACAAGGAGTTCAATTTATTGAGGAAATCGATGAACCCGACCAAGATATCGTTGCAGCTTTGGCTGAACGATTACGAAATGATGAGAATACCAACGTTCGCATGGCAGCCTTGGATGCCCTGGCCAGATTTTCTAGCTCAGAGCTCGTAAAAACGGTTTTTCTTGAGACCCTTGAGGTGGAAAAAAATCCGAGTGTCCAGATCGCCTTGATACAAAACTTGGTGAAAATGGGTGAAAAGAAAGCGGTCGCACCCATGAAAAAATTGTTGGAACAAGAAGACACACAACCATTTATAAAAGATGAAATCAATCAGGCATTGCCTAAAATAATATAAATATCAAAAAACGAAAATCATGAAAAAAGCAGTACTTACACTACTATCAATTACCTGTGCCACCATAGCAATGGCGCAAAAAGATTTTACCAAATCACTAAATGGTGTTGAATGGGTCAAAATTGAATCAAAAGCAGACCTTACCCTTAAAACCCACGACAAAAACGAGCTGTTGATCAAAGTGGCGAGAGGGTACTCTATACCAGAGAAAGCGAAGGGACTCAAACTGATGGGTGCCGGTGGGCCAGACAACACCGATGTTGGATTTAACGTCGTGCAAGATGGCAACACCCTCATCGTAAAAAGCCTCAGAAAGAATGATGGGGCCGAAGTGTTTCTTCCAAAATCACAAAACGTATCCGTGACCAGCAGTTGGAACGGAGACATCTACATTGACGGTTTCTCCGGTGAGATCGAAGCCAATGCCAACCTCAATGGTGGGCTGACCTTGGTCAACATTTCTGGGCCATTGACCGCGTACTCCCTGAATGAAAATGTTGAAGTTGAATTCCAAAGCATCAATAAAGATGCCCCTATCTATATCAATACGACAAACGGGGCAATTGATGTGACGATTCCCGAAAGCACTTCCGCAGACATCTATATGAGTTCATGGAACGGGGATATCTACAGCAATTTTGATTTAAAACGGCCCGATAAAGATGGTATGAAATCCATTTCAAGCAAGAACATCAGGGGTTCAATCAACAATGGTGGAGTTGATATCAAGCTGAAAACCACCAATGGAAACATCTATCTAAGAAAACAATAATCAAAAACGAACAGTCATGAAAAAAGCAACTACACTACTATTGGTAAGTTTCATCAGCTTCGGTGTATCTGCCCAAAAAGTCATTGAAAAAAACATTGAGTTCAATGGCCAGTATATTGATGTTGAACTTCCCTTTGCGTCTTCCATTGAAGTGAAAACTTGGGATAAATCCACAGTATATTTCAAGGCTAACATCCAAGCCATTGAAGCCAAATACCTTGACCTGTATAAACTTGAGGTAAGTCAAAGTGATACGTCCATTGATATCGCATCAGATACAAAAGCAGTTTTTAAGGCTTTTGAGGAGGATTGGAAAAAACAGAAACTAAACAAGAAAATGTATGGCTATACAATTGACATGTACGATTTTAACTATGTGCTGTATGTGCCAAAAAATGCAACATTCAAGCTCACGAGCATCAATGGAAGCATGAAATCTGAAATCATCGAAGGTGATTTTGAAGCAGACCTCATCAATGGCGATATTGATATCAAGCAATATCGCGGCAACCTTGACCTGCGCACCATTAATGGCGAAATCGATTTGAAGGTCAGCAATGCCAGTTTTGTGGCAGAGACCATACACGGTAATATCTATGCCGATGAAAAGCTAAATCTAAAATCGCATGATAAACACGTGGGGCAAAAGGTTACGAGCAATATTGCCAATTCGAAAAATAGGCTGGAACTCAATACCATTAATGGCAATATGTATCTGAGAATGTAAGTTCAGTGGAAATTACTTGTCAGATGCCGTAACATCAGCAACTGAAACCTTTGCATCTTTGGCAAGATATACCGGTGATGTGGTAAACAGGTATTCGACTTGGTTTTCCCAATCTTTAGCAACGTTAAAATAGCTGGCATTGTTCACGGCCATGATTTCGTTACAATCTTGGCAAGTATGCTTGTAATCCAGAAAATGGTGGGCAAACTCATGAAAGGCCACAATTTTTAATATTTCGGGATCAATAAGGGTGACCCAGTTGATTAGAATATTTTCAATTTCACCATTGGCATCACGGGTCACCATGCCCATGACGACATTGCCCTCTTCCAATGGCAGGCTGTTTGTGATATCAATGTTCTTCAGTTGAAAGAGCTTTTCATGGTATTCAATACCATATTTGTCACATTCGGCAAAAAATTCAGTGAGCAGCGGTTGAAGTCTTCCGTCAATATCGACAGTTTGTTGAGAGAAAGAAACCAATGGGCAAGACAATAGAAACAGCCAAAAGATGTAGGTTTTCATCGGTTAAGATTTGGTCAATTTGGGTGTGTCCTAAATCTTACAACGCAATCTAACCCCTATTTATTGGTAATAATATCTTGATTTAACGCTACAAAGTTGTGAAAAGAAGAAAGTTCAGAGTGAAATGGCAATTTTAGTATCTGATGATAATAGAAAAGCGCACTCCTTAAAAGCAGGCGGACCAAAGGCTTTCATTTTTCCTTTTGAAAAGGCCACTTTTTCTTTCGGAATGCCCAACCAATTGGTATCCAATTTATCATTGCCATTTTTATCGTAGAAAACCGCAAGCGCATATTCGCCTTCAGGGAGGTTTTTGATTGAAAGACGTGTCACCCCCTTTTGAGCAGCAATACTATCACACTTGAAGACCTTGTCAAACTTTAAAAAGTCTTCTTCGGTGTTGTAGACCGCAACACTAATTTTTCCTTCAGATTCGGGTACGCCATGTATATCAACGGCAATTTCGTTTTGTGAAAAAGTGTACGAAGAAATCAACAAAAAAAATAGGACCAGTTTTCTCATGTCTAGGTTGTCTGCAACAATTATGCTAAACTAATTTTTGCTACAAATAGTATACGTAGGCCGTAATCAATTTGGATTTTCCTTTTCAGCAATTATTATTCCTTCTAAAAATTCATGCATTTCTTGCGTCTTCAGACTGTCGGAATAATTCAAAAACAATTTTAATGAATCATGGTGCACCAGGCGAATTTTAGGTTGTCGCAGATCATCTACAAACACATATACTTTTGTGTTGGTAAGCGAGTCATTGAAAATCCCTTTTTCTTTGGCGAGCCATGAAAATCCGTGTCTCCGCTCCATTTCAGGAAGCTTTTGCACGAACGATATGCTGTCGAATTCTGAAAGGGGAATGGTCTGTCTATAGATTCCAGAGGTAATCTTAAACTGGCTTTCCTCTATTTTGCTCCAATTTTTGTAGTGTACCACAAATGCGAGAAGGCACGCAATCAACGTAATGATGATCAAGATGTTCCAAAACCAGTTGCGTTTAGTCCTCGCCATTCTCTTTTTTGTCGGTACGGTATTTATCAAACCAGGCCACCGTATTTGCAATCTTTGTAATCAGGTTGCTGGGGCGGCTGGCAATGCCATGGCTAGCCCCCGGAATTTCCACCAACACGGTTTCCTTTTTTCTAAGTTTTAACGCATGGTACAGCTGTTTGGCTTCGCTGGGCGGGGTACGTAAATCGTTCATGCCCACCATCACCATGGTAGGGGTCTCTATATTGCCAACGAGCGAAATGGGCGAAAATTTCCAATACTGCTCAAAATTTTCCCAAGGCTGTCCGTCATAGCGGGTATTGGCATAACCAAAATAATTATCCGCTACCAAGGTCTTACTGATCCAGTTCATCACGGGTTTGGCTACCACAGCGGCTTCAAAACGGTTGTTCTTGCCAATCATCCAGGCCGTCATGATGCCTCCGGCGCTTCCGCCGGTGACGAACAGTTGGTCTTCGTGGGCGATGCCTTTTTCAATGCAAAAATCCACCCCATCCATAGTATCGTCATAATCTTGTCCTGGATAGTTGCGGTACAATAGATTGGCGAACTCCTCACCATAACTGGTGCTACCACGTGCATTCGGGTAAAAGACGATATAGCCCTCTGAGGCATACAACTGCATCTCAATGGAAAAGCGATCGCCGTAATTCAAGATTGGCCCGCCGTGGTTTTCAACCATAAAAGGATATTTTTTATTGGCATCGTAGTTGGGCGGATAGACAATCCATCCTTGCAAATCACGGCCATCAAATGAGGACTTATACCAAACTTCCTCCACCTTGCCCAATTCACGATAGTCGAGGAGTGCTGCGTTCAAATCCGTGATTTTTCTTGGATTCTTGGCTTTTGTGCTTAAAATGGCCAACTCTGCAGGAAATTCAGGTGTCGATAAAGTATAGGCTATCGTACCGTTGTTTGAAACACTGAACGAGCCGCTTCCGTAGGGCCTGCCCAAAGTGGTGCCGCCACGGTTATCGGCGAGCTTGGTCACCTTTCCCGAAAGGGTAATATGGCCAATCTTACCGTTTCCCTTGTCGTCATAGTTGAAATACAATCCGTCGCTTTTTGCATCCCATGAAATATCGGAAACGCTTCTATCGAGTTCGTCTGAAATACTATGCTTATTACTGCCGTCGATGTTCATGAGATGCAGTTTTCGGGTTTGAAAAGCCTGTCTTTTATCTTCATTACCGATGTAGGCAATGTATTTTCCATCAGGGGATACTTGCGGACTATAATCTGGGCCATCACGGTCGGTCAAGGCAACGATTTCACCCGAATCCACATCCACCGAATAGATTTCACTGTTGCGGAAGCGGTATTCCCAATCGTCAACCCGATTGGCCGAGAAATAAATCTTGTTACCGTTAGGTGACCATGATAAGTTGCCACGATGGTGCCAATCGCCTGAGGTAATCTGACGGGGTGCACCCCCATCGGCAGGCATCACAAAAATATGGTTAAACCCTGGTTTGATATAACCTCGACCATCGGCCTCGTGATATACCCTATCCGTAATTCTTGGTGCTTCGGCCCATTTGGCCCCTTTGGGTTTTGGGGGCATTTTGGCAATGACCGGGGCCTTGGCTTCCACATTCATTGAAAAAGCGATTTGACTACCGTCAGGTGACCAAGTCAATGAACTGGGTGAGAAGGGCAGTTGCGAAAGTCTGGCCATTTTTCCAGAGCCTGTCCAGTATACATAAATCTCGGAGCCTTCATCCGTAGTGCTGGTAAAGGCAATTCTATCGCCTGATGGCGACCACCTTGGGTTGCTTTCAGAGACTTCTCTAGAGGTGAGTTTTTGGTGTTGGCTGCCATCGGTTTTTACCATCCAGAGGTTGCCCCACGAATTGTCTTTCATGACATCAAAGCCCATTCGTCGATACACTACCCAATCTCCATTTGGAGCAATTTGGGGGTCAGATGTGTATTGTAAATCGAAAACATCGAGATACGAGAAATTGGGCTTTTGGGCTGCGGTATAGGAAAAACAGAAACAAAGAAAGAATGCTATCAATATTTTTTGCATGGTTGAAATATTTGTAAGGTTCTAAAGATAAACCAAAAGAGAAAGAATTTGTAATTTGAACAAATCAACCAAAACCTTCTGAAAATGAAAAATTTATACCTTGTTTGTTCAGTATGCCTTCTTGTTTCAATTACATCGTGCAATGAAAAAACCGCTTCCCCAAAAGAGGAAACCCTTGTTAAGAAAGATACGTTTCAAATTGATCACACACTGACAACCGAAAACACGCACAACAAGTTCAGTAGCACCATTGAACCGATTCTTTCTGTAAGCTCTGGCGCAATCATCGAAGCTTTTACCGAAGAGGCCAGCGATGGGCAATTCAGCATGAATTCAACAATGGGGGCATTGGATTCACTGGATTTTGAACCCATTCATCCCTTGACTGGCCCTGTTTTTGTAGAAAACGCACAGCCAGGCGATGTGCTAATGGTAACCCTGCACAAAATTGAACTCGGTGATTGGGGCTGGAATGCCATTGTACCGAGCTTTGGATTTTTGGCCGATACATTAAATGCCAAATATCTCAAGCTCTATAAATTAGGGGCAGACTGCGAAAAGGTGATGTTCAATGACGATATTGCCATTGAACTGAATCCCTTTCCCGGGGTGATGGGCGTAGCACCTGATACCACAGCATTGCTGAACACCATACCGCCGCGTGCCAATGGTGGCAATATGGACGATCCCAACATGACCGAGGGCACTACCCTCTACTTTCCTGTGTTTGTTGAAGGAGGACTGTTCTCTATCGGTGATGGACATGCAGTGCAAGGTTTGGGCGAGGTCTGCGGTACTGCCATTGAATGCCCACTACGCATTGTATACCAGATTGAGGTTTTAAAGAATAGGTCAATTTCAGAACCTCAGTACGAAACTGAAGATTACTATGCCACCACCGGTTTTGCACCGACAATCGATGAAGCCGCCAAAAAAGCTACGCTTTATATGGTCAATTATTTGAAAGAAGAACAAGGGTTATCCACCGAGGAAGCCTATGCTCTCTGTTCATTACAAGGCGATTTGCAGATTGCCGAAGTAGTTGACCTACCGAATATGTTGGTGACCATGCACATGCCTAAATCGGTGTTGAAAAACTGATGCATTTATCTAGATCAAACTTCTTAATCAGACAAGCACATGAAAAAAACCAGTTTTCTACTTCTTCTTTGTATTGCCTTTTTTACCAATTGTAAAACAGAAGGAAGTAAAAAAAGAGAAGGAAGCAACAGTACTTTTACCAGCCATAGCTATGACGATTTGGTGCAACTTTTTCATGAATGGCGCTCTTTTGAAGCTCCCCCAAAAGTTGATGGCGCTCCAGATTACACTAAAAATGCTTTTGAAAGTCGTCAGCCTTCATTCAAAGCATTGCAAAACAAGTTACATCAAATCGACACCACAACTTGGCCGATTGAGCACCAAGTGGATTGGATGGTTGTCTGGGCAGAAATGAACGGGTATGATTTTAACCAACGTATTTTGAAACCATGGGAGCGTGATCCCGCTTTTTATAAAACGGTTTGGACGTACAAAAGCGATGTGCCCGCCCATGAAGGGCCAACAAACCATGCCACTACAGAATTGTGGACCTATAAATTTCCACTTTCAGAAAGTGAAGGCAATCGTCTTATCAACGATTTACAAGTGATTCCTTCACTAAATGAACAAGCCCAACGTAACCTTACAGGCAATGCCAAAGATCTTTGGATTACGGGAATTCGAGATATCAAAAACCAAAGTGTCGTTTTGCAAGGAGTTCTTGAAAAATCAGGAGTGAAAGAAAACGCTGGGCTTGTCAAGGCCCTTGAGGAAGCCATCGCATCCACTGATAAATTTGTTATTTGGTTGGAAGAGGAAGCCAAAACCAAAACCGGGCCATCGGGTATTGGCAAGGAAAATTATACGTGGTATCTGCAAAATGTACATTTGGTCCCATTGACATGGGAAGATGAGGTCATGCTCTTAAAACGCGAATTGGCACGGGCGTGGACCTCCTTAAAACTAGAGGAGCACCGAAATCGAGACCTTCCAGAACTGGTTGCTGCAGATTCTCCAGAAGCTTATGACACCATGGCCAATGCTGCCGCCCGTAGCCTTATAGATTTTCTTGACCAGCAAGAAATCGTTACGGTAAAGCCTTATTTTGAACCGGCTCTTCGAGAACATTTAGGAACCTATGTTCCTGAGGAGAAACGCAATTTCTTTTTGATTGGGGAGCACTACGACCCTAGACCATTATACTCGCATTTTTACCATTGGTTCGAACTGGCGCGAATGGAAAACGAACCGCACCCAAGTGAAATACGAAAAGGGCCTCTGCTCTATAATATTTTTGATTCACGAAATGAAGGAACAGCGACTGCAGTTGAGGAAATGTTTATGGATGCAGGATTGTATGATGACTCCCCAAGAACCCGGGAAATTGTTTACATCATGATTGCACAACGCGCGGCAAGGGGATTAGGCTCCCTTTATGCCCATGCCAATGAAATGACCATGGAAGAAGCTGGGAGCATCCATTCAGAATATACTCCAAGGGGATGGATGAAAACCGAAAAAGAACTGCTCATTTTTGAACAGCATCTGTATCTGCGCCAACCCGGTTATGGCACAAGCTACATCACAGGAAAATATTTGTTGGAAGCAGCCATGGCCGATTATGCCCGAATTCAAGAATTGGAAGGCAAACCTTTTCAAACGAAGGAATTCTTCGATACGCTGAACAGTATGGGCAATATTCCTATCACCTTGGGACACTGGCAAATGACTGGGGAAAAGAATCATTTAAAGCCTATTTTGAATGATTAAGTTCTTCCGTAAAATCCGTCAAAAACTGCTTTCTGAAAATAAGTTCAGCAAATATCTTCTCTATGCCATTGGCGAAATATTACTCGTAATGATCGGAATTCTACTGGCCTTACAAGTGAACAATTGGAATGAAAACCGCAAAACACAAAAACAGGAACAGGTTCTTTTAAACCAGCTAAAAAATGAATTTCAAGACAACATTAAACAGTTGAACAATAAAATTCAGGTAAGGGAGTATATTATTAATTCTGCCAAATATCTGTTCAATGCAATTGATGGGCAACCTACAAAGAATAATGATTCATTGGTATTTCATTTGCACAGGACCTTATATATTCCAACTTTTAACGTAAACTCTAAAAGTTTTTTCAATTCAAGAGACATTCACTTACTACAAAACGACTCTCTAAAAAATCTACTCACTTCCTGGCCCACCAAGGTTGATGAAACCAATGAAGAAGAGTTGATATTGGTAAATTACAGAGACAATAACTACATTCCGTTCTTATCCAAGCATATTCAAATGCGCAACCTATATAGTCAAGTGGAGCAAGATATGGGAATGCGGAATTTGATCTACCCAGAGGGCACCCAATATTTAGACACTATTGTTGGCATCAAAAAACTTTATAATGATGTCAGCAATGTTCTCGGTGAAGAAGATTTTGAAGATCAATTGGGCTTTATCACACTATATGTCAATATCGCCAACGGCCAGTCGATTCCATTAAAAACGCACATGAATCTTATATTGGAACAAATCAATGAAAGTATAGAAAATTGAATTTATGATTAAATTCTTCCGTCGAATTCGTCAAAAACTACTTTCTGAGAGCAAGTTCTCGAAGTACCTGCTCTACGCCATCGGTGAAATCGTTTTGGTTGTCATTGGTATTTTAATAGCATTACAGATAAACAACTGGAATGAACAGCGCAAAACCTCAAACCAAAGAAAGAAGCTTATCCAAGCCTTACATGCCGATGCCTTGACCACAGATGAAAGACTTGACTTTGGATTACAAATGGCAAATGGCATCAATCAAAAACTGACGCATTTCCTAACAATGCTTGATAATGAGGGTGATTTAATTGCCAAGGATACACTAAAAAGCTACAGTAGTTTCATTTTTCAAGTCGCCAATTTTAGACCTGCAATGTCATCTTACGAAACTGCAGTTTCAACTGGGAATATCGCTTTATTGGACAACAACACCCTAATGGCACATTACGTACAATTCAAAGACAGCTACGACTGGTTCAAACTACATCAGACCATTTCAGGAAACATGGTTTATTTGGGCAGCGTATCAAACCTCAGAAAAAAGCTTGGTTCAGCCAAAATAATTATGAAAAATGAGGAAGACTACCCGAAAGAATTTGAGCTTTCAGAGGAAGATTTTATGAACTTGTTTAAAGAAAAAGAAGTTTATTCAACTTTTGAAAGTATGCAGTGGCTCGTGCGCAACCAACTAGAGGCCTTGAAAAGGGCAAAAACGGCCAACAACCAAATTATAGCGGTACTTACTGAAATGTAATACCAGCTGTGACAAGATTGCTATGAAACTTAAAAAATCAATTCAATGTATTTCAATAATAAAAACATTTTTATAATTAGCATTTCCTATTGTGTTGCCCTTTGCCAAAAAAAGGACCAAATCAGGTCTCAACTTCACAAATTTCGCCTAGAATAATTGATGTCAAACTCGTATCTTCCATACCCAATCGATAACAATCACCAACACAAAAATCATGAAATCAATTAGTCTAGATAACAAAATTATTTTACTGGTATTTTCACTTTTTTTCGCTGCTACATGTATTTCACAAACGGAAACCAAACTCATGCAGCAACCCGCATTGAGCGATACCCATATTGCTTTTGTTTACGCAGAGGATTTATGGATTGCCGACAGAGACGGATCCAATCCGAAACGGTTGACGGTTGATGAAGGTATCGAATCTAGCCCTGTGTTCTCACCCGATGGCAGTATGATTGCCTTTAATGCCGAGTATGATGGAAATTCTGATGTTTTTATCGTACCCGCAACCGGTGGCATACCAAAAAGGCTGACATGGCATCCGTATGCTGACTTGGTTCGCGATTTTTCACCTGATGGAAAACATGTGCTTTTCGCTTCAAGACGCAATTCACATACCAATCGGTATTTTCAATTGTACGCCGTTTCTGTGGATGGAGGGGCAACCACCCAACTGGAAATTCCGAATGCTTTTTGGGCCTCCTACTCCGATGATGGGCAACACATCGCTTATACCCCTATTTTCGACGCTTTTACCCAGTGGAAGCATTATCGCGGCGGTCGCGCCTCACGAATCTGGGTGTACAATACCAATGACCACAGTGTGGTAGAAATCTCCAAACCTTCGGGTGGAAGTAACGATACACAGCCTCAATGGGTAGGCGACCGTGTCTTTTTTCGAAGCGACCGCGATGGTGAGTTTAACCTTTTCAGTTATGACATACAGAGTAAAGAAGTTGAAAAACATACGGATTACAACGACTTTCCAGTCATCAATCCGAAAGCACACAACAACTCCATCATCTATGAGCAGGCAGGCACATTGCACATCTTTGATAGTGCATCGGGTAGTGATAAAAAGCTGACGCTGAACATCGCCACTGATTTGTTGGAATTGCGTGAACGCTATGTCTCGGGCCAACAATATGTGCGTTCAGGTAACATCTCTCCTTCGGGAGCACGTGTGGTTCTGGATTTTAGAGGGGATATTGTAACGATTCCGTCTAAAAAGGGAGATGTCAATAACCTCACCCAAACACCGGGCACCCATGAAAAGTTTCCGGCATGGTCGCCCGACGGTAAATCAATCGCTTACTTTTCTGATGCTTCTGGTGAATATGCGCTGCATGTTCAAAACACCAAAAATGGCGATACCGAAAAAATCACGTTGGATGGTACCGGTTTTTATGGCAACATCCACTGGTCGCCTGACAGTAAAAAAGTGGGTTATGTTGATAATGGCCGTAATCTGTATGTCACGAATGTAACGACTTCAAAAACCACAAAAATTGACCAAGATGAACGGTTTGTTCCTGGTGATTTGAGGGACTTGTTCAGCGATTGGTCGTTTGATTCCAATTGGGTTGCTTACACCAAGATCATCGATACCAACTTTGAAAAAGCATTTTTGTATTCACTTTCAGAAAACAAATCGTATGAGCTTACCGATGGCCTATCCAATGTTACCAACCCTGTTTTTGACCCGAGTGGCAAACATCTTTATTTGACGGCCTCTACCGATGCAGGCCCGTTGGTCAACTGGTTTGACCAATCATCCATCGATAAACCTTTATCAAACTCCGTCTACGTTATCACCTTGCAGAAAGATGTGGTTTCGCCACTCAAAAGAGAAAATGACGAAGAGAAAGGCGAAGAAAAAAAGGAGGATAGCGATAATGATGCATCCACTAAAAATGACAAACCAGCGACAAAAACGTTAAAAATCGACTGGTCAGGCCTACAGAACAGAATGCAGGCCCTGCCCATCGAAGCTGGTCTATACAGTAATCTGAATGCGGTCAACGAGGGCGAGCTCCATTATCTTTCCTCTTCGCAAGATGGGTCTGAGTCAACCCTCTACAAGTTTACTTTTGAGGACAGGAAAGCTGAAGAGTTGCTGCCACTAAACTATTACGAAGTGGCAAGCGGCGGCAAGAAAATGTTCTATAACAGTGATGGCTCTTGGTTTGTCTCAGATTTAGGAAAAAAGTCTGAGGACGGTCCACTTAAATTGGGAAGTATTTCCATCAAAATTGACCCCAGAGCGGAATGGAGCAATATTTTCAATGAAGCTTGGCGCGTGAACCGCGATTATTTTTATGACCCGGGCATGCACGGGGTAGACTGGAATGCCATGAAAGCCAAGTATGAGCCCTTAATCGCACACGCTTCAAGTAAAGCCGACGTGTATCGAGTGATGCGATGGATGTTCAGTGAATTGGCCGTGGGCCACCATCGTTTTGGCAGTGATGGCGATGAGCTCAACGATCCAAAGAGCATACCAGGGGGGCTATTGGGCGCTGATTACAAAGTGAGCAACGACCGCTATCAAATCACTAAAATATATGGCGGACTGAACTGGACACCCGATTTAAAATCACCGTTGACAGAACCAGGAGTAGCCGTTGCTGTTGGCGATTACATTATTTCGGTCAATGGCAAAAATGTCTCGGGTGCGGACAACCTGTACCAGTTTTTTGAGAATACCGCCAATACATTGGTCAATCTCAAGGTCAGCTCAAACCCTGACGGAAGCAATTCAAGAACCTATCAAGTGACCCCTTTAGAAACCGAATGGGCCATCAGAAATAGGGATTGGGTAGAGGGCAACATGAAAAAAGTGCATGAGGCCACTGACGGTCAGGTCGCCTATGTCTATGTGCCCAATACGGCCAATGCGGGATTTGAATATTTCAAACGGTATTTTTTTCCACAGGCCAATAAAAAAGCCATCATCATCGATGAACGCTACAATGGTGGGGGCTATTTAGCAGACTACTACATTGATATTTTAAAGCGGCCCGTTCAGGCGTATTGGAATTTCAGGTATGGAAAAGATTTGAAATCGCCAAGCGCCTCCATTCAGGGTCCAAAAGTCATGCTCATCGATGAAACGGCAGGTTCAGGCGGAGATTATCTGCCATGGATGTTCCGCAAATTCAACATGGGCACCTTGGTCGGCAAACGCACCTGGGGCGGACTTGTAGGTGTATTGGGCTATCCAGAATTTATCGATGGCGGCGTGGTAACTGCACCCAATGTTGCTTTTTATAATGAAAACGGATTTCGAATCGAAAACGAGGGCGTTCCACCAGATGTAGAGGTAGAACAATGGCCAGAACTGGTCATCGAAGGCCAAGACCCGCAATTGGAAAAGGCCATTGAAATTGTATTGAAGCAATTGGAGGAAAATCCAACGAAAACGATGAAAACACCTCCCTATCCTGATAAAACAAAACAGTAATCTTGGGCTTCGAAGACAAAAAAGTTTTAATAACTGGTGCCTCCCGCGGTATTGGAAAAGCCACGGCCTTGGCCTTTGCTGAAAAGGGAGCCAAGGTGGGAGTTAATTTTCGCAGCAATCTTGAAGAAGCCCAAAAGACATTGGCAGAGCTGTCAAGAGATGGCCACCAACTTTTTCAAAAAGACATTTCAAAAAAAGAAAACTGTAAAACGTTGGTCGATGAATTTGTTTCCCATTATGGCCGATTGGATATTTTAATCAACAATGCGGGCATCTCCATCTTTCATGAAATCGATCAGGTTGATTTTGACCATTGGACCCATGCTTGGGAGGAGACCTTTAAAACCAACCTCTTTGCCACTGCCAATATGGCCTACTGCGCGGCCCAGATGATGATGAAAACCGGTGGTGGTAGAATTGTAAATGTGTCCTCTCGTGGTGCTTTTAGGGGTGAACCCACCAAACCGGCCTATGGGGCCAGCAAGGCAGCTTTGAATGCCATGAGTCAATCATTGGCCAAAAAATTGGCCCCCCATAATATCTATGTGGGCGTGGTTGCACCCGGGTTTACGGAGACCGAAATGGCCGCTAAAACGCTGACCCCGGTAGAGCGTGAAAATCTATTGCGTGAATCCCCTTTTAAACGTATGGCCCGACCTGAAGAGGTAGCCCATGCCATTTTGTTTTTGGCCTCAGAGGGCGCGGAATATTCGTCCGGGACCATCATTGATGTGAACGGGGCGAGTTATTTAAGAGGCTGATCCAAATAAGCTCTTCCCTTTAGTCAAAGGGAGCTGTCCATCAAAGATGGACAGAGGGTTTTGTCTTGATAATGTCAAAACTCCCCAATTCAATTCCGCGAATTGAATTTTCCCCTCTTCGTCTCAAGAGGGGGAGCTAATTGCTATTTTTGAAATATGAAAGCCGCCACTGTTTCCCAACTCAAAAAAGAACTGCAACACCGCAATGCCGATGAGTTGCTGCAGCTCTGCCTTCGGTTGGCCCGCTTTAAATTGGAAAACAAAGAACTGCTGACCTACCTACTTTTTGAGGCGGATGATGAAACGGGCTACATTAAGACGGTCAAGGCACAAGTTGATGAACAATTTGAGGCCATCAATGCTTCCAACTATTACTATGTAAAAAAAAGCATCCGCAAGATCCTGCGGGGGCTGCGAAAGTATATTCGCTATTCGGGCAAAAAAGAGACCGAGGTAGAACTGTTGCTGCATTTCTGCCAAAAACTGAACAATTTCCATCCTTCCATCCATAAAAACAGAACCTTGTCCAATCTTTATGAACGGCAATTGGCCGCCATTGAGAAGAAAATCGATGCTCTTCATGAAGATCTGCAGTACGATTATGGATTACCGTTGGAGGAACTTAAAAAACACACCCATGTTTGAAGATGACGATGATCAATTGGGAAAATCCCATGAAGAAATTGAAAAAATGCCCCTGTACAAAAAAGGCTGGCACATTATGGAACTGGCTGACAAAATAGCCGAATTGGTCACCGATGAGGAATACAGTGACCTGGGCGAAAGTGAATTGGGCATGCTCAAAAGCCAAACCGAATTCTTATGCGCAGATGCCATGCTGATCTGCCCAAAGATTGCCGGGGCCGAAGGTGGCGACCTTTACGGCATTCGTATGGAGAATGCCGCTATCATCAGAAAGGCCGCCCGTGAGGTCATGACAGGCTGCACGGGCCTCAAAATGTGGGGTTTCAAGCAAACCGAATATTTAGAACTGTTGCGCAACGAAGTGGAAGAGTTTCGGGTACTGTTTGCCGAATAGGTCAAAACCTTTGACCCGTGGAACTACATCATCGACCGTTGGGGGTTGTTCAATCCGCCAGGGGTGAACTATGATGACCATGATCCCGATGATGACATTCCGTTTGATCCGAGTGATTTTTTTGGGGAAGAATGACAATGTTTCACAGCACAAAATTCATTGTCTTTACAAAATAACCTTATAGTAATCAACGTTTGGGCCATGACTTCCTTTATTGATTAAACCTTTGGTTATCAAAAAAGTCCCATTATAAAAAGTCATGACAAAACAATTTTTTGGATATCTCCTCATTCTCTTTTTTCTTATACTATCATCATGCACTGATGATAGTGGGGAAATGACCGACCAAACAGAAGAAACCGTGGTGCCCCGAGCCACCACTATAAATGCCACGTTGGAACATGATGGACTCGACCGAATCTATAACCTCTATTTTCCATCAAATTATGACGGCGACACTCCATTACCCTTGGTGATTGTGTTGCATGGGGGTAGCGGCAACGCTGAAAGTGTACAGGGCTTTACCCAAATGACCCCAGTTGCAGAAGCGAATGGTTTTTTAGCTGTTTATCCGCAAGGGGCAGGGCCGGCTGGCGACGGTGGATTCAGCTGGGCCGATGGCCGTGGCACCACTGCCGATGATGCAGCCATTGATGATGTGGGCTTTATCAATACGCTTATTGATATACTTGTTTCCGAATATGCTGTTGATGAAAACCGTATTTACCTGACGGGATTTTCGAACGGTTCTTTTCTGACCCAGAAAATCGCATGTACCTCCAATTCAAAAATCGCTGCCGTCGCCAGTTTGGGAAGCACGTACGATGTGGCACAATCTGCGGAATGCAATCCAGGTAGACCCATCCCAACCTTATTGATTACCGGTACCGAAGACCCATTTATTCCCTACGATGGGGGAGAAATGAACACCGCCGTAAACGTGGAAATCTTGTCATCGCCCGAACTTTTTCAGTTTTGGGCAATCAATAATGGCTGTGAAACCGAATTGAATAGTATTGATTTACCAGACTCCAACACTTCGGACAATTCTACGGTCACCCAATTTGAATTCACCGACTGTGACTGTGATGCGAATGTCAAACACTTGCGCTTGAACGGTGCGGGCCATACGTGGGCAGGGGTAGAAAACATATCGTATGAAGAAATTGCTGGCGAAACCAATGAGGATATTGATGCCAGTACCGTGATTTGGGAATTTTTTAGTCAATTTGAGCTTTGTGATGCTAATTTTTAACCAACGTAAGGCAAGAGTCGCCTTGATGGCAAATCTACCAATGAAGCCCATTATGTTAGTGCAGGCATGCCAACATTGTTTCTTAGGCTTACTTAAATGAATAGACAAGATTTCTGGAATTCTTGAACACAACATTCTTTACGATTCCCGTGCCTTTAAAATGAATAGAAACTCCTTTAATGGAATATGCCTCATCACCTATTGGCAACTCATAGGCCAAAGCACCATTAATGTGGATTTTGAGTTTCTCCCCATCGGCAGAACAGGCCAACTCCACAAAATCCTCAAAATTGACTCCAAAAGCTGACAAATCATTCTTTTTACCATCAATGTAGTGACCAAATGCCATCAAGTTCAAATTTGAAATACATCCGCTCTTGGCCAAGGGGATGCCAATTGCACCGCCGTCATAAAGAATATAGACCTCAACCTCTTGACAACCCCCATACCCTTCCTTTAAATTATTTTTTAACTGCAATGTCATTTCAAAACCATTGGTATATAGCTCACCAAAATCCTTGACATAAAACAGGCTTGTAGTAACTTCAGAAATTTTCGGGTCGATATGGTATTGGGAAAGGGTTTCTAAATCAACTGACAAACCTCCATCTCGAGTTATTTTGCTGGTTGTAAGATATATGGGTATTGTATCTCGCTCAATGATGCCCAACCAATCTTCTGTCTCGATGAACACGTCATTTTCTTTGACAATCAATCCGTTTACCACCAATTTTGATTTAAAGAACCCTGGCTTGTAATAAATACATGTTGCAACACTATCATTTTTGTTGACCATGATTCGTTTTTGCTTATCCCAGTCTTGCTGTATTTCTATTTTAGAAATACCATCCGCTTTTGAGGCATCGTATTCAAAAACTACAGAGTTGGGCATACCAGTACTTACCACCCTGCTTGCAAAGGCAAAGTCTGATTTGTCAATTGAGGTTATAGATCTTCTTTCCTCAATGGTTTTGGGCCAAAAAAAGAAGGCCAAAATACCTATTGTCAGTACAATAAGTCCGATAAGCACCAATGCCCTCGCGTACCGCTTTTTTCCATTTATCGTCGTGGCCCTTGCTTTCGGTTCGGCCTGATTGACAAATGTCCTCCAATTGTGATGACCACCGAACTCTGAAAGAATATCCAACGTGGCCAAGCTTGGTTTGGCGACCATCTCTGCGCGCCCCCATATTCTTTTCAGCGTGGTGACGCTCAATCGTTTTTTGGTCGTCTTGAAAATTTCCTCACTTAGCATCTCAAAATCCCTGTTGCTCCAATGCTTGCCATTGCCCCAACCCAGTTGGGCCTCGATTTGGTCGACCAACGTTTGAATCATTCGAAGTTTCTGTTTTTCCATAAAACTAAAAATAGCGCAATGGGTTATCTACTTTGAATAGAATTAATCGAGATTGAACAGGCCTTGGCAAGCATCAAAGCATTTGTGCCGCCTATTTTTGGTACAATCAAATTTACTCGTAAAATTCAAAATCAATAAAAAATGAACGGTTCATTAAAAACACTGGTATCCATCCATCTGGCCTTATTCATCGCTACCGCCCTTTTTGGTCAAAATAAGGGCAAGAAAGCGGTGCCCATTTCATTTCCATTCACTGAAAAACACTGGTCGGCCAAAACCGATAATGTCGCATTCGTTGACCATAAATCGACAATGGCGGTAAAAAGCTCCAATGATGAAGGGTTTGAGATTTTATTGAAGGATTTCGATTTCTCCGTGGGCACCATCGAGTTTGATGTCGAATTGAAAGGTCGTGGCTTTCCTGGCATCAAATTTCATGTAGATGAAACCACGGGCAATTCTGAAACGTTTTATCTCAGGTATTTCGGCACATTGAATCCCATTTCGAGAAATACCACCCAATATGCCGCGGTAATCGACGGAGTGAATCTTTGGGACCTAACCGATGATTATCAGGCAGCGGCAACCGTATTTGAAAACCAATGGAACCATATCAAAATGGTCATCTCAAAAAATCAAATGAAGGTGTATGTCAATGATATGCAGAGAGCAGCTTTACACGTTCCTGTTCTGGAGGGACTCACAAAATCAGGTAAAATTAGCCTAAGCGGTAATGTCATTTACGCCAATATGAAAATCACCCCTGATACCATTGGTGAGTTACCTGATGTCGCGGGCTATGACCCTACCTATAACGACCCCAATTACCTCAGAAACTGGAAAGTCTTAGAACCAATAGATTTCCCCACGGGCAAAGATATCATGCAGCAAATAAACACTAGCTCAGGAGTGGTCATCAATGAAGCCTATTTTGATGATTCCAAAGAATGGAAACCCATCACAGCGGAACATAGGGCCATGGTCAACCTAACGAAAGCGTTTGGAGGCACCGAAAGGAACTCAAGAAGATTGACCTGGCTCAAGACCAGTATCACTTCTGATAAAGAGCTAGAAAAATTGTTGAAGTTGGGCTTCAGTGATGAGGTCTGGGTTTTTATCAACGGACAACCCTTGTATCAAGACAAAAACTATTACGGTTCTCCCGGCATGAAAGAACCCAGGGGCAGGTGCACCACAGACAACACTTCTTTAAGAATACCCTTGGTGGAAGGTGAAAACGAAATATTGATAGGATTGACCAGTTATTTTTTTGGTTGGGGACTGGTAGCCCGCTGGGATGATACCTCAGGCTTGCGGTATTAACTCGACAACTACCCCAACCCAACATCCAAAATCATCATGATGATAAATCCGCCGATAAAGCCCATGGTGGCGATGTCGGTGTATTTGTCTTGTTGCGTTTCGGGGATTACCTCTTCAACCACCACAAAAATCATCGCACCAGCGGCAAAGGCCAAGGCATAGGGCAGAATGGGCTCAAAGGTCAACACCGCCCATGCGCCCAGTACCCCTGCAATGGGTTCCACAATCGCTGAGGCCTGACCGTACATCCAGCTTTTTCTGCGGCTTAGGCCCTGTCGCCGCATGGGCACGGCCACGGCAAAACCTTCGGGAAAATTTTGTAGGCCTATACCCAAGGCCAAAGCGACCGCTCCCCCAATAGTGGCGCCTTCAAAACCTGAGGCCACGCCACCAAAGAGCACGCCCACGGCCAGGCCTTCCGGAATGTTGTGCAGTGTAATCGCGAGAACCAAAAGGGTGGTACGGTGCCAAGGCGTCTTGACCCCTTCGGCATCTTCCGTCTTGAAATTGATGTGTACGTGGGGCAGAATTTTGTCCAATCCAAAAATAAAGGCCGCTCCCAATAAAAATCCGACCGCAGCTGGAATCACCTTGACAAAACCCTCGCCCTCACTCATCTCGATGCCGGGTGCAAGCAAACTCCAAAAACTGGCCGCGACCATCACCCCGCCCGTGAATCCCAACATGCCATCCATCAAGGCCCGTTTCGGGTTTTTGAACAAAAAGACGAGTCCCGCCCCTGCGGCGGTCAGCCCCCAAGTGAACAAGGTGGCGTACAGTGCTGCCAAAATGGGGTCGATACTCTCAAAATAGTTGATGATTTGTTGCATGGTCTATTCCTTTTTTACGTAAAGGTTCGTTGCAATCTGATTTGATATGTGCAGTTGCCTTTCAGCAATCTGAATGTGCATGGAGTCATCAAAATCTTCCCTCTCCAACACCTTGATGGAATCGCCCAAAGCGATTTCGTTTTTATCCAAAAAACGCAAAAAGGCTGTAGAGGTATCCTTGACGCCCACACAAATTCCTTTGGAGTGGAGCGGAAGCTCACTTAACAATTGTTTGTCCCGCTCTTGAAACTCGCCATTCTTTGTGGGAATGGGGTCACCATGGGGATCATACTTCGGAAAATCCAACAGCTCATCAATCTTGTCAATCAATTTTTCACTCTTGATATGCTCCAACTGTTCGGCCACCTCATGCACTTCATCCCATGTAAAATCCAATTTTTTGACGAGAAAAACCTCCCACAGACGATGTTTTCGAATGATGGCCAATGCTGTTTTTATGCCCTTTTCGGTCAGTGAAACCCCTTGGTACCGCACATAATCAACCAGCCCTTTTTCTGCCAACTTTTTGGCCATATCGGTGACCGATGAGGGCTTGGTCTGCATCTCTTCGGCAATGGCATTGGTGGCAATGGATGAGGCTTCACTGCCCCCCAGATGAAATATGGCCTTCAAATAATTTTCCTCCGAACGGGTCACTAAAAAAGATTTTCCCAAAAATACATTTTTATTTGTAAAAACAAATTTTTAGATTTGTCTAAATTTTAATTTTGATGATTAAAAACCTTTTGGTTTTATTTTCCTTGTTTTTTGCCCAAATTGTCATTGGGCAATCAGCTTCCGTTTTAGGAACTGTAACTGAAAATGGAGCACCCGTTCCCTTTGCCAATATCATACTAAAAGGCACTGCAATGGGTACGGCATCCGATGAAAACGGTTTCTACAAAATCGATGACTTAGCCCCTGGAAAATATGTGCTTCTAGCTTCGGTCATCGGTTTTGAGCCGTATCGACAGTCATTTTTGATTGGGAAAGCCGATGATTTGACCTTGAATATTGAATTATTGCCTTCTGCGGAAGCCTTGGATGAAACAGTGGTCACCGGAACGTTAAAAGCGGTCAACCGTATGGAAAGCCCGGTTCCCGTTGAGGTGTACTCCCCCACTTTTTTAAAGCAAAATCCGACCCCAAGTGTTTTTGAGGCATTGCAAAATGTCAACGGGGTTCGCCCCCAAATCAACTGCAACGTCTGCAACACGGGCGATATTCACATCAACGGCCTCGAAGGCCCGTACACCTTGGTATTGATTGACGGCATGCCCATCGTAAGTGGATTGGGTACCGTATATGGGCTCTCCGGAATTCCCAATTCCCTGATCGACCAAATCGAAATTGTCAAAGGCCCGGCTTCCACCCTTTATGGCAGCGAAGCGGTTGGTGGGCTCATCAATATCATCACCAAACACGCCCCCGAAGCACCGAATTTCTTTGCGGAATCTTTTGGTACGGGTTGGGGGGAATTCAATTTGGATATTGGTGCCAAATTCAGCCTGGGGGAAAAAGCAGATGTGCTGACCGGTGTGAATTATTTTAAGTATGATAACCCCATCGACAACAATGGTGATAATTTTACCGATTTGACACTACAAGACCGTATTTCGGTTTTTCAAAAATGGAATTTTAAGCGGGATGCTTCCCGTATCTTCTCCGTTGCCGGGCGGTTCTTTTATGAAGACCGTTGGGGTGGTGAAATGCAGTGGACACCAGCGTTTCGGGGTGGTGATGAAATTTATGGCGAAAGCATCTACACCCGCCGCTGGGAGGTCATCGGCAAATACCAACTGCCTTTCAAAGAAAAAATGATGCTTTCGGTTTCCTACAATGACCACCACCAAAATTCTGTGTATGGCGATGTGCCCTACTTGGCCGACCAACGCATCGGTTTTGGTCAATTGACTTGGGACAAAACCATCGGGAAGCATGATTTGCTCTTTGGGAGTGCCCTCCGTTATAACTATTATGATGATGATACGCCCGCTACGGCAAATCTTCGTGGAAATGAAGCTGATGAAGTCTTGATTCCCAGTCTATTTGTTCAGGATGAATACAAGTTTTCCGACAAGCATTCCCTGCTGGGGGGATTACGATACGATTACGATAGCCGTCATGGAAATATTTTTACCCCACGTGCGGCCTACCGATGGAGAATTTCAGATAACGACATTTTTCGGGTGAATTTTGGTACGGGCTTTCGCGTGGTCAACCTTTTTACCGAAGACCATGCCGCGCTCACGGGTTCTCGAGAAGTGGTAATCGCCGAGGAGCTGAATCCGGAACGTTCTGTAAATGTCAATCTCAACTATCTCAAGAAAATCTATGCTGATGACGGCACCTTTGTCGGTATTGATGCTTCAGCCTTTTACACCCAATTTTCAAACCAGATTTTGCCCGATTACGATACCAACGCCAACCAAATTATTTATGATAATCTGGATGGAAAATCGGTTTCACAGGGTATTTCTGCCAATCTCGATTTGGTTTTCCCCAACGGCTTGAAATTTCTAGTGGGAGCTACCTTTCAAGATGTGCGCCAAACAGAAAATGGCATCAGCCAACGTCAAATCCTCACCGAAAGCTTTACCGGTACTTGGAATGTTTCCTACACTTTTAGAAACTTAGATTTGACCGTTGATTATACAGGAAATCTTTACGGTCCCATGCGATTGCCACTATTGGGTGAGCTTGATCCAAGAAGCGAGTTTTCACCTACGTGGAGCATTCAAAACATTCAGTTTACCTACAAGGGCATTGAGAACTTTGAATTTTATACAGGAATCAAAAATCTGTTGAACTGGACACCCAATCGCGGCAACCCTTTTATCATTGCCCGTGCCAATGACCCCTTTGACCAAAACGTGCAGTTTGACAATCAGGGCAATGTAGTAGCTACGGATGATAATCCCTTTGCATTGACTTTTGATCCAAGCTACGTCTATGGACCCAATCAGGGCATTCGTGGGTTCTTTGGGTTGCGGTATACGGTGTTTTAACAAACGAAAGGCTGCTTTCCCTGGTCAAGAAAAGGTGTCCGAATGAAATGAGGGCGGAAAGGTTTGAAAACAATCCCTTCCGTCTTTTGACTTTGTCAAAATCCACCTTCCCTTGGCCAAGGGAAGGAGTTTTACAGTGAGAAGACCTGTCAGGCTTGTGCCAAGAATCGGCATCCGAAACCCAGCCTTTGGTGGGCTTTACTTATTTTTACACAATGCCCACCTACGACTATATCATCATCGGTGCCGGGGCTTCCGGATTGCTATTGGCAGATGCCATGGGCAACGATGGTTTCTTTGGGGATAAATCCATTCTGCTTATCGACAAAAATCTAAAGAATCAAAACGACCGTACCTGGTGCTTTTGGGAAAAAGGGGAAGGACAGTTTGAGGATATACTCCACCAAACATGGCCCTACATCCATTTTGTGAGTCAAGAAATAAGCCTCAACCAGACCATCGCTCCCTACATTTACAAAATGCTCCGGGGGATAGATTTTTACACACACTATTTTGAGAGGATAGCTTCACACCAAAATATTACCCATTTGCAAGATGAAATCCTCGCCATTCAAGAAAATGATGGTTCAGCTACTGTCCAAGGAAAAAATAATGTCTACTCAGGAAGACAGGTTTTTGACAGTCGTTTTGATTATCGTGAGCTCAAGAAACAATCAAAATTTCCCGTTTTGCAACAACATTTTCTGGGGTGGTTCGTCAAAACGGAACAGCCTGTTTTTGATACAAAAACCGCTACGTTTATGGATTTTTCCATTCCCCAAAAAAGAAATACCCGGTTCATGTATGTGTTGCCCTTTTCTGAAACCGAAGCCCTAGTCGAATACACTCTGTTCTCTGAAACTGTATTGGCAAAAGAGGAGTATGAAACGGCCATCAAAACGTATTTGAAAAATTTAAATGCTGGCGATTATAAAATTTTGGATACTGAACAGGGCAATATTCCCATGACATGTTTTGATTTTTCAAAAGGAAATTCTGACCGCATCCTGAAAATCGGAATTGCAGGGGGTTGGGCCAAGGCCAGTACGGGATTTACTTTTTACAATTCCACTAAGAAAGTGGACAAACTGATTGAATATCTCAAAGCAAGCAAACCGCTTTCAAAATTCCCTCGAAAAAACCGCTTTTGGTTTTATGACCTTTTGTTTTTGGATGTGCTTTATCAACACAACCACTTGGGAAGCCGAGTTTTTGAATCCTTGTTCAAAAAAAGAAACTCCCAGCTCGTCTTACAATTTCTCGACGAAGACACCTCATTTTGGGAAGACCTGAAGGTCATGTGGGCATGCCCAAAAGGACCATTTATCAAAGCCCTTTTTAGAAGAATTTTCACATAGCTCCTCCCCTCAGTTGAGGGGAGGTGGATGCTGACGAGTAGTCAGCAGACGGAGGGGTTGCTTTCAACCTCCTATTTCAAGTCTGCCGAACAGGCAGATGTGGGTGTTCATAAAATAAAGTCAGTTCTTACACCCCTGTCCGTCTTAGACGGGCTGTCCCTTTCAGGGGACAATTAAAATTCCTCCTCTCAGATAGGTCTGAGGGAGCTTTATGAGCTGATTCTGTCCTTCTAAATGTCTTGATGGCCACAATCTATCCCATCAATTTACGTTAAAAGTACTATGAAGATAAAACCATCCATTATTCGTCATGCTATCCTATCTGTTGTAGCGATTATGGCACTTTCCTGCTCTTCGGATTCTGATACACCTCCAGAAATGGAAGAGCAACCGGTCAATTTTCAATTTCAAGACGGTTTTGAGACCGGTACCGATGATTTTATGGATTTGTTCCCGCAGGATGGCTCACGGTGGAGCACCACCCAGATTATCAGTCCGAATGGTGCAGAGAACACTTTATCACTTTCTACGGTACAAGCCAGCGAGGGGCAGCAATCCCTCATCATCGAATCAAAGCAGTCCAACGAAATTCTTTCAAAGGCCGATATTGAAAAGGGCGGATTTATGGCCCCTGAAAACAGCATCGTGATCATTGAAGCAGATTTCTACATCGATTCTGATGCCAATATTGAAAACCTGTTTTTGATTGATCTGGAATGTTGTTCATGCTGGGATCCAAGCGTTGATGCAGACCCTTCGGTCGATGGTGACAACAAATGCCCCGGGGTTCGCCTGGTAATGTCGGGCGGTAACGACTACCTTTCCATCGAAAGAGGAAAAATAGCGGGCACCACGCTATCCCAAACTTCATTTCAATTCCCCAGGCGGGAATGGGTGACCGTTCGTTGGCAAATGATGCTTTCTACTGAGAACAATGGCAGCAATGAATTGTTCATCAACAACCAACAAGTGCTTTCTGAGTCGGCCATGAACTTGCCCAATGCCGACGTGTTCAGAGCGATTTTTGCAGAAAATGATATTGACTTTGAGCTGCAACAACCTGTGGTGTATGAGCGTGTTCAAATCGGTGCGACCGCCAACCCAGATGCCGAGGATTTGGTACTATACATTGACAATTTTTCAATCAGTATCACCCAGAATTAAGAGCCTGTTTAAGAATTTGTGATTGGAAATATTATAGTGCATTTTTGATGCATTATGAGGCAAAATTTTTAAGCATAGCCATAGTTATGGCTCAAAATTTTAACGAGATAAGGCGCAAAAAGGAGCATAAGAAAACAAGTGACAAATTCTTAAACAGGCTCTAAACGGTTCTCTGCATCAAGTTTAGGCCAAAACCCTTGAATAGCTGCCTGTCTTTTTCATCGGCATCGATTCTCTCAAGCGCAGAAAATGCTTTTTCGGTATACGATTCAATTTCAGTCTTTATTGCTGCTACCGCTCCGCTTTTCTCAAAAATTGCCTTTACCGTTTTAATTTTTGTGTCGGTATCTTCTGGTTGTATCGTAAACAAGTCAAGTAATGTTCTTTGTTCACTCTTTTGGGCCAATTGCATCGCCTTTAGATACAAAAAGGTTTTTTTGTTCTCAATGATATCGCCCCCAACCTGTTTACCGAATTTTTCTGGGTCGCCAAAGGCATCCAAATAATCATCTTGCAGTTGAAAAGCGATTCCGAGATTGCGCCCGAACCCGTAGATTAAATTTTGGTTTTCTTCATCCGCTCCGGCCACAATCGCACCCATTTTTAAAGCTGCAGCCACCAAAATAGAGGTTTTGTACTCAATCATCTTGAGGTATTCATCAATGGTCACGTCATTTCTGGTCTCAAAATCGATATCATGTTGCTGCCCTTCACATACTTCAATGGCCGTTTTATTGAAGATTTCGAACAATTGTTGCAGCATGGCACCCTTATAGGCTTCCAAATGACGATAGGCTTGAATCAACATCGCATCGCCAGAGAGAATGCCCGTATTGACATCCCACTTTTCGTGAACGGTCGGTTTCCCCCGTCGCAGTGGGGCATCGTCCATAATATCATCGTGTACCAAAGAGAAATTGTGAAATACCTCAACTGCCATGGCCGCAGGCAGGGCATCCGAGCTATTTCCTCCAAAAAAATCGGCTGCCATCAAGGTCAAGATGGGGCGCAGCCGCTTTCCGCCCAAATCCATTATATACGAAACGGGTCGATACAGATTTTTAGGTTCTCGTACTTCGTTTTGGGTGGGTAAATACTGAAGGAAAATACCTCGATATTCTTCTATGGAAAGCATGCTCATCTTTGAACTCGTTTAAACTTTTTCAATTGGCTAAAAAATTGTGTTCTTGCACTCATTCTTTGTCTTTTTTTCTTTCCGTAGCTCTGCCATGCAACTCAAAAAATCCGTCACCTGAGCACAAGACCATTAATTTTCGCTTCAATCCAAAAAGCTAAAATGAGTTCATTCAAAAATACACTGTACCCTTTAAAATCTTAACATGGGTCAACGAAATTCATCGGCACAACCCCAATATTTGCAACATATTATTGTAAACGGTGACAAATTATTGAAGAAAAAATGCAATAGGTTTCAAAATCATCGTCTTTATCACTGAAGACCGGCATAAAAGCTGTCAAATGAATTGGGAAAGGGAAAACCAAAAACAACTGTCTGACTTTTTTACCGACGAGTACCAAGCGCTCAAAGGGTATGTCAACTCGCGTATAGACAGTACGGTCGAGAGTGAAGCTGAAGACATTATACAAGATGTGGCCCTGAAACTCTTTTCAAGGTTTGACCCTTCTCCTATAGACAACATTGCCGGTTTTGTGTACCGATCGGTAAAAAACAGAATCATCGACGTCATGCGTACCAAAAAGAAAAGAATAAGCGAAGAAAACCATGTAGAAAATCTTTGGACTGAATTTGCAGAGCTTTTTTACGGCAATACGGTAGAATATTCTGAAAACCTAAAGAACAAACTGAAACACCACATTCGGCGATTGAAGCCCATGTACCGTGATATTATTATTGCTGTCGATTTTGAAGGATATACCTATCGGGAGATCGCCGAACAAACGGGCATCTCGCCCGGTACGCTCATGTCACGAAGGCACAGGGCGGTCTCATTACTGGTAAAACATTTGGAAACAGAAAAATTGAAATAAAAAGATATGGAACATAAAGCTAAAATTGAAAGAAGAATGGAACGAAAAATGGAACACTACGTCTCTTCGGCATTTAAAGTATTCTTCATGGTCGTCATCGTCGTGTTGCTGATATTGCTCGCCGGTTATGTGGTCATGCAACTTTGGAACTGGTTGATGCCCGATTTGTTCGGCCTTGTCACCATCGGGTACTGGCAGGCACTGGGACTGTTATTATTGGCCAAATTTTTCTTTGGCTTCGGCAATGGAGGACCTGGCAAGCGCAGCGGAAAAAGAAAATCTAAACAGCGCTTTCGCTCATCTGAAAAGTGCGGTTCACTGCGGAGGGATTTCTCTGAGTGGAAACTATATGATGAATTCTGGGAAAAAGAAGGCGAACAAGCCTTTCAAGAGTATGTGAACAAAAAAAAGGAGGAAGATGAAAAAGGAGAAAACAACCCAGAGTAGAATTCAAGAGATACCGTTCAGTGGATTTTTCTCCGTTTCAAACAAAAAATTCACAACTCGGTCCAATTACATTCTTTTTCCTCGTCATTTCAAATGAAATTCGTAGCAATACAAGGGCAATGTTAAAAAAAAGTAAAACTTTGGAAACTTTTTTTGTTTCTAAAGTTTCCATGTTAGATTTGTCGCCCGATTATGAAAGAAGAGATTTTACAAAAAGCGACGGACTTGTTCTTGAACCTTGGCTTCAAAAGTGTGACCATGGATGATCTTGCCCATGAAATGGGCATTTCGAAGAAGACCATATACAGTCATTTTGAAAACAAGACCAGATTGGTCGAAGAAAGCACGATGAATCTTTTTTGTGTGATATCGAATGGTATTGACCATATCGTTTCCCTTAAAAAAAATCCTATAGAAGAGCTTTATGAGATAAAAAAATTTGTAATGTCTCACCTTAAGGATGAAAAAGCCTCTCCACAGTACCAGCTACAAAAATACTATCCAAGGCTTTTCGAAACCTTGAAGAAAAAAGAGTTCGAGGTAATGCAAGAATGCGTGGTGGATAATATAGAGCGAGGAATAGAAATCGGAATTTATCGAGAAAACCTGAATGTACAGTTTGTCTCCCGCATCTATTTTTCAGGTGCCATAAGTTTGGGCGATCACGATCTTTTTCCTAGTAGCATGTTTACCAAAGTAGCGCTTGAAGACTATTATCTTGAATATCATCTAAGGGGCATCGTCACCCCAAAGGGTCGGAAAATATTAAACTCAATCATCAATTCAAACCAAGAATAAATGCGAACAATCATCTTAAGTACACTTTTGATCATACCATGGTTGGGGCTTTCGCAAGAAGAACCTGCCCAATTCAGCCTTGATGAAGCCGTAGCCTACGCCTTGGAGCATAATTACAATGCCATCAATGCCAGCAGGGATTTAGTGGATGCCCAAAAACAAAAATGGGAGGTCATCGCTGACGGATTGCCACAAATCAGTGGAGCCGTAAGCTATCAAAATCAATTGAAACAGCAGGTAGTGCAGCTTCCCGGGGAAATTGCCGGAGGTGACCCAGGCACTTTTGTTGAGGTCGTTTTTGGGCAACCCCAACAAATGTCGGCTACAGGCACACTGCGCCAACAAATTTTTGACGGTTCCTACATTGTGGGCGTACAAGCCACACAAGCTTTTTTAAGGTTTAGCCAGAACAACAAAGAAAAATCCGATTTGGATGTTCGACGGTCGGTGACCGAAGCCTATGGTAATGTGCTATTGGCCCAAGAGAGTGTTGACATTTTTGAAAAGAACAAAGAAACGCTTGAAAAGAACCTTTTTGAGACCAAAAAAATCTTTGAGAACGGTCTTGGAGATGAAGAGAGCGTTGACCAATTGCAAATCACGCTTTCTTCTGTAGACAACCAGTTGAAAAATGCGAGAAGACTTGAAGATATTACACTTCAAATGCTGAATCTGATGATGGGGCTTCCTATTGAAAATCAGACTGAACTGACCGAAGACCTCGATGATCTCACGCATAAAAAAATCGATTTGGGGCTTCTCGATACCAGTTTCAACATTGAGAACAATGTTGATTACAAAATTGTTCAAAATCTGAACGAACAGCGGTATTACGAACTGAAATTGGCTAAAAGCCGTGCACTTCCGACATTGAATGCCTTTATCAATTACGGTGGCCTCTCATTTGGCGACCAATTTACATTTTTTGATAGTGGCCAAGATTGGTTTGGCTTTTCAACTTTCGGGGTAGACTTGAACATACCCATATTTAGCTCTTTCAGAAGAAGTGCCAGCACGCAACGGGCAAAGATTGCCTTTGAAAAGGCAAAGACCCAACTTACCGAAGCCGAACAGCAAATTCGGTTACAGCTTGAAAATGCCAAAAGCGATTATATCTTGGCTATCGAAGAATACGATACTTCAAAGGACAATCTCAGATTGGCAGAACGTATTGAAAACAAAAACCAAATAAAATACTCAGAGGGCATTGCGACCAGCTTCGAGCTCAGACAGGCCCAGACCCAATTGTACAGTGCCCAACAAGAATACCTACAATCAATGGTCAATGTCATCAATGGAAAAACAACATTAGAAAACGTACTCAATCAATAACAACACGACAATCCAACAAAAATGAGAAAGCTAGTATACATATTAATTTTTGGAACCATCATCGCTTCATGTGGAGGAGGTGAGAGTTCTGTAGAAAGTGTGGTTTCAACCCAAGATTTGGGAGCAATTCGCACCAAAAGAACCGAAATCGCTTCACAACAAAAAGCATTGGAGCAACAGATTGCACTCCTTGATTCTGCTATTTCAGAACTTGATGATGATGCCAAATTGCCCTTGGTGTCCGCATTAGAGGCAAAGTCTGAGCGTTTTGAGCACTATTTAGAACTGCAGGGCGATGTGATGACCGATCAAAACGTCTTGATCTATCCTGAAATGCCCGGTACGCTGTACCGTGTTTATGTTAAGGAAGGTGACCGGGTAAGAAAAGGTCAGCTATTGGCGTCTATCGACGACGGTGGCCTTTCAAGCCAATTGGCCCAGCTCAAGACACAGGCGGCCTTGGCCGAAACAACCTATGAACGCCAAAAAAGGCTCTGGGAGCAAAGTATCGGTTCTGAAATTCAGTACTTGCAGGCAAAGTCTAACTACGAAGCCCAAGAAAGTGCTGTGAAACAGTTGGAGAGCCAGTTGGCTAAATCACAGATTCGTGCGCCATTCTCAGGTGTCATCGACGACGTGATCAAAGACCAAGGTACCGTAGTGAATCCTGGGCCAGGCTCTGAGGTATTCCGTATCGTCAACCTTTCTGACATGTACATTGAGGTTGAAGTGCCCGAAACCCACCTTTCAAACATAACGTCAGGCAAAGCTGTTGAAGTGTATTTTCCGGTGTTGGGTGACAGCATCCGAACCAAGGTCAGGCAAACTGGCAATTACATCAACCCGAGCAATAGGGCCTTCAGCGTTGAGATTCCCGTTCCCAATAAGGATGGAAAAATAAAACCCAATTTGACCGCCGAAGTAAAAATCAACGATTACACCAATGAAGAAGCCATTTTGATTCCGCAAAGTGTCGTATCTGAAAATGCCGAGGGCGATCAATATGTGTACGTCATTAACGAAGAAAACAACGATGAGACTTTGGCAAAGAAAGTCGTCATCAAGACCGGAAAGACACAGGGCGATTATGTAGAAGTTCTGAGCGGCCTCACCGACGGCGATAGGGTTATATCAGAAGGGGCCCGAAGTGTCAGGGATGGTCAAGCAGTCCAACTTTTGAACTACGAATCAACAGCCAAAGAATAAATTATGGAAAAGGCCAAAAAAAACGCCAACAAAGAATTTAGGTTATCATCTTGGGCCATTGACAACCCCTCGGTCATCTATGTGATGATCGGGTTGTTCCTAATTATCGGACTTTCCTCCTATTTTTCAATGCCCCGAGAGGATTTTCCAGAAGTTGAGGAGACCAAGATTTATGTAAGCACGGTATATCCCGGTAACACTGCTGAGGATATGGAGCGGCTTATCACCGATCCACTTGAAGATCGTTTGAAAAATGTGAGCAATCTTGTTGAGCTTACCTCTACATCACAAGAAGACTATTCGATGATCGTGGTCGAATTTGATGAGGACATCACCGTTGAGAACGCCAAACAAAAGGTCAAAGACGAAGTCGATGCCGAAAAGGCAGGTGAAGATTGGCCCATTTTTCAAGGGGCCAAGGTCGAACCCAATGTGTTTGATCTGAACTTGGCAGAATCCTTCCCCATCATGAACGTGAATATTACGGGAGATTATCCTGTGGAAAGGTTAAAAGAGTTTGCCGAATATTTAGAGGATGAGATTGAAGACCTGCCACAAATCAAGGAGGTCGACATTCGCGGGGCGCAGGAAAAAGAAGTTGAGGTTGCCGTTGATGTCTACAAGATGATGGCAGCAAAAGTGAATTTCGATGACGTGCTGCAGGCCATTGGCAACGGCAACATGACCATGTCTGCAGGCAACCTTATTACTAGCGGCCAGCGCAGGACCATCCGTATTTTGGGAGAGATTGAAAAGCCCTCAGAATTGGAAAATTTTGTGGTAAAATCTGAAGATGGTGCGGTCTATCTCAGGGACATTGCTACGGTTTCCTTTGAAGAAGAGGACAAAACGACCTACGCTAGGGAACACCAAGAAAGCGTAGTTATGCTCGATGTCAAAAAGCGTTCTGGAAAAAACGCTATTCGAGCAGCAGAGCTTATCCGAGAAATCGTGAAAGATGCAGAAGAGAATTACTTTCCGAAAGACCTGAAAGTCACCATCGCCAACGATTCATCAAGCCGTACCCTGAACCAAGTTGATGATCTGGTGAACAACATCATCTTTGGTATCATTCTCGTGGTCACCGTATTGATGTTTTTTCTTGGTTTCAGAAATGCATTGTTCGTTGGTTTCGCCATACCCATGTCAATGTTCATGTCGTTTATGATCCTTTCAGCTTTGGGCTATACGATGAACACCATGATTCTTTTTGGGCTTATCATGGGTCTGGGCATGCTGGTGGATAACGGCGTGGTAGTGGTCGAAAATGTCTATCGCCTGATGGAGCAAGAGGGCATGTCTCGCAAAGAGGCCGCCAAAAAGGGTATTGGTGAAATTGCATTCCCCATTATCATCTCCACAGCGACTACGGTAGCAGCTTTTGTACCGCTCGGTATGTGGCCGGGCATCATGGGTGAATTTATGATTTTCTTTCCCATTACATTATCGGTAGTACTGGGATCCTCGCTCTTTGTGGCCATTTTTATGAACTCTATGCTGGTCTCACAATTTATGGAAGTGGGTGAAAAAGAGCTTTCGGTAAAACAGTTGATCCGTATCAGTGCCATTCTCGGCGGATTGGGGCTTTTCATCCTTATCATCGGTGGGCCTGTCCGTGGCTTGGGCACCTTGATGATTGTGGTGGCTGCCATGTTTTGGATTTACAAGTATTTCCTCAAAAGATGGGCGTTGCGTTTTCAAAAAAACGGTTTGGTAAAATTGGAAAACCGGTATGAAAAACGGTTAAAACATGCCTTGAGGGGAAGAAATGTGTATTGGTACTTCGGCGGCACCCTGCTCTTGCTGATTGCGGCGTTCATGACTTTTGGTGCCTCTTTGGGAAGCCAAAGAACCAAAGTGGAGTTCTTTCCTGACAATACGCCCAACCAAATCTTTGTCTACATCGAATATCCCGAAGGTACCGATATCAAAAAGACAAATGAAATTACAAAGTCCATCGAAGAACGCGTGTACAACATTGCCGATAGTGAGAAATATACCGATGGGGATTATAATGTTTTGATTGAATCTGGAGTCTCTCAGGTAGGTCAAGGAGCTGAAAATCCCTTTACCGAGGGTGGTTCGGCAGCTGAAATGCCCCACAGGGGGAAAATCACCCTATCGATGCGAGAATATAAGTATCGTGATGGATTTGATACTGAAGAACTTCGTCAAAAAATACAGGATGCCCTGAAGGGTATTTATCCCGGGGTGGCAATTTCTGTGGAAAAAGATGCGGTCGGTCCACCAGCTGGATATCCCATCAACATCGAGATTGAGGGAAGCAACTATGATACCTTGATCAATACCGCAGAGCGCATGCGCAACTTCATCAATAGCAAGAGCATTGCAGGCATTGAAGAATTGAAAATTGATGTCAACAAGAGCAAACCCAGTATGCAGGTCATTGTTGACCGCGAAAAAGCGGGCGAGCTTGGGGTGGCCGTTGGGCAAGTGGGCACGCAGTTGCGCCGTTCATTGTTTGGCGATAAGGCAGGCATCTATAAAAAAGACGGTGAAGATTATGACATCAATGTCAGGTTCAACGAAGATTTGCGCTACAACACCAGTGCCCTGTTCAACCAGAACATCATTTTTAGAGACCAGGCAACCGGGCAAATAAAGGAAATACCTGTTTCTGCGGTTGCTTCACAGCGCAATACCTCATCTTTCAGTGCCATCAAGCACAAAGACACCAAAAGGGTGGTCACTGTATACTCAGCGTTGAAACCCGGCTTTACCGATGCAGGTGCCATCGTTGCTGAAATACAGAAAGAGATGGAAGAATTCAAAGGGCTTCCTGAGGGGGTGAAAATTGATTATACGGGCCAGATTGAAGAGCAGAACAAGCAGATGCAGTTTTTGATGGGTGCCTTTTTCTCTGGTCTGGGATTGATCATGCTGATATTGATATTCCAATTCGGGGGTATATCAAAACCAGCCATCATCATGACCGCCATTTTCTTGAGTTTTATAGGCGTTTTTGGTGGGCTTGTACTCACCGGCTGGCCGTTTGTCATCATGATGACCATGATGGGCATCATCTCACTGGCGGGTATTGTGGTCAACAATGGGGTCGTACTTTTGGATTATACACAAATCTTGATTGACAGAAAAAAACTAAAACTGGGTTTATCTGATGATGATCTTTTGAGTAGAGAAGATGTCACCGAAGTCATTATCAAAGGGGGTAAGGCAAGATTGCGCCCTGTAATCTTAACGGCAATTACGACGGTTTTGGGCTTGATTCCATTGGCCACTGGCCTGAACATCAACTTTGTGACGCTATTTGGTAGATTTGACCCCCAGGTTTATGTTGGTGGAGATAACGTCATCTTCTGGGGGCCATTGGCATGGACGGTCATTTTTGGGTTGATTGTGGCTACTTTTCTGACATTGATTATCGTACCCGTATTGTTCAACATCATCTATCGGTTGAAATTATGGATACGCAGCAAGCGCAAAAAACCTGAAGTTGAGCAAGAAAAAATGAAAAAAGCAGCATAAAAAAATCCCGACAGTTTCCTGTCGGGATTTTTATTTCGATTTGTACGTTCTATTTATTGACGGCAACAGCTTCAGCATTGTTCCATTGAATCACGTTGGTGATTCTGTTATCGGTGAAGTCAACCTCCTTGAGCGTCTGGCCTTCCCAGAAAAACCACTTGCCAGAGCGTTGGCCCATTTCATATTTACCGGTCGCAATCTTCTTGCCTTCTTCATTGTACATTCGCCATTGCCCGTGAAGCTTTCCATTTAAATAGAAGCCTGTCTGTGCAATTTCACCATTGTCGTGAAAATAAGTGGCTTTTACCATGTCACCTACTTTTTCGTAAGTAGGCTTTATATCTTGGGCATATACTCCTATGGTAAAAACCGCCGCCAAAAGTAATATCAGTTTTTTCATTATATCTGGGATTATGTTTGAAATCATTTACATTAACGTAACAAATATAGCATTTATTTTACGTTCATAAAACTTTTATGTAACATAAAATTTACATTAATTTTACATTGAATTCATAAAATATTGTTTTTCAACAATTTAAACATTCTATTTTAATGGATTTTCGACGTATGGCATCTCTGTGATTGGCAAAAAAAGCCTCTGAACAGTTGCACGAAGGTTAAAAAACAAGGCCCGCTTAAAAAAGCGGGCCTTGAAACTCAATATTAAAAAACTTTGGCCTATTGAACCTCAAATGGTGGTATCGGAAACTGTGTGTGTATGATGTCTCCAGGCCTGTCGATTGGCAAAAAAGTATCGTTCAAACGATTGTATCGTCGCAAATCGAACATGGCGTGACCTTCAGCGTATAATGAATATGCCCTGTTATAGAGCATTTCGTCAATTAGGCTAGCCTCATCAACAGCACCGGCATAATCTCCCAATCCATAGGCGTTTCTGATAATGTTCAGGGCATCTACAGCATCAGTTAGATTTCCTTCTTGAATATTGGCCTCGGCATAAATCAATATCAACTCTTCATTTCTGATATGGTCGATTGGCGAAGTTACCGACTCGTAAACATTGATTTCATGGGTGCCGTTTAACCCGTCTCTAGCCACAGGATCATCCCTTAATCTGAACTTGTTGATTCTAGTATCACCGGCCTGAATATCATCAATAAAGCGATTGTGCACTATAAGCTGATCACCACTTTGCTGTGGAGCCTTAAAAATGGGGTTCAAAAGCTCTGTTCCGCCCTGTGCATAAATACGTTTTGGGCCAATACCGAGATTAGCATCGCTCAACTCTAAAAAAGAATCATTCAAAAGCGTAAGTGCCCCGGCATAATCACCTTGTCGAACGGCCACCCTTGCAGCAATGGCCCGATTGAACTGGGCAAACGTAGCCGGGGTATCAAAGCCTTCATAGCCCGATGAAAACTGAAAGGTAAATTCCGCACCCTGCAATTCTGCGAAGCCTTGGTCAAGAAAATCCCTTATGGCCTGAAAGCCTTCGGCCCTCCCTAAAAAGGGACCCAAATTCTCTGGATCAGCAATATCGACCCTAACTCCGTTATCACCCAATAACTCAAGCACATCCAATAACATAAAGCCCTTAAAGGTCAATGCCAAACCTCTAAAACCGCTTTTCTGGGCTTCAGAAATCTCAGACCGTTCAACGGCATCAAGAATGAAGTCTGTACTTTTGACCGCTTGATACCTACCAAACATGGTTCCTGTGAGTTGTGGTTCAGAACCTGTGAGCACGACACCATCCTTTCCAATCAACGTTTCTGTAGTCGTTGGATCTGAGGCATTGAAATCATACAGTTCTCTAGCAATTGAACCAGTTGCCGTAATAAAACCACCCCAACTATTGACCGCACGCGCCTCAAGACCTTGGGCCAATAGATTTAGGTTCTGTAAACTGGCGTCACCGACCACACCTTCTAAACTCGGCTGGTTTGGATCGACCACTTCATCCAAACTACACGAGAGAACGAAAATGGCCGCAATCATAATTGTTAATCTTCTTATGTTTTTCATGTCTATTTTTTTAAAATGTAAGTTGTACATGGAAATAATATTGTGCCGCACTTGGGAAAGGTGCCACTTCGATTCCTTGAGATAATCCTGATGGACCAAAAGCAGATGTCTCTGGATCATACCCGGTATAATCGGTGATTGTCAAGATGTTTTTCCCTGAAATACCGATTCTTGCTTTTTCGATGAAGTCAAATTCAAAGGGCAAGGTGTAGTAGGCCCCCACTTCGCGTAGTCTTAAATATGTGCCATCTTCTATGTAGCCGGCTGCACCAAATGTGCCGAATCGTGGATTCGCAATGACATCAGGGTCATCTAAATCAGGGGTCACACCACCAAAATCAGATAACAGCTTGGTCAAATTGAGTACATCACCTCCTTTTTTCCAATGCCAAAGAAACGTAATATCCAAATCTTTAAACAGCGTGATTTGGTTGAACCAGCTCATTTCATATTCTGGTGCTGCATCGCCAATTATTGTTGTCACTCCGCTAATGTTCGCTGCCAACGATGTTGCTGGCTCCCCTTCACGAATAAACGAACTACCGAAAGTTAGGCTAAACCCTTCACCGGTCGGTTGAAATTCTCCAACGCCCAATCGTTCGACGATAGCTTCATTCCTCCAAAGGTTTAAAGTCGTATTCCAATTGATTTTTGAACTACTGACCGGATTCGCATTCAGCGATATTTCAAACCCCTTGTTACGAAGGTCAAAATCGTTTCTGATGGAATTCGAAAAACCTGAAGACAATGGAATGGAAGAAAATGGATAAATCAGATTTTTTACATCCCTGATATATCCTGTAAGTTCCAATCCCAGTCTATTATCAAAAAACGAGAAGTCTGCACCGAACTCAAGCTCTTGTGAAGTTTCGGGCTCCAAATTGGGATCCCCCAATTGCGCCGATTGGTTGTTCTGGCCCACCGTTGGCAAAGCCAATCCTTGGGAACCACCTACAGATGTAGGCCCCAGTGGGGTGAACAACGAACCAAAACGAGCGCTGCTTCCTGTCTCACCGTAAGCGACGCGCAATTTGAAAAGATTTACGGCATCAACATTCCAGAAATCAAAATTGGCGACATTTACTGCCAAAGATGCCCTTGGAAAAGCAAAATATTTGTTGGGATCACCATTGAGGTTTGATTTGTCAAAACGAATACCCGCAGTTGCAATAATCTTGTCATCCCAATTTAAGGTGCTCTGGCCTATGATCCCGAATTCTTCTTCTTCGGTCAATCGTTGAAAAGTGTTGAACTCCCCGCCTTGTTGCAAATTTCGCTGCGTGGGCACTAACTGGGTTGTTTGACTGATTACGGCATCACTTTCAAAATTGAGATATGAAATACCGAACTGCCCATTAAGGCTGATCTCATCAGAAGGGGTATAATCCATTACCGCAAAAGCATTATAGTTATACTGTAATGAATTGGTGTTACCCTGACTTATAAAGCCCTGTGTGGTCGCCCGTTGTATCTGTTGGGTTTCGGGGATGTACACCAAGGTTTTAGCTTGAAAATAATCCAATCCTCCGTTTGCCGTAAGTCGCAATGAAAAATTATCATTGGTGAGTGCCTTATATTCTATGTTGGCCCCTTGTATGTACCGATTGATTTCTTCGCTGTTATCGATAAGGTCACGATTGAAAATGACATTCGCCGCTGCAAATCGTCCATCGGGGTAAACTCCATTTTCATCTGGAAAAAGATTTTCCCAATCCGCTGTCACTAACGCCAAATTGTAGCCGACACTGAATCCCCCATTGTTTTCGTTGCCAACAGGGCCTCTATCTGCCCTACTGTTCACGTAGTTAGAAGAGAGGCCTATCTTCAATTTTTCACTTAAGATATGGTCTAAATTTACCCTTAGTGAATTTCTTCGATAGCCCGTTCTTTGCATGATGCCATCTTCATTTCTTCTACTGGCATTAAAATAAAACTTGGTCTTTTCGCCACCACCGGATACCGATACCCGGGTATCAACAATCAGGCCTTCTTCACCATAAAGTTCTTCCTCATAATTGAATATTCTTCCGGCATCACGAGCGGCCTCAAAAATGGGAACTTCGGCAGCACCAAATGTAGAAGCTACAGTAGCGGAAGTAAATTGTCTTCTGCCCGCAAAGTTTTGGATGGTGTTGAATCCGACATCCTGTTCCAGTTTGACCACTGTTTTTCCGGCTGCCCCTCTTTTGGTAGTGATGATGACTACCCCGGCGTTGGCACGTGTACCATAGATAGCCGCAGCAGAAGCCCCTTTCAAGACCTCTATACTCTCGATATCATCAGGATTGATATCAGAGACCCTATTCGAGCCCCCTTCTTCCCTACCGGCATTGGCACCAGAGGCTACTGCAGAACCATTTGTCAGTTGTACATTACTAATGTATACGCCATCGACAATAAAAAGGGGTTGGTTGTTGCCCGAAAGAGAGGAAATACCACGAAGGCGCAAAGCGGTCTGACCACCGGGCGCACCTCCTGCAGCGTTGATGTTCACCCCTGTAAGTTTACCGTACAAGGCACCGTCAAGGGTTGATCCAGTGGTCACCCCTGTCAACGCTTCGCTGTCAACTGTAGAAATATTATTTGCTAAGTTTGAACGCTTGATACTCGATACCAGGCCGGTTACAACTACTTCGTCAAGATTGGTGACGTCAACGTTCATCTGTACGCTACTTGCATCAGACGCCGGCACTTCTTTGGTAGAGTAGCCAATGTAAGAGAACACCAAAGTGTCATCGGGTGAGGCGGCAATGGTAAAATTACCATCAAAATCGGTCAGGGCACCTACGGTAGAGCCTTTGATCACGACCGAGACCCCTGCCAACGGATCACCATTGGTGGCGTCCGTTACCGTTCCGCTGACCGAATCTTGTGAAAAGACCCCGAAAGGTATCACAAGAAACAATAGCGAAAATGCATTTTTCAGTAAAGTTCGTTTCATTTTCGTGTGTTTTTAGGTTTATTACCCGATTAATTTAAGAAGTTTTTATGATTTTAATGTTTTTTTAGGAATAATATCAGCTTTATGCGTCCTTCTCGTTGGGCAATAAAAACATTGAACGGACTTCTTTCTTCAATGGTTAACTTTTTACCTTTGCACATCATAATTTTTAAGCATGTATAGGAGCCATACTTGCGGTGACCTTAGGGCATCACATATTGATTCAGAAGTAGTTTTAAGTGGATGGGTGCACAAAGTGCGCGATAAGGGTTTTGTGGTTTGGATTGACCTTCGCGACCGTTATGGGGTGACACAATTGGTTTTTGATGAAGAACGTACTTCAAAAAAGTTGTTGGAAAAGGCTCGTACCTTGGGCAGGGAAACTGTTATCAAGGCTTCAGGGAAAGTCATTGAGCGGGCATCAAAAAACCCCAACCTTCCTACAGGCGAGATTGAATTGCTAGTGACTGGGCTTGAGGTGTTGAATGAATCTATCTTGCCCCCATTTACCATTGAGGATGATACGGATGGTGGCGAAGATATCCGCATGAAGTACCGTTATCTCGACATCCGCAGAAATCCGGTCAAAAACAACCTCATTTTTCGACATCAAGTGACGATGGAGGTTCGAAAATACCTTTCGGGGCAGGGATTTATTGAGGTTGAAACGCCCTATTTGATAAAATCCACTCCAGAGGGTGCCCGTGATTTTGTGGTGCCCAGCCGAATGAACGAGGGGCAGTTCTATGCACTGCCACAATCACCGCAGACCTTTAAGCAACTGTTGATGGTCGGGGGAATGGACAAGTATTTCCAAATCGTGAAGTGCTTTAGGGATGAAGATCTACGTGCTGACCGACAGCCCGAATTCACCCAGATCGACTGTGAGATGGCCTTTGTGGAGCAAGAAGATGTGCTCAACGCCTTCGAGGGCCTGACCAAACATTTGCTGAAGGAAATCAAGGGAGTGGCCGTTGAAGATTTCCCCAGAATGACCTATGATGAGGTGATGCGTCGATTCGGAAACGATAAACCAGACATTCGCTTTGGGATGGAGTTCGGCGAGCTCAACGAAGTGGCCCAACATAAAGATTTTAACGTCTTCAACTCAGCAGAATTGGTGGTCGGTATTGCCGTGCCCGGTGCCGCTTCGTATACCCGAAAAGAGATCGATACTTTGGTCGATTGGGTCAAACGGCCACAAATTGGTGCCAAGGGTATGGTCTACATGAAGTGTAATGAAGATGGCACGTACAAATCTTCAGTCGATAAATTCTACAATCAAGAAGATTTCGCCAATTGGGCCAAGGCCACTGGTGCAAAGACCGGAGATTTAATTTTAGTACTTTCAGGCAAGACAAACGAAACCCGTTCGCAACTCAGTGCCCTGCGTATGGAAATGGCCGAACGTTTGGGCCTTCGAAAAGCCGATGAGTTTGCCCCACTTTGGGTGGTTGATTTTCCTTTATTGGAACTCGATGAAGAAACCGGCCACTACCACGCTATGCACCACCCTTTTACCTCGCCCAAACCAGGTCAATTGGAGCTATTGGATACCGACCCCTCAGCGGTTCGCGCCAATGCCTATGATCTAGTGCTCAACGGTAACGAAATTGGGGGGGGATCCATTCGAATACATGACAAGGAGACCCAGGCCATCATGTTCAAGCATCTGGGCTTTTCGCCAGAGGAAGCCAAAGCGCAATTCGGTTTTTTGATGGATGCTTTTCAATATGGTGCGCCCCCACATGGCGGCATTGCCTTTGGATTGGACCGATTGGTGGCCATTTTGGGCGGTCAGGAAACCATCCGTGATTTTATCGCCTTCCCCAAAAACAACAGTGGGCGTGACGTCATGATCGATGCACCCGCACCGATTGATAAAGAGCAGTTGGAGGAGTTGCACTTAAAGTTGGATTTGTAGAAAGTAGACGTTGGTATTAACTGTCCCCTTTTGGGAACAGCGAAATCCTTTGGACTTTGCAGGGGTGTTTGTATTTATTTCTAGATTTATCTAATGAAAAAATCACCGCTCACCAATTTCCTAAAATGGCGATATAAACATATCTCCAATAAAACCTTTGTTCATATTTTGAGTGTGGTCGTGGGGCTTTTGGCTGGGCTGGTGGCGGTGACCCTCAAAAACCTGACGTATTTTATTGAATCACTGCTCGAACGGGGCATCATTTTTTCTGAAAACCAACTGTATTTTGTGCTTCCGGTCATCGGGCTGACCCTGGTCTACCTATATGTCAAATTTGTACACAAAGAAAAATTGGAGCATGCTGTATCATCCATCTTGTTTTCATTGTCGAAAAAGAGTGGCATCCTTCCTACAAAACAGATTTACACACCATTGATAGCTGCACCATTGACCGTAGGGTTCGGGGGTTCGGTAGGGTTGTTGGGGCCAGCGGTGGCCTCAGGCTCTGCCTTGAGTTCGGCCTTGAGCCGTTGGGTGCGCATTGATGCAAAGACCCGCTCATTGTTGGTCGCCTGTGCTTCTGCGGGAGCCATAGCTTCCATATTTCAATCCCCCATCGCGGCCATCATTTTTGCTGTCGAAGTCTTTAGCTTGGATTTGACGATGCTATCGGTCCTGCCCTTGTTGCTCGCTTCCATATCTGGAGTGTTGACATCCTACTTTTTTCTTGGTAACGAAGTTCTGTTCAGTTTTTCCCTAACGGAAGGTTTTGACCTCAACGACACCTTGTTTTACCTGTTGCTGGGTGTGGGCACAGCCGTTGCATCCATTTACTTCACCAAAATGTATTTCGGAATCTTGAAATTGTTCAAGCCACTACGGAGCCCAAAATATAAATTGCTTGTCGGAGGTTTGGCGATTGGCATCATGCTCTATTTCATTCCGCCACTCTATGGTGAAGGTTTTGGCTTTATCAACCATTTGCTCGACGGTGACCACCTGAAGGCACTTGGCAAAACTCCTTTTGATGCCTTCACTGACAATATTTGGGTGGTCATCGCCCTACTTTTCGGCATCACCATCTTTAAAGCAATTGCCATGACTACCACATTTGCTGCGGGTGGTGCGGGTGGAATTTTTATTCCGACCATGGTGATGGGCAGTGCACTTGGCAATGTGGTTGCCAAGGTCATCAACAACATCGGTTTTGGCTTTCAAGTCTCAGAATCAAATTTTACCCTTATCGGTATGGCCGGATTGATAGCCGGAGTGATCCACGCCCCATTGACGGCCATCTTCTTGATTGCAGAGATTACTGGCGGGTATCAACTCTTTGTGCCCCTGATGATAACTGCATCCATTTCGTACCTTATCACCAGAAACACCTTGGATTATACCATTTACACCCGCGAACTGGCCAGACAGGGGGCGTTGTTGACCCACAATAAAGACCAAGCGGTCTTGACACTGATGCGGTTAGATGATGTCATTGAAAACAATTTCAAGACCGTGCGACCCAACATGAGCCTTGGCGAGCTGCTGAGTGAGGCCGTTGCAAAATCTACCAGAAACATTTTTCCTGTGGTGAACGTTGAAAAAAACCTCATCGGCATTATCTTGTTGGATGACATACGTGAAATCATGTTCAATGCAGAACTGTACCAAAGCATGTACGTAGAGGGGTTGATGCATGCCCCGCCCGAAAAGATTTTTTATGAAAAAGACAGTATGAAAACCATCATGCACAAATTTCAAGAAAGCGGCGCATGGAATCTGCCTGTCATCAAAAACGGAAAATACCACGGTTTTGTGTCAAAATCGAAACTCTTGACGGCCTATCGCCGAGAATTGATCAATTATACCACAGAAGCATGAAACTAAAATATATCATAGTGCTTATTGTCTTGGCCTCGGCAGCTTCCATCATCTACGGATTTACCCTAAAACCAACTGAACCAGAAAAAGCCCATAAGTTGATCGGTGCTGGCACCGTGGGCCTGTTTTTAGTGGCGATGCCATTGTTCCTTATTAAAGAAAGTAAAGGCAAGAAGATGAAAGATTATATGTTGACCAAAGAAAACATTGAAAAAATGAAAAAGAAAGAACGTGATAGACTTAAAAATCGATAATTTTCTCAAGAATTAATGGTGATTTTAACTAAGGTCACCTTAAATATCCTACTTTCGTATTTTAACATTTTTATTTTTAATTAATGACTGGCACAGTAAAATTTTTCAATGGATCCAAAGGTTATGGGTTCATTACCAACGACGACACGGGCAAAGATATCTTTGTTCATGCAACCTCTTTGAACGGGGTAGAGCTCAACGAAGGTGACAAAGTAGAATACGTAGAAGAGGAAGGCAGAAAAGGAATGGTTGCCGCACAAGTGCAGGTAATCGGTTAATATATTTTATTTTGGAAATGTTCAAAGCTCGGCAATACGTCGGGCTTTTTTTAATTCAGGTTGCGCTTTTGGATAAAGAACCGTTTCAACATTTCAGAAGCCTCATCTTCCAACACTCCGCTCAAGACCTCGGTTCTTGGATGCAGTGAGGTGCCCATGACGTTATAGCCGCGTTCTAAATCGGCTGCTCCGTAAACGATTTTTGAGATTTGGCTCCAATACAGGGCCCCGGCACACATTTGGCAGGGCTCTAAGGTGACGTATAAGGTACAGCCGTGTAGATACTTGGCTCCCAAAAAATTGGAAGCCGCGGTGATGGCCTGCATCTCAGCATGCGCCGTGACATCATGCAGCTGTTCGGTGCGATTGTGCGCCCTACCAATGATGCGGTTGTTGACCACGACCACTGCCCCTACGGGTACTTCGCCATTCTCGTAGGCTGCCTCGGCCTCTTGCAAGGCTTTTTTCATAAAATAGGTGTCGTCGAAAGGGTTGATAGGTTTTGCCAAAACCGAAATTTGATTTGGACAAAGCTAGCAATCCCATTTAAAACCATGTGCCTGAATATGGGTATTTTTGGGTTTTCTTTATGAACTCATTTAAACTTTTTGGATTGATGCGAAAATCAGACATTTTTTGCCCGATTGAAGGCTTTTTTGAGTTGCATAGCAGAGCTACGGAAAGAGAAAAAGGCAAAAATCTGGTGAAAAAGGGCGATTTTTTAGCCGATTGAAAAAGTTTAAACGAGTTCTATAGATGAAAAAAGTGCTCTCAACGATACAAACCCCCAAAGACCTTCGGAGGCTTGATATAGCTGTTCTGCCCAAACTTGCCCAAGAACTGCGTGAATTCATCATCAATATCGTCTCGACCAAAGAAGGCCATCTCGGGGCCAGTTTGGGCGTGGTTGAGCTCACTATCGCTTTGCACTATGTTTTTGACACCCCCAATGACAAATTGATTTGGGATGTTGGCCACCAAGCGTACGGACACAAAATATTGACAGGTCGAAAAGAAATCTTTGACACCAACCGACAATTAGGGGGCATCAGCGGTTTTCCGAAAAGAAGTGAAAGCGAATTCGATGATTTTGGTACGGGGCACAGCTCCACATCCATCTCGGCCATTTTGGGCATGGCGATTGCCTCTAGTTTAAAAGGAAACAATCACAGAAACCACATAGCCGTCATTGGTGATGCCTCCATCGCCAGCGGCATGGCCTTCGAGGCATTGAACCACCTTGGTGAGACCAATGCCAATGTGCTCATCGTGCTCAACGACAATGCCATTGGCATCGACCCCAGCGTTGGCGCCCTAAAAAAATACCTGACAAACGTTAAGGCGGGTATTGCCAAAGACGAAAATATCTTTGAGTGTTTGAACCTCAATTATTCAGGGCCCGTTGATGGGCATGATTTGAATGCCTTGATTTCAGAGTTTCAACGATTGAAAAAAGTCGATGGCCCAAAATTGCTCCATATCATCACCACCAAGGGTAAAGGGCTGAAAAGCGCGGAAGAAGACCAGGTCACTTACCATGCCCCAGGCAAGTTTGATGCGGTGACCGGAGAGCGGCAGCAAAAAGCCCAAACAGACGAACCGCCGAAATTTCAAGATGTTTTTGGACATACTTTGGTAGAGTTGGCTGAAAAAAATGATACGGTTGTGGGCATTACCCCAGCCATGCCCACGGGCAGCTCACTCAAATATATGATGCAGGCTTTTCCCGACAGGGCTTTTGATGTGGGCATTGCTGAACAGCACGCGGTCACCTTGGCAGCGGGCATGGCGACCCAAGGCCTAGTGCCATTTTGTAATATTTATTCCACATTCTTACAGCGGGCCTACGACCAGGTGATTCATGATGTTGCCCTTCAGAACCTTTCTGTTATTTTTTGTTTGGACAGGGCCGGATTGGTCGGCCACGATGGCCCCACACACCATGGGGTTTTTGATTTGGCCTATCTACGGTGCATTCCGAATATGATTTTATTTTCTCCGATGGATGAAATGGAGTTGCGAAACATCATGTATACTGCCCAAAAGGGACTGAACCATCCCATAGCGATACGGTATCCACGTGGTAGGGGGGTTACACTTGATTGGAAACAACCTTTCTCATCCATCCAAATTGGAAAAGGAAGAACACTGCAGAAAGGAAGCGATGTCGCCTTGTTGACCATTGGGCCTATCGGCAATACGGTATCCAAAGCTATAGCCAGCACTGGCAACCCAAAAAGATTCGGGCATTTTGATATGCGTTTTGCAAAACCTTTGGACACAAAATTGCTTGACACTATTTTTGCCGACTACGAGCATATCATCACCGTTGAAGATGGATGTAAAATAGGTGGGTTCGGCTCGGCCATTCTTGAATACGCAAACTCAAAAAACATTCAGAAAAATATACAACTCTTGGCCATAGACGATAATTTTGTACAACAAGGCACCACCGATGAACTGTATCAGAAGGTGGGCATTGATTTTAAAAACATTTTGGCATATTTATCGAAACTTGACCTTAAATGAACAGCAAGAAAATCTTGTTTCTTTTCTTATTGATCTGTTTTGCCTCTTTTGCCCAAGATTCCATTCCCGAAACAGATGAAGATAGTCTTTGGGCCAATACCACGGTTATACGATTTCAGCAAAAGGCCGTAAAACCAATTCCGAGGGGCGTTCGATTGGCAAATCCGAGAATATCGTTCAAACACACCAAACCTTGGCTCAAAAAATACAAGCGTTTCGTGCCCTTTTCTTTTTGGGAAGATATCAACGAATTTGGCCTGACCATCAATGAAGTGGCCTTCATCAACTGGAACGCGGGTGGAGAAAATTCAGTTTCGGCACTTGCCCGGTTGAACTTTACGCGCAATTACAAGTTCAGGTACATCACGTGGAGCAATGAATTGAGATTACGCTACGGGCTCAACGCGCAAGAAGGCCGTGAGGTCAGAAAGACCGAAGATCTCATCAGGCTGACTTCTTCTTTTGGTTTTCGGCGCGATACGCTCAGCCATTGGTACTACTCGGCCAAAATCAATTTCAATACCCAATTTTCAAACGGATTCAAATACCCCAATACAGAAAATCCGATTTCAAGATTCATGGCCCCGGGCTATCTGTTCTTGGGTGCCGGTACCACTTTTGCACCTGAAAAAACAAAATTCAATCTCTATCTTTCGCCTTTGACCTACAAGGCCACTTTTGTCTTGGACGAAGCCTTGTCAAACCAAGGCGCTTTTGGGGTCGAAGAGGGTGAAAGGATTTTTGCGGAACTGGGATTTTTGGTGACCAACACTTGGGAAGAAGAGATTTTCAAAAATGTGCTATTGAATCATCGATTGACCCTCTACACAGACTATTTGAGGAGCTTTGGCAATATTGATGTGGATTGGGAACTAAATTTCAATCTTAAAGTCAATGAATATATCAGTGCCAACATCGGCACACATCTCATCTTTGATGATGATATCAAATTTGACGAAGAAGTGGCCGATGATGGCACGGTGATAAATCCGGGGGAACCCCGAATTCAGTTCAAACAGGTGTTGGGTGTGGGGTTTGTTTATAACTTTTAAATAGCCCTGCCCGTGATCTTATTGTGCAAATGCACCGCTTCACTATCAGATAGGCTGGCGACAAAGCAGGCCGCATCCATCAAAAGCTGGTATGTAGTGCTTCGCTCGGCATTAAAATGAATCCCCATTGATTTTAAGAGCAGGGCATCATAGTTAGTTTGTTTCCCTTCCCGTAGATGCAGTAATGCTCCGGTCAAAGCTTCCAACAAATCAGAGATGATGCGATAGCCCGCCAGTTCTTTTTCAACCACTTCATTGGACTGGTACACCTTTTCAACACTCAACTTGATAATGTCATCAATCTGTGGTTTGAACTGGCTTTTGTCGAGCAAGGGTGATGAGAACTCCCCTTTTAGAATGGCCTCTTCATAATCCAAGAACACCTTGACCGCCTCATTGATAAGGCTGCTTATCGACAGTGCCCTGAGGTAGCTCAAGCGGTCATCGGTCTGGGTCATGCTGTTGTACTTTTGGGTATCGATGCGGTCTTTGACCAATTTGATAAGGTACTCCAAGGCATAATCCTCAGAAATCAGTCCGAGATTGATTCCGTCTTCAAAATCGATTATGGTATAGCAAATGTCATCCGCTGCTTCTACCAAATAGGTCAACGGATGCCTATAAAATCCTGTTTCTGGGTTATCAGATTTTCGCCGAAGCCCAAGTTCATCGGCGACCTCTAGAAAAAATGACCTTTCTGACTGAAAGAAACCGAATTTTTTATCCGCAACATGTGTCGTCGGTTTTTTGGGGAGTGATTCCTTGGGATATTTTGTAAAGGCGCCCAAGGTGGCATAGCTCAACCGTAGACCTCCTGGAACCCCTTCACGAGATTCGGCCAACAATTTGAATCCGTTGGCATTGCCTTCAAACGCCCCCAAATCTTGGCACTCTTTATCGGTTAAATCGGATTGGTACTGTTGTCCTTTTCCCGATTTAAAAAATGCCCCGATGGCCTTCTCTCCACTATGTCCGAAAGGGGGATTCCCAATATCATGCGCTAGGGAAGCCGCTGCAACAATGGCCCCAAAATCATTGAAGCGATGGCCGCTGATTTCCTCTAGATGGGGATATTTTCCTAAAATTTCCTTTCCCGCGATACGTCCAAGACTCCTGCCGACGACAGAGACTTCTAAACTGTGGGTCAACCGTGTGTGCACGAAGTCTTTTCTTGAACCCTTGCCAATCGGCAAAGGCATGACCTGGGTCTTGTCTTGCAAGCGACGAAACGCCGAAGAAAAAATAATACGGTCGTAGTCTACCTCAAAACCCAAACGGGTTTCGTCTTGTTCTTTTCGCAACCGTTTATGGGTATCGCCCTGACGTTTGAGGGAAAGTAACTGCTCCCAATTCATGTATCCTGATTTGTTCGGCGAAGATACTTCAATTGTCATTCTAGTTTGGATGCCAAACCCGTTTTTGGTAACGTTTTTTTAACCTTAGTGCCAATTTATAATGCCATTTTTGCCTAATTTGAGCACAGACTAGCCATGGAAGAGAACATCTACCTTTTTATGGTCATCGCTTTGGGGCTCCTCGCCATTATCGATTTGGTGGTCGGCGTGAGCAACGATGCAGTGAATTTTTTGAATTCTGCTATTGGGTCAAAGGCCATATCATTCCGTACGATAATGATCGTGGCCAGTTTGGGCGTGGCATTTGGTGCCATGTCATCAAGTGGTATGATGGAGGTTGCCCGAAAAGGCATTTTTAATCCAGGTGAATTTGTCTTTGCTGAGATCATGGTCATTTTCATGGCTGTAATGATCACCGATATTCTATTGCTTGATTTTTTTAATACGTTGGGCATGCCCACATCGACGACGGTTTCCATTGTTTTTGAACTGTTGGGTGCCGCCGTTGCCATTTCTTTGATTAAGATTATTGGGATAGATGGCACTTTTTCAGATTTAGGAGGCTATATCAACACTGATAAAGCCACAGAAATTATACTGGGCATTCTACTTTCAGTTTTCATCGCCTTTACCATCGGGGCCATTGTACAGTTCATTTCACGGGTTTTGATCTCTTTTAATTTTAAGGCCAACCCCAAATGGGTCGAATCGATTTTTGGAGGTGTCGCCATCACCGCTATCATTTATTTTATTTTGATAAAAGGTCTAAAGAGTGCTGCCATTTTTGACGGTACCATTACAGCGTTCGTGGCTACCCACACCAACATGTTCATTCTGGGCAACATTGTTTTTTGGACATTGCTCTCTTTATTGATTTCAACAACATTGAGATGGAGTATCTACACTGTGGTCATCGTGTTGGGCACCTTTGCGCTCGCTATGGCTTTTGCGGGCAACGATTTGGTAAACTTCATCGGAGTGCCAATTGCTGCCCTACAGTCTTTTCAAGACTGGCACGGTTCGGGTATTGATGCCGAAAGTTTCAATATGGCAGGGCTATCGGCCGCAGTTCGCACCCCTACATTGCTATTGTTGGCTTCTGGCCTCATCATGGTGTTGACACTTTGGTTTTCTTCAAAGGCAAGGGGTGTCGTCAAAACCAGTGTTGATTTGTCAAGGCAAGATGAAGGTGAAGAACGATTTGAGCCCAATTTTTTATCACGACAAATCGTAAAGTTTTCGATAGCGGCATCTGAAAATTTGGGAAAAACACTTCCACCTAGTCTTTTGCGAAAAATTGACTCCCGTTTTGAAATGCCCAAAACCTATGTTCCAAAGAGCAAGATCCAAGACATGCCTGCGTTTGATTTGGTAAGGGCTGCCGTAAATCTGATGGTGGCCAGTGTGTTGATTTCCATAGCGACTTCCATGAAATTACCGTTGTCAACAACCTATGTCACTTTTATGGTGGCCATGGGTACATCATTGGCGGATCGCGCGTGGGGAGCCGAAAGTGCTGTCTATCGTGTCGCTGGGGTGCTGAATGTCATAGGGGGTTGGTTCTTCACCGCCTTTAGTGCATTTACTGCGGCTGCCATTATTGCGGCAATACTTCATTTTGGTGGCCTGACCGCACTTATCGCACTGCTTCTAATCGCTGCCATATTATTATTGCGCAATTATATGTCGCACAATAAAAAATCCAAAGAACTCAAGGCTGAGAACAGCCTACGAAAAGCCGAGAGCAGCTCAATTCAGGGCGTCATTGAAGAAAGTGCCCAAAACGTTGCCAAGACCATCAAAAGAAGCAACAAACTCTATTCTAACGCTGTCAACGGATTGGCCAGGCATGATTTGGACCAATTGAAAAAGAATAAAAAGGGAATCAACAAACTATCAAACGAAATTGATTCCTTAAAAAACAACATCTTTTATTTCATCAAAAATTTGGACGAATCGAGCGTTGGTGGTGCCAGTAATTTTTATATCGCCTTGCTGGGCATCATGCAGGATTTTTCGCAGTCATTGGAGTATATCGCAAAAGTCAGTCACACCCATGTGAACAACAACCATAAAAAATTAAAATATACCCAGATCAAAGAGCTGAAAGAGATTGACATGGCCCTCGAAAAACTCTTGCATGACACTCAGACCGTTTTTGATTCACGCTCTTTTGACACTATTGTGCCAATATTGAACCAGAAAGACGAACTATTGCAGATGGTTTCTGAAAAAATTGAAAAGCAAGTGGCCCGAACACGTACCGAAGAGTCAAGCCCTAAAAACACCACACTTTATTTTTCACTGCTTACAGAAAGCAGGGATTTGATTTTGGCGGTGATGAAGCTTCTTGAATTGTACTACGTCGAACACGATAGTACCATCGAGCCAGCGCGTATTGATAAATAAGGTTTGACCACCTTTATTGAAAATACACTTTATCGAAAAAACCCCTTTTTATAGATGATGTGCGTGGCCAACGACGTTATACAGCTGTAAAACGTCAATTCATGGCACACAGAAAATTTTTATCGTTTTGTAGTATCGTCGTTTTCTCAATTTTTTTAGCATCCTCATGTTCAAAAAGTGAAGAGGTTGACAACGATAGTATCGAAGGCTTAGAAAATACCGATGAAACATCGGCAGAACTGCAAGCGGCCAAAGCACTGTACCAAGACTACTATATGGCCTCTCAATCGGGCAATGCCGATGAACCGTGGTCAGGTGGTGATTTGACGCAATGCGAAATGGGCAGTGTGCCCAATGGAACCCTAGAAAAAATCGTTCGACGCATCACCTATTACAGAAAGGTGGTCGGACTTGAAAATGACCTCATGGTCAGCAGTACAAAATCTGAAAAAGCCCAAGCAGCTGCCTTGATGATGGATGCCAATAATAGGCTCGACCATTTTCCCTCAGACGATTGGTCATGCTATAGTGATGATGGGCACGAAGGGGCGGGCAGCTCCCTGCTGACGATGACCCACAGTGCAGCCGCGATTGACAGCTATATGAGAGATGCGGGCAGCAGTAACGGCCATGTTGGCCATCGCAGATGGCTTCTTTATCCCAGACTTGCGGAAATCGGTATTGGCAACACCTCTGGTGCCAACGCCATCTGGGTATTGGGCAACAATGCCCCTAGACCTGATGATGCTCCCGAGTTTATCGCATGGCCCGCGAAAGGATATGTTCCGAACAACCTGGTTTTTGACAGATGGTCATTTTCAGTGGCAGATGCCGACTTTTCAAATGCATCGGTCACCATGCAATCAGGTGATGGTGATACAATTACGCTAAACTTAGAGACCCTGAACAACCAATTCGGTGATCGGACATTGGTCTGGGTACCTGATGGCATCGATAAGACCGTCGGTGACAACAGGCCGACGTACACCGTTGAGGTATCCAATGTGGATGTTGATGGAGTGCTACAAGATTTCAGCTATGAGGTCATTCTATTTGACCCAAACGAGTAAAATTCATCCAGTACCTTAAAATAGTACGCTTCGAAGCATCGAAAATTAAGGCTATCTTTAGGGATGCTTCGCTATCTACACCTTAGTTTTTTATTGTTTCCGATATTGGCCCAATCACAGATGAGTGGTTCCAAACTGCTTGAAAAAGCCATAGAATTTCATGATCCAAACGGAAACTGGAAAAGTTTTAACGGGCATTTTAGAGTGACCATGCAAACCCCCAATTCCAGTGACCGAATCAGTGACATCTATCTTAATCTACCCGAACAACTCTTTTCTTTGAAAGTTGACAAAGATGATACTTCATATACGTATACTATTGAAAAGGATAATTGCTCGATTTCATTACATGGAAGAACCGATTTCTCTAAACAGGAGGCTGAAAAACACCGATTGAATTGCGAACGGGGCACTATGTACAAGAACTATTACACCTATCTCTACGGCTTGCCCATGAAATTAAAAGATGACGGAACCCTAATCGACCCTGAAATCCAAAGGAAAAAATTTAAGGGAAAAGAATACTTGGTCTTAAAGGCAACCTACGAACAAGAAGTGGGCGATGATATCTGGTATTTCTATTTTGACCCCACTACCTACGCCATGAAAGTCTACCAATTCTACCATGATGAATCAAAAAATGATGGGGAATACATTCTTCTTTCAGGGATGGAAGAAATCAGCGGTATCAAGATGCCTAAGAAGCGGGCTTGGTACTATAACAAGGATGACAAATATCTGGGAACCGATATTCTAGAAAGATGAGACCCGTTTTTCAACGATAAAAATTCATCTCATCCATGTACTTCCATACGGCATCGGGAAGCATAGCACGGATATTCTTTCCCTCGACATGTTGTTTTCTGATAAAAGTGGATGAAATTTCCATGATGGGTGCGGCCACACGGTTTATCTTTGGATGGTCTTCAAACTGATGCTCCATTTTTCCATCAGAAATTCTTGGATACACATACAGGTCATGGTTCTCTAAAATGACCTCATGGTTTTTCCATTTGTGGAAGCTATTCAGGTTGTCTTCGCCCATAATCAATGAAAATTGGTATTCTTGACCGTATTTTTCATTGAGATGTGCCAAAGTGTTCACGGTGTAATTCGGCTGTGGCAAGTCAAATTCAATCTTGCTGGCCCTGAGTTTTGGGTACTCTTGTATGGCCTCAAAGACCATCTGGTAGCGATGGTGGTCATCGAGCAACGATTGCTTTTGCTTAAACGGACTTCGAGGGGTGATGACAAACCAAACCTCATCCAAATCTGAGAATTCGACCACGTGGTTGGCAATGACCAAGTGCCCGATGTGAATGGGGTTGAACGTTCCGAAAAAGAGTCCAATTTTTTTACTCATAGCTACTTTCCAAATACCAAAATGAAAACTCCTTTCCCTGCTCAGGGAAAGGTGGGCCAGCGAAGCTGGGTCGGAAAGGGTCAATAAATTTATGGTAAATCCCTTCCGTCTTCCCTATCCAAGTTAGGAAATCCACCTTCCCTTGGTGTCTTCCTCTCGTCCCACTCGTCGGAGACAATAGGAAGGGTTTTTATTCTTTATCCTCAATTCTCACCCCAACAAACTCTGCCACCAACTGATGCGCCTCTTTCAGGGCATCATCCAAATCATAGTTTTTGATGATCTTATCAAATTGTGGTGCCGTGGCCAATTCTACCGAGGCCTTGGCAATGCGCATATTGATTTTGTCATTGTCTTCTGTACTGCGCTTTTTGAGTCGGATTTTCAGTTCATCAACGCTGGGCGGTTTCACAAAAACGGCCAAGGTCTGTTCAGGAAATTTTTTCTTGATTCGAAGTCCGCCTGCCACATCGATATCAAAAATGACATTCTTGCCTTCGGCCCAAAGGCGTTCGACCTCACTCTTCAATGTACCATAGAAACAATCGCGGTAGACTTCTTCCCATTCCAAAAAATCACCTTTTTTGATATGCTGCTTGAACTCAGAAGTCGACATAAAGTAATAATGCTCGCCATGTTTTTCCTTTCCACGACGGGGGCGCGACGTGGCAGAAACCGAAAAAGCCAAATTAAGCTCAGGCTGTTGCAAGAGGTAGCGAACAATGGTCGTCTTACCGCTACCAGACGGAGCTGAGAATATGAGCAACTTTCCTCCTGAGCTCATAATACATTCAACATTTGTTCCTTTATTTTTTCGAGCTCGTCCTTCATCTGAACCACCACTTGCTGCATGGGTGCATAGTTGGCCTTGGATCCAATGGTGTTGATTTCACGGCCAATTTCTTGTGCGATAAAGCCCAGTTTTTTTCCATTGCTATCCGCAGAATTCAGGGTTTTTTGAAAATAATCAAGGTGGTTGGCCAATCGCACTTTCTCTTCGGTGATGTCATATTTTTCAAGATAGTACATCAGTTCTTGCTCAAAGCGGTTTTCATCGACCTCGGTTTTTAAATCGGCTACAGCCCGATCTAATTTTTCCCTGATGGTCGACAAACGTTCGGGATCCAACTTTTTGACTTCTTCAAGTAGCTTTGCTATATTTTTTAATCGAAGGTTAAAATCTTTTTCAAGTACTTTTCCCTCTTCTTCACGAAAGAGATTGATTGCTTTCAGGGCGTGTGTCAACGCCTCGGTTATGGCCTGATATTCTGTTTCATCAATTTCGTCACCATCGGTCTTTAGGGTGTCGGGCATGCGAAGGGCCAATTCCAACAACTTGATGTCATCACCATCTGCAATGGCCTTTAATTGCTGCATATATTTTTTGACCACGCCCTGGTTGACCTCTGCCGTCGTTTCTTCACCCGTGATTTCAACATTCAACGAAAAATCGACCTTGCCACGGTGCAATGATTCAGAAATCATTTTTCTGAGCTGCAGTTCTTTATCGCGATACGCTTGAGGGAGCCTTGCATTTAAGTCAAGGTGTTTACTGTTGAGGGATTTCAGTTCTACCGTGATTTTTTTGGAGGGAAGCTGCACCACATGCTTGCCAAAACCGGTCATGGATTGAATCATAAGATATCAATGAATTTGCGCAAAGTTAACCAAAATGGCTTCTTATTTGGGATTGCCGTTTCTATCAAAATTTCGATTGAGCTTGGTCTCACACCAGTACATACCAACACCTATACCTACGAGCATTGAAAAAATACTGACCATTATTGCGTAGTTTGGATAAATAATGTACGAAAGTAATCCTATTGCCAGCAGAACAATCCCGAGTCGTATGAACATAAAGGCTCCGATAGCATTGGCGTAGTCCCATATCTCTTGATTGGCCATACTTCTACGGGTTCTATATCCATAAATATAATTGATTTTCTTGGGGGGATATTGCTTCCACAAATAACCTCCAACCAAGAATATCAGTGGTGATATGAGTGCCCCCAATAAAATCTCCAAACTCATTCTTACAACTCTCTAATCCAAATATTGCGATAGCTTACCCGACTGTTGTCTTTATGGTCTTGCAGTCGCAGTGGCCCTTTGCCGTGAGGCGGATTTTTAGGCCAGCCGATATAAGGTGTGGTTCCTTTTATCTCCACATGGTCTTGTACCAAAACCCCATTGTGGATGACGGTCAACGTTCCCGACTTCACCTTTGTGCCGTCATCATCAAATTCTGGTGCATGGTAAATGATGTCATACGTGTTCCATTCCCCCGAGGGCACTGAAGCCATCGCCAGGGGAATGTGCTGCTTGTACACCGAGGCCACCTGACCATTTACGTAGGTATCATTATCATTATTGTCAAGCACCTGCACTTCGTACAGATTGTTCAAGAACACCCCGCTATTGGCCCTGTTCTGGCCCTCACGCTGCACTTCGGCCGGTGAACGCCATTCCAAATGCAGTTGCACACTTCCAAAATTCTGTTTGGTCTGAATATCGCCCGTTTTATCCTTCACGATCATGCTGCCATCATCGTTCAAATGCCATTGTACCGCAGTGCTATCAACCGAGCTGATCCATTGGTCAAAATCCGTTCCGTCAAAAACCACAATAGCATCGCTGGGCACGCCCCTTTCATCAATGGTGACCTTGGGCGGCACAGGCTCGTACACTTCGGTTTCTTCTGGTGTTGTGGGTTCTGAGGCTCCATCTTTTTGCCCGTAGGATACAAACACCAAGAAAAATAAAAGGATTGTCGTCAGTTGCCGCATGCTATAGTTTCTTGATTTTGATATTTCGAAAAGCGACGATATCGCCATGGTCTTGCAGGCCGATTTTACCCGTTTGGTATTCGCCAAAACCTTCCCAATCGGCAAATTTTGAATCCGCGACCATTTCATCCCACATGGGGCCGTGCACGGGAAACTTCACAATTTCTTGTCCATTTAACACTACATTGCCTTCGTTGGTGGTATGGTTGACCGTTAACACACAGGTGTTCCATTCCCCAGCAGGTTTGACCACACTTTTTGAAGGTGCAATCATGTCATAAAGGGCGCCTGCTTGGTGGCTCGTGCCATTTTTGGCATCGGGATGCCGTTCATCATCCAACACCTGTATTTCTGGGCCAGTGAGATAGGGCTGGCCAAATTTCTCATCTTCATGAACGCCCCAGAAAATGCCGCTGTTGCCGCCTTCGGAAACCTTCCATTCCAGCGAGAGCACAAAATTCTTGAACTCTTCGCCAGTGACAATATTGTAGCTTGCCCCTTCGGGCCGGTTTTCTGGCGGATAAAATACCATGGCCCCATCTTCCAATTTCCAAGGGTCGCCCATTGCTTCCCCGTTGTAAAAGTGCCACCCTTCAAAAGAGCTTCCGTCAAACAAGGTAATCCATTCATTTTCCATAGTTTCTGTTTTTTCAGTGTCTTCGGATGCTTCTTCGGTTTCCTTTGGTTTATCCTTACAGGTAATAACCGTAAATGCCAATGCTATCAAGAATAGTTTCTTCATAATCCTAAAATCTTTTTTAGTTGTTCTTTATCAGTTTCCGCCCCAGCGAAATCATCAAAGGTCTTTTGCGTGGCCTCGATGATATGGTCTTGAATGAATTTTGCCCCCTCTCTGGCACCCTGCTCAGGGCTTTTGATGACGCACTCCCACTCCATCACGGCCCACACATCACAGCCGTATTGGGTCAATTTTGAGAAAATGGTCTTAAAATCAATCTGGCCATCTCCCAAAGAACGGTAGCGCCCCGCACGGTCGCCCCAATCGTTATACCCGCCAAAAGCTCCTTTTTTTCCTGTCGGATTGAACTCAGAATCTTTCACATGGAACGATTTGATGAACTCGTGATAATGGTCGATATAGGTGATGTAATCCAATTGCTGCAACACAAAATGGCTGGGGTCGTAAAGAATGTTCACTCGCTTATGATTGCCCGTTGCCTCTAAAAAGCGTTCAAAGGTATCACCATCATGCAAATCTTCCCCTGGGTGGATTTCATAGCAGACATCGACCCCTTCTTCATCAAAATGGTCGAGTATGGGCATCCAACGTTTCGCCAATTCTTCAAAACCCATTTCGACCAAACCCGCTGGTCGTTGTGGCCAAGGATGTGCAAAAGGCCAAACCAAAGCTCCTGAAAAGGTAGCGTGTGCCTTGATCCCTAGCCGTCTGCTGGCCGTGGCCGCTTTTTTAACGGTCTCTACGGCCCATTGGGTACGTTCCTTGGGTCTGCCCTTGAGGTTATCGGGTGCAAAATTATCGAACATGATATCGTAAGCAGGGTGTACCGCAACCAATTGCCCTTGAAGATGGGTAGAGAGTTCGGTAATCTCCAATCCATATCCGTTTATTTTGCCTTTTAGCTCATCACAATAATCCTGGCTTTCTGCTGCTTTGTCCAAGTCGATGAGAAATTTTTCCCATGTGGGTATCTGTATCCCTTTGTATCCCAAATCTGATGCCCATTTGCACATTCCGTCCAATGAGTTGAAGGGGGCTTTGTCATCTACAAACTGCGCCAAAAAAACTGCTGGGCCTTTGATGGTTTTCATGTGTTCGTTTTGAGTGTTTTTTAAAAGTTTTAAGAATTATCCGCTATATTTAGAAAATGCATACAGCTTCTTCAAATTTTTGTTGAAAAGTCTATAAATATAGCGATTCATTGACAATTAAAACAACCGAATTATGAACCCGAATACCGTTTATGACGCCATTGTGGTCGGAACAGGAATCAGTGGTGGCTGGGCCGCCAAAGAACTCTGTGAAAATGGCTTGAAAACCTTGGTGCTGGAGCGTGGCCCTATGGTCAAGCACGTTGCGGATTATAAGACCATGAACGATGACCCGTGGGATTATCCGTTCAAGGGCGAACTGTCACATGAAGAGCTTAAAAAATACCCTGTGCAACGCCGGTTGGGCTGGGCCCCAAAAGATGATGTCAAGCACTTTTTTGTCAATGATTTGGAGCATCCCTATGTAGAAACCAAACGTTTCGACTGGATTCGGGGCTATCAAGTGGGGGGCCGTTCTTTGACCTGGGGCAGGCAAAGCTATCGTTGGAGCGATGTTGATTTTGAAGCCAACCTTAAGGAAGACATCGCTGTGGATTGGCCGGTCAGGTATGCCGATATCGCCCCTTGGTATGACAAAGTCGAACAATATATCGGTGTGAGTGGGGAGAATTTAGGGCTCAGGCAATTGCCCGACGGCAAGTTTCAACCCGCCATGGAGCTGAACTGTGTTGAAAAAGACCTGCAGCAAGCAATGCAAGAGCGGTTTGAAGATGGCCGTCTTTTGACCATTGGGCGGGTCGCCCATATCACTGAAAATACGACCGAATTTGAAGGCCGTGGGCCATGCCAATATCGAAACCGATGCTGGCGGGGCTGCCCTTTCGGGGGATATTTCAGTAGTAACTCTTCCACCCTTCCTGCGGCGGAACGCACGGGCAATATGACCTTGCGACCGAACTCCATCGTACATGAAGTGATTTATGATGAGAATACCAAAATGGCATCTGGGGTCGGGGTCACCGATGCCGAGACGCATGAAAAATTGGAATTCAAGGGAAAGATCATCTTCTTATGCGCCTCAGCAATGGCCTCAGTCGGTATTCTATTGCAATCGAAATCGAAACGCTTCCCGAACGGAATGGGCAATGATTATGATGAAGTTGGAAGGAATATCATGGACCACCATTACAAGTTAGGCGCCTCAGCCAAAGTCGACGGCCATTTGGATAAATACTATAAGGGCAGACGACCCAATGGTTTTTACATTCCCCGATTTGTAAATCTGGATGAAAAGACCCAACAAAAGGAATTCCTGCGCGGCTTTGGCTACCAAGGTGGGGCCAGTCGCGACAACTGGGCCGAAATGGTAGCTGAAATGGGCTATGGTAAAGCCTATAAAGAAGCCATTTTGAAACCTGGGGGATGGCAGATAGGTATGACCGGTTTTGGCGAGATGCTGCCACACCACGACAACCGTGTCACGCTCAGCACTGATAAAAAGGATGCATGGGGTCTGCCACAACTTGATTTTGATGTAGAGTTCAAAGAAAATGAATTGAACATGCGGGAAGCTATCGTACGTGAAGCTGAATCCATATTTAAAAATGTCGGTTTTAAGAATGTTAAAACTTTCAATGAAGAAACTGGGCCAGGCCTCGGAATCCATGAAATGGGCGGTGCCCGCATGGGTTGGAACCCGAGGACTTCGGTGACCAACAAACACAACCAAGTGCATGCCGTACCCAATGTGTATATGACCGATGGGGCCTTTATGACTTCCGCCAGTTGTGTGAACCCTTCTTTGACGTATATGGCATTCACGGCCCGTGCCGCCAATCATGCTGCCAAAGCATTCAAAAAAGGCACATTTTCAGCGACCTAAGCCCTTACTTAAAGGTTACTTTGGCGAAAAAATTGAATTTATTGGCCTGCATTTCTTAATATTGTTTTGATACAACCAATCTATGGAAAACGCTTCGGCCCGTAATCTATGGGGTGATTTTTTGGACAAACATCTAGAGTTTGCCAACGAAGATGCGCCAAAAGTGGGGCATTTTTGTGACAATGAGAAAGATGCCAACCTTTGTGCAGACTTAATCAGCAAAGACATCAAACGGGCCACTTCGCATTCGCTGCTGGGACTTCAACTACGCGGTGAGGAGCTGCCCAAAATAGGAGACTTTTTAGTGGTCACCGATTGGTCGGGCAAGGCAAAGTGTATTGTCAGAACCACTTCGGTCAAGCTGATCCCTTATTTTGCCATTCATGCCGAACATGCCCGAATGGAGGGTGAAGGCGACAAAAGCCTCGAACACTGGCGCAAAACGCATTGGGAATACTATACCCGAGAACTTGAACCCTTCGGGCGTAAACCTCTGGAAAGTATGATTGTGGTCTTTGAACGGTTTGAGAAGATGTTTCAGCGGTAAACTGTCAAGAACTTCAAGGTATTGAAAACCTTGAGGGTCTGCTTGAAAATATCTTAATCCATCTTCACCCAAACATTGCCCAGTTTGTGAGAAGCGACCGTATTCTCAATAAAGTCCATACCACGAACCCCATCTTCCATGGTAGAGGTTTAGCCGTTACTAATTAAATATTTCTTTCATTTTCTTTGCTGTGTCTTCCTCTCGCTTTTGCTCGTCGGAGACAAGAGAAAACGAAACAAAAGAAAGGACGCTTTCTTCGTATGAATTTTTCCGCTTTGCGGAAAACCGATAGCGAAAGTGCGTCCGCCATAGGCGGAAAAAGCATGCAGCGCCAGACTGGAACGGTTCTTTCCTTTGGAAAGAAATTTCCTTGAAATCTTTTTTTCCCAGCTCCCTCTGGCACGTCACTGAAAAAGTTCTATGAACTTTTTCGTTCCGTCCTGGCTCGTTTTGTATCAAGACAAAATGAACGAGATGAAAACTTAATCCATCTCTACCCAAACACTGCCCTGTTTATGTGAGGCGACCGTATTCTCAATAAAGTTCATCCCTCGAACCCCATCTTCCATGGTTGGGAATTCACCATCATTATAGGCTTCACCCCGTATGGCCTTCGCAGCACCGAGGTAGATATTCGCCATCGAGTCAAAAATGCCCTCGGGGTGACCCGGCGGAAGTTTGGTGCCGTCCAACGACAATTTTGAATTGTACGGATGGCCTGGTTTGTAGACCTGCAGCGGTTTTCCTTCAGTGAAAAAATACAAGAAATTCGGATTCTCCTGCTCCCAAACAAAACCGCCTTTTTCGCCGTAAATGCGAATGGCCAAACCATTTTCTTCGCCCGTGGCCACTTGGCTTGCCCTGATGACCCCTTTTACATGCTCGTCCATGCGAATGAGCACCGTGCCATCAACATCCATTTTGTTGTCGTCATAGAGGTAGTTGAAATCACATAAAATGGATTTCACCTTCAAGCCCGTGGTGTATTCCACCAAATTAAAAGCATGTACCCCGATATCGCCCATACATGAGCTGATGCCCGCTTTTTCGGGATCCAGTCGCCATACCGAATTCCTTTTTTCTTTATCGTGGATGATGGGATTGATCCACCCTTGGTAATAACGCGCATCAACTTTATGGATTTTACCCAGCTCCCCTGCCTTGATCATCTCACGCATCTGCCGTACCATGGGGTAGCCTGTATAGGTGTGGGTGAGGGCAAATACTTTACCTGATTTTTTGTGGGAAGCTTCCAATTCTTTCGCCTCGGCATAATCCATCGTCATGGGCTTTTCACAGATGACGTGAAAACCATTGTCCAACAACTTTTTGGCCATGGGGAAATGCAGAAAATTAGGGGTCTGCACTGAACAGACCTGAATGCGCTCTTCTTCAGGAAGCTTTAATTCTTCTTCAATGAGCGTGTCCAAATCCTTATAAATCCTATTTAGGGGAATATCAATCTCCTTTGCGAAATCCAAGCTCTCTTGATGGTCGGGACTGAAAACCGCACCGGTGATTTCGTAATTATCATTGATGAAGGCCGCAACACGGTGCAGCACCCCGATAAGGGAATCGCCTCCCCCACCTATGATTCCTAATCTGATTTTTTTTGGCATTTTTTGTGTTTTATGCTTCTGCTGTTTTTGGTTTTCTATTTCTCATGTACAGGTTGAGTCCCAAGAACAAAACTATCAAAATTGCAGGAAGCACTGACATGATTTTCAACGCTTCATTCGCACTGGCGTTGTCAATGATGTTACCCATAATGGGAAGCACTACCGATACGGAAAGCATTCCAGCCCCGCCCATGATAGAAAGGCCCAAGGCACCACTTTCAGGGATGTACTCGGCCACAAATGATATCATGGTTGGCCAGAAAAAAGTGATGCCCACCGCAAACACTGCCGCTGCAAAAAAGGTCATGGGCCCACTGGTTATGGTCAACAGCCAAAGCCCCAAAAAGGCAAAAACCGCTGAGAACAAGAGCATGCCCTCTGGTTTAAGCTTATGCACCACCTGACCTGCAAAGGCACGGCCTATGGCCATGATGCCATTGATAAATGCCAAGACCAATAAGGGCACTGCTACAGTTGATTTTAATAAAGACTCTATACGCTGGTTGGTGCCCAATTCTGTGGCGGCGGTCAAGAACATACAGATAACCATAAACAGAAACAGCGGCTTTGCGACACTTTTCCACATTTTGGCATTACTGACCCCCATCTTGACCCTTTCTGTAACCGGAAACTGCTGGCCTATGAACATAAAACCGTATATCAAAAGTGGAACAAACAATGTACCGACCATGATTTGCCAACTGAGCCCCATCACATCCATCACCAACCAGCCTACGATCGATCCCACCACAATACCTCCCGGAAACCAAACATGAAACCGATTCAACATCTTGGTTTTATTTTTTGGGTACATAGATGCAATCATAGGGTTGAGCGCTGCCTCGACCATACCGTTGCCAATACCTACAAAAAGCGTTGCCAAAAAGAGTGAAGTCTGATCTCTTGCAAGTATCGTCCAAAAAATACCGATGGCATGGGTGATAAAGGCCAACCAAGTTATCTTCTTTATACCCAAAGTATCGACTAAAGGGCCGCCCACTATCATTGCGGCGGTGAATCCGAAAAAGGCTGGAGTGAAGGCCCAGCCAATTTGTTCAAGTGTCAAGCCTATGCCTTCAGGCCCAAATACAGTTTCTAATCGTGCCCTGATGGCAAAGGTCATCGCGGTGACCAAAAGTGCCATACAAGAGGCAACGAACAATCGATTCTTATTTATATTTTCCATTGAGAACGTTGAATTGGTTTATTACTTGCTATACGTGATTTTTTCATTTTTGAAAAGGAGCATGAACAGGATGAATACCACAAATGCAAAACCTGCAGGATAGATCCAAATGGATTCCCAAGCGTGGCCTCCCGTATCTTCCAAAAGAAAGGTATCGGTAATCTTGCCCGCTATCCAAAAACCGATGAGCATCCCCACGCCGTAGGTGGCCAATGTAATCAGCCCTTGGGCCGCGCTCTTGTATTTCTCGCCCGCTTTGGTATCCGTATAAATCTGTCCAGAGACAAAGAAGAAATCATAGCAGATGCCGTGCAATGCAATACCGATAATCAACATGAACGTCAAATCACCGGCGTTGCCATAGGCGAAGAGCAGATAGCGCACCGTCCACGCCAACATGCCCACCAAAATGGTCTTTTTGAAGCCGAACTTTGTAAAAAAATAGGGCAACAACAACATAAAGATCACCTCTGAGGCTTGACCAATGGTCATCTTTCCGGTGGGGTTATTGACGCCAATCTCCGAAAGGAAGGGATTTGCATTTTGATAATAAAATGCCAAGGGAATACATATCAGCACCGATGAGATAAAGAAAATCAGAAAGTTTTTGTCTTTCAACAGTTTCAAGGCATCCAACCCTAAAATTCCCGATAGGCTCACTTTCTCATCTTTGCTGATTTTTGGCGGTGTCTTCGGCAATGTAAAACTGAACAATCCCAAAACCGCAGAGGCAATCGCCACCATTAAAAAGGTATTCTTTAACAAGCCCGATTGGATTCCTTCCGAAGAATCCCAAAGAAATAGATAACTGATGATGAGTCCTGCAACGATCCACCCAATCGTTCCAAAAACCCGTACAAAAGAAAATTCTTTGGCGGGGTCTGTCATCTGGTTGAAGGATATGGAGTTCACCAAGGCCAACGTGGGCATGTACAATATCATGTACCCCAAGACATACGGATAAAAGACGGCAAAATCGGTGGCATTGTACATCCGGTACATCAAAAAAGCTCCCAAAAGGTGCAATACCCCCAAAATACGTTCAGCGTTGAAATAGCGGTCGGCAATAAGACCAATGATAAAAGGTGCGATAATGGCTCCCCAAGATTGTGTTGAGAAGGCTTGGGCAATCTCACCGCCAGAAGCATTCAAATTATTGCCAAGAAATGTGCCCAAGGTTACGAACCAGCCTCCCCAAATAAAAAATTCGAGAAACATCATAAAAGACAGTTGAAACTTGGTGGTAATATTCATGTGCTTAGGCCGTTTTTGGTTTATCGTTTGTAATGGATGTAATCAAAGGGATTCGGCTCGATGCCGTTGTTTCTAAAATCCATAAGAATCTGCCCGCGGTGATGGGTCGAGTGGTTGATGACATGAAACAAAATATCTTTTAGCTCACTGGCATAGACCCTTCCTTCGGTAGTTTCATAATCAATGCGCTTTTCAAAGTCGTCGGTATTGGTGATGATTTCAAAGGAAGTTCGCTGGTTCTCATAGTGGATGTCTTGCCAGTCGGCCAACGGATGCTCTTGCCAGACACCATACTCAGCGGGTCTGTTCAAAATACGGGAATTCCAGAGATGGTGTGCGTTCAGAATATGGTTGAACAGCCTTGCGGTGTTCTCTGGTATCGCTGCCAATTCACCGCATTGCTCAATCAGTTGTCGGTTGCAATAAAAGTTGTAGTCGTACAGTTGGTTAAAAAGTGCTTTCATAGAAAATATGCCCAGCTACTATCCTAAGTTTTTAGCAGCATTGACCAACAGGTTTTTTGTGGCCAAGATTCCTTCCTTCTCTCCCAAATCGACTCCTTCATATTCGACTCCGATATGGCCCGTGTACCCTGCATCTTTTACAATTTTCAGCATTCGGGTATAATCAATTCTCGATTCTTCGCCTTCTTCATCAAAACTATAGGATTTTGCACTGACCGCTTTTGCGTAGGGCATCAACTCTTTGACCCCTTTGTACTTATCGTACTCTTCTAAACACTTTGATTCGTAATAAGAGCCATCTTCTCTTCTGATACAGAAGTTTCCGAAATCAGGTAGGGTTCCACAATTATCCATACCTACCTCAGCCATCACATTGGCCAACCAAGCTGCATTTGAAGAAGGCCCACCATGGTTTTCAACGATGACATTGATGTTCTTGTCTTTGGCGTAGGTAGACAGTTTGGTCAATCCGTCAACTGAAGCTGCCGTCCATTCGTCTTTTTCCATACTGCCCTGAAGATTGACCCGTATCGAATGACAATCCATTGCCGCCGCCGCATCGACCCATTTAAAGTGGTTCGTGACGGCTTTATCTCGCTCGCCTTCATCCGCAGCTGCCAACGGCCCTTGGCCATCGACCATGATCAACAAATTTTTCATTCCGTGTTTGCTCGCCTCTGTATTGCACTTGGCCACAAAAGCCTGCATTGCGGTATCTGAGAAATCTTCTTTTTCCAATTCAGGATAATAAAGGCCGCTTACATATTCCAATCCCGTAAAGCCCCACTCCTTTGCCTTTTCGGCAAAAGTATAGGGGTCTACCCCGTCATTACGTATCATTTTGTTTATTGACCATTGGGCCAATGAAAGTTTAAAAAACGGTGCAGTGCTTTCTTCTTCGGCCATTGCTGCGTCTTGCTCAGGTGCTTCTTTTTTTGCCTCCTTGCAGGCATGTAATCCTAAGAAAGAAACTACAAGACCAGCTTGGGCTGTATTCCCTATAAATTTTCTTCTTTTCATTTTTCAACAAACGGTTTGATGATTATTTGTTTATGTTAAACAACTACAACGTTTTAGTGTGGTATCTTCAAAAACGACAAGGATTAAATGTAGAAAATTAATTTAATATTTAATACATTTAGAGGATAAACAAGTCAGAATACATGAGTAAATTTTATTACAACCAAGAACAAGAATCGTACGATGCCATTGTTGTTGGTACTGGTATCAGTGGTGGATGGGCCGCTAAAGAACTTTGCGAAAACGGATTGAAAACCTTGGTGCTCGAAAGAGGGCCCATGGTCAAGCATCGTGAAGACTACCCGACGGCCAATATGGACTCTTGGGATTTTCCACATAACGGTGAACTGCCAAAAGAACAGATGGCCCGACAAGAAAAGCAGGCCAGAACCGGGTACACCGTGAAAGCACCCCATCATTTTTGGTTTGTTGACGACATTGACCATCCTTACAATGAGGTCAAGCGTTTTGATTGGATGCGGGGGTATCATGTTGGGGGTCGCTCCATTTTGTGGGGCCGTCATAGCTACCGGTGGAGTGATATTGATTTTGAGGCCAATAAGAATGATGGCATAGCTGTAGATTGGCCTGTTAGATATAAAGATATAGCACCTTGGTACGATAAGGTGGAATCATACATTGGGGTTTCGGGTGAACTTTTAGGTCTGCCACAATTGCCCGACGGGCAGTTTGAGCCCATGATGGAACTTAACTGTGTAGAAGACCACGTTCGCCAGAAAGTGGCTGAAAATTTTGATGGCCGTGTTATCACTGCCGGTCGCGTCGCCCATATCAACAGTGACAAACAGTTTGAAGGTGACGGCCGGGTTCGTTGCCAATTTAGAAATCGATGTATCAGGGGATGCCCATTCGGGGCTTATTTCAGCAGTGTTTCTTCAACACTGCCGGCAGCCGAACGAACCGGCAATATGACACTGCGACCCGATGCTATCGTTCATGAAGTCATTTATGACCCCAATACGAGAAAAGCCACTGGCGTAAAGGTCATTGACCGAGAGACAAAAGAAGAATTTGAATTCAAGGCCAAGGTCATTTTCCTTTGTGCATCGGCCGTGGCTTCAACCTCTATTTTGATGCAATCAAAATCGGATAGATTCCCTAACGGATTGGGCAATGACTCGGGTGAACTTGGTCACAATATCATGGACCACCATTTCAAAGCTGGTGCCAGTGGCAAAATGGATGGTTTTGACGACAAATACTATAAAGGCCGAAAACCCAATGGTATTTACATCCCCCGTTTTAGAAATATCGGTGGTGATTCAAACATGAAAGAATTCACCAGAGGCTATGGCTACCAAGGCGGTGCAGGTCGCGGCGATTATGAAGACTTGGTCGCTGAGGCATCTTTTGGCAAAGCATACAAGGATGCTGTGTTATCTCCTGGAGGATGGAATATAGGAATCAACGGCTTTGGAGAAATTCTTCCCTATCACGAAAATAAAATGACGCTTGATTACGAAAAGCTTGACCAATGGGGATTGCCCACAGTGACCTTTGATGCCGAAATCAAGGAAAATGAGCTGAAGATGCGTAAAGACATGCAAGAGCAGGCCGCGGCCATGCTGGAAAAGGCGGGCGCAAGAGAAATAGAAACCTTTGATGATGATTATGCCATAGGGCTGGGCATTCACGAGATGGGTACTGCCAGAATGGGCAGAAATCCAAGAACCTCGGTGGTCAACGGCTACAATCAGGTACATGCCTGTAAAAATGTTTATGTGACCGATGGCGCCTTCATGACCTCAGGAGCTTGTGTAAATCCGTCACTGACCTACATGGCCTTCACGGCAAGGGCCGCAAACCATGCCGCACAAGAACTTAAAAAAGGTAATATCTGATATGGAAAGAAGAAACGCACTCAAGAACATGGGCATGGTTTTTGGCTATGCCGTAGCCACCCCAACCCTGTTGTCCATCATGCAAGGCTGTAAAGAAAAGCCACATTATGCGGAATGGACTCCCAGCTTTTTAGAAAAAGAAAAAGGGTATGCCCTGGCACAGACCGTTGATGTTATCCTCCCGAAAACAGATACCCCTTCGGCAACCGAAGTGAACGTACATGTCTTTATCGATGAGTTCTTGGATAAGGTTCTGCCAGAGGAACAACAGGCTTTTGTCAAAATTCGGATGGACAATTTCTTTGATAAGGTCTTGGCCGATTCTGGCAAGGAGTCTTTGATGGATATTGAAGCGGAACACATTGAACCCGTGCTCAAAACCTATCTCAGAAAACGTAGTGATGAAGAGGAAGAATTGCACGGCAAGGCAATAAGCAGCTATATGGAAGCTATTATGCAGGGCGGGCAGGCCACGTTGGATGATGATATTGCCCGTTTTTCATTTGCCAACGATTTGAGGGGTCTGGCCACTTGGGCCTACAAATCATCAGAAACAATCGGAGAAGAGGTCTTGGCCTACCTGCCCATACCCGGTGAGTATGTGGCTTGTGGCGATGTCAATGAGTTGACCGGAAGAAAAGCCTGGTCTTTGTAGCATATAATTATTTTCACGTATCAACCCTTTCAGTGATGGCACTGAAAGGGTTTTTTGTTTTATTTAACTATACTTTCTGTAATCTTTTTGCGTTTTTACTACGTATATAATGGTAATCCTTCCTATAAAGAAATGGAAAAGTATCTTATTTTTTTGTTTGTCTACATTGTCCTGTTTCTTCTCTCTTACGGAGTTATGAGAGGGCATCTAAAAAAGTAATGCCCTTTTCTAACTTGGCCCTTATACTAAATTAAAAAATACCCCGACAAAACCTATGTGGGGTGGTCCGTCAGGGTATCTTAATCAAATAAACACTATCCTTCGCTGAAAACAGTCGTTCAGCTCTTACATGCTAGACACCACCAAAAGTGGTTCGTCTTAGCCTCTTTATGATCCGCACATCAGGCAATCGTCATCTGCCTCGCCTTCTTTGGCGCGTGCAATCAATGCCGCCATTTCAGCTTCCGTCATAGGCTGTGCCTCTACATCTTGTTGGGTCACCGGAGTTGGGTTCACTTTGAGGTTTTCAGCTTTTTTTGGTGCCACGGCCGCTTCAATCTCTGCCTCTGCCGCCACACTGATGGGCATTTCTTTTTTCTTCGTATTGTCTAAGGTGAATTTGATGGCATCAACAGCCGCCTTGGTCCTTAAATAGTACATGCCTGTTTTTAAACCACTCTTCCATGCGTAGAAGTGCATTGAAGTGAGCTTCGCGTAATTGGCATTTTCCATGAACAGGTTCAGCGACTGGCTCTGATCAATGAAATAACCCCGCTGACGGCTCATGTCGATGATGTCTTTCATGCTCAACTCCCAGACCGTTTTATAGAGTTCTTTGATGTCATCAGGGATGGTCTCAATATGTTGGATAGATCCGTTGGCCCGCATCAATTCTTGCTTAAGATTTTCATTCCAAAGGCCCAGTTTCACCAAGTCTTCCAAGAGGTGCTTGTTCACTACGATAAACTCCCCTGAAAGTACGCGGCGTGTATAAATGTTTGATGTGTAAGGTTCAAAGCATTCGTTGTTGCCCAAAATCTGCGAGGTCGATGCCGTCGGCATCGGTGCCACTAAGAGTGAATTGCGTACACCGTTCTTTTTGACATCTTTTCTGAGTTTGGCCCAATCCCACCTTCCGGAAAGTTCCTCATCTTTTAATCCCCAGAGATTGTGCTGAAACTCGCCCTGCGAGATCGGCGAACCTTCATAAGAAGAATAGGTGCCGTCTTTTTTAGCTTCCTCCATAGAAGCAGTGACCGCTGCAAAATAAAGTGTCTCAAAAATATCTTGGTTCAATTGTCTGGCCTCATCACTTGTAAATGGCAATCGCAGCATGATAAAGGCATCGGCCAAGCCCTGCACCCCCAAGCCAATCGGTCTGTGGCGCATGTTTGAATTCTCGGCTTCTTTGACCGGATAGTAATTTCTATCGATGACCCTGTTCAGGTTCTTGGTTACCCTTTTTGTGACCTTGAACAGCTCTTTATGGTCAAACTGCCCGTTCTTCACGAACATGGGCAATGCGATGGAGGCTAAGTTACATACCGCCACCTCATCGGGCGAAGTATATTCCAAAATTTCGGTGCATAGGTTCGATGAACGAATGGTACCCAAATTCTTTTGGTTGCTCTTGCGGTTGGCTGCATCTTTGTAAAGCATGTATGGTGTACCGGTCTCAATCTGCGACTCCAATATTTTTTCCCACAGTTCGCGGGCCTTTATCGTTTTTCGCCCTTTGCCCTCTTCCTCATATTTGGTATACAGCTTTTCGAATTCCTCACTATGGCTGCTGAACAATCCAGGGCATTCGTTGGGGCACATTAACGTCCACTCCGCATCGGCTTCCACCCTTTTCATGAACAAATCGGGCATCCACATGGCGTAGAAAAGGTCACGGGCCCGCATTTCTTCTTTACCGTGGTTCTTTTTTAAATCCAAGAAATCAAAAATATCGGCATGCCACGGCTCCACATAAATGGCAAAACTGCCCTTTCTTTTACCGCCACCCTGATCTACGTAACGCGCAGTGTCGTTGAATACACGAAGCATCGGCACGATACCGTTGGAGGTGCCATTGGTACCGGCAATATAAGATCCCGTTGCACGAATATTGTGAATAGACAACCCGATACCGCCCGCAGATTGTGAGATTTTTGCCGTTTGCTTCAAGGTGTCATAGATACCGTCAATACTGTCGTCTTTCATCGCCAACAAGAAACAGGATGACATCTGGGGTTTGGGCGTACCTGAATTGAACAGTGTCGGCGTGGCGTGGGTAAAGTACTTTTTTGACATGAGCTCGTAGGTCTCTATGGCCGAATCCAAATCATCTAAATGTATGCCGATCGAAACACGCATCAGCATGTGCTGCGGACGTTCAGCAATTTTGCCATTCAACTTTAGCAAATATGAACGCTCCAAGGTTTTGAATCCAAAATAATCGTAGCCGAAATCACGGTTGTAGATAATGGTAGAATCCAACTTGTCGGCATTCTTTTGTATGACTTTGTATACTTCCTTTGACAGTAAAGGTGCTTTTTTGCCCGTTCTTGGGTTGACGTATTCGTACAAATCCTTCATGGTCTCTGAAAAGGATTTTTTGGTGTTTTTGTGTAGGTTGGAGACAGAAATGCGGGCCGCCAACTTTGCAAAATCAGGATGTGTGGTCGTCATCGTGGCAGCAATCTCTGCGGCGAGATTATCCAACTCAGAGGTGGTCACCCCATCATACAATCCTTCAATGACCCGCATTGAAACCTTTATCGGGTCGACCAGTTCACTAAGGCCATAGCACAATTTTCTTACCCGGGCCGTGATTTTGTCAAACATGATGGGCTCTTTTCTTCCATCTCTTTTTACTACAAACATTTTTTCATTTTTTTAGTGATACGTTGGTTCAACCACCAAAGCAATTGTTAAAAAAGTTAACGTTTTAGATTTGGGGCAGAAAAACCTTGAGAATTCAATCCTCAAGGGTATTTATTGAAAGTCTCTAAAAATCAGCGTCGAAACTGATTTTTTGAGAATCGGTGTCCTTTTCTTTGTTGAGCACGCCTGCCTTTTGGTATTCAGAAACACGCTTCTCAAAGAAGTTGGTCTTGCCCTGAAGCGAGATCATATCCATAAAGTCAAATGGATTGGTGGAATTATACACCTTCTCACACTCCAATTCAACCAACAATCTATCCGTTACAAATTCCAGATATTGGGTCATCAACTTGGCGTTCATACCAATCAAACTCACGGGAAGCGACTCAGTGATGAACTCTCTCTCAATATCGAGGGCGTTTGTCAAGATTTCGGTAATACGCTCTTTGGGCACTTTGTTCACCAAATGCTTGTTGTGCAGGTGCACGGCATAATCACAGTGCATGCCCTCATCTCTTGATATCAATTCGTTGGAAAAGGTCAATCCTGGCATCAGGCCTCTTTTTTTCAACCAGAAGATGGAACAGAACGCTCCAGAAAAGAAAATACCCTCAACGGCGGCAAAGGCTATCAAACGCTCGGCGAAACTCGGTGAGTCTATCCATTTCAATGCCCAGTCTGCCTTTTTCTTGATGGCAGGAAAATTCTCAATCGCCTTGAAAAGCACATTTTTCTCTTTTTCATCCTTCACGTAAGTATCGATCAACAACGAATAGGTTTCTGAATGGATGTTTTCCATCATGATCTGAAATCCATAGAAAAACTTGGCCTCAGAATACTGCACCTCGTTTACAAAATTTTCGGCAAGGTTCTCGTTCACGATACCGTCGGAAGCGGCAAAAAACGCCAAAATATGTTTGATGAAATACTTTTCGTCATCACTGAGTTTCCCGTTCCAATCGGCAAGGTCTTGGTGTAAATCAATCTCTTCAGCAGTCCAAAAACAAGCCTCACATTTTTTGTACCATTCCCATAGATCATGGTGCTGTATGGGAAAAATAACAAATCGGTCTTCATTTTCTCGCAAGATGGGTTCTACTGCTGCTGACATCGTTTTTGGTTTAAAAAATTAGAATTTCGGGTGAAATTTACCTTACGGTAGGGACTTACAAATATTTAAAAATGAGATCGGAATGAAAAGGTCGTTCGGGCAAAACATCTCCAAAGTTTTTAACACGGATCGTTGAAATCCCAGCTCGCCAGTGATGTTTACTGCATTAAAAGAATCTGATTTTTTTGACGCCCCAAAAACCGACGTTCAACAAAAAAGCCAATGTGATTTAATTTCACATCGGCTTCAAAATATGTATGGTTGGGTTATCAAACCGTACGGCCTGCCGTCTAGAAACAATGTTGGTCTTTAAGGTAGTTCCCCCGAAACCCAAAAACGCAACGGTTGTATCAAACAACGGCAATCTCATAAAGTCTCACATACTTTTGTATGCTTGGTTGGCCGTACAGTGGTTGATATAATGTCATTTTTTGTCCAAAAGTGTAAGCTCTTGGGTCGTCATGTCCTCTAGCTCGTCTTTTTGGTTCTGATTGTTCTCTACCAATGCTGCAAACACCAATACGGTCAAGAAAATCAAAAATAAGATGGCGCATTTTCTCATGATCATATAGATTGGTTAAACTTGGCGATACCAAATTAGAGCACTCTTGCCCTAGTCAAGGGGGCAATTGTATGAACGGTGTTAAATCTTGTATGGATGGAAAACACCTGAAAGGCATGCGGTTACATGTTCAAAATAAGATTTTAGAAAACTTTCCTTTGAAAAAAACCAAGTTTTAAGGAAAATAATGCCAACCATACTGTGTATTGGGCCAAAAACACAATTTTCACTACCAATGATGGTAATAGTGCTAAATTTGATACCTTAATCAGTGTTATGCTCGAAGCTGTAATTGTAGATGACGAAATAAAAGCATTGCAAAGCCTTAGTTGGGAACTTAGCAATCTCAGTGATGAGGTCAATGTGGTCGCTTCTTTTACCGATGCCCATGAGGCACTTTTGTATCTAGAAAAGCATACCCCTGACTGCCTTTTTTTGGATATCGAAATGCCCGCCATGGATGGTTTTCAATTCATCAAAAAACTTAAGAACAAGGCCTTTCCTGTGGTTATCACTACCGCTTATAACCAATATGCGTTAAAGGCACTCAAAAACGAAGCCATTGACTATCTTTTAAAACCAATCGATAGTGATGATCTGGATGAGACCATCAATAAAATCAAAAAATTCAATACCAAGACCATCACCGCTGAAAAGCTGGAACAGATACTGCTTAACCACAATACGGAAGCACATACCAAAAGAATCACCATCAATACCGACGGAAAATTACTGTTCTTTGAGTCTGATGAAATATTGTATGCCGAATCTGACGGAAACTACAGCACGGTTCACCTGAAAGATGGTCAAAAAATACTGTTGACAAAAAAACTGAAAGAGGTCAACGAGCTACTGCCGAGCAGCTGCTTTTTCAGAATTCACAATTCTTACATTGTCAATCTCAATAAGGTCAAACAGTTTTTGAAGACTGATGGCTACGTTATACTCGAGACCAATCATAAAATACCTGTTTCAAGGCAGAAAAAGTCAGACTTTCTTGACCTTTTATAACCTATCACGACTTCTGTGCCCAAAACCTATCTTTTAAGAAACGTTCCTCCCATACCAATTAGAGCAAGGGTTCTGTTTCTATTGACTTTTGTGCTTTTGGGCGGCTTAAGCGCACAGCAGATTCCTGAGAATTTTAAGCAAAAGGCAAAAAATTTAATCAATAGGGCACCAAAAGATTTTGGAACAATAGATAACACTTTCAAAACCGAAAAGCGAGATACGGTATTGATGGGCTACCTCAACCAACTCTCAAAATCAGAAGGATATCTTGAAGGGCAGGCCTATGCGCTCAACCATATCGGGCGAACCCTAAGAAACCTTTCGCAAGAGGATAAGGCAGAAACGTACCATAAGAAAGCACTGGCCATTTCAGAACAGGCAAACAGTATCGACTTTGAAGTGCTCAGTCTCAACTGGCTGGGGGTGGTCTATCGCAGAATTGATGCCGTCAAAACAGCCCTTGACTACAACCAAAAAGCACTGGAACTTGCGGAATCGGTTGAAAATCCGTCTTACCACATCAAACGGAGCATCAATGTATCGCTGAACTGTATCGGCCTTCTTTATCGGGCTCTCGAGCAATATGATCTGGCCATTGAGCAGTTTGAAAGGGCCCTAAAACTGGAAAAAGAACTCGACAATAAATTGGGGTTAGCCATCAACCACCAAAACATCGGGGATTGCTTTGAACAAAAAGGACTTCTTGATCAAGCACTCGACAACTATCTGAAATCCCTCGAGTACAATGAACTGATCAATTCGAACATGGGGCGCATTATTTGCAAAAACAGCATCGCCCAAGTACGCTTGAAACAAGATATGCCCAATGTGGCCCTAAACCTTCTTGAGCCGCTACAAGAACAAGCCATTGGTTTGGGTGACAACCTGGTCACTTCTTCAGTATTTATCAATTCGGGTTGGGCACAGATGAAGCTCAGACAACTGGGCACAGCCGAAAAAAACTTTGAGCGAGGACTTCAAATCGCTGAACAGTACAATATGCCGAGCATTGCCCAGATCGCAACCAAACGGCTTTCTGAGCTCGAAGAACTAAAGGGCAATCAAGAACGTGCGCTGGAGTATTACAAAAAGATGTACGACTACGATAAACAAATCACCAACAGTACCAATTTCAGGTACATGAACGATATGATCCAGCGCTATGAGTCAGAAAAGAAGAACGATCAAATTGAAGTGCTGACCAAGCAAAAGGAACAGGCCGATATACGGTTGCGTAAAAACCAGACCACTCTTTTGGTGAGTGCATTGGCTGCCTGTCTCTTGGCTTCCATTTTGTACATTCTGTACCGAAAATATCAGACCAACAATGAACGTCGGGTACTGAGCCTTGAACAGAACATGTTGCGTAGCCAAATGAATCCTCACTTTTTGTTCAATTCATTGAACTCCATAAAGTTGTACATCATCAACAACGAGCAAAAGAACGCCGTTCACTACCTCAACAAATTTTCAAAATTGGTTCGAAAGATTTTGGAAGCTTCCTCGCAAAAAGAAATATCGCTGGCCGAGGAGTTAGAAACCGTTGAACTCTATATGAACATCGAGAACATTCGTTTCAACAATGCCATTGATTTCAAAATCGCTGTGGATGATGACATCAATCTTGACCAGATCAAAATACCTTCCCTCGCGTTGCAACCCTTTCTTGAAAACGCATTGTGGCACGGTCTTTCACCAAAAGAAGGTGAAAAGAAAATCGAACTTCAGGTCATCAAAAAAAATAACGGTCATATCACCATCTCCATTGAAGATAATGGAGTGGGCAGGGCAGCTGCAGAAGTCAACAAAGAAAATCGGGTGCTCAAGCGAAAGTCGGTCGGTATCGATATTACCAAAGAACGCTTGGCCAATTTTGCAAAAGATTACCACAATGATTTTGAGGTAGAAATCGTTGACCTTTTTGATGATTCAGGTAACGCAAGGGGAACCAAAGTGGTTATCAACGTACCTACGGTTTAGCAATTTTTGAGGCTACTTCTTCAAGTTCATCATACCAAGCTTTGCCGAATTTGCGCAACAATGCGTCTTTGACAAAGCGATAAATCGGAACGTTCAATTTTTTGCCCAAACTGCACGCCGCATCACAAATGCCCCATTTATGGTAGTTTACTGCAGTTAATTCTGAATATTCTTTGATTCTAACCGGATAGAGGTGGCAAGAAATGGGCTTTTTCCAGAGTGTTGCTCCTTTATCATACGCTTGCTCAAGACCGCACTTGGCCGTACCGTTTTCTGAGAAGGTGACATAGGCACATTCACGCCCGTCAATCAAGGGCGTTTCCCATTCCCCGTCTTCGCCTTTCACATACGTTCCCTGTTGCTCAATGGTGCGAATGCCCTCTGCACGTAAAAAAGGCTTTACTTGGTCATAGATTTCTTCAAGTATTTCGGTTTCATCATCCTGAAGCGGTGCTCCAGAATCGCCATCTACACAGCAAGCCCCTGCACAGGCATTCAGATTGCAGACAAAATCAGTTTCAATCAACTCTTCTGAGACCAAAGTTTTTCCTATCTGGAACATGATATTAAATCTAAATCAAATTTACTTTTTTACATGCTTTATCAACATACGAAATCCTTTTTTTCAACGTAATTTTGCAGGCTCAAAATCAAGCATGCAAATGAATTTGAACTTTAAGGAAATCGCAACCGCCAGCATGATTCTTTTTGCGGTCATTGATATTCTGGGCAGTATCCCCATCATTATCGCATTGCGCCAAAAAGTGGGCCATATTCAGTCTGAAAAGGCATCCATTGTTGCCGCCAGCATCATGGTGGCCTTTCTCTTTGTGGGCGAGAGTATCCTCAAGCTTATCGGCATCGATGTGAACTCTTTTGCCGTGGCAGGGGCTTTCGTCATTTTTTTCTTGGCCATTGAGATGATCTTGGGCATAACGCTGTATAGAGATGACCAGCCCGAAAGTGCCTCTGTAGTACCCATTGCGTTTCCACTGATTGCCGGGGCCGGCACCATGACCTCCATTTTGTCGCTGAGGGCCGAGTACCATGTAGAGAACATCATCGTCGCCATTATCATAAACACTATTTTTGTGTATCTGGTGCTCAAATCGAGTCAAAAAATAGAAAGAGTACTGGGCAAAAACGGTTTGAGTGTCATCAGAAAGGTGTTTGGGGTCATTTTATTGGCCATTGCGGTAAAACTGTTCGCCTCGAACATCAACGAACTTTTTTAGCATGAACAAAACGGTTTCCATCATCCTCATCATTCTGGCCATCGGCCTCATAGCGTACAATGCAACCCTAATTGATTTTGAAAGTCCTTTTGAAGGGGATAGTCTTATCGCTTTGATAGGAATCTTGGCCCCGCTCTGCGCCATTGTTCTGCTGCTTATCTATATGACCTCAAAGCGCATTGAGAAAAAAATCAAGGGCAAATAAAGAATTTCTTAAAGCCTGTTGTTCTTTAAACGGAACTGTAAAGATGTTTCGTCTGTATTATTTAGATCCCAAAAGTCAAAAACCGTCCCGAAGTTTCGGGACTGTTATTTAGATTCCCTCCCGATAGCCATCGGGATTCACGGGAATGACAATGTTTAGGAATCCTGCCGCTTTGCGTCAGGTAGTTTTTTATGATTAATTGCTGAACTGAATCAGGTTTTCTTCGGATGGATTGATTTCTTGGTTTTTGGCGTTCAGCTTCAACACCTTCTGAAGCATATCATCATGCGTTGATTTAATCTCAGCCGCCAGATCAGGAGAATACAATTGCTCTGCAATATTGGCCTTGAGATAGGTTTTTATCATGTTCTCATGGGCATAAAAATCAATCCGGATCTTTCGGTTCAAAATAAAATCAATGAAGCGCTCAAAAAGAATATCGTCAACCTTGTACTCTTCAATGAATTCGTACTTTGGATAATTCGCGAAGCGAGATCGGTCTTCTTCGAGATACTGAAAAATAAAATTGCTCATAAATCCGGCAGAATCCATGCTTTTAATGGCCTCCACTTCATTGGAACCTATAGGCACGAACACATCGGGAATGATTCCGCCACCGCCATAGACCACTTTACCGTTCGGGGTGGTGAATTTTAGTGAATCCACTACCCTGATACTGTCCATAGAAATCATCTCGCCACTATTGTAACGTTCCATAAAGCGTTGGTAGTAATCTTTATGGCCTTTGGAGTACGATTTTTGGATGGAGCGCCCCGTAGGGGTATAATAACGCGACACCGTCAACCTGACCGCTGAACCATCGCCAAGGTCCATCTCACGCTGTACCAATCCTTTTCCAAAGGAACGCCTGCCGACAATCGTTCCGATATCATTGTCTTGCAGTGCCCCTGCAATAATTTCGCTGGCAGATGCCGAGCGTTCGTTGATGAGCACGTAGATGGGCTTGTTCTCAAAACTGCCCTTGTTGGTCGCATAGGCTTTTTTGACCTTTCCTCTCTTGTTCTTCGTGAACAGAATGAGTTTGCCTTCTTGAAGGAATTCGTCGGCCAATTTCTCCGCGATGCCCAGATAGCCACCGGGATTGTCCCTCAAATCCAACACCAATTTCTGAGCACCCCTGCGTTGCAGGTTGTACAATGACCGTTTGAACTCTTTAAAGGTCGATTCTGCAAAACGGTTGATTTTGATATAGCCAATGTCACTGGTAAGCATGTACTGTGCCTCGACGCTCTTGATGGGCACGATATCGCGAACCAACGAAACATCAAAAGTGCGGTTCTCTGATTTGCGATAGACTTTCAAACGAACCTTGGTGCCGGGTTTGCCCTTCAATTTATCGACCAATACCGAGTTGGGAATCCGTTTTCCATAGAGCGTATCGTTTTGAGCCATCAGAATCTTATCGCCGCTCCTGATTCCTTTTCGGTCACTTGGCCCATCTTTGATGGCCCTCACTACCGTCACCGTATCACGGAATTTGTTGAAACGAATACCGATGCCCACAAAATCACCTTTCATACTCTCGGCCACGGCTTCCATTTCACTCTTGGGAATGTACACCGAGTGGGGATCCAACTTTCCCAAAATATTGTTCACCGTAACGTCTACAATGCTATCGGTATCAATCTCATCGACATACTCATAGTCGATATAATCGATGAGCCGATTCAGTTTGTCTTTTTTTGAATTTGTCGAGAAGAGCTTTTCGGGGGTGTCAGAAAAATGCAGTTTGCCACCAATAAAAATACCAATGGCAATGGCCAAGGCCAGTATGGTGGGCAGTATGTAGAAATATTTCTTTTTCATAGCTTCTGTAGGTTCAGACCATTTCTTCCAAAATCGGCAAATGTTGCAGGGCCACTCCGGCCCTCTCTAAAAAACGCAGGCCAGAATCGTCTTTGTAGGCCTTTTGATACACCACACGTTTTATGCCAGCTTGATGGATCAGCTTGCTGCACTCACGGCATGGGGATAACGTGATGTACAAGGTTGCGCCTTCACACGACTGGGTCGAAGCGGCCACTTTAAGGATTGCATTGGCCTCGGCATGCAACACATACCATTTGGTGTAGCCTTCTTCATCTTCACAAACATTCTCAAATCCGGTTGGGGTACCGTTATATCCATCGGAAATGATCATCCGGTCTTTTACGATAATGGCCCCCACCTGCTTTCTTTCACAGTACGACAGTTTGCCCCACTCCAATGCCATCCGCAGATAGGCCTTATCGTATTTTTCCTGTTTTTTTGGGTTCATGGATTTTTTTCCAATGGGATATTAAAGATACCTGCTTCACAGCAGCCTCACAACCTTATTCGATGAAATTTAAGGGATTGTTTACTTGGGAAACGTTTCGATGAGCATTGGTATTGTGACCAAGAGGATCAAAATCGATGCCGCCCCAATAAAAATGCTTTTTTTGACCTGCAGAAGATCTCTAAAAAGGTACGCCACAAGCAATACGGCGATTACTATGGTGACCTGAGAAAATTCTATGCCCGCGGCAAACCCCAAAAGCGGACTTACTTTTTCTTCTTCTTCGGCCATGAGCATGTTGAAATAGTTGGAAAAGCCAAAACCGTGGATGAGTCCGAAAAAAGCGGTGGCAAGGCCCTGAAAATAGATTCCTGTTGATTTGCCTTTTTTAAACACCCTAAAAATGTTGAACAAGGCCGTCAAAAATATGGTAACGGGAATCAAAAACTCGATAAGGCCAACATCCACAGTGACCACATCATATACCGAAAGGGCCAGTGAGATACAATGGGTAATGGTAAAAATAGTGGCCAATATCAAGACTTCACGCCATTTTTTAAATGTAAAGGGCACGGCCAAGGCCGCTAAAAAAAGAATATGGTCATAGGCTCCTAAATCGAGTACATGATTGAAGCCCAACTTGATGTAGAACCAAAAATCTTGCATTGTTTTGTGGTTTCTGGTTTGTTTTTACAAGTTTCTGGTTGCCCAACTTGAAACCTGAAGCCATAAACTTAAAACTTTTATACCATTCCGCGTTCTTTCTGAATGACCTCATAGGCTTTTTGCACCTCTTTGAACTTCTCTTCAGCCCCTTTCTTAATGGCATCATCTTGGGTGACGACCCTATCGGGATGGTATTTCTTTGCCATGGTTCGATACGCTTTTTTGACCTCATCATCTGTGGCCGATTTTTCAATCTCTAAAATCTTATAGGCGTTGTCGGCCGATTTGATGAACATGGCCTTGATACTTTCAAAGTCGTGACGGCCAATGCGCAAGTAACCGGCCAGCTGCATAAGTTTCTCTATTTCGGCCTTGCTTACCTGTCCATCGGCCTGGGCTATGCCAAATAAAAAGTGGAGCAACTGCAATCTTACTTCATAGCGCGTTCGCTGGTTCAAATAATTGCAAATTTTTTGGGCTGAGATTTCACGCTTTTTGATGACCTCGTTGAAGGTTCTGAAAATAGCATTGGCCTTTTCTTTTCCGTAGGTGGCCAAGAAATATTGACGCACATAATCCAATTCACGTTGGCTGACCTGACCGTCTGCTTTTATCACAATTGAGCAGAGCGAGAGCAGATTCAGTTCAAAATCTGCAGGGGAAACCGATTGCTGCCCAAAATCACCGAAAACACTTCGCCCGCTTTGGCCACTGTTGCCAAGCACACCATCTAAAAGGCTGCCAAGAAAGAAGCCACCAACTGCCCCAATAATCCCTCTAAAAACAAAGCCTATTAAGGCTCCTGCCCATTTGAACATTTGAAAAAATTAAAGCGCAAAGATACAGGTTTGCCCACGAAAGCCCTTGTTAGGGCGCTATTGAAAAAACGACAAATTGCGTATCTTTGACATCCTAAAAAAGAGACTATGTATCCTGAAGAATTGGTAAAACCGATGCGTGCAGATTTAGCCACTGCCGGATTTGAAGAATTATATACAGGTGAGGCCGTTAAAGAGGCCTTACAAAAAGACGGTACCACCTTGGTCGTGGTAAATTCAGTCTGTGGCTGTGCCGCCGCCAATGCACGGCCAGCAGCAAAGTTGAGTTTGCAGAACGACAAAAGACCTGACAATTTGGTCACCGTTTTTGCCGGGGTGGATACCGAAGCGGTGAACACCGCACGTGAAGCCATGGTGCCTTTTCCACCTTCATCACCCAGCATGGCCTTGTTCAAAGATGGTGAATTGGTGCACATGATCGAACGCCACCATATTGAAGGCCGACCTGCGGAAATGATTGCTGAAAATTTAATGGAGGCCTATAACGAGCATTGTTAGGGGCCCCCTCCAAACCTCCCCCACAGGGGGAGGCTTAAAATTTAGCCACTTCTATCGGGAGTGGTTTTTTATTTTTGTGGTATGACCAAAATACTTTCTTACCTGCTGACCCCGATTTATTTTGCCTTTTTCGGATTGGTGTTGGTCATCTTTCATCCGATACAGTGGGTGTGCCTAAATGTCTTCGGGTACAATGCCCATAAAAGAAGTGTCTCTATTCTCAATTGGTTTTTGATGCGGTGTACCCATATTTTGGGTACGCGCTACACCTTCATAAACAAACAAAAGATTCCTGAAGATGTTCCTTTGGTCATTGTCACCAACCATCAAAGCATGTACGACATTCCGCCACTGGTTTGGTATATGCGCAAGCACCATCCAAAATTTGTGAGCAAAAAAGAGCTGGGCAAGGGCATCCCCAGCGTATCGTTCAACCTCAGACATGGCGGTTCTATATTGATTGACCGTAAAGATGGCAAGCAGGCCCTATTGGAAATAGCCAAGCTGGGCCGGTACATTGAAAAATGCAATCGGAGTGCCGTTATTTTCCCCGAAGGAACCCGTAGTAGGGATGGAAGGCCAAAGCCCTTTAAACCCATGGGGATTAAAACCTTGCTCAAGAAAGCTCCCTCGGCACTGATAGTACCCATTAGCATCAACAATTCATGGAAACTTTTGCGCTATGGAAAATTTCCTATGGGTTTGGGAGCACATCTTATCTTTGAAGTGCACGAACCTATTGAAAACAAAGGGAATTTAGACGAACTCATTGCCAAAACCGAAACTGCGGTCAAAAAAGGCATCCACGTATGAACGACGCTGAAATCATTGAAGAAACCATAGCCTTTGTGAAAGAGACCCTCAGAGGGGCTGAGGGCGGGCATGATTGGTTTCACATACAACGGGTGTTCAACAACACCCTGCTGATTGCAAAAGATGAAAAGGTAGATGTGCTGGTAGTGAGCTTGGCCGCACTGTTGCACGATATTGCAGATGCCAAATTCCATAATGGTGATGAAACTGTTGGTCCAAAAATGGCAGAGGATTTTTTGAGCTCTCTAAAAATTGACAAAAAGACAATCAGGCATGTCAAAGACATCATCAAGCACATCTCTTTCAAAAACAGCTTGGATAAAAAAACAAAGCACTTTGATTCGAAAGAACTTCAGGTCGTGCAAGACGCCGATCGATTGGATGCCATGGGAGCCATCGGCATAGCACGTACTTTCAATTATGGCGGCTTCAAAAACCGGGAGCTCTACAATCCTGCAATCCCACCAAAACCCAACATGACCAAGGCCGAGTATAAAAAATCGAACAGCCCAACCATCAACCACTTTTATGAAAAACTGCTGTTGCTCAAAGACCGAATGAACACTGAGGCGGGGAGAAAATTGGCCGAAAAAAGGCACCAGTTCATGCTCGATTATTTGGAACAGTTTTATGCGGAGTGGAATGGAAAGGTCTAGCTTACATATTTTTCACCAGTTGCATAAATTTTATTCCTCCCCTTCGTTATTGTATCCGATGAGCGTAGCGAAAGAAATGCTCGGATGGATTTTATAGCTGCGACTGGAAAAGAAGGAAGGGATTATTAGTTTTTGTATCTTCAGGCACAATCCAAATTCGATTAAAATGCAGCGAAGAAAATTTCTCAAAAATGCAGCGGCCACCTCTGCCGCTTTTACCATTGTGCCCAGTTTTGTTCTCGGAAAAACCCATGTGCCGCCAAGTGATACGCTCTATGTCGGTGCTTTTGGTGTTGGGGGGCGTGGCAGTGGGGTCATTCAAGGTTTGGCCGCCACGGGCAAGGTAAAATTCGTTGCTTTTTGTGATGTTGACGATAGAAGGGCCGCACAGACGTACGAGGCCTATCCTGATGTGCCCCGCTATAAGGATTTTCGGAAAGTTTATAAAAAACATGTAAAGGATATTGATGCGGTCATGGTCGCCACGCCAGACCATACGCACGCCCCAATTGCACTGCCGTTCATGCGTGAAAAAAAACATGCCTATGTTGAAAAACCGCTTACACACAATATACACGAAGCCCGTTTGATGACCCAAGTGGCCAAAGAAAACGGCATTGTGACCCAAATGGGCAACCAAGGTGCTTCAAGCGATGATAGCCGTATCGCGCGAGAATGGGTTGAATCGGGGGTCATTGGCAAGGTGCATACCATTGACTGTTGGACGAACAGGCCCGTTTGGCCACAAGGCGTGCCCGTACCGGCAGAAAAAGACAGCATCCCCAAAGGACTGGATTGGGATCTATGGCTTGGGCCAGCCGAAATGCGCCCGTACAATGATGCATACCTGCCTTTCAAATGGCGTGGCTGGTGGGATTTTGGAACAGGCGCCCTCGGCGACATGGGTTGCCACATTATGGAAACGCCTTTCAGTGTGCTCGATTTGGGCTATCCTACCGAGGCTGAGGCCAGTTGCACCACGGTCTGGGTCGGTGATTTTGTAGAGGCCGATTTCAGCCCGTCGTGTCCGCCTTCCTCAAAAATCCATTTGAAATTTGAACATCCTCATCATGGCGATATTCAATTGAACTGGTTTGACGGGGGAATCAAACCTGACCTGCCCGATGAATTGAAAGATGATGAAACCATAGGTGATGGCGGCGGCGGAACCGTTATGTACGGTGACCGCGGTACACTTATTTTTGACACCTATTCGAGAAATGCCCGATTCCTGCCTTCAGAATTGAAAGAAATTTATAAGTCGCCTGCACCAAAATACCCCAGAGTGCCCGATGGTATAAACGGCCATATCGCCAACTTTGTCGATGGCTGTCTTAATGGGGCCGCAACCTCATCTGATTTTGCAAAGGCAGGCCCTCTGACGGAAACTGTTCTTATGGGGAATCTCGCCGTAAAAGCGTATCAATATAAAGTGTTGCAAGAGGGCAAGAAGCCCGGTGATTGGGCACCCTATGATTATCCAGGTCGTCGCAAGTTGCTGTGGGACGGTGAAAACATGAAAATCACCAATTATGACAAAGCAAACGAGTGGGTAAAACGTGAGTACCGTAAAGGTTGGGATTTGAGCTAGCCCAGTTTTTTTATCAAATGCTTTTTCATCAGCTCATTGTCTGTGAATGCCAATGCTTTCTGTAACACGGCGTTGTGTGTCTTGCCTGTTTTGGCCAACAGTTCGGCCTTAATCGCATAGTATAGTCCATTTGCAGTGTAATCAGAGGTTTTTTCGACATCCTCAAGGGCAATAAGTGCTTTTTCTGCGCCATGGACCTTTGAAAAAGCTATGATTCGATTTAGGGCCACTATTGGTGACCTTTGTCTTTTCAACTGTATATCATACAATTGTAATATACTGGCCCAATCTGTTGCTTTGAAAGAACTTGCCGAGCAATGGTAAAGTGATATCGCTGCCTCAAAATGATAGTTGGAAAGACTATTCTTTTTGTTGCCAGCCTTTTTTAGGTGATATACCCCGTAATCAATAAGTCGTTTGTCATATTTTGAACGATCTTGAAATTTTAAAGAGACCATATCACCTTTTTTATCCAGACGGGCATCAAAACGTGAGGCATGAAAACACATCAAGGCTATCAATGCGTCAAGATTTTTATGCTGGCAATAAGGATTGCCATTTAGCAAAAGGGCCAAGCGTAAAGCCTCGTAACAAATATCTTTTTTCAGTACCTGTGACCCCGTAGTAGTGGCATAGCCTTCAGAAAACAATAAATAAATCACTCTGAGCACTACAAACAACCTAGATTGAAGCCCCATTTGAACAGGTATTTGCAGAAGCTGTACCTCTTTCTTGAACTTCTTTTTGGCACGCGTGAACGATTTTGCAACTGTTTCTTCCTTTTTCAAAAGTGCCTCAGCCAATTCTTTGTTGCTGAACCCCCCTATAAGTTTAAGGCTTAAAATGATTTGGTGCTCCTCAGAAAGTGAGGGGTGGCAACAGGCAAATATCATCTTCAACTGACTATCCGAAATTTCATTTTCAGTGGTCATTTCCTTATCTAAAACTCCTTTATCGATTTTTTGGGGATTGTCTGAATAATTGACCTTTTTGCCTCTTCTAAATTGATCGATCACGGCGTTGTTGGCCACTCTGTACAACCACCCTGTTGGATTGTCTGGAATACTTTGGTAGCCCCAGACCTGCATTGCTTTTAGAAACGTATCTTGAACGGAATCCTCTATTTTTTCTAAATAAGAAATGCCATATCGATTGGTCAACAGCGAAACCACTTTGCCATACTCGTTTCTGAAAAGATGCTCTATGTTTTGGTTCAGGTCTACGTTCAAATGTGCAAATACTAAAAAAGCCTGGATTGTATCAGGCTTTTATTACTTCAGTTATTGGATTTAGTGGGCATCCATCGATAAAATCTCGCGAACTTCGACATTGCCTCCATGGTCAAAAATAGGGCACCCTTTTGAAAGCTCTACGGCTTCATTGATATCTTTTGCCGAAACAATCAAATAACCCCCTACAACCTCAGCTCCTTCGGCAAATGGCCCGTTGGTAATTACCTCGCCCTTTTTTTCAACGACCTTTCCATCCTCTGCCAAGGGGAGCCCATCTAACAATTGCCCGTTTTCTTTGAGCTCCCCCATCCACTTTCCCCAGATTTGCATACTGGCTTGTTTCTCTTCTTGTGATAGTTCTGTCCACCCTTCGTGTCCTCCTCTAAATAAATACAAAAAATTACTCATTGGTTTCAGTTTTTTTGCCTACCAAGGGCAGGCTGGTTTACATTTTGTTTTCATGGCTATGACGATAACAAAACTCGCTATTGGACAACCCACATAAAATTATTGAAAAAGATTTAATGGATTCTTGCCTTCGCAGGAATGACAAAACCCTAGAATAATTTCATCTGACCTGATTTGTATTGTTCGTGCAGATCTGTTCTAAGACCAGGAAACTTTTTGCCTGAAAAATACTTTTGTCTCGCCAATCTTGCCATGTCATGAATTTGGGTGGCAATCTTGCCCTCACCACGACTGCGGATGCCAAAACGGCTGTCGTTGATGGTGCCTCCATGGCAATCTTGAATCAAGTGCAACACTTTTTCTGCCCGGTCTGGCATGGCCTTTTTGATCCAATCGGTAAAGATTTGGCCGATGGCCCCATTCAACCGTACCACGGTAAAACCAAAAGACCGTGCCCCATGTTCAGAAACCGCTTTTGCCAACTTGAGCATTTCGTGGCTGTTGATTCCCGGAATCATCGGTGCCAACATTGCATTGACGGGTATGCCGTTCTCTGAAAGCACCTTTACGGTCTGCAGCCTTCTTTTAATGGTCGCTGTACGCGGCTCCAGCAATCTTCTGGTTTTCTCTGATAACGAGGTAATGGATACATTGACTCCTACCAGTTGGTTTTCGCCCAGTTGTTTTAAAATATCCAAATCACGAAGCACGAGGGCGTTTTTGGTGATGATGCCCACCGGGTGGCGGTATTTGTAGAATACCTCGAGGCATTGCCTGGTGATTTCAAATTTCTTTTCGGCTGGTTGGTAGCAATCGGTATTGCCTGACATAACAATGGTGGCGGCTTTCCAACTTTTCTTTTTTAATAGTTCTTCAAGCAATCTTGGGGCATCTTTTTTAATCAAGATTTTTCGCTCAAAATCAAGGCCAGCACTGTAGCCCCAGTATTCATGGGCATTGCGGGCATAACAATAAATACAGCCGTGCTCGCAGCCTTGGTAGGGGTTCATTGAGTACATCATACCGACATCAGGACTCGTCACCTTGTTTACAATTGTCTTTGGAAAAATGGGGATGTACTGGGTCTTGTTAGTATCGGCATCTTCGCCCTCAATACGGCAAAATTCAAGAAAGTCTTCCCGTATTTCGTACACATCCTTGAGGAAGCGATTGTGCACATTTTTCTGGGCGCCCCGACCTTTGATATATTCTTCTGAATTCAATTTTATGGATTTATTCCAAATTTATGGAATAAATCCTATAATTAAGATGAAGAAAAAACTTTAACACTGAGAAAACCTATCGTTGCAGGGCCATCACACCTGAATCTGAAAACCTAAGCGTTAAAGTACCCGCTTCCGAAAGTTCAAAATCAAATTGTGCGCGTGTTGTTCCCGGTAGTATGGCGGCTTCTATGGCATCATAAAAGATTCCCGCGTAAGGGGTGTCAGCAACTTCTGTAGTGGTAAACTCAAGCATGGTCAAGACCATTCCATCAAGCTCGTAACGGCCCCCAAAAGTATTGTTCGAAGTTGACCCTGTGAATCGACCATCGTTTGCAAAAGTAATTTCAATGACTTCGCCATTTGGTGCCTCTTGCGTAAACTCATCAGAGGATACCTGCACCGTCATTACCTGCCACGAACCTGAGAGTGCATTGCTATTGTTTTCAATCTCATCGGCATCGGTACTGCATGAGATAAAACACAATACAACTACAAACAAAGAAAACAAACCAATTAACCTCTTTTTCATGGCACAATTATTTAAAGGCCACCTTGACCAATTGTTTTTTGTTGCCTCTTTTGGCATAAAAGACCAATTCATCGTCTTTCTGGTCTTTAAGCGGTTTTGAAACCATCAGGGGCAGACGTGCCTCTTGTGCGTCAATGATGCGTTCGTATTCAATTTTACCGTTCTCATCTAAAGAAATCAAGAATACGTTGCGATTGCCCGTCAGCCCCTGTTTAAAAATCAGGCGTTCACCATTGATCAATTGCGGATTGTCAGATGAAGTGCAGATAAAGAAATACGTTTTTCCGTTTTTGCTGTATGCTGAATATGAGGCATAAGATCCGTCGCCTTGGGTCACTTCGGTTTTGTTGATGTTACGGGCCCAAAGCATCTCACCATTAACATCGAGCTTGGCACTAACAATATCATTGTGATGGTAACGGTCAACCTTGATTCGTTGGCCGGCCCCTGTTGAATGCATGCTGTGGGTCACAAAATACTCTTCGGCATTGAAAAGTATCGCTCCCGACTCGGTCACATCCACACTTTTGAACACCAGATTTTTGATGATCTTATCGTCTTCACGCCCAAATTTATCCAACATGAACTGTTCGGTAAACGGACTGTATTTTTTGGATTGGATGGTCAAGGCGGATGGGGTCATCTCAAAATAAGACAGGCCGTTGTAGCGATTGTCCTTTCTATCCGCATAAAAACCGACACAAAGCAGTTTACCGTCTTTTAAAATAGGATATAACGCTTCTGAGTATTTGCCAGCATCATCAAATGATTGTGTTTTGATGCCGCCATCGGTGATGCGTACCATTTCATATTGAAATTTACGCTCCTCTACCCTGAAGCGTTTTTTCTTGAAATACGCCTTTGCGGTAATGTAGATTTCTTTTAAATCTCTCGATGTCGCAATGTTCTCAAAGGCATAATTCTTCTCTTCAATCTCTGAAGAAAAGTCAAATTCACCCCTTTTGTTCAGACTGTTATCGTACAGATGAATAGTGTGTTTGTTGTCTTTTCCCTTTTTATGATGGGTACTGATCACAAAGGCCGACTTGTCTTCATTGAACAGCACGGCCGTGGTGAAGCCGTTTGAAAAATCACGGTTGTAATAGTTCTTGCCCAAAGCACCACTTACAGCCTTAGCCGGTATCGTCAACAAGCGTTGGGGCTTGAAATCAAAATATTCAATTGGGCTGGTATGTACCCAATATTCGTACTGTTCTCGTTCAAAATCGTAATTCAAGAACAGAAAACTCAATCTTCCATTCTTGAAAAAACCGTCTACGAATTGAAGTCCTTTGAGCTTGTAATTATATTCTGAAACAAGTTCAAGGTTGCTGTTGTAGTGTTCGATAAAATAACCTTTCGGCTTCAGGATCAGTCCCTGAAAATAGGCCCTTACCAAAATGTAGCCCCCTGAACCATCATCATCTATTGTCAACAGATTGGAATACCGGTAACGGTCATTCAATTTCTCTCCAAAATCATAGGAAACAGGCATTTTTTGCCCAAAAACATGCAAAAGGGTGCAAAAAAAGCACAAAAACAGTAATTTTTTAGTCATAATTCCAAGTTTGGTCAAACTTGGCTACGACCCCTGAAAATTAGCTTTGCGCTTTTCTAAAAAGGCCGAAGTGCCTTCCTTAAAGTCCTGTGTGCCAAAGCACTTGCCAAAAGCATCAATTTCTTGGGCATAGCCATTGGTATCATAGCTATAACCCGCATTTACGGCTTTTATTGCCTGTTTTATCGCTGATGGGGAGTTATTCGATATCTTGTCTGCCAACTTTTGGCAAAGCGGCAACAATTCTTCTTGCGACACCACGTAATTGACCAACCCAAACTCCAAGGCTTTATCCGCAGAAATCATCCCAGCGGTCATGATCATTTCCATGGCCCTGCCGCTACCTATCAACCTTGGTAGACGCTGTGTGCCTCCGTACCCGGGTATCAACCCCAAAGAAGTTTCCGGCAGCCCCATTTTCGCATTGAAGCTGGCCACTCGAAAGTGACAGGCCATGGCAAGCTCAAGCCCGCCACCCAAGGCAAAGCCATTGACCGCGGCAATGACCGGGGTTTTAAGATTTTCAACAAAATCAAACAGCAGTTCTTGGCCCTTGGCCGCCAATTCGCCGCCTTGTTTGACATTAAAATCGGCAAATTCGGAAATATCTGCCCCTGCCACAAAGGCCTTTTCACCACTGCCAGTAACGATAACGACCCTAATGCTTGAATCTTCATTCAGCTCTTTGAAAGCTTCGTGCAACTCTTCAATGGTTCGCTTGTTCAGGGCATTCAATTTCTTGGGTCGGTCGATGGTTACAACGGCGATTGAGCCCTCTTCTTCAATGTAGATGTTTTCGTAGGTCATGTATGCTTGATGTTAGGTGTACGATGCTTGTTGAACACTAAAATTAAGCATTCGACTTTGAGCATCCAACAACAACATCATGCATTGGTCTATTCCTTAGGAAATCGTACCGTAAAAACCGTTCCCTTACCTATCTGTGATGTAAAATCGATACTGCCATGGTAGTTTTCGACAATGTTTCTGACCATGCCCAGACCAAGGCCCATTCCGCTTGACTTGGTGGTAAATTTAGGCTCAAATATCTTATCCTTGAAGTCGTCAGCTATGCCGATACCGTTATCGGCCACCGAAATTTTTACTTGGTTTCCCTCTGAAGCCACAGTGACCAATATTCTGGGGTTTTCAACTTCGGGAACGGCCTGTATCGCATTCTTCACCAGATTTGTGACCACGCGAATCAATTGGGTACGATCTAATTTGGCAATGATTTCATCCTCATCAGAGATAAAATGAATGTAGGGTTCGTGAAAAATATCCAGCGAAAGCTTTACCACCTTGACCACGTTCAGTGTCTCTTTTTGCTGGGCGGGCATATCGGCAAAATTTGAAAAGGCCGAAGCAATATTGCTCATCGTATCAATTTGCTGTACCAAGGTTTTTGAAAACTCTTTGACCTTGGTTTCTGCTTTGGGATCGTTCGGATTGAACTTTCGCTCAAAACTCTGCACGCTCAACCGCATCGGGGTCAACGGATTTTTTATTTCATGGGCCACCTGTTTGGCCATTTCACGCCATGCCTGTTCACGCTCACTACGTGCCAACTTGGCTGCACTCAGTTCGAGTTCGTCAATCATGTCATTGTACGAATGCACCAATTTGGCTATCTCTTCACTCGGTTCTTCAATGGTTATTTTTTCATTGCGCTTGGTCAATCTTGTTTGCGTCAATTTGTTTGAGATGGTCTGCAACGACCTTGTGATGTACTTAGAAATGAAATACGCCAAAATAATGGCCGCCAACAACATCAATACGTAAACGCCGCCCAATCGCCATAAAAACTCACGAAGCTCCATATTATTGAAGCGATTGTCTTCAAAATAGGGCAGGTTCATAATGCCTATTGGTTTAAACTTTAGGTCATTGATATAGGTGTATGAAGCCTGATAGGTCGCGCCGGCGGTTGATTTTTCTTCAACATACCGCTTATCAGGACTTTCCAACAATCGGTTCAGCACGTGGGTGTCCAAGCAGTTGGAAATGGAATCCAGCTCAAAAGTACGTTTTGAACTTTTGATGAGTTCACCCTCCAAATCATAAATATTAAAGTTAACATTCTGAACATCGGCAATCTTGTAGATTTCATTTTTGAAGATGTGCTGTAAATTTTCAGTGGTCACCGGATAGGTGGTCTCTTGAAAAGCATAGTCGATACTTTGCAGAATCTGTTCCTCCTTACGTTCCAGACGATTTTGGTGGTAGTCTTTTGATTGTTCACGGTATTGGTAAATGGTAACCCCCGCAATCAAGATAGAGGCAATGACCACCAATAAGATCATGGTGATGAAAATGCGTGACCGAAGCGAATTGCGCTTTAGCAAGACTGAAAGTTTTACCTAAAATAGCAATAATCAAGCCAAGTCAAATACAAATACAAACGTCAAACACAAATTCAAAAATTGAATTTCAGCGAAATAGTATTGTGTTTGTATTTGATTTTTGCGTTTGTATTTTTTTTATGCATCCGGATTTTTATCCTGTATACGCTTGTACAAACGGATGCCCAACATCAAGAGAATGCCCAGCAGTACAATGCCGACCACACCATAAATCCAATTCAAGGCATTTTTGAGCACCACCAAAAACACCACCGCGAACAGTATGAGTGTGGCGACTTCATTCCAAATTCTCATAAACCGGCTAGTATATTTTACCTCATCACGTTGTAATTGTTTGAAAATTTGGTGGCATTTGAAATGATAGATGAGCAGCAAGACCACAAAACCGAGCTTGACCTGCATCCATGGTTGTTTGACCCATTCGGGCATCAGATGAAGCAACCATAGGGCAAAAAGTGTGCAGAGAATGGCCGAGGGCCAGGTGATGATGTACCATAGCCGTTTGGTCATCAGCTTCAGCTGTTTTGTGAGGATTTCCCTTTCGGGGGATGGCTTTTCGCTTGCCTCAATATGGTAGATGAACAACCTTGGAATGTAAAACAGGCCCGCAAACCAAGTGACCACAAAAATGAGATGGAGGGCTTTGATGTAGTAGTAGAGTTCCATCATGTTGGCTTCTTTGATGGATTTTGATGGGTGTTGAAAACAGAATGAACTAGAATGGAAAAAATAATCACAAACGGAAACCTTTTGACTTTTGCTTGTCTAAAAGACTTGTATTGTTTTTGATATCTATAGGGCAATCGCTTAATGTTTTGTAATTCAACTTCAACGGCATTTAAAAAACGCTCTCCCAATCCATGCGACTTGCTTTCGTAAAAAACGTAGGCTTCAATAACCTCTTGGTTTGCTCTCGGTGACTTAACTATTTTGAGTTTCATCAAACGCTTTTCTCGCATTTTGCTTGACTTCTTCCCAGGTAAGTGTTTTCAATTCACCACGCAGGTATTTTTGATGCTCTTCCTCCAAAATCTTAAAATGCGCTTCGGGAATGGAATATTCTTCCTGTTCCTCATCCAACAATGCATTGACCCTGTCAAGCAGTTCTTCGGAATATGAGGCCGCCAAACGTTCCAATGCCCTTAGTTTTTTGGTTTCTATCGTTCCCATCCCTATGATTTTCAACTAAATTACAAATAAAGAGTTTTATCTAGCCGTAAAGTTCCGCTTGTGCGACGAGTGTAATTTAGCGTAATGTGAAAAACTCAGGGTAGGCAACCTCCCCTTTCTCCCTATCCGCCTCTGGCGGACGGGATTCATTCCCCTCCTCAACTGAGGAGGGGAGCTTAGTTTCTAATTAATCTTCGATTGAAAGATACTCCAATCCCAATTGGTTGAATTCCGCATTAAATTGCTTCATCTCTTCATCCACTAAAGAGTCAAAAGCCTGTAACTGGGCATTGATTTTACTGGTCATCTCTTGCTGTACGGCCACATCTTGGTCCGTCGGTGGAAAATCGTCTATGCTCACCAAACTGTTCAGGTGCGCCAACTTGTTGGTCAGGCGAATCGGAAAGTTCAACGGATCTTGGTTGCTGCGGTTTTTGGTCTGGTACAGCGCTTTTTCAATCTCTGAGAATTCCTCCTTCATTTTCTTCGCCTTTTCGACCAGTGCTTTTGTTTGTTCACTGTCTTTGTATTGGGTGATGAACGCCTCCAATTTTTCATTGACCTCACGGATTTTCTTGATGCTCTGGTGTGCATTATCCACGGTCTCGTTAATGCTTGTGATAAAATCGTATTGCTTTTGCATATCGGCCACGGATACTTCGGCCCTTGGGTCGGGTACAATCTTAAAGCTTTCGGTCTGGGTCTGCCCGTTGACATTCAGGCTCACTTTATAGTTGCCCGGTACGGCCTTAGCCCCATCGAGGTTGGCCCACCAGAGAATCATTCCGTCCAATTTTTCGGCTCCCTTGCCGCGCGTATCCCACACATGGGTATTACCGCCTTTCTCGATTTTGATTTTGTTTTCCTTCTTTTTGGCATGGTTGCCAAAATTCGCCAAGGTATCCCCTGACATGGAGAGGTAGGTCAACTGTACCGTGTCTTTTTCCTTATCAAAATTCTTGAGATAATAATGGGTTATTACACCATTCGGATGGTTCTGCCCCTCGGTCAGACTCGGATTATCGGCCGATTGTGCACTACCCTTGGTACGGTATGAATCTTTGGGGGCGAAAAGCTTCATATCCATTGATTTGGAAGCATCATCCAATTGGTGCAACACCGTCAAGTCGTCTAGAATCCACACACTTCTTCCCTGTGTGGCCACCACGAGATTATTATCCTTTAAGGCTAAATCCGTGATGGGTACGATTGGCAGGTTCAACTGGAATTTCTCCCAATCTCGTCCATCATTGAATGAAATGTACATACCCGTTTCTGTGCCTGCATACAATAGCCCTTTTCGCTTGGGGTCTTCTCGAAGTACGCGCGTAAAGTGCTCGCTTTCGATGCCATTGGTAATTTTTGTCCATGTTTGGCCATAATCGGTCGTTTTATAAAGATAGGGTGCAAAATCACCCAGCTTGTATTTAGTGCCAGTTATGTAGCAAGTACCCTCATCAAAGTTGGAGGGCTCGATGCTGTTGATCATCATCCATTCGGGCATGCCTGTGGGAGTCACATTTTCCCACGTCTGGCCGCCATCTCGGGTCACGTGTACCAATCCGTCATCACTGCCCACCCAAAGCAGGCCCTCTTTTAATGGACTTTCCTGAGCGGCGAAAATGGTACAATAATACTCCACGCCCGTGTTGTCTTGGGTAATCGGTCCACCTGAACTGACCAGTTTGTCTGGGTCGTTTCGGGTGAGATCATCACTCAACAATTGCCAACTCTGGCCTTCATTGGTACTCAGGTGCACATGGTTGGAAAAGGTGTAGAGTTTGTTGGAATCGTGCTTGCTAAAAATAATGGGGAAATTCCACTGAAAGCGGTATTTCATGCCCTCGGCACCGTACCCCATAGGATTATCGGGCCACACATTGATGCCCCGAACCGTATTGTTGTCGTGGTTGACACGGGTCAAAAATCCACCATAACTTCCGCCGTAGACAATATCACTGTTCTCGGGGTCGACCGCAATGTGCGCGCTCTCGCCCCCAGCGGTCGGCTCCCAATCATCCTCGTCGATGCCCCCGCCATCGCTCCGGTGTTTGATACGGATGGTGCTGTTATCCTGCTGAGCCACATAAATGCGATAGGGAAAAGCATCATCGGTGGTTACCCGATAAAATTGTGCAGTGGGTTGGTTGTAGTAGGTGCTCCAGGTCGTTCCGGCATCGTAAGAAACCTGTGCCCCGCCATCATCCCCAATGATCATGCGCTGGTTATTTTCGGGGGATATCCAGAGATCATGGTGGTCGCCATGGGGCGCGTTGAAGGTGTTGAACGTCTTGCCGCCATCGGTACTGCGATGGTAGCGTACATTGAGCACATAGACGATGTCCTCATCTTCAGTATCGGCATAGACACGGGTGTAGTACCACGCCCGTTGTCGCAATTTTCTTTCGGAATTTACTTGGGTCCATTTTTTACCCCCGTCATCAGAACGGTAGAGTCCGCCTTTTTCCTTGTGCTCGACGATGGCAAACACCCGCTGGGAATTCACAGGGGAAACCGACACCCCGATAATGCCCAGCGTATCTTTAGGGAAGCCCTCATTTTTGGAAATTTCCGTCCATGTCTCACCGCTATCGGTGCTCTTCCAAAGGGCAGAGCCTTCGCCCCCACTGCTCAAACTGTAGGGCGTACGCTGCGCTCGCCATGTACTGGCATACAAAATCCTTGGATTGTTTGGATCAAAAGTAAGGTCGACGGCCCCAGCATGGTCGTTGACAAAAAGCTTTTTGACCCATGTCTTACCGCCATCCGTACTTTTATAGACCCCTCGTTCTTGGGTAGGTTTGTAGATGTTGCCCAACACGGCGGCATACACCGTATTGTAATCGGTAGGGTGCACCCGGATTCGGGGTACGTGACGGCTTTTTTCGAGTCCGGCACGTTGCCAGGTCTTTCCGGCATCCTCGGTTTTCCAGATGCCGTAACCTGAGGACACGTTTCCGCGCAACGTTTTTTCACCACCGCCCACATAAATGACATTGGGGTCGCTTTGAGCCACTTCAACGGCGCCGATACTGCCTCCGAAATAGCCATCGGAAATATTCTTCCAAGTGCGGCCGCCATTTTCGGTCTTCCAAACGCCACCCCCAGTGGCACCAAAATAAAAGAGGTTGGGTTCGCCGGGCACCCCGGTCACGGCAGCCGAACGGCCACCGCGAAAGGGGCCGACCAAACGATATTCCAAACTGGAATAGAGTTCCGCTGGATATTCAGGCGTGGCCTGATTGTTTTTTCTGCGTTGTGATTGGGTAGGTAGGGTAAAAAAGGAAAGGGCCAAAAGGGCCAAACCGAGTTTGGCGTAATATTTTTTCATTTTCAGATAGTGTTGAATTAGTCGGTTTTAAATTTAGCAAAAGAATTTTTTTTATAACAAAAAATCAACACCAAACAAATTTCTATATGGCATTGCTTAGTTTTGATAACATTTAATTTACAATGAGATACTACGGTGCAAAAACAAAACTTCTCCCATTTATAGAGGAAGTGGTTAAATCAACTGGGATTAATGGTACATCAAATTTCGTCGATTTATTTGCTGGAACTACATCAGTTGGTCAGCATTTTAAAAGGTTAGGTTATACTGTTCTATCCAATGATATGCTGGAGTTTTCGTATGCTTTGTCAAAAAGCTATATAGAATTAAATAAAGTGCCTGAATTTAAAAAACTAAAGTCTAAACTAAAATTAAAAAATGGCACAAACACTTTGTTCGATTACTTAAATAAGCTTGATTACAATACTCAAGGATTCATTTATGAAAATTACTCGCCGAATGGCGATAGAATGTATTTCACTAATGAAAATGCCTTAAAAATAGACACGTATAGAACATTATTCGAAGAATGGAAAGACACAAAATTAGTTAATGAATTAGAGTATTATTATTTAATTACTTCCTTATTGCGTGGAGTAAATTTAGTCAGTAATGTTACTGGAACATATGGCGCGTATTTAAAGACTTGGGACAACAGAGCTCTAAAGCCTTTAATTCTTGAGGAAGTCCCAATTATTGAAAGCTCAACTAAAAATAAGGCTTTTAAAAAAGATGCTAACGAACTAATCAAAAATATTAAGCCTGATATTCTGTATTTAGACCCACCATATAATTCACGACAATATGCATCAAATTATTTTTTACTTGAATTAATTGCGGAAGGTTGGTTTGGGGAAAAGAAACCTGAAATCTATGGCAAAACAGGTATGAGAAATTATGAGCATCAAAAATCAGATTATTGCTCGAAAAACAAAGCTTTAAATGCTTTAGAAGATTTGGTGTTAAATGGAAGCAAGGCTAAATATATCCTTTTGAGCTATAACAATGAGGGTGTTATTAATCAAACAGGAATTCAAAAAGCCCTTGAAAGAGTTGGTGAAGTTGAAACAATGTTTGAAAATCATAAAAGATACCGAAGCATAAACCAAACTGTTGAAGATCCGCAATTGACTATGGAATTTGTTTACAAAGTAAAGCCAAAAAAGACAGTCAATAAAACCAACAATTTAACTGGCAGAGAATGGTTACAAAACTCCTTTAGCATATGGAGAGAATTAGGAAAGACTGATGAAGAAAGAAAGTTAAATCATCCAGCAATTTTCACTATAAAACTTGCCTCAAAATTAATTGATACTTTTTGCAAACCGAATGGTGGTAAAATTTTAGACCCTTTCGCTGGTTCTGGAACTACACTTTTGGCAGGTTTGATGAAAGAGAAAGAGGTTGTTGGATTTGACTTAAATCCAGAATTCAAAGAACTTTATATCAAGAGAGCTACTCAATCTTATAATTTCAATGAATACAATCTTACAAATAGTTATATAATCAATGACTCGAGATTTTTAACTAATCATATTGAAGAGAATAGTATTGATTTATGCATAACATCACCACCTTACTGGGATGTTCTAAATAGAAGAAGAACCGCAGATTATAAAGAAAATATCAATTACACTGACCAAAATGAAGATTTAGGGAACATTGAGGATTACAATGTATTTCTTCAATCTCTAAAAGAAGTCACAAGCGAAATATTTAAAAGTCTAAAACCCAAAGGATATTACATTCTAAATGTTATGGACTTAAGGAAGAAAAGTAATTTTTATCCTTTACATATGGATGCATCAATATTGGCTAAAGAAATTGGTTTCAGTTTAGAAGATATAATAATTTGGGATAGACAAAACGAGTATAACAATATGAGGCCACTTGGTTATCCATATAAATTCATTGTCAATAAGGTTCACGAGTATTTATTAATCTTAAGAAAGCCAGAATTAAAATGACCTCTCAAGAAATCAATGAAGCAATAAGATATTTTAATTCAATCAGAAATTCTGAAAGGATTCTTATTGAAGCCGAAATGAGACATAGAGACAAACAAAGATTTGATGATAGATACTTAAACTCTACTGGTAACACAGTCCCCAGTAATTCTTCACAACCACCATATTATGTTTGGGACCCCAACGCGGAGCCAGATTCTAAATGGGGCATTGAATTGAGAATTTATTTCGTTTCTGATAATAACACTCCTCAAGCACTATTAAGCCGAACAAGAAATAATAGTAGGCATGGCTATAACAGATTTGATAAGAGAATCAATTACAATAAACTTGTCTGGGAAATGTTTAACAATGGTTTTCTTTTGGGGCAGAATTAACTATGGAGAAAAATAAAATATCAAGTTTTTTGACTCCTGATATATCCTATTTATTAGGATTGATAACTGGAAGAGGAGAAATCCAATACAATCAGGATGTAAAAAAAATTATTATTGATTTTGAATACAAGAGTCAAAAAGTAACTGCTGGCAAGTTGGATTTAAACCAAAAGCTACATATCCAAACAAGTCTTGACAAAGTTGTTGCGAGACTTCAAAATATGGGAATAAATGTCGCCAAAGACGTTTCTGAAAATAGCATCTCTTTAGTTTTAAAATGGGATAAAGAAGATATTGCTTGGCTATTCATAAAGTTTTTAATTAATGGCACGAGATTTAGTTATCATGATTTCCAAGTGCCAAACCCTATATTTGAATCAACTGAAATCAATAAAAAGGAATTTATTCGTGGCATTGGAGATGTCACAGGATATGTTAGACCTTCTAACTATTATGGTTTTTCAGAACCTTATAGACACCGTGTATATTTAGAAATTACTCAAAAAAATTGGCATTTACCCCCTCAATTATGCAATCTATTGCAATCTGTTGATGTTCCTATTCAAAATATAAATTATGGTCATCCAAATTTAAGAGACCCGAATAACAAAAAAGGTAATAGGTTTTGGGCTAAGGAACATCAAATGAAAATTTTTGCTGAAGACTATCAAAAAATTGGGTTTTATATTTCCCACAAGGAACAAGCCTTAACAGAACTCTCTGAAATAAACAAATCAAATTTTGATGCCAGTATTCCACTGTGTGATGGGACCTCGAGCAGAAGTAGAACAAAACCTAAACATCCAGATGAAAGAGACCCTGAATTGCCAAAAGAGATAAGAAGCAAACACTTTGATGGATATAAAGAGATTTGTAATTGTTTAAACTGTTACATGCAGAACTAATGTACAGCAATGAAATAGAAATGTATCCAGACATCATAGTTTGGCTTGAGAAAAGACTCAAGGGAGATTATGGTAGAAAGGCTAAAAAAATCACTGTTATAGACACCCATGATAGCGACTTATCTAATTTCATAATGAAGTTAAATTATCAAAAGTATTTCCCTGAGTTCACAACATATAAAATCCGTCAAGACATTACGGGTTTTATAGAATATGATGAAAAAGTTGATTTAGTTTTTGTAGAGTGTAAAAATTCAAAACTAACTTTGATTAACTTATCTCAACTGATTGGTTATTCTTGTATTGCCTTACCAGTATTTTCTATTTTAATTGCTCCCCAAGGAATGGGAACAACTTTGAATAAACTATTGACTTCGTTTAATCGGAAAGACGTTCTTGAATATCGACCGAAAAGAAGAATTGAAGTTTTGAAATGGGATTTTAACAAACAAGACATAGACTATATGAATAGTGCCCTATAAACATTTAAAATTAGGTTCATATTCCCTTGTTCGAAGAATTTGATGATTTAATTTCAAAAAGGCCAAAAAATCGTGCATGTTCGGTCTTACGCACACAAAAAAACGCCATTTGTTGTGCACGTTTTAGTTTTATGCACAACCGCACTACTTTTTTTGTGCATACTGCTAGAAAATAATAATTTATGAACAAGTCGCTACTTTTTCTGGTCTTGGTATTTATATTCTCCTGCCAACCCAAACCCGCCCAAAAAGAACAGCCTAAGAACACCACTCAAACCAAACTCACCAAAACCCATATCGACCCCGCCCAAGGCTATTCGCAAGCAGTTGCGGTCGAAGCAAACGGGGTCAAAACCATTTACATCTCTGGTCAAGTGGGTACGGGCGATGATTTTGAGGCCCAGTTTCGCGATGCCATCGGCAAACTGTTGCAAACCCTTGAAAACTCCGGGGCCACCTTTGGCGACGTGGTCAAGTACACCACCTTTGTGGTCGATTACCAACCTGAATACCTCGACACCTTTCGTGCCGTTCGCAAAGAATTGCTGGGCGATACCGACATGCCCGCCAGTACCCTCGTCGGAGTGCCAACCTTGGGGCTGCCCGAATGGGGTGTGGAGATTGAGGCGGTGGCGGTAGTTGAAACAAAATAAGCTCCCCTCCCTGGTCAGGGTAGGGGTGGTTTTGCGAAGCAAAAGTGGGGTGGGTTGGCAATCCCCTCCGTCTTGTGCGGTGCACAATCCACCTCCCCTTGGCTTAGGGGAGGAACCGTGTTATGTAATCATGCGTGAATACTCTGCCTATTTTCAGCTTCGATGGAAATCCGGTGATTGCTTTGTTGAAGTGAAGTAAGTCCCTTTTATTCTTTCATTTCTTTTGTTCGCGCAAAAGAAACGAAACAAAGAAAAGCGCGCCTTCTCCAGAGGCATTTTTTTCCTTTAGTAAAAAATGACCTCACTTTTGCCATGGCTTCGGCTGGCACTTTACTTCAAATGCAAATCGTTGCATTTTCCGTGCAGTCCTGCTTCGTCTATGCTGCGGAGAAGGAAAACCTTATTACAACATAATCCATTACCGGCCTATTTTCAGCTTCGATAGAAATCCAAGGAATTTTTACTGTGGCTGATGGAAGGCATCCAGAGAGCATTGTACAGAGTACAAGCGGTCTGGATGCCGTGGCCGTGGAAAATCCGTAGATTTCAAGAAGCGGAAAATCAACCTAGATTTTTTTGAATACTTTTTTCATCGATGGAAAAAAGTATTGGATATACATTTAATCAATCCCCTCCGCTCTCGACTTCGCCGAGACCACCTGTGCATTCCTCTCCCCCGAACTTTCGGGGTCGTCGGATGCAATAACTAAGGGGAGGAGCTATTTTTATTTAACTATGCGTGAAATACACGACCTATTTTCAACTTCAATAGAAATACGGATGTTCGATTTAATGTGGAACCGAAGATTTTCCAGGAATATAGGGTGGTGCCTGCGTGATAGTCCCAATGTTTTGGGGTGATATGTGGACAAATTTTCACTACCTTGTAAGTAGCAACCCCCTAATCCCCAGCCTTATGAAACCGTTACAATTTTTTCTTGGTCTTTTTTGCTTTCTTTTTTTGGTGCCCTCAACCGCTCAACAATCCCAAAATTTTTACCGCTATGACGACGGTCGAGTCAAAATCAGTACAAAAACAGGCATCAAAGACACGCTTATCTTTCATAGCGACGTACAAGACGATTTTGCGATGACTTCAGGGGCCATTTCGTTGGTATTAGGAATTTTGGTGCCCAAATTGGTGGAGAACGTGCCAAAACTTTTCTACAATCCCGAAAACTATATCAAAGAATCGTTGGTCAGTAGAAGTTTTTTGCATCGCGATGGCTCTTTTACCCGATTGGGCGAACTGCACCACATTGAATATCGAAAAATGGCGGGCGACGAACCCTTGGCCCTCTTTAATTTTACCATCGGCGACACGTTTATGGACAATGGCTATCTGGACATTGAACTCGCCTCTGCCAAAATCAACCATACTGCGGTACAGTTGACATCCCAAAACCATAACCTCAATGTGGTGGTCGAGGTGTTTTTTCACTACTACGATGCCAAACAACTCAAATTGGTGCATGTGGTAGAGCCGTTTGTCATCAACAATGCGGTCACCGGACCATTGTACCAACCCAAAGACCAAAAAATACGGCTGATCCCCAAATTTGCACTCTTGGAGAGTATTGAGGTCAAGGTCACCGAAGTCAATGCCCGAAAAAAAGACTGGGATGCCTATCTGTCACTCTACCAAGAACACTCGGGCAAGCTCAGCGGCTATTTGTTAGGGCTTATCAATCAATAAAAAACCATGAAAATAAAGCTCCTTCTTCTCTCTATATTTTTGACTTGTGCATGCAAGCAAGCGCCTAAAAGACCAGCTTCTGAAAAAGTGCAGATCGATACCTTGCAAGGTCGCTCGCTTTTGGGCACTCCACTCGTGAGCCAGCAGATTAAATTTCAAGGTGAGAACAAGGTCAAAAACTTTAAGGGAGCACTTGATACTTATAAAAAAGAACCTGGCAGTGCCGAAAACATCATTTGGCTGGGGCGGCGTTTGGCCTATTTGGGCGATTATCAAAGGGCGATAAAGGCCTATACCGAGGGCATTGAAAAATTTCCTGATGATGCACGCTTCTATCGTCACCGTGGGCATCGGCACATCTCTACCCGCCAACTCGACCAAGCCATTGCCGATTTGGAGGAAGCGGCACAATTGATTCAAGGCACTGAAGATGTGGTTGAGCCCGATGGCATTCCCAATCGGTTGAACCAACCCGTTTCTTCACTTCACACGAACATTTATTACCATCTGGGATTGGCCTATTACCTCAAAGCCAATTGGCCCAAGGCCTTGGAGCACTTTCAGAACTGTTATGATGCCTCGACCAACGACGATATGCGGGTGGCAGCATCCCATTGGCTGTATATGATCTTACGGCGTATGGAAAGACCTGATGAGGCCGAACAACTACTTGAATCCATTTCCCCCGAAATGGAAATCATCGAAAATGAAGGCTACCATCAGCTATTGCTTTTTTATAAGGGCGAAATCGAAGCGTCCGAATTGAGTGGCAACGTAGCGGTCGGATCGAGCGAAGCGGTACAATATGGCATTGCCCATTGGCACCAGTACAACGATGAGCCTGAAAAAGCCAAACAGTTGTACACTGATCTGTTGGCGAGTGGCAATTGGGCCGCCTTTGGCTATATTGCCGCCGAGGCAGAACTGGCAAGATGGCCCAAGGGCAAACAATAACGTAAACACAAAATTCAATTGGATGAAAAAACCATTTTTGATATGCTGTCTTTTAGTGGCAACCTTTACCATTGGGCAAACGAACCCTACTGACGAAGAGCTCATAAAAGCAGTATTGGAAACCCAACGAACCGCTTGGAACAACCATGACCTTAGTGCCTTTATGGAAACCTATTGGAAATCAGATGCCCTTACCTTCTATGGCAGCTCGGGTGTGGTAAGGGGCTGGCAGGCCACTATGGAAAGGTACCAAAAAAGCTATCCGACCCCAGCACATTTTGGGCAGCTGCGCTTTGTGCTGAACGATATCACAGAAATATCCGACGATGCCTATTACGTGCTGGGAGAGTTTTATCTAACGCGCGAAGTCGGTAATGCCAAGGGCATCTTTATGTTGGTGATGAAAAAAATCGAGGGGGATTGGAAAATCGTGGCAGATACTTCATGTACTACCCCATGAGGATTACCAAACAAAATAGGCGAACTGCCAAAAGTGGTGCCATGACCAAAAGCTATCTTTTACCATTGCTGTTTCTTTTAAGCGTTGCCATGTGCTGGTCACAGACCCGCATACGCGATTATGGCGTTGAAATTGGTGTTTTACGCCCCGGAAAATTAAATGCGATTACCGATGTGCAGGGAGTTCAGGTAGGCCATCTCACTAGAATCGAAGCAGATTCAATTCGCACGGGAGTCACCGCCATTTTACCCCATTCTGGGAATCTCTTTCAAGAAAAAGTCCCTGCCGCCATTTATATCGGCAATGGCTTTGGCAAGCTGGCCGGATACAGCCAAGTGAAAGAATTGGGCAATTTGGAAACGCCCATCATTCTGACCAATACCCTAAGTGTACCAACCGCTGTGAATGCAATCATCGGATATACTTTGGAGCAAAACGGAAACGAAAATGTGCGCTCCGTAAACGCTGTGGTGGGTGAGACCAATGATGGCTACTTGAATGACATAAGAGGGCGCCATACTACCGAAAAAGATGTTTTGGAAGCCATAAAAAATGCTTCCACAGGTACAGTGGCGGAAGGAAACGTCGGTGCGGGTACCGGAACGGTCTGTTTTGGTTTTAAAGGAGGAATTGGCACTTCTTCAAGGGTGCTTCCCCAGAAATCAGGAGGCTATACCGTTGGTGTGTTGGTGCAAAGTAATTTTGGAGGTGTTCTGCAGGTTGCGGGCGTTGAAGTGGGGAAGCAATTGGGGCAATATTCCGATAGTTTTAAATATTCGCCCGACGGTTCGTGTATGATCCTGGTCATGACGAATGCCCCATTGGATTCACGAAATCTTGAACGTCTGGCCAAAAGGGCCATGCTAGGATTGGCTAAAACTGGGGGTATTGCCAGTAACGGAAGTGGCGATTATGTCATTGCGGTCTCGACCGCGGAGGAATGTCGGATTCCTTATAAAACTGACAACTTAATCCAAAAACGACCTTCCTTACGAAACGAGGCCATGACACCCTTATTCTTGGCCACCATTGAAGCCACTGAGGAAGCCATCTTAAATTCCCTTTTCGCTGCCGAAACCATGACCGGAAGAAACGGACACATCATTGAGGCCCTTCCCAAAGAGAAAGTTTTGCAGATGCTCAGGGATGCTGGTAAAATCAAATAGTCCATATAAACATGGAAGGTTTAACACTGTAGATTTCTCATCGCTTTGCTCTGTCGAAATGACCAAAAACGGCCTATTTTTTCCTGTGTAGCAAATTCATAAGTTTTTGTATGGGCTGAAGGAAGTCGTCCATAGAGTATTCCGATGCAATCGGAAACGGTCTGGACAACGCGGAACAAAAGCTTTTAAGAATTTCAAACAGGAAAAAATCAGCCTAGATTTTGACTGCATCCGACGACTTCAATTCATTGAAGGAGAGGAATGCACTTTTTCATCGATGGAAAAAAGTATTGTAATACAAAACATTAGGTTTAAAAGTAAACCCTTTCCGACCCAACTTCATTGGCCCACCTTTCCCTGTTTAGGGAAAGGAGCTTTAAATTACTGAGTGCTCAGCGCATAAATCGCAAACGAACCCAACCAGTGCCCTCCTTCATAGCTATCCCCCATTAGATTGGGAAAGGAATACGCTACGTACTCGTGTGCTAAAGGCAATAAATGCCCATATTCCTCAGGATATTGTTCGGCAAGGCCAAAAAGCACCCAAGCGCGACTAAAATTTAAGCCATCCAAATGCACCAATTGGCCATCTTCACGGTCGCCCACAAGGGCAACATCAATTTTGAAATCAGCTTCCTTCAATTTGGGAAGGAATTGATCCATCCAAACTAAGAATTCTTCTTTCGTCAGGATTCGTCGCATGAGATCTAGTTCCTCAAAACAGGGGGAAAGAAAATCGGCACCACTGGGTTCCCAATTGAGAGGACATCCAACATCCCCCTTATAAAAAAACAGCGCCCTATTTCGAATTGCTTCGAGCAATGCTTCATTATTTAAGGTTTCGGCATAATCCCATGCAAAAGATAGTCCAAAAGCTGTATTGGTATGGGTACCTACCCGAACAGGATATTGTAATTTGGGCAGATAATCGACTAATTTCTGGGCTATTAAATCGGACAGGGGTTTTAAGTTTTCTTCCAATTCCCTTGCCAATGGGTCATCCCAAGTATGGATTTCCTCGGCCAGCTTCAACAGCCACCCCCAACCATAGGTGCGTTCGTAATTTTTGTTGTGCTTGCCATCAAAATAGGCAACTTCTTGCTCAATGTTTTCCTTGGAAAGGTTCGCCTTTAAAATGGCTTTAATTCGATTGGCTTCATCCAGTTGTGGATACGTTTTCAACAACTCCACCATGGACCAATGGCCATGCACGGCCGAATGCCAATCAAAACAGCCATAAAAAGCGGGGTGCAATACTTTGGGTTCGCTCAAATCATCACCACTTCCCAAAACATGGCCCAATTTGTTGGGATATTCCTTTTTCACACATTCCAAGGGCAGGGTGGCCAGTACATTGGCCTGTTCCAAGGTCAAATCTATCATCTCAATAGTGGAAACCTTTTCTGCTTCTGAAGCATCATTCTTTTTGTCCTTATCAACAGAAATAACGCACCCAACAAATAGTGCAGAAAGAAGGGGGAGGACATAAAACGGATAGCTTTTCATGTTTAAATAGGTTGGATTGGGAGGCAATGTAACAAAACCCCTTCATTTTACACTAATCCATTACGGGCAAACGCTTTGAAACCTTTGCAAAATCAATGCAGCAAAGGGCTCATTTTTTCTTAGCTTTAAAATCCAAACATTAAAACACTACATCGATGGGAATATTTGACAAAATCAAGGAAAAACTGAGCCATGAATTTATCGACATTGTTGAATGGCTCGACTATACTGACGATACCATTGCGCACCGGTTTGAGCGTTACCAGAACGAAATCAAGAACGGGGCAAAACTGATTGTACGTGAAGGCCAAACAGCCGTTTTTGTGAATGAGGGTCAACTGGCCGATGTGTTTATCCCAGGCACCTACGACCTGACCACCAAAAACCTGCCCGTTCTGGCCACGCTGAAGGGGTGGAAATATGGTTTCAACTCCCCATTCAAGGCCGAGGTCTATTTTGTGAATACCCACCTGTTCACTGATGAGAAGTGGGGTACTAAAAATCCGATTACCTTGAGTGATGACCGATTCGGTTTGGTTGAAATCCGTGCGTTTGGCACGTATGCCTTTAAGATTTCCGATGCCGGGAAGTTTATCATTGATATCGTCGGAACGGACAATAACTTCACCAATTTTGAAATCAACGAACACCTCAAAAGTTTGATTGCCACGAGATTTACCGATACGGTCGGGGAAGCCAATCTGCCCATCGAGCTCTATGCTGCCAATACTTCCGAACTTTCGGAAACCTGTCGTGAGGTGATGGCGCCCGAATTTGAGTTCGTCGGAATTTCTTTGGAAAAATTTTACATCGAAAACGTTTCCATGCCCGAAGATCTCAAGAAGGAAATTTTTGAATACAGCCGATTGGACAAACTGGATATGCAGAAATTGGCGCAATTTAAAGCAGCCAAGGCTATGGAAGCTGCTGCCAAAAACGAAGGTGGTACTGCAGGAGCTGGAATGGGCATGGGCATGGGCTTCGTGCTGGCCCAGCAAATGGGCAACATGGTGGGCGGTACGCAGATGGGAGCCCAGCAAACGTTTCCGCCATCCGCCGTAGGCGGAGCAGCAGCCGTTCCACCGCCGATGCCAGCCGCAGTGCAGTATTATTATGCCCTGAACGGAGCACAACAAGGCCCCGTTTCTTTTGACCAATTAAAGGCATTGTTCGCCAACCGCACCATCAATAAGGAAAGTTTGGTCTGGAAACAGGGCATGGGCGGTTGGGCAGCCTTACAGGAAGTGGAGGAACTGAAATCATTTTTGGGGGGCAATACGCCGCCGCCGTTGCCTGATGCATAGAAAAGTATGGGTAAATTCGGCCTATTTTTTAACGCGTAGGAAATCCAAAGTTTTCAAAGGAAAAGACATGGGAGGCGTCCAAAGAGTATTCCGACCTGTCGGAAACGGTCTGGACGCCGAGGATTTGAAAACTAGCCCGATTTCAAGCTTTAAAAAATCAGCCTAGATTTTGACTGCATCCGACGACTTCAATTCATTGAAGGAGAGGAATGCACCTTTTCATCAATGGAAAAAGTATTGAACAATTAAATTAAAAATCCCTTTCATTTTCTTTGCTTGTCCAAAGAAAACGAAACAAAAGAAAGGACACTTTCTCCGCACGAATTTTTCTTTGGCTTTGCCAAGAAAACCAATGGCAGAACTTCGCCATCCGCCTTTGGCGGGCGAGTACCAATCGAAGCTTCCACCATTTATTCTCGGAGAAAGAACAACACAATTGGAACTAACCACCCATTGGGATAAAAATAGATTCCCGCCTTCGCGGGAATGAAAAAATGGAGATTAAATCTACTGAACTCAAAAAACCCTGCATCAACTGCGGGGCAGAGCTGAAATACCGCCCGGGTACCAAGAACATCCATTGTGAATATTGTGGACATCAAGAAACCATTGCATTGGGGGAAACCCAATTTGAGGAGTTGGAACTATATCCTTACCTCAAAGAAATGGGCGCCCAAAAGCATAGCGAGGAAGTTTCGATGCTACATTGCAAAAACTGTGGCGCTACCCAGCACGTAGAGGAAAACTATAAATCGCTCCACTGCGTCTATTGCAGCATGCCCTTGGTGCTTAAAGACCAGTACAAAGAAGAGTGGATTTTGCCCGGTGCCGTTTTACCTTTTCAGATTGATCAGAAAAGGTCATTTCAGATTTTTCAAAAATGGGTCAAATCGTTGTGGTTTGCACCGAACAATCTCAAAAAAGCGGCATTGGACCCCCAATTCACCAAAGGTTTGTACCTACCCTACTGGACGTTTGATGCCCAATTGAAAGCGACCTATTCAGGGCAACGGGGCGAATATTATTACGAAACGAAAAGAGTTCGGAACTCCCAAGGAAAAATGGTACAACAGCGTGTGCGAAAAACACGCTGGTATCCCGCCTCAGGGCAAGTTTCCGGTTTTGTGGACGATACTCTGGTGGAGGCCTCAAAACAGCGTAAAGGAAGGGTTCCGTCTAAAATTGCACGTTGGAACCTAAAACTGCTGCAACCCTTTAACTCCAGTTTTTTAAGGGGATTTGTCACTGAAAAATATACCATTCCCCTAAAACAAGGGCATTTAACGGCAAAGGGAGAAGCAGAAGAAATTGCTAGACGTTGGTGTCGGCAGGATATTGGCGGTGATACCCAACGGGTCACCAGTATGGATATGCGATTGAGCGAAGAGACCTTCAAGCATATTCTATTGCCCGTTTATATCAGTGCCTACCGCTACAATGGCAAGGAATACAACTTCTTTGTAAACGGCGAAAACGGTCAGATTTCAGGCACACGCCCCTATAGTTTTTGGAAGATTTTCTTTGCTGTGATTTTGGGGTTGGCTGTAGTTGGCCTCATTGTCTTTTTGAGCCAATAATTGCGAGTCGCAATTAGAACACCAAACAAACAGGAGCTCCAATTTCAAACTGACCAGTATATTCTAGAGTTCCCTTTTTTGCATCTCTTCTAAAAACCGTGATGTTGTTGCTCTTTTGGTTGGCGACCAAAAGATGGTTTCCGCTGGGACTCAATATAAAATTTCGGGGCCAGTCGCCGTGAACCGATTCGCGACTTACCAAACTGATTTTACCAGAAGATGCATCCACAGAAAAAATGACAATCGTATTTTCCCCACGATTCGAGCCATATAAAAATTTTCCGTCAGGCGATAAATGAATGTCGGCACAAGAGTTTTCCCCATCATAATCACTTGCCAAAGTGTCTTCAGTTTGAATCGGATTATAACTTCCTTCCTCATCCTTTTGAAAAACGGTAATCGTCGAATTCAATTCATTGATGACATACAGAAAAGACCTATCGGCATTAAATGTGAAATGTCGTGGCCCTGCGCCATCGGGCAAGTCAATCGAATTTTGATGGGCTGCAACCCAGCCGCCCTCTTTTTTTTCATAACGTTTCAGGCCATCTAAACCCAAATCAGTGGCAAAAAGTCCATCTGCATTGAAATGGGCTTTGTGCGCATGGGCTTCTCGTGTGGTATCGAGGACTTTGTGGTCAATGAGTTGTCTCTCGCCCAAGCTTCCATCCGCTTCCAGATTGAAGATGGCCAAGTTGCCACCGGTATAGTTCGAGACCGCCAATTGTCCCTCGCTTGAAAGGGCAACATGACAAGGATGAGCCCCACCTGAGCCTTTGCTGTTCAACTCTTTTAAAAGTCCATCCTCAAAAGAAAAAGCGGTGACCCCACCGCCCAATGAATCAAAATCCGCAGTTTCTTGAACCGCATACAGGTGTTTTCTATCCTCGGAAACTGCCAAAAATGAAGGATTGGGCAGTTTAGCCTTAGGCTGTAGGGAATCTAAGCTTCCTGTCTCGGAATTGAATTGCAGCGAATAGATACCTTCGCTTTGGCCATCAGTGTATGTTCCCACAAATACGGTTTGGGTTTCCATAGGCTTATGTTTTTCGGTGCATGAAAAAAGGAGTATAAAAACGACTCCAAAAAGCATTGGTTTGATCATGGTTTGGGTTTTTGATTTTTCTAAAATAGCGGAAATCAGGCTTTTTTGGGAATAAGGTTGGTCTTGATTTCCCTTCCCAAATAAATTCCCGTAACAATCGTCGCCAACACATCGGCGATAGGAAAGGACAGCCATACCCCCAGTTCGCCCATAAAATTGGGTAAAATCAAAATGAGCGGTATAAAAAAGAAGCCTTGGCGTGTCAAAGTCAACAACAATGCGGGAATGGCCTTACCAATCGCCTGAAAATAGGCAGAGCCGATGAGCTGTAGGGCAATAATCGGGGTGGCCGCAAACACCAGACGCATCGCCAATGGCGCATGTTGCAATACAAAGACATTGGTTTCCTTATCTTTTAAAGGCAAATCTGGCCGGTCACTCAAAAACAAGTCTGCAATCTCAGCAGGAAAGATCATCAGCACCACAAAAACCAACGTGGCCACCAGTGCCGCATATTTGATGGCGGTGTAAATGGATTCTTTTACCCTATCATATTTCATCGCTCCGTAATTGAAGCCAGCAATGGGCAAAAAGCCTTGTGTTACCCCAAATACCGGAAAAAGGGCAAACATGAGCATACGTCCGATAATGGCATACACCGCGACCAATGCTTCGCCTCCTAAATTGAACAAAATATTGTTCAGCAATAGATAGATGATACTGGTCACCGCTTGGCGCGATAGCGTCACAAAGCCCAATGAACCAATTTCTTTGAGGATGGGCATATCCAACCCAAAATGGGGCAAGCTGATTTTAAGCTCCGAATCTTTGGAAAGGAAGAAATAGAAAATGTAGCCAAAGCACAACAAGTAACCCGCCGTTGTGGCCCAAGCAGCCCCGTGCATACCCCAATCAAAGACATAGATAAAAATATAATCCAATAGAAGATTCCCCACGGATGGAATAATCATCGCAATCATGGCGAACTTTGGTTTGCCCTCGGCACGAATCACGGTATTGCCCATCATACAAAGTGCTAAAAAGGGTACCCCGTACAGTACAATCACATAGTAAATCTTGGCGGGTTCAAAAATGGCCCCTTTTCCGCCAAAAGCGGGAATCAAATCATCTACAAAGTACAGGCCCAAAACGACCATGCTGACCGTCAGCAATAGGGTCAGTGTAATCTGGTTGCCAAAGGTCTTAAGGGCCTTTTGCTTATTGTCCGCACCAAGGGCCCGTGAGATGATGCTCGACCCCCCGATACCTATGGCCATGCCCAAGGCGGCGATAAAAAACGATACCGGCAATACGACATTGATGGCAGCGATGGCAATGGAGCCTATCCAGTTGCCGACAAAGATGGAGTCGACCAAGATGTTGATTGACATCACCAGTATGCCAATGGAGGCAGGAACGGCCTGCTTGATCAACAATTTGCCGATGGGTTCAGATCCCAATTGGTCTGCGGTTACTTTGGCCATTAAATTGCGAGTACAACGAAGCAATCTGTTAGTTTACGACAAACGGATTGCTTCGTCTCTCCGTTTCTCGCAATTTATTAGACGGGTCGTTATGACAACCCCTTCCGTCCCGACTGCAAGCGTCGGGACACCTTCCCCTACTACCGTGACGATGCACTGCACAAGCAGGGGAAGGAGCCATTATTGTTTAGTCTCTAAACCGGCAAAACTCCCTTTTCTTCCCAATTGTTGATCCATTGCGCCATCAGAGCCACCCAATCGTCACGGTCGTTGAGACAGGGAATGTGGATGTAATCCGTTCCGCCGGCCTCCATGAATTCTTCTTTGCCCTCCATGGCGATTTCCTCCAAGGTTTCAAGGCAATCGCTCACAAAAGCAGGGGTAATCACCGCCAATCGGGTCTTTCCTTCCTTGGCCAAGCGTTCAAACTCAAAATCGGTATAGGGTTTCAACCACGGGTCGTTGGGCAAACGGGACTGAAAACTTGAACTGACTTTTTCAGGGTCGAGGCCCAGAGCCGCCTTGACCAATTCGGTCGTGGCATAACATTGATGCCGATAACAACTGTGATGGGCCACAGAATTGGTAAAACAACATTGTCCATCAATTTTACAATGATAATTGGTCGGGTCTGATTTACGGATATGCCTTTCGGGAATGCCGTGGTACGAAAACAGTACATGGTCGTATTCAAACTCCTTAAGTTTTTCAGCAATACTGTCGGAAAGTACCTTGATATAATCCGGACTTTTATAAAAAGCGGGCAATGTGGTAATCTTCAGGTTGGGAAAATGGGCCGTTTTATCTTCCATGGCCTTAACGACCACCGTTTCATAGCTCGACATCGCATAATGTGGATACAGGGGTACCAACAACACCTCATCAACATTCTGTTCGTGCAATTGTTGAAGGCCTTCTTTGATACTCCCGCTACCATAGCGCATGCCCAACGCCACTGGAATATTGACGTGTTGCGCCACTTTTTCTTGAAACCGTTTTGAGATGACGATCAGCGGCGAGCCCTCATCCCACCAAATCTTCGAATAGGCCTCGGCAGATTTTTTTGGGCGGGTCTGTAAAATGATTCCACGCACAATGATGTTTCGTAGCACGGGGTTCACATCAATGACCCTTTCATCCATCAGAAATTCGTCGAGATATGGTTTTAGGTCTTTTGCGGTCGGGCTATCGGGGGATCCCAGATTTACGAGAAGTACTCCTTTTTTCACAGCATCAAAAATTGGTTTTCAAAAATAAGGCTTGCGCCCCATTTCATCGCTTCTTCATGGCAATAAGTTTTTTATGGGCCATTACCATTTTCAATAGCGCAAAAGAATGGGTAACTTTCGCAAAAACAACAGCCATGTTGCCATTGCTTTTGCAGGATCAAACGGATTTGATTTCACGCGAATCCATTATTTATCTGTTTGCCGCTTTTTCGGGCATCGTGGTCGTCTATTGGCTCATTTCAATCATCTTGAAGCGGTACAGCAAGAATCCGAAATACCTTTTGCCGAGCGGGGCGTTCAAAAAAGTAGCACTCCCGCTTTTTTTGGTGCTTTTTTCTTTTATCCTTCGGATGCAATCCTTGAGAAACTTGCTCCACCTTGAAGATTATACCTATTGGTTCAAAAAGGCCAGTACACTTCTGTTCATCGCGGCCATGACCTGGCTGGTCATCGTGGCCCTAAAGATTGCCAAAAAAATAATCGTACAGAATTACGACATCACAGAAAGTGACAACCTAAAGGCGCGAAAAGTATACACCCAATTCACCATATTGGAGCGTATCATCATTTTCTTGGTCGTCATATTGGCCCTGGGCATTGCTCTGATGAGTTTTGAAGAAATCCGCGAAATCGGTATCAGTGTCTTTGCCTCGGCAGGGGTCGCGGGCATCATCATTGGGTTTTCTGCACAAAAAATGATAGGCACTATTCTGGCAGGTATACAGATTGCCGTTGCCCAGCCCATAAAATTGGATGATGTGGTCATTGTCGAGGGCGAATGGGGCCGCATCGAAGAAATTACCTTGACCTATGTGGTTGTCAGAATATGGGACAAACGAAGATTGATTGTACCGACACCCTATTTTATCGACAATCCCTTTCAGAATTGGACAAAAACCTCAGCAGATATTCTGGGTACCGTGTATCTCTACACCGATTATCAGGTGCCATTTGACAAACTTCGTGAAGAATTGAGCCGAATTCTCAAAAACACAGACCTTTGGGATGGTGAGGTCAACAACATTCAGGTCACCGATTCCAAGGCTGAATATGTAGAGGTGCGGGCGTTGATGAGTGCCAAAGATTCCTCCACGGCATGGGATTTGCGGGTTCATGTTCGCGAGAAGCTCATCACTTTCTTACAGGAAAACTATCCAGAAAGTATCGCAAGAACACGGGTGATGTTAAAAAATATGGAGGATGGGGACAAAGCTTAATCTGATACTGTTTCTTTTTATGGGGATGGTTTCCTTACACGGACAAACCATCACCTGCAAACCTGTTGACAAACAGCTTTTCGATCAAAAAATGGCGGTATTGCAAAAGCTGGAAGCAGAATCTTACGGAGATACGATTGTTGCCATTGGGAAATCTTTTTTAGAGACCCCATACGTTGAAAAAACCTTGGAAGTTGGCGAAAAAGAAACCTTGGTCATCAACCTCAGGGGATTTGACTGCACCACCTTTGTTGAAAACGTGCTGGCCTTTTCACATCTTCTTAGAAACAACGAAGCAGATTTTGATGCCTTTGTCGAAAAACTAGAAACCATTCGGTATCGTGATGGAGTTCTAAATGGTTATCCATCACGTTTACACTATTTTACGGAGTGGATTCGAAACAATAACGAGAAGGGTATGGTCAAAGATATGACTCCTGATTTGGGTGGCGTTGAACTACAAAAACCCATCAATTTTATGGGCACGCACCGTGATTTATATCCCTTTTTGGCAGATGACGATAATTTTGGGGCCATGCTCGAAGTAGAGGAAGGTTTGGCCAACGAAACGCTGTGTATTCTGCCCCAAGACGGAATACAATCACAGGAACATAACATTCAAAACGGGGATATTATTGCGCTGGCCACTTCCATCAAAGGACTTGATGTGACCCACACCGGTTTTGCCATCAAAGTTGATGGTAGACTGCATCTATTGCACGCTTCAAGTGCCGGAGAGGTGACCATCACCAAAGAACCCTTGGTTGACTATCTCAAAAAAATCAAAAACAACATCGGGATCATCGTGGCTAGGCCTCTTTGATGTATTCATGGTACACCGCGATGGGTATGAGGCCCGTCCAACCACAAAAATCTTTCTTGGCAGGGATGCCATAAGAAATGAGGTCGGGCGCATAATTTTCCCAAAAGGTATCCGTGGCCTGAAACACTTCGGCCACTGCTGCATAGGTTTTTTCGGCCAGGTCTTGGGCCAGTTGATGTCTGCCATTGGCAGTAAGTCCTTTCAAAACCATGTATGACGTAGGCGCCCAAACCCCACCGAGCCAATAATCGCCCCAACCCACATAATCAGGATCATCTGCTGAAAGTGCGGGCAGCGGAATCTTTCTGTAAAATTCATCGGGATTTGTCAAATGGGCTAAAAACCTTTCCATCTTATCCTCAGGTATCAACTCGCCCAAAAGTGTCCAGTACATACCAATGTGCTTTCGTTTGACCTGTTTTCCATAGCCCAGGTCGTAGTAAAAGGCATCCTCCTCATTCCAACATAAATCGTTCAATGCCTTTTTTACCTCGGCATGAAAGCTATCGTAAAAATCAATATCACCTGTCTCACCCAACTCCTCGGCAATAAATTTCAATTGTCTCGAGACCATGGCCATCTGTGCGGTGAAATCGACCAATCGGCCCTCATCGTTCCACACGCCTTGTAAGGTATTCACATATTCCTTGATAAAGAAATTCAATCGCTCTTCGGGAGATGCGCCGCCCATTTCGGCCAGTTTATCACCGAGTTCGTGGTGTGTCATGCCATTGCCTTCTTCGGTCGTCCATCCTCGTGGCGAGCGTGGAATATTGTCCATGCCCATACCCAACGTATCGCCCCAAAACAATTTATCATCGCCTTGGTATCGGTCAATGAGAAATTCAAAATTCCTTTTCAGGATTGGATAGGCATAGCGCAGTCGTTGCTTATCCTTTTTGACCTGATAAATTTCGGTTTCCGCCAAGGCCAACAAGGGCGGATTGATAGAAACCGGATGGTCTTTTGACCAAAGTGGCTCCCCGTTCTGACGGTATTCACGACAGATATAGCCATCGTCATCCATACGCTCGTAAAAATTGTCAAGCGCTTGGTAAACGGGCAACTCATCCAAATGGTATTTTGCAAAGCACACGATAAAACAAGTGTCCCACAAAAAAATATTGTCGGAGAAGGCGGCATCCACAAAGGGTTTTTTGAAGAAAGGCTCGCTATCACCCCCACGGACTTTCCTTTTCGTAATTTCCAAGGCTTTTGCGTACATGCGCTCACCCAGCTCTGGGGTCACTGTAAAGTCACAGGAAGATTGAACAACTTCGCCTTTTTTTGACGCTTCGCAGGCTGCTAAAACCGTTGAGGTGCCCAGTGCTCCCAGCCCAACGGTCTGCGCAAAAATTCTTCTTTTCATTTGGAATACTTAAGAAACTGAAGATAAATATTTTTTCGGGGTGGTGCCGAACTTCTTTTTAAACGAGGCGATAAAATGGCTCGCGGTGCTGTAACCCACCCGTAAAGCCACTTCGTTTACATTGTGCTTTCCGGTCTCGAGCATCTTTCGGGCATATTCCATTTTATAGTCAAACAAAAATCCGAAGACCGAATCGCCGTAAATTTGTTTAAAGCCTTCTTTGAGCTTTTTTAGGCTTAACCCAATTTCTTCTGAAAGCTCGATCAATGTTGGGGGTTCTGCCATGCGTGAGATGATGATTTCCTTCGCATGGCGAATACGCCTTACATTGTCTTCATCGGCCAAAAACGGGCATTGCTCCAAATCGGCGTTCTCTACCCGATTGAAATAATGCGAGATCAATTCATATACCTTGCCCTTGATGTACAGGTTTTTGATGGACGGATGCAGCCCATAGTTCATGATTTGACTCAAAATCACTGAAATTGCCGGATTCACAGGCTCTTGCGCATAGTATTTTTTCTCTTTGTTCTCGTCGCTCAAAAATGGGATGTACGCAGCCTCTGAAGAAAAAAGGGAATGGAATTTTCGAATGGTCATGATGATGGAGACCATCCACGAGTTTGGAGCCAAAACCACGTTCAGCGGCAAGTCTTTTTGGGTATTGTACAGCAAAAGCGAGTTTTCTTCCGATACCTCCAACTGATAGTTGCCCTCGTTGAAGTTGAACTTTGCTTCACCCTTCAGACAAAAGTGAAACTGTATAAAAGTGCTGTCAATGGCCCGCTCCATACGTTTGGAGCCGTCACTGTCATGCTGTATCTTCAACACGAAAAAACCATCTTCAATCAACACTTCCTGAAATGAACCGCTAGCGATATTTTTATCCAATTTTATCTCCATCATTTTACAAATATATTTATTTAGATTCAATCTAAACAAAATTAAAGAATCTGTCAACTACAACAAATTTAGGCTTTTTCAGCTTTTTAATCGATTTTGCACATAAAATTGACGGGTATCGTTATTAATAGTTCTTTGAGCGTTATTTTTTGAAACCATCAACTTATATTTTTGTGACCGTTCTGCACGTTTATGAAGCATTACCACATTTCAAAACATACCACCTTTTATGCCGTGGGGCTCAGTTACAAAAAAGCTGATGCCGTGACCAGGGGAAAGTTCAGTCTTGACATTCCGGGCATCGACCGCCTGTTGGAGGCAGCGATTGAACAGGGTATCGATGGCCTTATGGTAATGTCTACCTGCAACAGAACCGAATTGTACGGTTTTGCCGAGCATCCCTTTCAACTGATAAAACTGCTTTGTGACCATACCCAGGGTACGGTTGAAGCGTTTCAAGAAGTGGCCTACATCTATAAAAACCAAGAGGCCATCGGCCATATATTTCGGGTAGGTACTGGCTTGGATAGTCAGATTTTAGGTGATTTTGAGATTATCAGTCAAATCAAACAAAGCTTTTACCGTTCAAAAAAGCACGGTATGGTCAATCCGTTTTTAGAGCGATTGTGCAATGCCGTTATTCAGGCCAGCAAGCGTATCAAAAATGAAACCCAGCTATCTTCAGGTGCCACATCGGTCGCTTTTGCGGCAGCGCAGTACATTTTAAATTATGTGCCCCAACTTTCTGAAAAGAACCTGTTGCTCTTCGGAACAGGAAAAATAGGGCGTAACACCTGTGAAAATCTTGTCAAGCACACCGATAACAAGCATATCACCCTTATCAACCGGACCCGCAATAAAGCAGAGCAGATTGCAGGTAAGTTTCATTTGGTGGTCAAGGATTATGGTGACCTTCAAGAAGAGATTCGAAAGGCCGATGTGCTCGTGGTTGCCACAGGTGCCCAGTTGCCCACGATTTCTAAAGCATTGATCTATGCGAAAAAACCGCTGTTGATCTTGGATTTATCCGTTCCAAAAAATGTTTCTGATGATGTTGCAGAAATCCCCAATGTCAAAGTGGTTCATCTCGATCAACTTTCACAAATTACTGACGAGGCCTTGCAACGCAGAAAACAGTACATCCCCAAAGCGGAGCAAATCATTGAAGATGTAAAAAGTGATTTCAGCAAATGGCTTGAGACCCGAAAATTTGCTCCAGTGATCAAGGCGCTAAAAAAGAAACTTAAACGAATGAAAGAGGAAGAGTTGGACTTTCATTCCAAAAAACTGAATGATTTTGACAGCGACCAAGCTGAAATGGTCTCAGAGCGCATCATCCAAAAAATAACCAAACAGTTTGCCAATCACCTCAAAAAAACAGATGTCGACACCGAAGATAGTCTACTGCTGATACAGCAGGTATTTCAGCTTGAAATCGACGTCAATGAATAAGCCCATCCGTATCGGCACCCGCGATAGTGAGCTTGCATTATGGCAGGCCACAAAGGTACAGGCCCAATTGGAAGAAATGGGGGTCACCACAGTACTTGTGCCCGTGAAATCAACCGGTGATTTGGTGCTTGACAAGCCGCTCTACGAACTCGGGGTGACGGGCATTTTTACCAAGACCTTAGATGTGGCCCTACTTAAAAATCAGATAGACCTTGCCGTTCATTCGATGAAAGATGTACCCACCCAGCTACCAAAAGGCATCGTTGATGTTGCCGTACTGAAACGCGGTTCAACAGACGACATTCTTGTACATTTAGGTACTGATTTCTTAAATGGTGAAGGCACTATAGCCACCAGTAGTCTGCGCAGAAAAGCACAGTGGCTTCACAAATATCCGAACCATAAAGTGGTCGACCTTAGGGGGAATGTCAACACCCGCTTGATGAAGCTCATTGAAAATGGATGGAACGGGGCCATTTTCGCCAAAGCGGGATTGGAACGCATCAAACTGTTGCCCAAAGACGCCATGACATTAGATTGGATGCTGCCCGCTCCAGCACAAGGTGCAATGCTTGTGGTCGCTTTAGAAAAAAACAGGGAACTCATTAAAACGGTTTCTGCCCTGAATCATAAAGAAAGTGACACCTGCACTTCAATCGAACGCGAATTTCTTAGGACACTGGAAGGTGGATGTACAGCACCAATAGGTGCATCAGCCTCTATAAAAAACCAAACGGTTTATTTTAAGGGCGGTCTTTTTTCTTTGGACGGAATCCAAAAAATAGTGGTTGAAAAGAAAGTCACTATTGACAAAATCACGGGATTCGGACAGCAATGTGCCCGTGAAGTTTTGGAGCAAGGAGGGGATGAACTTATGAAATCCATTAAAGATGCCAACAGTACTTTCCACTAAAATAATGTCTCCTTCCCAAAGAGAATTGCTCTTGAATTCAGGTGTAGGTTTTGTGGAATATGAAGCGATAACCATACGCCTTATTGACTTTACAATTTCTAAACCTCACGATAACCTCATATTTACAAGTCAAAACGCCGTAAAATCGTATACGAAAAAAGAAAATTCTGAAAAACGTAGTAAAATCAGTGCTTTCTGTGTAGGAGAAAAAACTAAAAGCATGCTTGAAGACCTTGGTTTTACCGTAATTTCCAATGCACAAAATGCTGAAGAATTGGCCAAAAATATCGTGGCATTGCACAAAAATAAGGCTTTTCTTTTCTTATCAGGCAATAAAAGAAGGGACGAATTGCCCAACATCCTTAAAAAAAATAACGTTCGGTATAGTGAAGTTGTCATTTATGAGACAACCCTAAATCCTAAGAAATTCGAAAGGCGATTTGACGGGGTGCTTTTTTTTAGTCCGAGTGGGGTTGAAAGTTTCGTAGTAGAAAATAATTTAAGAGATACCATAGCTTTTTGTATAGGAGCGACAACAGCCTCAGAAGCTAAAAAATATACCAATAAGATTATTTTGGCCAACAAGCAGACCATTGAAAATGTAATTGTCAAAGCGGTTAAACATCTTTCGGCCCATTATCAAGGGGATGTAACACCCCTGTCCGCCAAAGGCGGACTGTCCCCTCGAGGGGACAATTAAAAATGAAAATATGATAAGAAATGACCTTTTTCTAAGAGCCCTTAAGGGCGAGGATGTGAATAGACCACCGGTATGGATGATGCGACAGGCTGGTCGTTACCTGCCCGAATTCATGGAAATTCGCGAAAAGTACGATTTCTTTACCCGTTGCCAGACCCCTGAATTGGCCTCAGAAATCACGGTACAGCCCATTCGCAGGTTTGGTATGGATGCCGCCATTCTGTTCAGTGATATTTTGGTGATTCCCCAAGCCATGAACATCGAAGTGCAGATGAAACCAAATTTCGGTCCTTATCTGCCCAATCCCATTCGTAGTGTGAAAGATTTGGAGCGTGTTGTTGTGCCCAATATCAATGATACCCTGGGTTATGTGATGGAGGCCATCAAAATGACCAAGGAAAAACTGGAAGATGAGATTCCGTTGATCGGCTTTGCCGGATCTCCATGGACGATTCTTTGCTATTGCGTGCAGGGTCAAGGTAGCAAAAGCTTTGATTTGGCCAAAGGTCTTTGTTTTACACAACCCCAAGCAGCACATGAGCTCCTTCAAAAAATCACTGACACCACCATTGCCTATTTGAAAGAAAAAATCAAGTCTGGTTGTGATGTGGTGCAAATCTTTGATTCTTGGGGCGGTATGTTGTCTCCCGTTGACTATCAAGAATTTTCTTGGCAATACATCCAACAAATTATAGATGCACTGAAAGACGAAGCCCCTGTCATCGTTTTTGGCAAGGGGTGTTGGTTTGCACTAAAAGAAATGGCCCAATCGGGTGCTTCCGCCCTGGGGGTCGATTGGACCTGTTCAGCACAAAATGCCCGGTATTTGACCGGTGGGCAGATTACCTTACAGGGTAACTTTGATCCGGCACGGTTGCTTTCCCCTCCAGAAGACATCAAAAAAATGGTGCATCAGATGGTCAACGAGTTCGGCAAGAACCGATATGTGGTCAACCTTGGTCACGGCATTCTTCCCAATATCCCCGTTGAAAATGCCAGGGCTTTTATTGATGCGGTTAAAGAATATTAGCAATCCCAGAATAATAAATGAGCATCCTTAAAACAATTACGGGAAAATATCGCAGATTCAAACTGAGCCTGAGTCCACAACAGAATCTATTCTATGGCTTTTTGACTTACATCGTAACAGGTACGCTGCTTTTGAGTTTGCCTTGGCTTCAGAAGGTTTCCGTACCTATTTTGGATAATTTGTTCATTGCAACCTCAGCAGTATCAACGACGGGTCTGGTTACGGTATCCGTTTTTGATTCCTATAATTTCTTTGGTCAGTTTGTGGTTATGGTACTTTTTCAATTGGGCGGTATCGGCTACCTCACGTTCACCACTTTTATGCTGTTATCGACCACACGAAGAATGACCCATTGGCACCAGCGAATCCTAAAAACGGAGTTCACTTTGCCAAAAACCATCAAAATCCAAGATTTTCTGGCCTCTGTAATCATCTTCACTCTGGTTATGGAGATTTTGGGTGTTATCCTTTTTCTGATAGCGTTTCGGGCAGAAGGTATGCCATGGGCCCAAGCGATATGGGCTTCCATATTCCATAGCGTAAGTGCTTTTTGTACTGCAGGCTTTAGTCTTTTTAACTCAAGTTTCGTAGACTATTCCGACAATGTCTTGATCAATACTACCATCTCCGTTTTGGCCATAACGGGCTCCATGGGGTTTATCGTAGTGACCGATTTTGTGCAGCGTATCAAGAAAAAAGGGCATAAGCTTAGTTTTACCACAAAAATCATAGGCTATGGCTTCTTGATTTTATTGTGCTTCGGATTTATCTTTTTCTACGTCTACGAGCCCAACATCAGCCAATTGGAAGGTCAGGAGCGTTTTTTGGCCGCATTCTTTCAGAGCATGACCGCAATGACCACTGTGGGATTCAATACGGCTGATTTTGGGGCCTTTCTATTACCGATCTTATTGGTCACTATTTTTTTAATGTATATCGGAGCATCTCCATCAGGTACCGCCGGGGGTATGAAAATCACAACACTGACTGCGGTTTTTGCCATTATGAAAAGTCGCATCAAAAACAGTAAAAAAATTACTTTTTTGGGAAGAAGCATTCCCTACGAACGTTTGTACATCGCAACATCATCCTTTATTTTCTATACCTCATTGATTGCGCTTGGAACCTTTTTGTTGACCTTCAGTGAAGACTTTGAGTTTGAAAAAGTGATGTTCGAAGTAGCCTCTGCTTTGGGCACGGTCGGATTGAGCACTGGCATCACAGGGGAATTGACGGGTTTTGGTAAAATTGTGATTATTGTGCTCATGTTCATCGGTCGTTTGGGAGTATTGACGTTTGGTCTGGCCATTTGGGCAAAATATAAGGAAGATGATGACGTAGAAGCCATAAAAGACGACTTGGCAGTGTAATCAAGAAAGATGGTGAAAATGTTAAAAATACTCAGACGGGTTTCATTTCTCCATTTTTCCAAATTATTGGTGTTGGGATTGAAAAACCCCGTTTTCATAGTACCAGCAATGTGCGCCACAAGAAAAACAGTAGCCAAATCGTATCAGTTGTATGGTAAAAAACATCATGTAAACGGAACAGCCAATGCCTTTCGCCACGCCCTTTGGAACTATACTATCGCCAAGGCATGCAGCAAATGGTCAAAAAATAAGGAACGGGTCTTGCGATGGACAGAAGAAATCACCGATTGGCATGAAAATGCCTTTCCAAACAAGAAATTGGCCATGTTGATGGATATGCACAACAATAAAGTTGGAAGAAGCCTCTATGAAAAACATCCCGATATGGAACTGGAAGCCATAGTTACCAAATTGAAAGAAATGACAGAGAAATCCGTATTGATACATGGCGAATCGGATTTAGCCTGTCATGAAGACAACCTTGTACACATCATCCCATGAGCTTAAAAGATAGATTTTACACTTACATCGAAAATCTCCAAAACACCATCACTTCAAAACTTGAAGAAGTTGATGGAAGTGGCAAATTCAAGGAAGACCTTTGGAAACGTGCCGAAGGAGGAGGCGGTAGAACACGGGTCATCGAAAACGGAGCGGTCTTTGAAAAAGGTGGCGTGAACATTTCAGCGGTGCACGGAGCGTTGCCGCAGAGCATGCAAAACTATTTTGGTGTTGAGGATGCTGATTTCTTTGCCTGCGGATTGAGTTTGGTGCTGCACCCCAAAAATCCGTTTGTGCCAACGGTCCACGCCAATTGGCGCTATTTTGAGATGTACAACAAACAGGGTGACATCGTGGACCAATGGTTCGGAGGCGGACAAGATTTGACCCCGTACTATCTCTTTGAGGAAGATGCGAAGCATTTCCATGCTATTTGCAAACAAGCCTGTGATGCACATGATTCGACGTTTTATCCGCAGTACAAAAAACGCTGTGATAACTATTTTTGGAATGCCCATCGCAATGAGGCACGGGGTGTGGGCGGACTCTTTTTTGATTACCTTAAATCCACTGAAAACATGGGGATGGAAGATTGGTACAATTTTGTTACCGAGGTGGGTGACAGTTTCTTGGATGCCTATATACCAATCGTTCTAAAACGTAAAGAATTGGATTACAACCAAAAACATAGGGATTGGCAAGAAATACGCCGTGGGCGATATGTCGAGTTCAACCTGGTGCATGACAAAGGCACCTTGTTCGGCCTTAAAACCAACGGCCGTATCGAAAGTATTTTGATGAGCCTGCCGCCCCATGTACAATGGCGTTATGACCACCTGCCAAAAAAGGGAAGCGAAGAGGAAAAACTGATTCAGGTACTGAAACATCCCAAAGATTGGGTTTAATCATTAGTTTTAAGTCGTGAAACTCACATTATATCAAATCGACGCGTTTACCGACCATATTTTCGGGGGCAATCCCGCTGCGGTTTGTATTCTCGATGAATGGATTGATGCTGGACTGATGCAGAAAATTGCCCAAGAAAATAATTTGGCAGAGACAGCATTCATCGTGCAACGAAACAGCACGTTTGAACTGCGATGGTTCACCCCGGAGACCGAAGTTGACCTTTGCGGCCATGCCACCCTAGCCTCCGCCTATGCGCTCTTTCACTATCATGGTTATTCAGAAAATACCATTCGATTTTATTCTCATCGAAGCGGGGATCTTTTTGTAGAGAAAGCTTCCGATGGGTTGATGACACTTGATTTTCCATCCGATGAAAATGTAATGATCAGGGGCAACAATGCCATTGAAAAAGCATTGGGGTGGAGCCCAATAAAGACCATCAAGGGAAAAACCGATTATCTGTTGATTTACAACTCGCAGGCTGAAATTGAGGCCCTAAATCCCAACTTTCATCTGCTGAACAAATGTGATTGCCGTGGTGTTATCGTATCGGCGCCTGGTGATAAAGTGGATTTTGTCTCGCGCTTCTTCGCGCCAAAATGCGGCATTCCCGAAGATCCCGTGACGGGTTCTGCACATACTACCATGGCACCGTATTGGAGCAAGGTGTTGGGCAAAACCAAAATGACAGCGCGTCAATTATCAGAACGGGGTGGAAAGCTTTGGATAGAATACCTTGGAGAACGTGTCAAAATTTCTGGCAAGGCCGTACCCTATTTAATCGGTGAAATCAAAGTGCCCGAAGCATGAAAAAAATCCTTTTTACCATCTGTTTGATTATGATGGGCCATTATACAATCCAGTCACAGAACTGCTCAAAAATGGAAGATTGGGTAAATGAGAGTGAGGGCTACGGTGCCAATGCCAAAAACAGACGAATGGACGACCGCGGTTATGCCCAAGTTTACGCCTTAGCCGTTCATGATGAAAATTTTGTGCCCGTTTTTGGCAAGTCTTTCACAAAAATGGGATTAAAAGAGAAACAAAAACTGCTCAAAAAAATGATGCAGTGTTTTGGCGACCGATACTGGGTCAAAAATGGTTTTGCCTATATGTTCTACGGGCCACATAATGGCCAAGACCCATGGTACGATGTGGCAGTGGCTGTAAATTCCAAATCATTGGAGGAACTCAAGAAAGAACGGCAACTGGCAAAAAAACAGCAAGAAGAAGCGCTGGCCCAACGCCAAAAATGGCGACAAGAACAGCAAAGGCGTCAACGTGTGGCGCGCGAGGCGGCCCAAGTGCGTCAAATACAGCGCCAAAAACAAGACGACCCTGACAGGCGTGTCAACACGGCAAGCGATTATGCCCGTGAAGCTTCTGAAGTTGCCTATTTGCTAAAACCTGTACAGAACAATAATGCCCCTGCCTACGATTTTAGCAAATACGCCATGGGTGATTTTCTGCAAACGATTTACGATGGCAACTTTGAGGGCTTTCCTTACGGTTTGCGCGATATGCAGTCACAAAATCTTGATATGGGCCTCAAGAAAACAGCTTTGTTGAAAAAGCGTTCAGCCTTTGCATACCTGTATCTTGACTATTTTTCTACACATTGCGCAAAGCCGAACAAAGAAAACTATAAAGAATTTCGCTCGCAGTATAAATACACCGACACTGATCAAATGGGGTTCAAGACCGAGACCATTGGCAAAGCCACCCATTATTACCTGAAACCACAGTTTTATAATGATTTTGTCAGGATGGATGGAAACTATGCCGCCGATCAAGGTCTGGGAGCCATTTTTTTATTGGATTCCATGGGAGACATCTTCACCAACTTTCCCAATGACCTGAACAAGCTTTTTTCAGAATTGGATTGTGAAAATCCTGTGGTAAAGCAACTTGAAACCAATTTGGTTTTGGCCTCCAAAGGAAAATCTCCCCTCCAAAAATTAGTAAAACATCTAAAATAGGCTCAAAAATGTATCCATACTTAAGAAACAGAAGGTTACGAGCAAACGAATCCATCAGAAGATTGGTACGCGAAACCGTTATCACTCCCGATGACTTTTTAGTGCCCCTTTTTGTGGTGGAAGGTAAAGGGGTAAAGGAAGAGATTCCCTCCATGCCCGATTATTATCGCTTAAGTCTCGACGAACTCGAAAAAGAAGTCAAACAACTCTGGAACATGGGGCTTTGTGCTGTTTTGCTCTTCGTAAAGGTCGCCGACAATTTAAAGGATAATAAGGGCAAGGAAGCATTGAATCCCAATGGATTGATGCAACGGGCCATCAAAACGGTGAAAAATGTGTGTCCCGATATGTTGGTGATGACCGATGTGGCGCTGGATCCCTATTCCTCTTTTGGTCATGATGGTATTGTGAAGGACGGAAGGGTTTTAAATGACGAAACCAGTGAGATTCTGGCCGAGATGAGCGTAAGCCATGCCCAGGCTGGTGCCGATTTTGTGGCACCCAGTGATATGATGGACGGCCGCATCCTCATGATTCGCGAAGCCTTGGAAAATGAAGGGTTTACCGATACGGGCATCATGAGCTATTCTGCCAAATATGCCAGTGCTTTTTACGGTCCGTTTAGGGATGCTTTGGATTCTGCCCCTGTGGATGCTAAAGACATTCCAAAAGACAAAAAAACCTATCAAATGGATCCTGCCAATCGGTTCGAGGCCATTAAAGAAACCCTGATGGACATCGACGAAGGTGCCGATATTGTCATGGTAAAACCCGGACTTTGTTATTTAGATATTGTTCGTGAGATTCGAAACGAGGTCGATGGACCTGTAGCCGTTTATCAGGTCTCGGGCGAATATGCCATGCTCAAAGCTGCTGCTGAAAAAGGCTGGTTAGACCATGACACTGTGATGTTGGAGCAGTTGACCGCCATCAAAAGGGCAGGCGCGAACATCATTGCGAGTTACTTCGCAAAAGATGCAGTGAAGCTTTTGGGGTAATTCCCTCCTTGAGGAGGGTGTTAAACCTACATTGTCAAATGAGCAGATTTTACAAAAAAATCCTATTCGCAACAGTGGTATTATCCGTATGGGGGTTGTATCCACAGCAAAACAAATCCCTCCCCTATGCCCATCCATCTGAAGTAGGGCTTGATTCCGCCTACATCCATTCAAACGTAGATTCCATTATAACGAACGGTATCAAAGAGCAGGCCTTCCCTGGGGCGCAAGTATTGGTATCAAAAAATGGACAGACGATTTTTCACAAAGCCTACGGATTTCATACGTATGATAGTTTGCAACCTGTGTCACTGAACGATGTATACGATTTGGCCTCGGTAACCAAAATCACCGCACCACTGCCCGCCCTGATGAAATTGGTCGATGAGGATAAATTGGATTTGGATATCCCTTTCTCCACTTATTGGAAGCCATGGCGAAAACGGAAAGACAAAAAACACATTACGCTTCGTGAAATTTTGGCCCATCAGGCAGGTTTGACCCCCTATATCGTTTTTTTAAATAAGGTCACAAAGAAAAATGGCCAACTGAAAAAGCGGTTTGTACGGCAACAACCGAACAAACGATTTCAGAAACAGGTTTATGACGGACTTTATGTGAAAAACAGGTTTGCCAGAAAAGTATATCGAAACATCAACCGTTCCGAGGTTTCCGAAACGAAAAAATACCGCTATTCGGGGCTTACCTTTCTTATTTTTCCCAAATTGATTGAGCAACTCACGGGCGAGAACTATGAAACCTATCTTCAAAAGCATTTTTATGGTTCGATGGAAGCTTCAACACTTGGGTTCAATCCTAAAACAAAAAAGCTTCAAAACAACATCGTTCCCACAGAAATCGATACGCTGTTTCGACATGCATTGACGCAAAATTGGGTTCATGACGAAAATGCAGCGCTGTTGGGCGGCGTCTCGGGCAATGCAGGCCTTTTCGGTACCGCAGAGGATGTTGCCAAAATTATGCTGATGTACCAAAACTATGGAAACCTGAATGGTAGACGCTACCTTTCCGAAAAAACGGTACAAGAATTCACCGCTGTACAGTACCCTGAAAACGAAAACCGTCGGGGGCTTGGTTTTGACAAACCCTTGTTGGGCAATGATACGTTGGAACTAAAAGAGGCCTATCCCGCTCCGGCGGCAAGCAAGAAAAGTTTTGGCCATGCTGGGTTTACCGGTACTTTTGTGTGGGCAGACCCTGAAAACCAATTGGTATTTATTTTTCTTTCCAACCGGGTATACCCGAACCGAACCCATCGAAAATTGTATGAACTCAACATCAGGCCCGCATTGCACCAAGTATTCTACGATGCTAACATTCAACGTGATTGAACAAAATACGTACCTGAATTATTAATATCTTCGCCCCCATGGGACTATTACTTTTTTACGCCTTTATTTCCATTTTCTTTTCCTTTCTCTGCTCCATTTTGGAAGCCGTGCTGTTGAGCATTACGCCGACCTTCATCAACGTCAAAAAATCGGAAGGCAAAGCATACGCTTTTGAGCTTGAAAAGCTTAAAAAGGATGTCGATAAACCCCTGATATCCATATTGACCTTGAATACCGTAGCCCATACCGTGGGTGCCATCTTGGTCGGGGTGCAGGCGAAGGTGGTTTATGCAAATTCCATCGGCAACCAGCAACGCACCATTTTGGGGTTCGAGTTTACCGAGGCCGTTATGGTCGGTGCGGTGTCGACCATCATGACCATCTTGATTTTGGTGGCTTCTGAAATCATACCGAAGACCATTGGGGCCACGTACTGGAAACGTTTGGCCAATTTTACATCAAAAACCCTTAAGGCCATGGTTTTTGTTATGAAATGGACGGGGCTCTTGTGGACATTGCAGTTGTTCACCAGACTGATTGGCAAAAAAGACGTGCACGGCAGCAGTGTGTTGAGCCGTGAAGATTTTACGGCCATGGCCGAAATTGCACATGAGGATGGTGCAGTGTTGGAATCAGAATCAAAAATCATCAGAAACCTGCTCAATTTCAACGAGATTTTTGCCAAAGACGTGATGACCCCCCGTGCCGTGATTAAAATTGCTTCAGAAGACAGCACCATCAAGGAATTTTTTGATGCCAATCCGAATTTGCGCTTTTCGCGGATTCCCGTGTACAAAAATCGTGTGGATAACATTACTGGGTTTGTACTCAAGGATGAGGTGCTCGAGAACATGATCAACGACAACGGTGCAGCCACGTTGGGCACTATACGGCGCGACATTTTGGCCACCAACCGTGATACTCCGATACCCCAGCTGTTCGAAACTTTTGTGGCCAAACGCGAACACATCACTTTAGTGGTTGACGAATACGGTTCCGTAAGTGGACTAGTGACCATGGAGGATGTTATCGAGACCTTGTTGGGCCTTGAAATCATGGATGAGAGCGACAGTGTAGAGGATTTACAGCTATTGGCCCGAAAAAATTGGGAGACACGGGCAAAGCGGTTGGGCATCATTGAACAAATTCCCGATGAGGACTAAGAACTTATCTAAACGCATTCAATTGGCTAAAAAAATCTGATGGAAACTGCCGTTGTCAAAACACCGCTCGGTTATGCCCGGTTCACAGGCGATGAAAACGGCTTGGCCAGTATTTCGGTGGTTGACAAAGCGATGCCGGAAGATATCATTCCAGAAGTTTTGCAAGATGCGGTCTATCAACTCAACGAATATTTTGAGGGCCATCGAAAGACATTCGACTTAACATTGAATCCTAAAGGTACCGACTTTCAAAAGCGGGTTTGGGAGGCCCTACTCGAAATTCCGTATGGAAAGACCCGCTCCTATCTTGAACTTTCAAAACAATTGGGCGACGTGAAGGCCATTCGTGCCGTCGCCGCGGCGAATGGTAAAAATCCGTTATGGATTGTCGTGCCATGCCATCGCATCATCGGCAGCAATGGTGATTTAATCGGCTATGCCGGCGGGCTGCACCGCAAAAAGTGGTTGCTCGACCATGAAAGCCCCGTGAAACAGCAGTCGCTGTTTTAATTGCGCAAAATATGGGTTGGAAAGAATGGAAATTCGATATTGGCCACAAGCCTTCCCTCGGTATCGACTTGCAAGACACCTCCCTTGATTTCGTTGCCCAATACACCATATCCGATAAAGAAGCTATTTTTTTCCGAATCAAAGATTTGGGTGGTCAACGCAATGGAAGCGCCAACTTCCCGTTCAATTTCCTCAATCAATCCGAACACATCGATAATCTGATTGTCTTGTTCGCCAAAATCAAAAATGGCTGGTCCGTATGGAATTCTGGCGGGTTGCGGATAAGCAATTCGATAAAAAAGCCTGTTTTCTGCAAGAACGGCACCGTCGATAGGGCCGGATTCAAAACCGGAGTTGAAGTCAAGCGCCTTGCTTTCAATAAAAGACAGCGCATCGCTGTCGTACAATTCCAGCGTGGGTTGACTGCCATTTTTCACTACGGCAATATCGCCCGAATCCGCTATCAAAAAACTGATGGCCGTGCCACCAAAGTTTAAGGTAGGGCCCACACTCTTGGTATCAATGTTATAATACGTCAACTTATTGTCTCCTTGGCTATCGCGATAGGCAACGAATACTTTGTTCTCAAAAAGAATCGGCTGAAAAACTGCATCAATGTTGAAATCTAAGGTGATGTCGGCAGCCGATGTACCATCGAGTTCTAAATCAAAAATGGCCAGGTTTCTACTGGTCTGTGGCCCAAAATAGCCGAAGAAAACCCTACTTTCAGTATTGATACCCCAGATAACCGACCGTTCTAAATCGCTGGTATAAAAATCATTGTAATTTAAAGTGGTGCCTGTCAATACATTTTTTTGCGCCAGTGAAAATGACCCCCCAGAAAATGAATAAAAAGAAAGTAGGCCATCTTGCTGCCGTAGGGTCAAATAACTGGGCCGTATGCCCAACTCTTCGGTCAAGTTGAAAGTTTGGCCCGCACCAGTATCGGCATCATAGGAAAATTGGTAGACGATACCCTCGTCCTCGCCGATTGCGATAAAGTCCGCCGGAGAAATTTTCTCAGTTTCCCCAGTGCCTCCATCATCTGTAGTACAGCCAATAAAGATTAGGGCCGCTAAAGACCATAGTGTTCTTTTCAAATTCATAGCTTTTTCCAAGAAACAAGATACGATTAAATACCTCAATAGGAACCGATTCGGTACAAATTAGTATTTTACAACCATGCTCTACAAAATCGATTTAAGCAATATTCTGTTTTTGGATATAGAGACCGTGCCCGAGCATGCAGATTTTGAATCTTTGGATGGAGAAAAACAGTTGTTGTGGGAACAGAAGACTTCTTACCAGCGCAAAGATGAAATTTCACCGGAAGATTTTTATGAAAGGGCAGGTATTTGGGCCGAGTTCGGTAAAATCATCTGTATTTCAGCTGGGTATTTCGTGCCGAAAGGCGACATCCAAACTTTTAGGGTGACCTCATTTCACGGTGAAGAAATTGATTTGTTGAATGACTTCAAAACCTTGCTCAATGATCATTTCAACCATCCCAAACATCTGTTGTGCGCCCATAACGGAAAGGAGTTTGATTTTCCGTATATCGCAAGGCGAATGCTCATCCATGGCATGAAACTACCGACCAAACTCAATCTTTTTGGCAAAAAGCCCTGGGAAGTGCCCCATTTGGATACTATGGAGCTTTGGAAGTTTGGGGATTACAAACACTATACCTCGCTAAAACTCATGGCCAACGTACTCGGCATACCCTCACCCAAAGAAGATATGGACGGCAGTATGGTGAAGGATGTTTATTATGGGGAAAAGGATCTAGACCGAATCATCGCCTATTGCGAGCTCGATGTGGTCACCACGGCCCAGGTCTTCTTACGGTTGCGAGGGGATGATTTGTTGGATGACAGCGAAATCAAACGTGTTTGATTCTCAGTTCTTATAGAATTTAGAGCTTTTGACCCCAGAATAATCCTCGACCATCATCACATACAGTCCGGCAGCCAAATCTGACACGTTCACCGCCTCTTGTAAGGCTCCCTTTTTAATGATATTGCCCGATGCTGTAATTATAGAGTACACAGCATCTTTCGATACTTCGGCATCAACCGTAATTTCGTCAACAGCGGGATTGGGGTACAACGAAATAGCAAGCGCTTCAGGTAACGATAGCGGCTCGTTTAAAATAGGTTGGGTATCCGCACCGTTAAAAACAAATGCAACCGGTTCGCTGAATTCTGAAACCATATTTTGGGTACATACCGAACGAAGACGAACTTCATAGGTCGTACCAATTTCAAGGTTCGGGGTGCTCCAAGCATTTTTGTAGGTGTGGTCCGTAAGCCAATCTGACGCTGCTTCTCTATACTGCACCTCATACAATGTTTCATAGTCAAAGTTCCAGGTAAACGTGGCATTATTTTCAGTGGACGACACCATCTCAAACTCTAGTGGTTTTCTGATATCACAAGTGGTCATCTTAACACCACTGACAATCAATGAAAAATCTTGAATGCCATTGGTCAAACTTCCCTTGTGCGTGACGGTAATCGTATACTCGCCACTGGCTCCCACAATATCGATACGTTCATACGGATCCACACGATTGTCACCTTTCGATGCTGGGTCACCGGCACGGGCCGCATTCAATTTCCATGGATGATATGGTGCCCCGTTCTTCGTAATGCGGATGTCCAAATCATTGGTCAATGCCGCAGTAACATCGTTCAAATTGCCACGGTTCACAAAATTTCCCTTGGGGTCCGTCCATGAAATGGAAGCCATCAACGGCATGGTTCCGTCGGCCTCTACCGTTATGGAATACGTTTGTCCGTTTGTCAGCTGTTCCTCTGATACAAGGGTACTGTAATCTTTCTGTTTTAATACTTCAGCGGCCCTTTTTGCATTGAGTACGCCCCATCCCATTTTGTAATCTGGCCCAGGAGCGGACACATCATCCGCAGTGTGCAATGCCAACCCTTTCAAAGTAGCAGCTTTCATATACCTACCGTACAACTGTTCGTGATATTGTTGCAACAACAATAAGGAACCCGTTACACCCGGAGTCGCCATAGAGGTGCCGGTCGAGGTACTGTAGCTTTGGTTGTTGCTTGCCGAGGTAGAAAACACCCCTGTGCCATCACCCGCTAAATCAGGTTTGATACGGCCATCATCCACTGGGCCAAAGCTACTGTAATTGGCAACGGTAGCACTGGTCAACTCTCCCTTTTTGTTGATCTTGGTATTGGCCCCTGCCACGGTGATTCCATTTTTTGAAACGGCAAACCCGAGCAATAGGTCAAAACCATCCCTTGATGTACCGTGAATGGGCATTTCGTTATCGTACGAGTTTTGTGCGTTGCCCGCGGCAGTGACCATCAAATAATAGGGTGCATTGTACATGATATCGTCCCAATCTTGTGAAACTTTGATATACGAACCAAAGTACCAATCGGGCACCCGGTCAGATTTGATTCCGTACGAATGGTTTGAAAGCAGCATGCCATTGGTTGCGGCTTCTGCCACTTCAATTTTATCCCTCGTCCAATCATGGGTCAATGCCTCAGCGGCAAAAACAACACCTTTGGCCTTTTCTTTGATACCACTTGAAACAAGGGTGCCCGTGACCATGGTCGCATGCGAACTGACTTCTTGTGACGCATCGGCATTTGAGACTCTTTGACCAAATTCTTGATGGGTGGGCAAAGCCACACCACCATCCCAAACCCCGACCTGTAGACCAGCACCGTTTAAATCCAAATCCATGGCGCCGCCCTTGTAGAGCTCATTGGCCCTAGAGACCTTGCTCGTGGGATCCATTAAGGTGGTGTAAAATAAGGGGGTGCCATCGCTACCTATGTCTTCAAGCGAGATCAAGGTGCCATCGGCCTTTCTTTCAATTTTTTTTAGGCCCATGGATTTCGCTAAAAGTTCTATTTGACGTTCTTTTGATTGAAAGTCCCGTTCCATTATAGAAACCATGGTTTCAATTTTTGCTATTTTGTAGTTTGAGCTAATGGATTTTCTTTGCGTTTCAGATTGCCCGGCAACTTGAATGGAAGCAAATAGGAAAACGGTCATTAAGAAGAAATGGAAGTCTTTCGCTTTTGCAAAATTGTAGTCCATGATGATAAGTTAAGTAAGATTTGGACTACAAATATATTTTCTATATCAAAATCATCGATAAAACAACCTAGTTATTCGACAAAATGCACTGTATTTGATTGACTGTTGTTGTGAAAGGTCAGTTTTTTGTGGTTTGTAATACTTTTCTTTCAAATTAAATTTGGTATTCCAATACCACATACACCGGAAAATGATCGCTGTACCCCCCTATGTATTTACTTCCAACGTAAGTTCGAAAGGGTGTGCCCTTATATTTTCCCTTCCACTCCCTCACCATTTTATCGGAAAAAATATCAGTCTTTTGAAGACTATGTGTTTTCTCTTCATGGTTCAAAAAGGAATGGGAGATGATAATTTGATCAAAGAGATTCCATCCCCCCTTATACCGGGCGCTCCCCTTGACCGGTGTGAGCAATTTTTTCATGGGGTTGATAAAAAACCCCGAATCCATCAGTCTTTCAATACTTTTAGAGTTGGGGTCATCGTTGAAATCACCCATGATGATGCAATTCTCACCTTTTGAGGGCAGTGTTTCTATTTTATTTAGGATGGTCTCGGCAGCCTTCTCACGTTTATAGCTGGTCTCTTCGGCACCTTCCCTACGTGATGGCCAATGGTTGACAAAAACGTGTATCTCCTCTTCATGCAACCTTCCTTTGACATAGAGAATGTCACGGGTGAGACCTCTGATACCATTGGTGTTTTCAACAAGCAAGGTCAGACTCTCTGATTGCAATACCTCAAAACGGGATTTCTGGTACAGCAACGCGGTGTCAATGCCCCGTTCATCGGGCGAATCAAAATGAACATAGCCATAATCAACCTCCTTCAAGGGCGAAGTGTTCAAAAGTGATTTTATGACACCACTGTTCTCCACCTCGGCCAATCCAATCAAGACCGGTGGGTTTTGGGTTTCTTTAAACCCTATCCTGGGCATGACCCTGGCTATCTTTTTTGTCTTTTTTCGGTAGCGCTTTTCCGTCCATTTTTTGAATCCGTCAGGTGTAAAATCATCATCCAAGGCGTGGGGATCATCGTGGGTATCGAAAAAATTTTCGAGGTTGTAAAAAGCAATGGTGACCAAATTTTCTGAAAAATCTGAATCGGACATAAAATTTGATTTTCTGCAAAATAGTAAACTATCACGGAGCAAGCCTGTCTGCCCTGCCTGACGGCAGTCAGGTTTTAATCTCGATTATCTAGTAAAAAGGCCAGCATTGCTTAATTTTGTTGCCTATGCTCGAAAGACAATCCATAGAATACGAAAAAGCGGTGCTCATCGGGGTCATCAACCAGTCACAGGATGCCGAAAAGGTCAATGAATACCTTGATGAACTTGAGTTTTTGACATATACCGCTGGGGGCGAGGTTGAAAAACGCTTTGTACAACGCATGGAGGTGCCCAACCCCAAAACCTATATCGGCAGTGGCAAAATGGAGGACGTCAAAGATTATGTCAAGGCCAATGACATCGGTTCGGTCATTTTTGATGATGAGCTCTCACCCGCCCAGCAAAACAACATCGAGAAGTTGCTGCGTTGCAAGATTTTGGATCGTACTGGGCTGATATTGGACATCTTTGCACAACGTGCCAAGACCAGTTATGCACGAACCCAGGTTGAGCTCGCCCAATATGAATACCTATTGCCCCGCTTGACAGGACTTTGGACACACTTGGAACGGCAGCGCGGGGGTATCGGTATGCGCGGGCCTGGTGAAACCGAAATCGAAACTGACCGCCGTATCGTTCGTGACCGAATAGCCCTTTTGAAAAAAAAGTTGACTAAAATCGACAAACAAATGGAGACCCAACGGGGCAACCGTGGTGCTATGGTTCGGGTAGCCTTGGTCGGATATACCAATGTGGGCAAATCCACTTTAATGAACGTCATCAGCAAAAGCGATGTTTTTGCCGAAAACAAACTCTTCGCAACCTTGGATACGACGGTCAGAAAAGTGGTCATCGGAAATCTGCCCTTTTTGCTCAGTGATACCGTCGGTTTCATCAGAAAACTGCCCACACAATTGGTCGAAAGTTTCAAAAGCACACTGGATGAAGTTCGTGAAGCAGATCTGTTGTTGCATGTGGTGGATATTTCACACCCCAATTTTGAGGAGCATATCGCTTCAGTGAACCAAATATTGGATGAAATCAAGAGCGCCGACAAGCCTACCATCATGGTGTTCAACAAAATCGATCAGTACCATCCGGAAACCTTGGAGGAAGACGATTTGGTCACCGAACGTACCTCTGCCCACTTCACACTGGAGGAATGGAAAAAAACCTGGCTCAACAAGTTGGGCGAGAACGTTCTGTTCATCTCAGCGCTGAACAAAGAGAATCTTGATGAGTTCAGAAAAAAGGTCTATGATGCGGTTCGCGACATTCATGTCAGCCGCTTTCCGTACAACAATTTTCTGTATCCTGAGCATTTGGACCAATATTAAAGCTATTGTTTTGTCATGGTAAATGACCCGCTGTTTCCACTCGAAGCACTCCAATTACCCACCAGATTTGTTTTTGAATAGGGAGCATTGAATTTGACCAATGTGCCATCGCACTCATCATTGCCTTCCATCTTGAAGCTGTTACCCAGCACAAACCATCTTAGATTTGGGATTGGACAATAGTTCGATGAGCCTTCCAATACATTCACATCTGTTTTGCCGTCATCTTTTAAAACAAATGTTGCGGTCGCATCGCCAAAGGAACCTGAAATTTCACCGGACCACGTGCCCACCAAATCTGGGTCAATAACTTCTTGCAGTGTTTCTTGGGGTTCTTCATTCGCTTCTTGCCCGTTGGAACATGACATAAAGGCAAGCATAATGCCAATTAAAACTGATATGTTTATTCTTTTCATGATTGATAATTTTATTGTTCAAAGTCAGCGCCCTTCATCTTGCTTGGTTCAAAAAATTGTTTATGAAAGTGAGCGCACTGTTGTAAACCGGCCGCTAATTCCTATTAGGGGCGGTAAAGGATTCCGTGATACTGGTCTCCCTAAATTAGGAGAATAATTCATGCTGTTTGATCGAATTGTTTCATGGCTTTCCATTTAGGGTATTTAATCTTTGTTCGTTCTTTATTCAATCCATCGCCCAAACATCATTAAAAAGAGAAATGACATTTCTTCCGCCTATAACCCATAGCTTGTTACTAAAAGCAGCGACTGTGTGATTTGCCCTTTTTGGGAAATTGGCGGGAGTTGCAATTTCTTCCCAGGTGATTCCATCGACACTGTACCACATATCGTCCTTATAAGCATTAATGTCTTCACCTTCTCCACCAATGACCCACATTTTGTTATCGAACACGGCAGTAGTATGTCTTGATCTAGCCGAAAAGTCTGCTTCCTGCGTAGCTTCTGCCCAGCTAGTCCCATCTGTACTATACCATACTTCATTATTCACACTAGTGGCACCCACACCACCGGTACCCACACCACCTATGACCCAGAGCTTACCATCAAAGACCACCGTGGTATGATAGTACCGTTCCGAAAAACCTGCTGATGGTGTAGCTTCGGTCCAATTCACACCATCGGTGCTATACCATACATCGTTTCTAAAACCATTGATGTTGGACAAACCCCCGATGACCCATATTTTGTTATCAAAAACCGCACTGGAATGATAAGCTCTATTCACATAGCCTGCAGCTGGTGTAGCCTCGTTCCAATTTACCCCGTCTGTACTGTACCAGACATCGTTTTTGAAGGCACCCACATCGTCTCCGCCAATTACCCAGAGTTTATTGTCAAAAACTGCAACGGAATGTGCAAATCTTTCAGGAAAGGCTGCTGCTGGTGTGGCTTCTGCCCAAGTGATCCCATCCGTACTATACCAAACGTCATTTTTTGGACCTGTTACATTATCAATTCCACCTATAATCCAAAGTTTGTCATCAAAAATTACAGTGGAGTGATGCGTTCTTGCCGTAAAATCCGCTGCTGCCGTAACCGGGGCATTAGGAATATTCAGGTTGCGGGTGGTAAAGCTGTTGACCACACTTTCCACTGTACCACCCTTACCATCTTTGGCCACCACTTTCCAGTGGTACTCCGTAATCAGTGATAAACGTTCCTGAACCGTAAAAGAGGCACCACTAATATTTTCGGCAAACAGGGTACTTGGCTCCGTCTCAGTGCCCAGATAGAGGTCATAGCTTACCGTATCGCCATCGGGGTCGTTGGCCGATTGCCAGGTGAAGGTAGGCGCAACGTCAACGGCCACGGCGTTGTCGGTGACCCCGATCAGGTCAAATGCCTCGGGCGGACTGTTCTGCGCTTGTGAGGGTTCATTGTTCCCATCGTCTTTGCTGCACGCCCATAAAAGGCATGCAGCTAGTACACTACTAATTATTCTTGTCTTCATAATCCAAATTTTTATTCAATCCATCGCCCAGACATCGTTCAGATAATTATTGCCCGAAGCAAACCAGCCGCCAATGACCCAGAGCTTATCATTATAAACTGCATTGGAGTGCCCTGATCGTGCAGGGAAATTGGCATTGGCAGGAACCTCAAACCAATTGGTTCCATCGGTGCTAAACCAAATGTCGTTTTTGAAATTTGTACTGGAATCAGAACCTCCGCTGACCCAGAGCTTACCGTCATAAACTGAAGTGGCATGCCCCGATCTTGGGGTGAAGGCTGCCGATGAAGTGACCTCAACCCAATCGATGCCATCGGTGCTAAACCAAAGATCGTTTTTAAGGTTGTCGGTGAAACCCCCTATAATCCAAAGCTTTTCGTCAAAAATCACGGCTTCATGGCCTGCTCTAGCCTGAAACGCTGCATTGGAAGTAGCCTCTGTCCAATTGATTCCGTCTTCACTGAACCAAACATCACTTTCATTTATAGAAGTGCTATTAGGGTTAAAGCCGCTGGTGCCTCCAATTACCCATAGCTTGTTGTCAAAAACAGCTGCAGTATGCGAGAATCTTCCCGAAAAGGGGGCAGCAGCTGTGGCCTGCATCCAAGTGGCTCCATCAGTACTGTACCAAACATCGTTTTTGAATCCTCCATCAAGACCACCAATCACCCAGAGCTTGTTGTCAAAGACCACGGTAGCATGGCCAGATCTTGGGGTGAAGGCTGCTGCCGGAATAGCTTCAGCCCAGTCTGCTCCATTTTCGCTGAACCAAACATCATTTTTAAAGCCGCCACCACCACCGCCAGCAATAACCCAAAGCTTGTCATCAAAAACCACCGTGGTATGGCTTGCCCTTTCCGTGAAATCAGCTGCTGCCGTAACCGGGGCATTCGGAATATTCAGATTGCGGGTGGTACAACTATAGGTTGAACTTTCTGCTTCACCGCCATTCCCATCTTTGGCCACCACTTTCCAAGAGTATTGGGTAAATAGGCGCAAACGGTCTTGTACCGTAAAGGAAGTACCGCTTATGTTACCTGCAAATAATGTATTGGGCTCTATTTCAGTGCCCAGATACAGGTCGTAACTTACCGTATCGCTATCGGGATCTGTGGCCGCCTGCCAAGTGAAGGAAGGGGTGACCCCCACTTCTTGGGCACCATTTGCGACCCCAATCAGGTCAAATGCCTCGGGCGGATTGTTCTGTGTTTCGGGTGGATTGCCATCATCATCGCTGCTGCACGATAATAGCAACGCTGAAAATATCGTGCCCAAAAGTACAATGCGCCTAGACTTTGTTCTATTTTTCATAGCCATATTTTATTAAAAAAAGTACCCTATGGATAGCTGGAGTACCCGGTTCTTAAATTCTTCTGAATCTGTGTCGATATCATTGACGTCGGATCCCAAATAATAGCGGACGCCAAAATTCAATCCACTGTCCAGCTTATAGCCTACCCCTAGGGCAAAACCGAAATCGGTTGATTTGGTTATGTCCTTCAAATCATCTGTTTCACCATTGTCCTCCTGTTTTGATGAAAGCAAAAAGCCCAATTGGGGGCCTGCTTCAACACTTAGTCCATCCACCACATAATATTTGGCTAGAATGGGCAAAGCGAGATAATCTACTTTAAAAATCTCGTTGTTATCAGAATCGTTTTGATCTTTAGCCCCATGACCTGAGTACAGGAGTTCGGGTTGAACAGAAAAAACATCCGTAAGTGAAATTTCAGCCATTGCGCCTAAATGAAAGGCCGTTCTGCTGTCTGTCAGTTCGGGTTGTAGGGTGGCAAAATTAAGGCCTGCTTTTGCCCCAAATTGTACATCTTGTGCGCTGCCCATTGTCTGACCGAAGGCAACAAGTACTGCGAAAACGATTAATTTTTTCATGATTCTAGTTTTTACGTTAAAAAATGTGGGGACGCTTTGGAATTAGACCAAAACTAGCCATGGGCAATCTGCGGTACTAATAGGCAGGTGCCAAATACTGACAGAATTGTTCCAAGCATGGAAATCTGAAAATTTGAAGATGTATTTGGCTGGAATCAGTAAGAAGATGGAGAAACGCCGTACAACTCCTTAAAGCATTTGGCAAAATAGGAAAGGTTGTTGAAACCCACTTGATAGGCGATTTGGGTCACCGTATCGGCTTTTTGTGACAAGAGCTGGGCCGCCCTCTTTAGCCGGAAATTGCGCAACAGTTCACTGGGAGTTTCATCGGTAAGCGCTTTTATTTTTCTGTGCAATTGGGTCTTGCTCATGGCCAATTCTTTTTGCATTTGGGCCACCCCGAAGTTTGGATTTGAATGTTCCTTTTCCAACAAATCCAACACCTGTTCCAAAAACCTTTGGTCGATGGAATTCACCGCTATTTCCTTTGGGTCAACAGTCGTCTTGCTCTTTGAGAACAGTTCCCGAAGTTTTCGCCGCTGCTCAATCAGGTTTTTGGTCCGTACCAGAAGTTCCTTAGCCTCAAATGGCTTGGTCAGGTAATCATCGGCTCCTGTTTCCAGGCCCTCAATCCTGTTCTCGACCCCTGCCCGTGCCGTGAGCATGATGATGGGAATATGGCTGGTCTCTACCTTGGTCTTCAGTTGTTTGCAAAGGTCTATTCCGTCCATTTTGGGCATCATTAGGTCGGTGATCACCAAATCGGGGGGATTCGCCATGGTTTTTTTCAGTCCGTCCTGTCCGTTGATCGCCTCCTGAACACGATATTCTTTCAAAAGATGGCCCCTGATGAATTGGCGCATGTCCTCATTGTCCTCAACCAGCACTATTCTGGGCAGATTTCTTTTGTCCGGTTTTGCAAGGTCAAACGGCACAGGTTTTGGGGCATCTTTGTCAACAGGTGTTTCTATCTTTTTTTGCCTTCGCTGTCGGGTCTCTATTTTTTCAATGGGAATTTGAACCGTAAAATAGGTGCCTTTGCCCTCTTCGCTCGAAACGGTAATGGTACCGTCCATCAATTCAATCAAATCTTTGGATAGTGACAGGCCGATGCCGGATCCTTCCCTATCTTTTGTTGCACTGCTGTCAACCTGATAAAAACGGTCAAAGATAAAGGGCAACTTTTCTTCTGAAATGCCCCTTCCCGAATCGGAGACCTGAATCTGTAATTCGCCATCTATAAATGAAGTCTCAAAACTGACCAATTCACCATCTTCGCAGAACTTAAAGGCGTTGCTAAGGAGGTTGTACACCACCTTCTCCAATTTGTCTCGGTCAAAAGATGCCCAAAGCACCTCGTTTGGAATTTCTACCCGATAGTCCATATTGCGTTGTGCGGCATGTGAGTTGAAGGATGCTGCCGCCGCACTAAGGCATTTAAAGACATCGCCCTCAGTGGTTTTCAGCTGCAACTTGCCCTGATCGATTCGGGAGAGATCCAACAATTGGTTGACCAGGCCCAGCACCTTGTTGGCATTTCGGCGAATCATTTTGATGTCTTCACGGGCCAGTTTTTCATCTGGGTTTTGCTCTAGATGCTCAATGGGGCCCTTGATCAAGGTCAGGGGCGTTCTGAATTCGTGGGAGATGTTGGCGAAGAAATTGGATTTCAATTGGTCCAGCTCTTTAAGTTCTTTGTTCGATTTTTGCTTAATACGATATTGATTGTAGAGCAATCCTGCCAACAGAAGCACCAAAATGGCAAAGGCAATAATGGCGTTTCGCTCGTTTTCCCTTTTGTTCAGTTGCAGTGTCTGCAACTCCTTTTCAGAGGCCAACAATTCAATTTCCTTTGTTTTTTGCTCGTTTTGGTATTTCGCTTCTATTTCACTGCCGAGTTCTCTTTTTTCTTTTGTGTACAAACTATCTTTCAGCACTACAAATTTTTGCAAATTCTCATAGGCTTTTGCCATATCCCCATTTTTTGCGTGCCGTTCTGCCAACCGATCGTGGACATCCATGGCAAGAATATCCAGCTTCATTCGTTGGGCCACTTTGGCGGCATTTTCCAAATATGTTATTGACTGTTCATCATTGCCGAGTGCTTCATGCATATCGGCCACTGCCATGCTCGAGTAACCAATCTGCACCGAATCATCTACCGATATTGATAATCCAAGGGATGTTTGATAATCTTTGAGCGCAGCTTTAAAATCCTCTTTTTTTCGATGGATTTCAGCCTTGGAAAAATAACCATAAGACACTCTTTTCTTGATTCCTAATTCATTATACATATCAATAGCATTGAGAATATAGGTCATGGCAGAATCTAACATTCCCTTATGCCTAAAAGCAACGGAAAGGTCATAGGTAGCCGAAGCTTTTCCCATCGCATCGTCAAGTATGTGACTTATACTATCGCTTTTCTTAAGATATTCAATAGCACTATCATAATTTTCAAGACTCCGCTGGATATATCCGATGTTACCCACAGCTACTCTATACCCATATAAATGATTTGATTGAAGAAATATGTCGGAAGCCATGGTATAGTACTTCATGGCTTGGGTGTACTCACCTTGCTGACTAATAATTGCCCCTAATCCAATATATGAACTGGCCACCTGAATGCTATCGCCGATACTCCTAGCAAATTCAATATTCATTCTTTGATATTCCTTGGCTTTTTCAAAATCGCCTTTTTGCCAATAACTATGCCCAAGAGTTACCAATGCGTCAGAATGTTGTTTGTTGAAGTTTTGATCTCGGCTTATTTCCAAACTTTTCTTAAGCACTTTGATTGCTGAATCTTCTCTTGATTGCACCCTTAAAAACGAACCGTACAGATTATAACTCTGTGCCAACAACAAATTTTCATTTGTATTTTCTGAGAGTTTGATAGCCTGTAGTATAGTTTCTTCAGCCTTTTCCAATGAATTTTTTTGATATTCTTTAAAGAGTTTATGCAGCGTCCTTACCCGAACTGAATCCCTTGAAGCATTTGCGAGTACGGCCTTTAAGCTATCCTGTTTTGACTGCGAAAACGAAGACAGTGCAATCAGAAAAATCAGTATTGGTAAAAGTCTGCCCATGGCCAATGCGTGTACTACAAGATATTGAATTTCAAAAGACAAAATCATCATTGCATAGCAGCCCTACTAACAATACCGTTCCAAATCATAACAGAGTGTGTCCTTCATCGTCAAAATTGACCTTTGATACGACCTACCACAAAAAAAGTAGGGTTGACAACATAAATTTCCGCTGTTGCCCTTTCTGACCTAATTTTACAGAGTATTTAAGTGAAAGTGTTTATCCCCAAGTTGACACGAAGAACTAACTGATTTATGATATTGGAATAACCCCAATTTATAACCCTACTTAGTTGAAAAAAGCCCCGACAATAATGTCGGGGCTTTTCATTTGTTGGCTTTCCTTTTTTTTAAAAAGCATAGCTAAGACCCAACGTCCAATAGGTCTGCAAATCATTGTCGATGTTGTCAAAGGTAGCCGTGGTATTGCCCAAGGTGTTGATTTCGTAGTTCAACGCCTCTTGTTTGTTGTTCCGCAAACCGAAGTCAAAACCTACTCCAATCGCTTTCCAGAGGGTGTATGAGAACGAGTTGATCCACGTCCAGTTACTCAAATCACCATCCTCATAGCTCTGAAAGGCAGAGAGGTTTGTTTTGAAATTGATGTTGCCGATTTTTCTGGTGTAGTCAGCCACAATTTTTGCACCGGCAGAAGAGTTGAAAATGGTATCATCTTCTGCAAATACAAAGTTGTAGTTCAGGGGATGGATGACCACCACGAGGTCGGTAATCGGCGTCCATGTGATACCGACACCAAGGTCTAGATATCCAGGGTCGTTAAAGTTGCTCAAAATCGTGGTTCGGTATTCCATCAACCCCGAAACCGCCAATTTTTCGCTCAGGTTTCGACCGTACAGTGACGTTAAATTGAATACATCGGTAGCTTCTCGGAATCCGTCTTCGTCATTGGGGTCATCTTCATCATCCAGCTTTACCCATGATAGATTGGTGTTCAATGAGTTTCGCCAAAAGAATTTTTCCTGCTTCAAATTGGCATACGCATTTACGGTAAACCCGATATTGCCCGATGAGTTGTTCGGAATGCCCTGGGCGTACCAATTGTTGAAATTAGAGATGCTTCCACCAATGGTACCGAAAGCACCAACGCGCCAACCCGGCAAAGCATCGATTTGGGCCTGCAGTGCGTCAACCCTACCCTGGATTGCAGCAATGGAATCTTTTTTGGGGGCCATTTCGGCCTGTAGTTCTTCTTTGGTCTGTGCCCAACCAAAACCAAAGGTAAGTACAGCAAGAGCTGTAATGATTAAGTTCTTCATGATATTAGTGTTTATCGATTTAGAACCGTAAATGTACAAATAGTCACTTTTTTGGAGGAATTTTCACCTCTTTTTATAAAGGGGGACGGAAGAGCACGCCTCGCCGTACATGACGTTTTTGGCCACGGGTTGAATCTTTGCCACAGCCATGAGATAGGCATTTTCAGGTACAGGTTTGTTGGAACATCCTTTTATGATTACCGGTTTATCAACAAATGGGGAAGTATCCAAGTTTTGAAGGAGTTCTTGGTAAATAGCGGTTTCCAATAGTTCCAAATCACCTTTGGTCACTTTGATGGCATAGGGTTGTAGTTTGGAAGCCAACAACATGAACGCCCAACCGGGTACGATGGCATCGGTAGAACAGGTCAGTGCCACATACTGGTTGGTGTAGGCTTCCCAGTTGTGTTCTGCGACCGATTTTCGAAACTCTTTTTCACGAAGCAGCAATCCCTCAAACAGCCAGTCTTTGATATCCAACACCACCCGTTCTCCTTTGGGATATAGTGCTTCAAGGTCAAAAGTGACCAGTTTGCTGTTTGCTACTCTATTTATGATTTCTTTTTCCATGGAAAACACCCCTAAATTTGTGTATTCCTCTCGCATACGCTCGTCGGATGCAAGAAGGGGACAATTCTTTAATTATAATTATAGAAGTCCGAGTTCCAATTTGGCCTCTTCACTCATCAAATCTTGAGTCCATGGCGGGTCAAAAGTGATTTCAACCTCGGCATCCTTGATGGCATCAAGTGACTTCACCTTTTCTTCAACTTCAACCGGGAGTGTCTCTGCAACCGGACAGTTGGGTGAGGTCAACGTCATTAAAATCTTGACCTCATCATCTTCGTTGACCAGCACATCATAAATCAGCCCCAGTTCATAAATATCAACGGGAATTTCAGGGTCATAAATCGTTTTCAGAACCCGTACTATTTTATCGCCCAACTCTGCTGAGTTTGGTGCTATTGCTTCTTCGCTCATTTTTTAAGTTTATGGGTTTAAGAGTTTATGGGTTTAGAAGTTTCTGTTAAACTTTTAAACTGTACGCCGTGGCGTACTAAACTCATAAACTAATTTAGTTGTGTTTGGTACGCCACTGCATACAACTTCAGTTGCTTGATCATACTCACCAAACCGTTGGCCCTTGTCGGTGACAAATGTTCTTTCAAGCCGATTTTATCGATGAACTCGGTATCGGCATCAATAATGTCTTGCGGTTTTTGGTTGCTGAACGCCCGTATCAAAATGGCGATGATTCCTTTCGTAATGATGGCATCGCTATCTGCCGTAAAGACCAGTCTGTCTTCTTTCAGTTCAGCATGTACCCAAACCTTGCTCTGACAGCCTTTGATGATGTTGTCTTCTGTCTTGTACTTATCGTCGATCAAGGGCAATGATTTGCCCAATTCAATCATGTACTCGTAACGCTGCATCCAATCATCAAACATTGAAAATTCGTCAACTATTTCTTCTTGGATTTCGGCTATGGTCATACGCTAATTTTATGCAAAAATACAATTCAGAAATCTGTCAATCAAAAGATTGGGAAAAAGATAACCAATGGGGTCAAAGCAACATCTGCCTTGCTTTTCTTACTCCAGCTACCAAAGTATCAACTTCTTCCTTGGTATTGTAGAAACTGAGACTGGCACGTACCGTGCCCGGAATTTTATAAAAATCCATTATCGGCTGTGCGCAGTGATGGCCCGTTCGTACCGCAATGCCGAGCTTGTCGAGAATACTACCAATATCATACGGATGGATGCCCTCAATATTGAAGGAAATCACCGAGGTTTTCTCTTTGGCCGTTCCATAGATTTTAAGTCCTTCGATTTGCAAGAGTTGTTCTGTCGCATACTTAAGAAGTTCATGCTCATAAGCCGCAATTTCTTCGAAACCGATACTGTTCATGTAATCAATGGCTGCACCAAAGGCAATGCCACCGCAAACATTGGGCGTACCCGCTTCAAACTTGTGGGGCAGGTCGGCATAGGTCGTTTTTTCAAAGGTGACTTCGGCAATCATCTCGCCACCGCCTTGATAGGGCGGTAGTTTTTTGAGCCATGCTTCTTTTCCATAAAGGATGCCCACGCCAGTCGGACCACACATTTTGTGGGCAGAGACCGTGTAGAAATCCACGTTTAGGGCTTGCATATCGGCTTTGATGTGCGGTGCTGCTTGTGCCCCATCGACCAACACGGCTGCACCCACATCGTGGGCCGCATCGATGATTTCTTTGATGGGATTTATGGTGCCCAAAGCATTGGAGATATGGTTGCAGAACACCAGTTTCGTTTTATCGGAAAGCAGGCGATGGTATTTATCCATGACCAATTCGCCCTCCAAATTCATGGGAATCACTTTCAAAACCGCTCCCGTTCGCTCACAGAGCATTTGCCACGGCACGATATTCGAATGATGTTCCATGGCGGAGACCAAAATTTCATCTCCTTTTTTCAGGAAAGATGTAAACCCATTCGCCACCAAATTGATGCTGTGTGTAGTGCCCGAAGTAAAAATCACCTCGTGGGACTTCGCAATATTGAAATGTTTTTGGATTTTGATACGCGCCTGTTCATACGCATCCGTAGCTTCTTGCGAAAGGGTATGCACGCCACGGTGAATGTTCGCATTGTATCTTTGGTAATAATCCACAATGACATCGATGACCTGCTGCGGGGTCTGCGACGTGGCCGCATTGTCAAAATAGACCAAAGGTTTACCGTTGACCTCCCGATTCAGGATGGGAAAGCTTTTTCGAATGGACTCGATATCAAATGCAATTTTTTGCATCAGTTAGTTGCTGTGTTTTCAGAAATAATAGATTACAGTTCAAACCCCACCCGAACCCCGAGCTTGTTGGCGATGATCTTATTGATGCGCGTTTTCAGTTCAGGAATGCGGACACTCTGCAACACATTGTTGGCAAAGGCGTACATCAACAGAGCGGTCGCCTCTTTTTTCGGAATGCCCCGTGACTGTAGATAGAACAAGGCGTCTTCATCCAATTGGCCGATGGTACACCCGTGGGAGCATTTTACATCATCCGCAAAAATTTCGAGCTGCGGTTTGGTGTTCACCGTTGCCTTGTCGCTGATCAGAATGTTGTTGTTCTGCTGAAAGGCATTCGTTTTTTGCGCAATCTTATCGACAATGATTTTTCCATTAAAGACCCCAGTAGATCTTTCACCGAAAATGCCCTTGTAATCTTGATGGCTTTCGCAGTTGGGCTGTGCATGGTGCACCAGGGTATGATGGTCAACATGTTGCTTTTCGCCTAAAATGGTCACCCCTTTCAAAGTAGAATCAATGCGTTCGCCGTTCTGATAGTAGTTAAGGTTATTGCGGGTCATTTTGCCCCCAAATGAAAAGGTGTGCACGCTCACATGGCTATGGTCTTTTTGGTCAATGTAGGTGTTGTCAATCAACGAAGCCGTTTTCGCATCGTTCTGTACTTTGTAATAATCGACCCTCGCATACTTTTCAGCAAAAATCTCAGTGACCGAATTCGTGAACACCTCATTGCCCGTCAAGCTCTGGTGCCGTTCAATGACCTGTAGTTCTGCATTTTCTTCAGCGATGACCAAATTACGGGGCTGCAACATCAATGAGGCCTCATTGCCCGTTGCCAAATGCAAAATCTGAATGGGTTTTCTCGGTGCTTTGTTTTTTGGAATGTAGATATATGCCCCCTCTTTGGCAAAAGCCGTGTTCAATGTCGTTAACGATTCCTCTTTTGAGGCCACTTTATTGAAATAAACGTCTATAATCTGCTTGTACTCTGGTTTTGTCAATGCCGAGCTCATCAAGCATACGTCGACACCATCGTGGGTGGTCTCAGAAAGGTAGGAGCTATAGATTCCGTCAATGAAAACAATTTTATAGGTATCGATTTCATGAAGGAAATATTTTTTGACATCCTTATATTCCAATGTGTTTTCCTCTTTCGGAAAGACACTGAAATCAATTTTTTGCAAACTGTTCAATGAGGTATACTTCCACGCCTCTTGTTTTTTGGAGGGAAAGCCTTTTTCCTCAAAATTCTTGATGGCCTCAGAGCGAATATCGTGCACCGGATGGTCGATATCGACATTGTTCTCAAATGCCATGAATGATGATATGAGTTTGTCTTTTAAATCCATGTTTTTAGTAAACAGTTCACAGTGCTCAGTAAGCAGTATCTTCTTCTGCTGACTGATTACTGTTCACTCAATTAAACAACTGTTTCCTGCTTGATCCAATCGTATCCTTTTTCCTCAAGCTCGAGGGCCAATTCTTTGCTTCCGGATTTTACAATCTTTCCGTCATGCAGCACATGTACAAAATCGGGCACGATGTACTCCAACAATCGTTGGTAGTGCGTGATGACGATGATGGCATTTTCTTTTCCGCGCAGCTTGTTCACCCCATTGGCAACGATACGCAGCGCATCAATGTCCAATCCTGAATCGGTCTCATCCAAAATGGCCAGTTTGGGTTCCATCATGGCCAGTTGAAAGATTTCGTTCCGTTTTTTCTCACCCCCGGAAAAGCCTTCGTTCAACGAGCGCGAAAGAAACTTTCTATCGATATCGAGCATTTCAGATTTCTCACGGATGAGCTTCAACATCTGGTTAGCGGGCATGTCTTCCATTCCCCTGGCCTTTCGTGATTCATTGATGGCCGTCTTCATGAAATTGGTCACCGACACACCCGGGATTTCCACAGGATATTGAAACGACAGGAAAATTCCCTTGTGGGCACGTTCTTCGGGGGAAAGTTCTTCCAAATCTTCGCCATCGAGTTCAATGGAACCTTTTTTGATTTCGAATTCTTCTTTGCCCGCAATTACTTCGGCCAAGGTACTCTTGCCCGAACCATTGGGGCCCATGATGGCGTGCACCTCTCCGGCATTCACCTCAAGGTCGATACCCTTTAATATTTTTTTGTCTTCTACACTGGCGTGTAAATCTTTGATTTTTAGCATTCTATTATTTTTTGTTTGGGATGATTACCCCTGACCCTTTGACTGCGCTCAGGGTGACATTTTAATATTTATCTACTATCCTACTGAGCCTTCAAGGCTGATTTCCAACAATTTTTGGGCTTCCACCGCAAACTCCATGGGCAGTTTGTTCAATACTTCTTTACTGAACCCATTGACGATGAGCGCAATGGCCTTTTCGGTATCGATTCCCCTTTGGTTGCAGTAGAAGATTTGGTCTTCGCCAATCTTGCTGGTGGTCGCCTCATGCTCAATCTGCGCGGTTTTGTTCTTTGCCTCGATGTACGGAAAAGTGTGTGCCCCGCATCTGTTGCCCATCAACAGTGAATCGCACTGTGAAAAATTTCGGGCATTCTCGGCCCTGCTGTTCACCTGAACCAAGCCACGATAGCTGTTCTGCGATTGCCCTGCGGATATGCCTTTCGAAATGATGGTACTCTTTGTGTTCTTGCCCAAGTGTATCATCTTGGTACCCGTATCGGCCTGTTGATAGTTGTTGGTGACGGCGATGGAGTAAAACTCTCCAATGGAATTGTCTCCTTTCAAAACACAGGAAGGGTATTTCCAAGTGACGGCTGACCCGGTTTCCACCTGTGTCCAAGAGATTTTGGCATTTTTTTCGCAAATCCCGCGCTTGGTCACAAAGTTGAAGACTCCACCTTTGCCTTCCTTATCGCCGGGAAACCAATTTTGTACCGTGGAATATTTTATCTCGGCATCATCTAACGCAATGAGTTCGACCACTGCAGCGTGCAATTGATTTTCATCACGCGACGGTGCGGTACAGCCTTCCAAATAACTCACATAACTACCCTCATCGGCGATGACCAAGGTTCTTTCAAATTGGCCTGTGCCCGCTTGGTTGATCCGGAAGTAGGTCGAAAGTTCCATAGGGCAACGTACCCCTTTCGGAATGTAGCAGAAACTGCCGTCAGAGAACACCGCCGAATTGAGCGCTGCATAAAAATTGTCTTTTTGCGGCACGACGGTGCCAATGTATTTCTTTACCAACTCAGGATGCTCTTGAATGGCCTCTGAAATGGAACAGAATATGATGCCCTTCTCTGCCAAGGTTTTCTTGAAGGTCGTGGCCACGGAAACAGAATCCATCACAATATCGACAGCCACCCCCGCCAGTTTTTTCTGTTCATCAACTGAAATTCCCAGTTTTTTGAAAGTTTCCAACAATTCTGGATCTACCTCGTCCAAACTGTTGTACTTCGGTTTTTTGTTCGGTGCCGAATAGTAGGAAATTGCCTGAAAATCAGGTTTTTTGTAGGTGACGTTCGCCCATTCAGGCTCTTCCATCTCTTTCCAGATACGAAAAGCCTCCAACCGCCATTCGGTCATCCACTCTGGCTCTTCCTTTTTCTTCGAAATGGCCGTGACAATCGCTTCATCCAACCCATTCGGAAAGGTGTCAGATTCAATATCGGTGTAGAAGCCGTACTCGTACTCTTTGGTCTCGAGTTCTTTTTTTAATTCTTCTTCGGTATATGCCATTTGTTCAATGTCTTAATTTGAAAATGAGGCAATTTGAAAATACTTTGCTTTATGCTTTGTTTTCAAATTCCAAATCATAGCGAGAAACTCTCACCGCATCCACAGGTACGCTGTGCATTGGGATTGTTGAACACAAAACCTTTGCCGTTCAATCCTCCAGAATATTCCAAGGTTGTGCCCACGAGGTACAAAAAGCTTTTTTTGTCAACGATGATGCGCACTGCGTTATCCTCAAAAACCTTGTCGGCATCTTCTGCAGTATCATCAAAATTCAATTCGTAAGATAAACCGCTGCACCCACCACTTTTGACCCCGACACGCACGTAATCTTTGGTCGCATCAAAACCCTCTTCGGTCATCAAGGCCACTACCTTTTGTTTTGCCGTATCAGATACTTTAATCATTCTTACTAAGATTTATTCTAAATAGTTTACAAATATATGGTATTGACAGGGTTTTACCATGTTTGCTAACATTATAATAACGCATTGTGGCATAATCTTTTGTTATAGAAAACAGCTACAAAAACAATGATCCATACCATTGAAATTCAACGTAAATATTCTGTCGGCATTCTTTGTCGACACTCACCCATTAAAACAAATCATCATGAGACACTTTGTATTTTTCTTGGCCTTTCTGATTTTTAGCCTTTCTGTTGGTTGCGACAAATTTACCGGAGACTTTCGATTCACACCAGACGCTGACGGACTCCAATATTCTAAAAGCACCGTTGATTTTGACAATACCTACAACAATATCGTCAGTACTTTGGAAAACAACCCCAACATCGGCATCGTGGCCCAAGTAGACCATACAGCGAACGCAGCGTCGGTGGACTTTGACCTTCGCAAAACACGTTTGGTCCTTTTTGGAAATCCTAATTTGGGTACGCCCCTGATGCAGGCGAATCAATTGGCAGGAATCGATCTGCCCCAGAAAATGATGGTATTCGAAAAACATGGAAAAACCTTTATCACCTATAACAGTGTTACCTATTTGAGCAATCGGCATAGCCTTGGGGGTGTAGCCACTTTAGATCGAATCGCCATGGCATTGAACAATATTGCCTCAAATGCATCAGGCGCCCCCGTAGAAGAAAATGCCTCTGAAGTGCAATCTGGGGAAGGTATTGTCACCATTGAAAGCGCCAATGATTTTCAGACCACCTATGATAAATTACGTTCTTCTATCGAGAAGAATGAGAATCTACGATTGGTAATCGAACTTGATCACCAGGCAAATGCCGCAAGGGTCGGTTTAGAACTGAGGCCCACAAGGTTGTTGGTCTTTGGAAATCCGAATTTGGGCACTCCTTTAATGCAAGAATCGGAAACAATGGCCATTGACCTGCCCCAAAAAATGTTGGTTTGGGAAAACGCTGAAAGTCAGGTCTTTGTTACGTACAACGACCCTGAATATGTAGCCGAAAGGCATGGCATTACCAATCAAAATGACATACTGACTACGATAGCGGGGGCACTGAACAATTTGGCAACCAATGCTGCCAGCTCTGAATGATGTTAGAAAGCGGTCAGTTTGACTTGATTCATGGACTGGCCGCTTTATTTCATTTGATTTTTATAATCACGGCATCGGAACTTCCCCCATTTTGAAGGCCTGATGCATCGGTGCTGGCCATTTCGCCCACCAAAACCAAACTGCCATCTTGATTTTCAATGGCATCAAAGCCATAATCCAAGCCTGAACCCCCAAACGTTTTTTGCCAGACAAGAGTGCCGTCACTATTAACCTTAATCAGCCACATATCATTTTCACCTTGGTTCTCTTCGGCATCGCTATCAATACTTTTGGAGTTTCCGGCAATGACGAATCCGCCATCTTGTGTTGGGCTGATACTTTCAGCGGCATCAAAATCAGTACCCCCAAGGGTTTTTTCCCACACCATATTGCCATTATCGTCTATTTTGACCAGCCAAATATCGGCTTCCCCATTGTTTTTTGATATATCTACGTCAGTGCTGAAGGTGCTTCCCGTCAAAATGTATCCTCCATCCAACGTTTTGGTAATGTCACGTGAAATGTCAATGCCCGTGCCCCCAAAGGATTTTTCCCAGAGCATGCTGCCGTTTTTATCCACCTTAACTACCCAAAAATCATAGCTGCCCTTGGCATCAGAGATATCAAAGTCATCGCTTTCGGAAGCGCCGGCCATCAAAAAACCGCCATCGTCTGCAGCGACCACACTGTAAGCCCGATCATTATTGGTGCCCCCAAAGTAGCGTCGCCATTGCAGATTGCCATCAGCATCCAGCTTGGTGCCCCAAAATTCGCCCACACCATGACGGGTGAGGTATTCGCCCTTTCCAAAATTTCCCTCTCCACCCGATTGGGTCACGTCTAAAAACCCCGCAAAGAAAAAACCACCATCAGCGGTCTGTACCACATCATAGGAATGGTCGTGGCCCGAAAATCCAAAACTCTTTTCCCATTCAATGTTTCCCAAAGCATCCAATTTCAATATCCAATTGTCATGAAAACCTTCGTTGTTGCTGCCATCGCCATCATCGCTCATGGCATAGCCCACAAGGGCAAACCCTCCATCTGTTGTTTCGACCAAGGATTGGCCCCGGTCATCTTTACTGCCTCCATAGGTCTTGTTCCATAATAGCGTGCCATCAGCATTTAAGCGAAGCAACCAATAGTCGTTTACTGCCAAATTTTTGTCTGTTACATCGCCATCAATACTGTTGGTAAAACCGAGCACGGCATAGCCCCCATCAGAAGTTTGGATGATCTTTTGGGCGGTATCTTCGCCAGAACCCCCAAAACTTGTCATCCAATCTATCTCACCCAAAAAAGAGGATTGTTGCTCATCGTTTTGATTGTCATCAGCATTATAGTTGTCTTCGGAGCAGGAAACAACTAAAATTGCCAGTGAGATATATTTTAAAAATTCTTTCATAGGTTGAAAATATGGGTGTCTACTTTTTCATCGACTGTGCTCAGCATGACAAGCAAGAACAATATCTATCGATTAGTCGCCTGATTTTTTGATGACAAACAATCCAGAATTAATATCATTGACAATGATTTTTCCGCTTTCAAAAAAGGGATACACACTCCACGCCCCCACAAAATCGGTTCGCTCGTCAGACGGAAAGGTGTCAAAAAACGCAACTTCCTCAATGATTCTGTCTTCAATCTGTGAAATGTTAAGTACTCGAACACCCGCAGCATAATTTGCCAAAAAGAATTTATCCCCTTTCACATATCCATTATGGTCAATGGCCGCCGTTGGGCCGATGTAGGTGGTATGGAGAACAGGGTTGTCCAAGTCTACCAAATCAAAGACCAGAGTGCGAGAGTCAAATCCAAAATTGACCTCATCCAATTCATCACCCAAAATAAAAAAGCGTTGGTCTTCAGTAAACCAGCCTTGGTGAGTGTAACCAAGTTGGCCGTAAACCAAAGTCGATATTTCTTGCGGATCTGCCTTGTCGGTGATGTCAACAATAGCTATCCGGTCTTCGTTGGCCCCAATAAAGATTTCGCTATTGGCATAATCAGTATCTGGCCCCGTATAGCTGACGACTTGGGCATCATGGGTATAGCCGTTCACACCATAACCCCCAACACCATTTGGGTTCAACGGATCGCTTACATCAATAAAATGCACCCCGCCGGCAAAAGCATCATTTCGGTCGGTACCCACCGGGTACGCAAAACCCATGGCTTCGTTGATTACAATATTATGGGCATTGCCAATGCCCGTATAGTTTTGATCCGCAGTAAAGTTTTGGGGTGGATCTGTAACGTTTCTCAATCGGGTCAAATCAAATATCTGCACCCCATGGTTGGCAACCTCGGCCACAATAAAAGCATGGTCACCGTAAACCTTCACATCCCTCCATATCGCCGAGCCTCCCGCTGAAGGCAACTTTCCCAAATAGACCGGGTTTTCACCATCGCTGATATCAACAAAGGCAGTTCCGTTATCCAATCCCACCAGAGCATACTCATTTCCTGTTGTGCTGTCTGTCCACCCCCAAATGTCATTGCCAGCACTAGCAGAAAATTCGTTGAGAGTGATTTTTCCAACCAGATCATACCCATTACACGGATAGATGTCAGCCATGCCATTTTCGCAGGGTGCCGATTGCACCATTGAAACAGGGTCGTCGTTCATCTGTTGTACATCGTCATCTGACGCCATACCACCATCATCATTGTCACTAGAGCAACCTATGCACAACAAAATACAAAGAAAAATCTGCCAAAAAGATTTTAAGGAATTCATGGCAACTCGCTTTTTGTTTAAAGATACGATTTAAATTATCCTGTTTACTTTTGCCAGATGTTGGAAGACAAAAATCAAGAGCGCACCTCACTGGAATCATTGGGAGAATTTGGCCTTATCGATCATTTGACCAAGGGTTTTGAGCTGAAAAACCCCTCAAGTGTCAAAGGCATTGATGACGATGCGGCGGTACTAGATTTCAAGGACAAGAAAACCATTGTATCAACAGATATGCTCATAGAGGGCGTTCATTTTGACCTCAGCTATATGCCCTTGAAACACCTGGGCTATAAATCGGTCATGGTCAATCTTTCTGACATCTACGCCATGAATTGCATGGCCACACAGATAACAGTTTCCTTGGCAGTTTCGAATCGCTTTCCACTTGAGGCCCTTGAAGCGTTCTACGAAGGCGTGGCCCTTGCCTGCAACCTTTATCATGTAGATTTGGTCGGTGGTGATACTACGTCTTCGAACAAAGGCATGGTCATCAGTGTGACCGCTTTGGGGATGGCAGATCAAAAAAAGTTGACCTACCGTTCAGGGGCCAAACCCAATGACCTATTGGTGGTCAGCGGTGATTTGGGTGGTGCCTATCTGGGTTTGCAGGTGCTCGAACGTGAAAAAGAGGTCTTCAAAGTGAACCCAAACAACCAACCCGATCTAGAACCTTATGCATACGTGGTGGAACGACAGTTGAAACCCGAGGCCAGAAAAGACATCGTTGAACTTCTGGAGAAATTAAACGTGCTTCCCACGTCAATGATCGATATCAGTGACGGCCTTTCTTCCGAAGTGCTGCATCTCTGTAGTCAAAGTGAGGTAGGGTGCAATGTATTTGAGGATAAAATTCCGTTGGACCCCACCGTAATTTCCACTGCTGAAGAGTTTAAGATGGACAGTACAATGATCGCGCTGAGCGGAGGGGAAGATTACGAACTGCTCTTCACCATTGACCAAAAAGATTTCGACAAGATCAAGGGCAATCCCAATCTATCGGTCATCGGCCACATGACCAACAAAAGCGAAGGGGTTCATCTGATAACCCGTGCCAATACCAAGATACCGATTACTGCTCGGGGGTGGAATGCATTGAAACAATCTTAATTGTCAAAATCAATGCATGGCGTAATTTTTTGATGCTCCACTGCAACACCTTCAAACAAAGCCTTTGATAAAATCACCATGGTGATTGATTGATATTGAAAGGCACATTTTTACTATCTTGAGAAAGCTTGTCGAATTTGAAGAAACTCTCTTTTCAAAAATGGGTCAAAATTTGTTGGTTATAACTTTATCCAGTATTGGTCTGGCACTGGGTTCTTTTTTTGGGATTTACCTATTGTCAACCACCAAATGGAAATCATTGCCGAACACCATATTGGGCCTGCTTCTCCTTTTTTTGTCGATTAGAACTGGCAAAGCGATATTTTATAATTTCTTGGAACTGCCCTTATTTGTCAAAAACCTTGGTTTAGCGGCTAATTTGGCGGTGGGCCCACTGCTATACCTGTATGGCAAGGCGCTATTGTATGAGAACTTCAAACCGCATAAAAGTCTCGTATGGCATTTTTTTCCGGCCATTTTATATGTCTTTTTTTGTTGGCTCATCCCCAATTCAACCGAAGATTTGTTCTGGTACGTAAGCTACTCTCTGATACTGCTACAATCCTACATCTATATTTTTTTGGGCCTAAAAACATGGTATGCCCAGCGTGAGCTGAATATACGCTCAATTTCGAATTGGTATAAAAATTTGACATTGTCGTTACTCATAATGTGGTCAATCTATGGCCTGATTTTCATTAAAGTGCTACCCTATCACATTGCTGGGGCTATATCTTTCAGTGTGCTTATTTTCATATTGGCATTCACCGGTTTCGACCAAGAGATAGTTTTCAGCAAAAACACCTTCAAAAAATATCAAAACTCTAACCTTTCTGAGGAGGAAGTCAAGAAATACCATGCCACTATCGTGAATGTCATAAAAAATAACAGACTCTATTTAGAGCCAAATTTGACCATTCAGCGATTATCTGAACTTACCGGCATTCATGTGAAAATTATTTCAGAAACCGTCAATAGGTGTGAACAGACCAATTTTCCTGGATTTGTAAACAGCTTTAGGATAAAAGAGGCCAAAAAATTACTGAAGGATACCAAAACAAACTACAAAATCGCAGCTGTGGCCTATAATTCTGGTTTCAATAGCTTATCGGTGTTCAACCGAGTTTTTAAAGACATCACTTCCTTTACGCCGTCAGAGTACAGATCCCTAATTTAATTATAAAACTATCCTTGATTCAAGAATCAGGAAGACTGACTTCTGTTCCAATTATATTTTAGAGGGAATCAAAAATCAGAAATTATGTCAATCAACAAACGTAGGGAATGGCTCAAACAAACCGCATTACTTTCAACAAGTATCGGACTTCCGACAATCAGTTTTGCCTCACTTAACAGGTCTACGGAATCTTTCAAAATGAATTCAGAAGAAGAAGTGGTCAGGTTACTCTTCAACGAGAATCCGTATGGCCCTTCTGAAAAGGTTTTAGAGAGAATTGATGAAGTAAAAAATAGAAGCAATAGGTATGCTAATTTTTTTAAGTATGATTTTCTAAAGCTGAAACAGCTTATTGCCCTGCAAGAGGGTCTAGCTCCAGAAAATATTGCTTTGGGGCATGGATCCATCCAGCCACTGATATGGATATCACTTCTCTATGGAGGGCCTGGTAAAAAAATTGTGGTTCCCGACCCCTGTTTTGATGTTATAGGTACGTTCGGTAAAAAAATTGGCAGTTCAATTAAACCTGTGCTGGTAGACAATAACATGAAGTTAAATCTCAATGCTATGGAAGAAGCAGTGGAAGATGATACCTCTCTCGTTGTTTTAGTGAATCCAAATAATCCAACAAGTACTTCTGTGCCGTCTGCCGAATTAAAGGAGTTCTGTACGAGAGTGTCCAAGAGATGCCCCATTTGTATTGATGAGGCCTATATACACTATTTGGGAGCAGATTGGCAAAAATCATCAATGGCACGTTTGATAGCCAACAATCCCAATATTATTGTCACAAGAACATTTTCTAAAATCTACGGCATGGCAGGTTTAAGAATGGGGTTTGTTATGGCCAATCAAGAGTTGATAAAAAAAATAGAAAATCAATTTATGATGGGGTTTCCTGGTAATATGCCCAATATTCTTGGTGTAGGTGCAGCTATGGCGGCTCTGGAAGATGATGCCTTTCTCAATCGTTCAAGAAAAATGAACGCTGATATGAAAAATCATATCTATTCGAAACTTGACGCTTTAGGCTATAGATATGTTAAAAGTGATGCTAATTTCTTCTACTTTGATACCCCCAATTATCAAAATTTCAAGGCCAAAATGAACAAGAACAATATATTGATTACAGGTGGATGGCCCTCTAAACCAACTTGGGGCAGGGTAACGGTTGGCACCGAACGTGAAATGGATATCTTCTTTAAAACGCTTGAAGCGTAGTTTTTTGAAGAAGATAATTAGGCAACACTACGAACGATTCGCGTGTGACGCTTGTGGTACATATCTTCCAACGTGCTGTTGATTTCCTGCATTTGCGGGGTCAAGGCTGAAAGTTGGCCACCTACATCTGTGGTCACTTGCTTTTGACAGTGAACACACTTGTATTCCTTAATATGCTCGGTCACCTTTTTTGAGACCACATAATGGTGGCCAAAAAGGCTGCAAAAAATGGAAAGAAAGGGATTTTTTTTCGGGGTAGTTGTATTTTTCATAAGTTGGATAATCGGGGCATTGTTCGATTCGGGGTCGTAAAATGCTGGTTTTTCTATTGTTGATTAGTATTGCAACGACAAACTGTCAGTTTTTATTTTCTAAAGAGTGACTTTTTCGACAAAAAACATTTTATCAGGCGAAATCTGTATTTTATCGATGATTTCAATGCCGCCTAATCTACAATTTTAAAGTACTTTCACCAAGCTTTCACTGGTAATGAATCGTAAAAAATCTGTACTGGTTGTCGCCTTCGCGCTCTTCTCACTTTTTTTTGGCGCAGGCAACCTTATTTTGCCCCCCCAATTGGGCTTTAAAGCGGGGGAATGGTGGTGGTTGGTCGCCGCTGGATTTTGCATCTCCGCGGTTCTGATTCCCATTTTGGGCATTCTCGCACATGCCAGATTGCAGGGCACCATGTTCGATTTTGCCAAAAAAGTGTCGCCCACCTTCAGTTTGGTGTATTGCTATTTGGTTTATGCCATTTCTATCAGCTTGCCCTCGCCCCGAACCGCATCTGTAACCCATGAAATGGGTGTCGCCCCTTTGTTCAATTCATCTTCATTGTTGACAAGCCTCGTCTACTTTTTATTGGTGTTTGTTTTTGTGATGAACCGATCAAAGATTCTTGATATTATCGGAAAAATTTTGACCCCGGCCATCATTTTGATACTTCTGGCAGTTGTGGGGATTACCCTTTTTTCAATGGATTTCAATTTTGGGGCATCTGAATTTCCGAATCCGTTTTCACACGGCATCATCGAGGGGTATCAAACTTTTGATGCCATCGGTGCGGTTGTCGTTGGTGGGGTCATCATTATTTCCATCAACCTTAAGAATCAAAATGTCGAGTACGTGCAGAAAAGAAGATTGATTGCACAAGCGGGATGGTTGGCTGGATTGGGTCTCGGATTGATCTATGCAGGATTGATCATCACAGGAGCATTGATGGGCAATGAATTTTCAAAGGATATCTCAAGAACGGCTCTTTTGAGCGGCATCAGTTTTAAGACTTTGGGAAGCACTGCCAATCTTTTTTTGAGCATTTTGGTTAGTCTGGCCTGTTTTACCACCGCTGTCGGAATCGTGACCGGTACGGCTGACTTTATCAAGGGGCGTTTCAATAATTCAAAAAAGGCCTATACCATCACTGCGATATTGGGCTGCCTTTTGGGAATTTTGATGGGCCAGCTGAACGTGGGGTACATCATTCAGGTGGCACTGCCCGTTTTGATGTTCATTTACCCTGTGACCATTGCCCTGATTCTGCTCAATGTGATTCCTGAGAAATATGCCTCCAAAACCGTATTCCGCTGTACGGTCATCACGGCCCTTATTTTTAGTGTTCCCGATTTTCTGTCCACCATCGGGTTCGGCGATCCAATAGCTCCTTTAAAAAGTTGGCTTCCATTAGCCTCATTTCACATGGGTTGGGTGCTTCCCACCTTTGTTGTTTTTCTTGTTTGCAATGCCGTAAATTCTTTACGCAGTACTTAGATTTAAGACAATCAGAAGAAAAAAGTGCTGTTTACCGTTTTTTAACGCAAAATTTCCCTTGTAAGAAATCCATCACAAGCCATCAGGCCGTACATATACTATATATAAATCAAAACAACACTATTATGAAAACATTGAACAATCTGAAAACTTTTCTAGTTGCAATTGCACTGATCACCTCATCGTATTCCTTCGCCCAAGAAGAAGATATGCGAAAAGCTGAAATGTCGGCCGACAAAGAAATGGCTGATAAAACCATGACTGAAGTTGGTGATGCAGCGATGTCATCTGACAACAACATTGTTGAAAATGCTGCCCTATCGAAAGACCATACCACTTTGGTCACTGCCGTAAAAGCTGCTGGCTTGGTAGAAACATTGCAAGGTGAGGGCCCTTTCACTGTCTTTGCACCTACCAATGCTGCTTTTGAGAAATTGCCCGAAGGTGCTGTTGAAAATTTGTTGAAAGAAGAAAACAAAGAAGACCTCACCGGAATCTTAACCTATCATGTCGTTGCAGGCAAACTGATGGCTAAAGACGTTTTGGCCGCCATTGAGGCCGGCGAAGGAAAAGCTGAGTTGACCACTGTGAACGGAGCTACTTTGTATGCCAAATTGCATGAAGGGAACGTAAAATTGAAAGACGCTTCAGGAAATTATGCCATTGTGACCATCGCCGATGTAGAATCATCAAACGGTGTGGTACACGTCATTGATGGTGTGGTGATGCCGCAAGCTGAGGAAGAGGAAGAAGAAATGGAAGAAAAGTAAAGTTTTCTAAAATTTATTAAAAAAAGCACCCGTATAAACGGGTGCTTTTTTATTACATAAACTTAATTAAAATATTGTATACCCAAATATGAGCGATACGGTTTCATAATCCGAATCCCATGCAGATTGAGTCGCCAATATATTTCGACTTGTACCATACCTAAACTGGGCACTATATCGATTTGAATATTTATATCCGAATCCAAACAAGATGTTATTGCTGCCCACTACTTCCAAATCAGAGAACCTTTCAAAATCAACCATAGAGCCAAAATCTGCATCAAACACCAATGATGCATCTAGAAAAAGTTTGGATTTTTCGGTCAAAAAAAGATAATGCCGTACTCCCACCGGCAGTTCAAGTGAACTATAGTCAACCACGACTTCATCATCGATAGGCACTGTACCTGTTGGAATGTTTCTTAAGGTTCGCTCCGCTTCGTATGATTGATACGTGGGCTCAAATACGATTGCCCATTTATTTTTATTAAAAGGAAGTAAAAATTCAAATTCTACGCCAATCCTTAATCCTAGTTGGCTACCAAAACCTATATTTCTTGCAGCCGTATTGTTATTTCTTATGCTTAAGGAAGCCTGCTGGATACCTGGCCTCAACGATAAATTAAACCAATCTTTTTTGGTATTGTCTTTAAAAACTATATAATTCTCTTTTTGGCACTCATTGAATTTTATAAAGATTTCTGTCAAATCTTTTGAGGAATAGTCTAATCTGCCTACATTTTCCCTAGAGATGGTTTGACACTTTAAGTCACTATAAATCTGTTGTTTATATCTATTGTTTTCCTTGACTGAATTTTCTACATCTTTGTATTTCTTGTAGACGAGTGGTTGAACAGAGCCGCTTTGGGTTGAATAAAAATACCTGTTAAGCAAACCTTCTTTATATGAAAACAATGAAGCATGGCCGTCAACCAAGACTTTCAGTAAAACCTGCATATTTTTAAATTCTGGGGCCTTTTTAGAACTTAAGCTATTTATTAAGCCACTTGATTGGTCCATGTTTACTGTATGCCTCTCAAACTTTATTTTATTTGCGATTCCAAATTCTTTAATTGAAAGAAAATTTCTTTTTTGAATTTCATCATCAAGGGATATTTTATATTCTATTTCGGAAGGATTGTTTTTCCAGCCATAATTCTTGATGTAACAGGTCACTTTTTGATTGGAATTATCAACAAAATAGCCTTTTTGAAATGAAAGTTGTGAAAAAGAGTTTAAACTTAAAATAAGTGAAATCGACAATAATATGTTTTTCATAAATATGATTTTGGCAAACAATTATAACGCTTTTTCTTACAATTATTATATCAAAATCGTTTTCAAAGGAAGCTTTTGATTCATTGATTTTCCAACCTTCTCTACCTTAAGATATTATCTACGATAAAAAATTATTTAGCTTTCTATCTCATTCTTCGACAAGCTCAAGATGACGACGGTTTGAAATGAACAAGCTATAATCACGAATCTTTTCGCCTTTTTCGATAATAGTAAATGCCATACGCTATGGCAACCAACACCACGAAAGGCAGGTATGTGCCAATGACCACTCCGATTTCGTAGGCACTATCGGGTGCCTTTTGCATCTTCTTTTCAATGTCGGGTTGTTGAATAAAAAGTAATTCGTGAATCATTGTAAAATTTAGATTTTTCACACTCCCTTTGGTCGGCTCGAAATGACACCATTAACAATTAACTACGCTTTAGCGTTCATCAACTCTTCGATTTCTTCAGCTTCAATGGGTATGTTGCGCATCAAGTTGAAAGGCTCGCCATTTTCTTGAATGACCACATCATCTTCCAATCGAATGCCAAACCCCTCATCGGGAATGTAAATGCCCGGCTCTACCGTAAACACCATATTGGCCTTCATGGGTTTTTTTAGTTCCCCGTAATCGTGGGTATCAAGACCGATTTGGTGGCTGGTGCCGTGCATAAAATATTTTTTGTAGGCAGGCCAATCGGGATTTTCGTTTTTGACATCCGACTTATCCAAAAGTCCAAGTCCGATCAGTTCTGAGGTCATGATCTTGCCGACTTCTTTGTGATATTCCTTCCACAGCGTACCGGGCACCAGCATCTTGGTCGCCTCGTTTTTGACGCGGAGCACCGCATCATAAACTTCACGCTGCCGCTTTGAAAATTTTCCGTTTACGGGAATCGTTCGTGTCATGTCGCTGGAATAATTGGCATACTCGGCACCGACATCCATCAAAATCAAATCCCCACTTTTACACTGTTGGTTGTTCTCCACATAATGCAGCACGTTGGCATTGTTGCCCGAAGCGATGATGGGTGTGTAGGCAAAGCCACGTGAGCGGTTGCGGATAAATTCATGCAGGTATTCGGCCTCGAGTTCGTGTTCCCAAACATCAGGCTTGGTGAATTTTAAAATTCGTCGGAATCCTTTTTCAGTAATATCGCACGCACGTTGCATGATTTCTATTTCTTCAGGTTCTTTTACCCCACGAATCTGTTGTAAAATCGGATTGCTTTTTGCCCATTGGTGTGCGGGAAACTCCTTTTTGACCATTGCAATGAAGCGGTCTTCACGGGTCTGCGTCTCCACCGCTTGGCGATAATGCTCGTTGGTATTGAAATAGATGGTATCGGCCTCGGTCATCAAATCAAAAAATACCTTGTCAAAGTCCGACAGCCAATAAATGGTTGCAATGCCCGAAACCTCGGTGGCCTGTTCTTTGGTGAGTTTGGCCCCTTCCCAAACGGCAATGTGCTCATTGGTCTCGCGAACGAACAAAATTTCACGATGCTTTTTGTCCATCGCATCAGGAAACAATACTAAAATGGTCTCTTCTTGGTCGGCACCGCTCAAATAAAAAATATCACTGTGCTGCTTGAACGGCATGGTGCTATCAGCGCTAATTGGGTAAATATCGTTCGAATTGAACACCGCAAGGCTCTTGGGCCGCATCTGGGCCATGAACTTTTTACGGTTTTTAATAAAAAGGGAATTCGGTATTTGGGCGTATCGCATATAATAATCGGTTTTTTCAAAATTAGGTAATTGCGAACCCCAAGACAAATGCCTAATTTCCCCCAGCTAAATCAAAATTACCGCCTAAGATGAGAACATTTCTTTTTGCCTTTGCCCTGTTTTTTGTACAATCTATTTTGGCACAGCAGCCTGCCACTTCTCCACAAAAAGTGATGGATGCCCTTCAACAAAAATCCCAAATGGCCGAAACATCTTTGGTCAAAAACATTCCGCTCAAAAATATCGGACCTTCCATCATGAGTGGTCGGGTGGTCGATTTGGATGTAAATCCCAATAACCCCACGGAATTTTATGTGGCCTATGCCTCGGGTGGATTATGGCATACCCAGAACAACGGTATTTCGTTCACGCCCGTAATGGATGCCTCCAACACCCAGAACATCGGCGATATTGCTGTGGATTGGAATAGCGTAACCATTTGGGTGGGTACGGGTGAGAATAATTCTTCCCGTTCCTCGTATGCCGGTATCGGAATCTTGAAATCCACCGGCGGCGGAAAAACGTGGAAAAACATGGGGCTTCATGATTCGCAACACATCGGGCGAATCCTCATCAATCCGAACAACCCTGATGAAGTCGTTGTCGGGGTAACAGGCCATTTGTACTCGCCCAACGAAGAACGTGGCATTTATAAAACTACCGATGGTGGCCAGACATGGCAAAAAACCCTGTTTGTCAACAATGAAACGGGCATCATCGATGTGGCCCATGCCCCGAACAACTTCAACATTCAATATGCCGCAGCATGGCAAAAAGATAGAAAAGCATGGAATTTTTCAGGAAACGGCAGTGCTTCCGGAATCTATAAAAGTACCGATGGCGGAACTACTTGGAATTTGGTCTCAACCCCTGACAGTGGCTTCCCCACTGGGGATGGGGTTGGTCGCATCGGCTTGGCCGTTTTTGATGACAATATGGTCTATGCAGTGCACGACAGCCAATTCCGAAGGGAGAAAAAAAGTGATGCCAAGAAAAAAGAGGGGTTGACCAAAGAAGATTTTAAATCGATGGATAGAAGCACTTTTCTTTCCCTAGACGATAAAAAATTGAACGATTTCTTGAAGACCAACGGCTTTCAAGAAAAATATCGGGCAGAAAATGTGAAGAACATGGTGCGCGATGGGGCCGTACAACCCGTTGATCTGGCCAAATACCTTGAGGATGCCAATAGCATGCTTTTTGATACCCCCGTCATCGGGGCCGAGGTCTATCGAAGCGACGATGCGGGCAAAACTTGGCAAAAGATGAACGAAGATTACATCGATGACCTGTTCTATAGCTACGGCTACTATTTTGCACAGATTCGGGTCGACCCCAATGATGCGGACAAAATCTATTTGGCAGGGGTGCCCTTGATCCTGTCAAAAGATAGTGGTAAGACATACGAAAGCATCAGCAAAGAAAATGTACATGCCGACCACCATGCTCTTTGGATCAACCCAAAAATGCCTGGCCACCTTATCAATGGCAATGATGGCGGTGTGAACATTACGTATGACGAGGGTGAAAGTTGGATGAAAAACAACAGCCCCACCGTCGGGCAATTCTACGCTATCAATGTTGACAATGAAGAACCCTACAACGTCTATGGTGGACTTCAGGACAACGGCGTCTGGAAAGGTGCCCATAACAGTGAAGAGAACAGCCGCTGGCATGCCGAGGGGAAAAATCCGTGGGGGCGCATTATGGGCGGTGACGGTATGCAGGTTCAGATTGACAGTCGCAATTCAAATACGGTGTATACAGGATTCCAATTCGGGAATTATTTCCGGTTGGATTTGGAGAAAGAAAAAAACACCCGCATTCAGCCCAAACACGAACTGGGCGAGGCCCCATACCGCTTCAACTGGCAGACCCCGATTCTGTTGAGTCCCCACAATCAGGATATTTTGTATTTGGGAAGCAACAAACTGCACCGCTCTATGGACCAAGGTGATGATTGGGAAGCCATTTCACCAGATTTGACCCAAGGTGGTAAAAAAGGAAACGTGGCTTATGGAACGCTGACCACAATTTCAGAATCGCCCTTTGCATTCGGATTGCTTTATGTGGGCAGCGACGACGGTTTGGTGCATGTATCAAAAAATGCCGGGGGCAGTTGGGAAGAAATTGGTAAGAATATAGCCCTACAAGGTTTTGGAAACCTTGCAGGTCGCGAACTTTGGGTCAGCGAAGTCGCAGCCTCCCAACACAAAAAAGAAAGGGTCTATGTCACGTTGAACGGCTATCGGTGGGATGATTTCAATCCTTATGTGTTTGTCAGCGACGATTACGGAAAGACATGGAACAATATTTCAAAGGGCATTCCCGCTTCACCGGTGAATGCCTTGGTCGAAGACCCTGAAAATGAGAATCTGTTGTTTGTGGGCACCGATAACGGATTGTATGTTTCCTTCAATCGCGGAGAAACATGGGAGCTTTTTCAAAACGGCATGCCGAACGTTGCCGTTCACGACCTCGTCATTCAGCCCGAGGCAAAGCATTTGTTGGTCGGCACCCACGGTAGAAGCATCTACAAGGCGGATATTTCGAACCTGCAAAAAATGACTTCTGAAATCACGAACAAAAAACTGCATGCTTTTGAGGTCGACAACCTTAAACATTCTGAACGTTGGGGCAATAGTTTCAGTTCATGGAGCAAACCCAACACACCGGGAATTGATGTGACCTTTTACAGTTCAACACCCACCAGCTACACGGCGACGGTCAAAACAACTGATGGCACTGTGGTCAGTGCTACAGAAACAAACGCTGATAAGGGCTTGAACATCTTATCCCATGATATTGCCTTTACCAAAGAGGGCAAAAAGAACTTCTTGAAAAAGAACAAAATGAAGCTGACGGAAGCCAAAAATGGCAAGACCTATCTGCCCAAGGGGAAGTATACCGTTGAGATCTCAGGTAATGGAGCCAATGAATCCATTGAATTTGAGATAGAATGAAATTCCCCCCTTTGAAGGGGGAGTAAAGGGGATGTAAAAACACCTCTAAAACTATGCATTCCTTTCCCTTGCGCTCGTCGGACGCAAGAAGGGGATAATTAAACAAATATGAATCTAACACTCACAATACCCGCCCTATTATTCCCAGCAGTGTCACTCACCATGCTGGCCTATAACGCTCGCTATCTTGCCATAGCAGCGTTGATTCGGCAATTGCACAAACAGTTTGAAGAAACCGAGGCAAGTCCCTTAAAGAAACAGATTAAATCCTTGAGAAAACGTCTGAACATCATCAAAAATATGCAGGCCACCGCCATTGTCAGCTTTTTATTGGCCGCCGTGACCATGTTCTTGATCTATGTTGAAATGAGAGTCTGGGCCAACATTATCTTTGGCATCAGCTTGGTGTTTTTGATGGTTTCCTTGGTTTTATCATTAATTGAAGTGCAGCTTTCCACTAAAGCATTGGGGATTCAATTAAAAAACATGGAGAAATAACCATAAGGCTGTAAGGGTTTTCCTTGACATTCACATTACTTTTTCCTTACCCTTTTTAAGCAAAAAATCAATATCTTTAGGGTTCCAACACCGCTAACACCCGCTACTATGAAACGAGTCAAAGATCTTGACCTGTTCAAATACATTCGTGAGATACGCGAATTCGAATTTGGTGTATTCCATTATTTTGATGGTCTGGTCATCGGTGAAATCAAAGAAGGTGTCTTGGTGACCTGGAAAATGGGTGAAAAAGTCGTAAATGCTGCCGTGGAAATTTATGGGGAGGATATGCCCATCGCCTACATTTCAAACAGAATACACGACTACGCCATTGTCGCTTCAGATTGGATAAAATTTTACAAGAATCGACATCAACTGGATTTCTATTCCGTCGTGGGTAACACCAAGGGAAGTTTTGCAAGTATCATGATGGAGCGTATGTTCTTTAAAAATTCCATCCGTCAGTTCACCGACCTGGACGAAGCCGTGCAATGGAGTTTGAAGAAAATCAAGGCGCGCGACCAAAAAACCATTCAAAAGTCAAGCAGCAGCCTAGCTACCAATATGGAATAGGGCATCGCCCTGATTCACTACCGCCTGATTGTTCACACAAAACACATAGCCGTCATAAGGAGCCTTGACCTGTTTGTTTTTATTGACATGAATATCGGTGACCATTCCTAGAACCTGCCCCTTTTTTACTTTATTTCCGTTGTTGATCTTCGGCACGAACATTCCCGCTTTTGAGGCCCTGATCCATTTTGTTTTTTCTAAATGGATGGATTTTTGTCGCTGTGGCTTTCCTTCCAAGATATCCAATTTGGTAAGTATGTTTTTGATGCCTTTCAAGCTGATTTCTATGGATTGTTCATCGAACCGCATGCTCTCACCCGCCTCATAGACAATTGCCGGTTTGTTCATTCGGAACATTGTCCTCCGAAATGAACCATTGATCAATCGGGAAGCAAAAAAATAGGGTGCCCCGAAAGCCTTGGCCAATGTCTTGCTCGCCTCATCATCTTTGGTATACCGTATCTGCGGATAATTATCCCGTTTTGCGCCACCCGTATGCAAATCAATGGCCAAATCAACTTGGGGCAACACCTCTGTGGTATAGTGATAGGCAATTCGGCTGGCCAGAGAGCCTGATTTTGAACCGGGAAAGCTTCGGTTGACATCTTTGCCGTCGGGCACATCCCTAGAAAAATGGATAAACCCGAAAATGTTCAATATGGGCACCACGATGACAGCACCCTTTTGAATCTTGAACGTTCTGTCTTGTAAAAGTCTACGAAGGGTTTCGACCCCATTGATTTCATCACCGTGGAGTCCGGCCTGGATCAAAACCGTCGGCCCTGGTTTTTTTGAATTGAACACGTGAACTGGAATGTCAATCAGCGTGCCCGAGGGCAAACGGGCAATCTCAATGCGTACCTGCTTGTTTTTCTCTGGCGCAATCTCATCGCCGTTGATGGTGATGGTCTTATTTTCTTCTTTGAAATCCATTTCTTTCGACAAATTGTATGATGTGTTTGGCCACATTGATACCCGTCGCCGCTTCGATTCCCCTAAGCCCCGGGGAAGCATTGACCTCAATCAGCACCGGCCCTTTTTTGGAGCGCATCAAATCCACTCCAGCAACCCCCAAACCTAAATATTTTGTGGCGTTCAAGGCAATGTACTGCTCTTTTGCGGTGGGTTTCACGGCTTCAGTCTGCGCACCGCGATGCACGTTCGAACGAAATTCACCGATTTCGCTCACCCGCTTCATGCTGGCCACAACCTTATTGCCGACCACGATGATCCTGATATCCTCCCCTTGGGCCTCTTCGATATATTTTTGCAGCAAGATGCTGGTATCCATTTTATAAAACGTATCGATAATCGATTTTGCCGATTTCTTGCTTTCGGCCAAAATCACACCAAGACCATGTGTCCCTTCCTGTAATTTTATTATCACTGGGGGGCCTCCTAAAATTTTAATTTGCTCCTCTATGTTGTCAGGGTTGATCGAAAAAACTGTTTCGGGTATCGGAATGTTCTTTCGGGCCATGATCTGTAAGGTGCGTACCTTGTTGCGGGCCCTGGTAATGCCCAACGAACGAGCGGTACTGAACACATTGTTCATCTCAAACTGCTTGACAATGGCGGCACCATGTCTGGTGACCTTGGCACCAATTCGGGGTATTACCGCATCAAATTCGTTGGTGACATCCTCTTCTCCCAAAAATATTCTGGGTTTGCCCTCGCCCAATTTCACCGAACATTTGGTGTGGTCAATCAACTCAACATAATGCCCCGCTTCTTTTGCTTCATTGAAAATACGTTTGGTGGAATGCACATTGTAATTGACCGAAAGTATGGCGATGTTCATGGTTGGTAACGTGCAGGTTTAAGCCCCAATATCGGATAAAAAATACAACTGTGCCACCTGATACAGTTATTTCATAATTATGCATTGCCCTGTTTAAGTTCTGAGGAGTAAAACGCCATCTTTTGACAACAACATCGAACGCGGGTTACAGCTCAGATATAATCTTAAAATAAATGGTTTTGAAAGGATGAAAGTTTGTTAAAGACACCATCGTACCGTAAATTTGTAGGAAAACCAGCTACTGATGAGCGGATTGATAAAATCTTCGATAGCCCGAAAAGTGGTGATGGCACTTTCGGGTCTTTTTTTGGTCATTTTTTTGGTACTGCATGTTACCATCAACTTTTCTTCTGTCATTTCGCCAGAGTTCTTTAATGAAGCATCGCACTTTATGGGCTACAACCCTATAGTGCAATTCATTATGCAGCCCATTTTAATTGTAGGCGTCATTGTCCATTTTGTAATGGGGTTCGTTCTTGAAGTTCAAAACAGAAAAGCCCGAGGTATTTCATACGTTAAGTACAAAGGCAGTGCCAATGCGCCATGGGTCTCTAGAAACATGATTTATTCCGGATTGGTGATTCTTGCCTTTCTGGGACTGCACTTCTATGATTTTTGGATTCACGAGATGACCTACAAGTATATTGAGGCAAATCCAGAAAACCCGACACGATACTATGCCGAGACTGTCGAGAAGTTTGCTCCTATATGGAGAACGGTTCTCTACGTAATTTCATTCGTGCTGTTAAGTCTGCATCTGTGGCACGGTTTTGCCTCCTCCTTCCAATCCATGGGAGTTAACAACAAATATACCCCTGGCATCAAAAAATTTGCACAAGCATTTGCAGTGGTGGTTCCTTTGGCCTTTGTATTTATAGCCATCTACCACCACCTTAACCCGATAACACATTGATATGAGCGTATTGGATTCCAAAGTTCCATCCGGGCCATTGGCCGAAAAATGGACCAAACATAAAAACGAAATCAATCTGGTCAATCCGGCCAACAAACGAAACATCGATGTCATCGTTGTGGGTACCGGCCTTGCCGGGGGTTCTGCTGCCGCTACACTTGCAGAACTGGGCTACAACGTAAAGACCTTTTGCTACCAAGATTCGCCAAGACGTGCCCACTCTATTGCTGCTCAGGGTGGTGTCAATGCGGCAAAAAACTACCAAGGTGATGGCGACAGCGTCTATCGACTGTTCTATGATACCGTAAAAGGTGGGGACTACCGTTCACGGGAAGCGAATGTACACCGTTTGGCGGAAGTATCAACAAATATCATTGACCAGTGTGTGGCACAAGGGGTTCCCTTTGCCCGTGAATATGGTGGTCTGTTGGATAACCGTTCTTTCGGAGGTGTTCTCGTCTCGAGAACTTTTTATGCCAAAGGACAAACAGGACAGCAATTGTTGTTGGGAGCTTACGCAGCCATGAACCGTCAGATCCAACGTGGTAAAATCAAATCGTATACCCGACATGAAATGTTGGATTTGGTTCTGGTGGATGGAAAAGCACGCGGTATCATCGCAAGAAACCTTGTTACCGGTGAAATTGAACGACATTCAGGCCATGCCGTTGTTTTGGCAACAGGGGGTTACGGAAACTTGTTCTTTCTATCAACATACTGTATGGGCGCCAATGTCATGGCCGCCTGGAAAGCCCACAAAAGGGGTGCTTTTTTTGCAAACCCATGCTTTACCCAAATTCACCCGACCTGTATTCCCGTTTCAGGAGACCATCAATCGAAATTGACATTGATGTCAGAATCACTGCGGAATGATGGCCGTATTTGGGTGCCAAAACGTTTGGAAGATGCCCAAGCCATTCGTGAGGGTAAGTTGAAGCCTACCCAGCTGGGTGAAGAAGAACGTGATTACTATTTGGAAAGAAGATACCCCGCCTTTGGAAATCTCGTGCCCCGCGACGTGGCATCAAGGGCGGCCAAAGAACGTTGTGACGCAGGTTATGGCGTTAACAAAACGGGGGAAGCAGTGTATTTGGATTTCGATGCCGCCATCATGCGTTATGGCCGTGAAAAGGCATTGACCTCCGGCATGAAAGACCCTGATGACGCCACTGTAAGAAAACTGGGCGAAGAGATTATTGAGGCCAAATATGGTAACCTCTTTCAGATGTACGAGAAGATAGTAGATCAAAATCCGTATAAAACCCCTATGATGATCTATCCGGCGGTGCACTATACCATGGGCGGTCTTTGGGTTGATTATAACCTGCAGACCACGATACCCGGTTGTTATGCCGCTGGTGAGGCCAATTTCAGTGATCACGGTGCGAACCGATTGGGGGCATCCGCATTGATGCAGGGTTTGGCCGATGGCTATTTTGTACTGCCTTATACCATTGGTGATTATTTGTCAGATGATATTAGAACGGGGGCCATTCCCACAGATTTACCTGAATTTGATGAGGCGGAGAAAAACGTGCGTGACCGTATTGAAAAATTGATGTCTACCAATGGCATCCACTCTGTGGACCATTACCACAAAAAATTGGGCAAGATTATGTGGAACAAGTGTGGTATGGCACGAAATGCAAAGGACTTGAAGGATGCCATGCAAGAAATTGCAGAGCTGCGCAAGGACTTTTGGGAAAATGTCAAAGTACCCGGAAAACCTGATGCCAAGAACCAAGAGTTGGAAAAAGCGGGCCGCGTCGCCGACTTTTTAGAGCTGGGCGAACTTTTTGCAAAAGATGCTTTGGACAGAAATGAATCTTGTGGTGGACATTTTAGGGAAGAATACCAAACCCCTGAAGGTGAGGCATTGCGCGATGACGAAAATTATACCTATGTCTCGGCTTGGGAATATAAAGGGGAACCAAGCAAGGCCAAGTTGCATAAAGAAGATTTGGTCTATGAAAATATTGAAGTAAAAACGAGGTCTTATAAATAAATCAATATAACAATATGTCAATGTACCAATGTTGCTTTAAAAGCATTGCTACATTTTCAAATTGACTCATTAACAAATTGATTGCTATGAAAATTTATCTTAAGATTTGGAGACAACAAGATGCCAACGCCAAGGGTAGAATGGTCGATTATGCGCTTAATGGCGTTGAAAGCGATATGTCATTCTTAGAAATGTTGGATGTCTTGAATGAAGAATTGATATCAAAAGGCGAAGAGCCCGTAGAATTTGACCATGATTGTCGAGAGGGTATTTGTGGTACGTGCTCATTGATGATCAATGGCCGCCCCCATGGGCCAGATTCTATGATAACGGTATGTCAATTGCACATGCGCAGCTTTAATGATGGTGATACCATTGTCATTGAGCCATGGCGTGCTGCTGCATTTCCGGTGATCAAAGACTTGATTGTAGATAGAACCGCTTTTGATAGAATTCAACAGGCAGGTGGCTATATCTCTGTGAACACATCCGGTAATCCCGTGGATGCCAACGCAATACCTATTGAGAAAGATATGGCAGACGCTTCGTTTAACGCTGCTACTTGCATCGGATGCGGGGCCTGTGTGGCCGCTTGCAAAAACGCCAGTGCTATGCTCTTTACCTCAGCAAAAGTATCACAGTTTGCTTTGTTGCCCCAAGGGCGCGTTGAAGCTGCCGATAGGGTCATGAACATGGTGCGCCAAATGGATCTCGAAGGCTTTGGCAACTGCACTAATACAGGGGCCTGTGAAGTGGAATGTCCAAAGGGAATTTCTTTGGAAAACATTGCACGGATGAACCGTGAATATTTGTCTGCAAGCGTTAAGGGATAACATACTTGATTTTTCGATTAACGGAAGAACCTGTCAACAATAAATTGATAGGTTTTTTGTTTTGTAAGTATCACCTATTTTGTATGAAATTTCTTTATTTTTTTTCGATTTCCTTTCTTCTCACCTACACACCTGTTTTTGCTCAAATAGATGCGAACTCGGTCATGGGATTGCCCACTGGAACATTAGCCGAAATCGTGGCCATTACCAGTGCGCAAGAAGGTGCTTTTGCCTATGCAACCGATACCGATAAAGTCTATACATTCAATGGTTCTTCTTGGGATGAGGTGGTAAACAATCAGAGGGTTTATATGGGGGTATTTGTGATATCAGGCACAGGCAACCAAACTATCACCGGCATACCTTTTCAACCTTCCCAAATAAGTTTTGTGGCACATGCCAATGTTGAAAGCCTGAACCTTAACTCAGACAACGCAGTAGGAAATAACGATAGAGGCATCGCAAATTCATTTGGTAGTGCAAACGGCTTTGCCAGAGACGATAGTGGTACAATTGCACAACAAACCATATACGTAGGAGGTTCTGGTAATTCAATCAATGATATCTCTAGATATGCCTCAAATTCACATTGCATCGGTATCAGATACGGCAACCAAAATGGTGATCTTTTGGGTTTGACGACAGCCTCATTGACCTCTTTCAATTTAGATGGCTTTACCATAAACGTAGATAATCGGGCAGATGATCTTGTGGTTCTCTACCATGCCTATGATTAACACTTCTTGAACTGTATAAAAAAGGAAGTCTCGGAATTCAATAGATGTTTAGACCTTCAAGGTTTGTCAACCCGCCTTTGGCTGGCTTTTTGTATTTTAGGATATGCCCAAAAAATATCCTGAAGAACGCATCAAGGTTCCCCGTTTTAGGGAAGAAGATGGTTTTTATACGACTCCGCAGCGCTCAAAGATCATGAGCAAGATTCGGGGCAAGAACACCAAGCCTGAGCTGGCATTCAGAAAAGCACTTTGGGCGGCAGGGTATCGCTACCGTATTGATTACAAAAAACTCATCGGAAAGCCCGACATCCTATTAAAAAAGTATAAGACGGCGATTTTTATTGATGGGGAGTTTTGGCATGGCCACAATTGGTCAGTACGAAAACACAAAATCAAGAGCAATCGCGAATTCTGGATACCGAAGATCGAGCGTAACATGCAACGGGATCGTGAAGTGAACAAAGGGTTGTCCGAATTGGGCTATACGGTCTTCCGTTTTTGGGAAAGTGAGGTCAAGAAAAACCTGGATGGCTGCTTAGAGCAAGTATTGCTTCATTTAAAATCAAAAGAAGCTACCCTTTGATGTTGAAACGCATCAACCAATCGGTCTGCCTGTCATTGCCTATATAATAGGGATGTTCTCCAAATTTTTCGAATCCGTGTCTTTCGTAAAACCGAATGGCATGTTGGTTATGCTCCCAAACACCCAGCCATACGTACTCTTTTTTGAATTTTTTTGCCAACCCGATGACCTTGTGCAATGCCCAAGTTCCCAATTGTCTGCCCTGAAAATCTTTCAAGATATAGATGCGTTCAAGCTCAAGGGCGATGTCTTCTTGAACATCGGTTTGTGCATTGCCAATGTTGACCTTATAATAGCCCACAACATCATCTGCAACATAAATAAAGAAGAAAAATGATTCTGAATTGTCAAGTTCACTGCTTAGCTTATCACTATTGAAAGCAATACTCATGTAACTATCAAAATCTTCAGGATTGTTATCGTGCTCAAAAGCCTCCTTAAATGTCTTTCTTGAAAGATGGGCCAACATCTCGACATCATCAGGTCTGCACTTTACCAATTTGGGCTTCATGCCATAAAAGTAAACATGAAATAAAAAAGACGGCCTTTGGGGAGCCGTCTTTTTTCATCTTTCTAAATCAACCGTCAAAACATAAGTAGTTTATTGGCAAAACTTAAGATACCACCAAAAAATAGGGCCATCTCTTTATAGATTGCACCAGTAGGGTTTTGTGTAATTTGGGCAGCCATTGCAAGTAGGTTTTGTTTTGTAAGATTTTATAGCTTTGTAAAAACAATACAGTATAGAAACGGAGCAAATCAATATTTGTTGTATTTTCTTACATATTTATACATTTTTTCTTTCTTTTTAGGTTAGCCGCATAAAAAAACAGGACGAATGTCCTGTCTATTTTTCTTGGTCATCACACTGCTTACAGCATAAACAACTTTTTTACCAATCGGGCAAAGCCTGAATAAAAGTCGTTGTGATATACCTGAATTTCTTCGTGAATAGCTACTTGGTTAAGTTCTGGGGCCATAACTGTAATAGGTTAATTGTTGATATTTGGAACAAATGGACACTAAAAGTACATACTAACAGGTTGAATTACAAAATATTGTTGCGAACTTGAAAAATTCTGTTGCGAACTGACCAAAATATGAAACGTTATCGATATGCTGCCTACTTTGTTATTTTACAGCAGATTGCATGTGAACTTCTCAGGTATTCAATGCGCAAATCGATAAAAAGGCGGTGTATGTCGAAAAAACCTACACAATTCGATTAATTGCCTTTAATTCACAATCCCAAATCATAAGTAGAGGTTTCTATTTATACTTAACCTAATGCAATGCACGGCGACCTACACCCTTTGCTCAGAAGACAGCTTGAGCAAGCTCAAATCTCAGACGAAACAAATTCTGGTCTTGGTCGCTTACTGCAAATGATAAGCACATCGTACCATCAGTTCGAAATCAGTTCACGCCAGCTTGAGCAATCACTGAACATTCATAAAAAACAGAAACGGCATACAGATTTAAAGCTTGAGCAATTCACCCGAAAACCTGATAATGTTGTCAACAATATTGCCGAAGTCATATTTGAGACAGATTTGCAAGGCAATTGGGTGTATCTGAACCCCGCTTGGGAAAAACTTACCGGACTCAAAGTTATTGACTGTCTTGGCCAACCCTATTCTGAATATCTGCACCTTCTTGCCAGAAAAGATCGTCATGAGTTCAATGGGCTCATCAACAAAGACTTTGATGCTTATTGCAAAGTGCTGCAAATAAAGACTTCAAACAATACCCAAATTTGGTTGGATATCAGCCTTAAAAAGGTTTATAGTGAGGAAGGGGCACCCATAGGTTACATTGGTTCCATTTGGGATATCACCGAACAAAAAGAAGTCGAACTTTCACTTTTAAAAGCCAAAGAAAAAGAAGCATTGGCCAATAGGGCAAAAGATGAATTCTTGTCTACGATAACCCATGAGATAAGAACGCCCTTGAATGCGGTCATCGGTACTTCACACTTGCTGCTTTTAGAAAACCCCCAAGATTCCCAATTGGAAAACCTCAACGTTTTAAAGCATTCATCTGAGCATTTGCTTTCTCTCGTAAATGACATCTTGGATTTTGGTAAAATAGCAAGCGGAAATATTGAGCTCGAAACCATTGCCTTCAGCCTAGACGACCGTTTGAACGGTCTTTTGGCGACTTTTGGAAAATTAGCACAAGAGAACAAGATTGAATTTTCGATTCAGAAGGATGAACGAATTCCAGAATATTTGGTCGGTGATTGTACGCGCCTATCACAGGTACTGACCAATCTATTGAGCAATGCCATTAAATTTACCGAGAATGGTGAGGTGGCACTAAAAATAGACTTGCTGAACAAAGAAAGAGACTCGGTAAAGGTCAATTTTGAAGTCATCGATACAGGCATAGGCATCCCCAAGCAAAAACAAGAACTAATTTTTGAAGCTTTCACGCAGGCCAATTCGAGCACAGCTCGAAAATTTGGAGGTACGGGACTCGGGCTCAGCATCAGCAAAAAATTGGTTGAATTGATGAATGGCAAGATTCTGCTGAACAGCGAACCTGGGGTTGGCTCTATCTTTAGCTTTGCCTTGAACTTTGATATCAGTGAAATCAAACCCAAGCACAAACAATATGATAAGGTCATTGAAAACAAAACATCACTTGAAAACCTATCGGTGCTTGTGGCCGAAGACAATCGGATAAACGTTTTGATGGTCAAAAAATTCTTGAGTAAATGGAACGCCGTGGTCGAAGTCGCTGAAAATGGACAAGAGGCCGTGGAAAAATGTAGAAACAACAGCTATGATGTTGTCTTGATGGATATTTTGATGCCCATCATGAATGGTTTTGAAGCTTCAAAAGCCATCAGGCAATTTGATTTGAATATCCCGATCATTGCACTATCTGCTTCCTCGGGGGCACATATCATGGATGAATTCATTGGGTCAGGAATAGACGGCCATATCGGGAAACCTTTTAATCCGAACACCCTTTACGAACTTCTCTATAACGTTCGAAAAAACGGGCGCGTCAACACAAGGTACGATTTAGGGTTTATTTAATACCAAATAAACCACAAAATTCAACAAATACACTTGTTCATCCCCTTACTTCATTGCAAAAAACTTCCTTAACTCAGGCTAGGCAAGAGTTTAGTAGCTCCGTAAGAGAAAAAGCAACATCGTATCTTAAGTCGCATTTTATGATTCATCTGGTATAGCCATTTCAGGCACATCGCCATCAACAATGAGTTTGCCCTCTGTGGCAGTCTTGATTTCATCTACGGTAACGCCGGGTGCTCTCTCCAAGAGTAAAAATCCGTCGTCGGTCACTTCAATAACCGCTAAATTTGTCACAATTTTTTTTACGCAGCCTACACCTGTCAATGGCAAGGTGCAACGGCTCAACAGTTTTGATTGGCCCGCTTTATTGGTGTGCATCATCGCAACGATGATATTTTCTGCGGAAGCCACCAAATCCATAGCGCCGCCCATACCTTTGACCATTTTTCCGGGGATTTTCCAGTTGGCGATATCGCCGTTTTCGGCGACCTCCATCGCACCTAGAATGGTCAAATCAACATGTTGGCCTCGAATCATGCTAAAACTGGTCGCAGAATCAAAAAAAGAGGCTCCGGGCAAGGTGGTGATGGTCTGCTTGCCTGCATTGATGATGTCAGCATCTTCTTCCCCCTCAAACGGAAACGGGCCCATGCCCAACACCCCGTTCTCACTTTGAAACTCCACCTCAATATCATCCCTGACAAAATTGGCCACCAATGTGGGGATGCCAATGCCCAAATTGACATAATACCCATCTTTGACCTCTTTTGCGATTCGTTTTGCGATTCCGTTTTTATCTAACATGTTTTAATGTCATTCCCGCAAAGGCGGGAATCCTTTAATAAAATTATTTCCTTATCTATAATTCAATACTAGCTGTATTTTTCTAAAAACACCCCTAAAGTCCCCTCAAGGGGACAATCCCATTAAATTAGCTTTTCGTTCTCACCGTCCGCTGCTCAATACGCTTCTCATAATTCTTGCCTTGAAAAATACGTTGCACAAATATTCCGGGTATATGGATTTCATTGGGATTTAAGCTGCCTACAGGAAGTAACTCTTCGACCTCGGCCACTGTAATCGTTGCCGCACCACACATATTGGGATTAAAATTTCGGGCCGTGCCCTTAAAAATGAGGTTTCCGGCCGCATCGCCCTTCCAAGCTTTGACAAAGGCGTAATCTGCCTTGAAAGCCTCTTCCAGAACATACATTTTACCGTTAAACTCGCGGGTTTCCTTGCCTTCGGCCACCTCTGTGCCATATCCTGCTGGGGTATAAAATGCCGGAAAACCTGCTTGCGCCGCCCTACATTTTTCGGCCAAGGTGCCCTGTGGGGTCAATTCCACCTCAAGCTCGCCACTGAGCATCTGCCGTTCAAACTCATCGTTCTCACCAACGTAGGAGGAAACCATCTTCTTTATTTGGTGCTTTTGCAGCAATAATCCCAAGCCGAAATCATCGACCCCGGCGTTGTTCGAGATACAGGTGATGTCTTTCACCCCAAGACGCACTAATTCTGCAATGGCATTTTCAGGAATGCCGCAAAGGCCAAAGCCACCCAGCATAAAGGTCATACCGTCTTTGACGCCCTTCAGGGCAGTCGTTACATTCGGCACTGTTTTATTGATCATGGTCTAGAAGTTTACCAAAGGTAGAAAATTACGATTTTGCGGGTAGAACTCCTAGATTTTGGGCTGCACATTGAAGTAAACTACCCCAGAGCAAGCCCATAAGCCGTTCAAAGGAACTGTAACCTAAAACTTCGACACAAGCGCCGGAGCATTATAGATCTCGATTATCGATTCAAAAATCCAAGTCATCCAAATCATCCTCGGTATCTACATCTTCCTTGATTTCCTGCAATATTTTAGTGCAGTCAACATTGATGGAAAGGTCTTCGGGCTCTTCAAAGGCATCCGTTGAAACACCCAATTCTTCATCCTCATAATTTTTCTTCATGTACATCGCCCAAATGGGCAAGGCCATTGAAGCGCCCTGACCATAAGCCAAGCTCCTAAAATGGGCCGCCCGATCTTCGCCACCGACCCAGACCCCTGTGACCAAATTGGGCACCATGCCCATAAACCAACCATCACTTTGGTTTTGGGTCGTACCTGTTTTACCGGCAATGGGATTGGTCAATTCATACGGATAGCCCGTGATAATCTCTTTATAGACTGTATTATTCTTGTTGTAGGAATGTCGCAATCTGCCTCCAGAACCGTATTGGGTCACCCCTTCCATCAGATTGACCATGGCATAGGCCACATCTTCACTGAGCACATCTTTGGTCTCTGGCACATATTCGTAGAGTACCGTACCATTTTTATCTTCTACCCTTGTTACCGTGACCGGTTTTACATACACCCCTTTGTTAGCAAATGTGCCGTAGGCCCCAACCATTTCAAACACATTGATGTCGGGTGTACCCAAAGCTATTGCAGGTGCCTCAACCATTTCACGGGTGATTCCCATATTCTTTGCAATCTCGACGACCGATCCTGGGCCGACCTGATCAATCAATTGGGCCGTGATGGTATTCACTGAATTTGCCAAGGCGTTTTTCAAGGTTTTACGCTCACCTGAATACTTTCCGTTTGAATTTTTGGGGCACCACGCCTCGGGATTGCCATGTTTCAGGGGTTCGATGCAATATTGGCTGTCAGGGAGCGAATCACAGGGCGACAAGCGCAATTGATCAATCGCTGCGGCATAGACAAAGGGTTTGAAGGTAGAGCCTGCCTGGCGCGCACCTTGATATACGTTATCGTATTGAAAATGTTTGAAATCGATGCCGCCGACCCAAGCTTTGACATGCCCGGTCTGTGGCTCCATCGACATCATGGCGGTTCGCAAGAAGGTTTTGTAGTACCGAATGGAATCCAAAGGGGTCATTATCGTGTCTTTTTCGTAGGAATCGCTATTCCAATCAAAAACGGTCATATCAGTTTTCTTGTTGAACGAAGCGCGAATCTCGCTTTCTGGAACACCTTCGCGTTTCATGGCCCGCCAACGGGCAGAAACTTTCATGGCCCGCTCGATGATGTTGTCCATTTCACTTTTTGAAAGCTCTAAAAAAGGTGCGGTCGGATTCCTATCAGGGGTGTTTTGATGGAAAAATTCAGCCTGTAACTTTTTCATGTGGGCTTCAACGGCTTCCTCTGCATGGCGCTGCATGCGCGAATCGATGGTGGTGTAGACCTTTAATCCATCCAAATAAATATTGTACTTGCTCCCATCTGGTTTGGGATTATCTTCAATCCAATTGTTCAGCCAACGTTGGAGGTACATCCTGAAATAGGTGGCCAATCCCTCGCGGTGCGATTCAGGGTTGAAATTGATATCCATTTCAAGATTCTGTAGGGAGTCTTTTTGTTGTTGGGTGATGTACCCATATTTTGCCATTTGACCCAAGACAGTATTTCTCCTGTTTTTGACCAGCTCTTCCCTTCGGATAGGATTGTAATACGATGAGTTCTTCAGCATACCGACCAGCATGGCCGATTCTTCAGTTCTCAACTGGCTGGGTTCTTTACCAAAATAAATTCTGGCCGCAGAGCGGATACCGTCGGCGTTGTAATGAAAATCATAGATGTTCATGTACATAGCGATGATTTCCTCTTTTGTGTAACTGCGCTCCAAACGTGTGGCTATGACCCATTCTTTGATTTTTTGGGTAACGGCCTCAAACTTATTCCGTGATCTGACACCCACAAACAATTGTCTGGCCAATTGTTGCGAAATGGTACTGGCGCCGCCCTTGGTTCCCAAAAATGCAAATGCCCTCACTGTGCCCCGTGCATCAATGCCCGAATGATCAAAGTAACGGGCGTCTTCGGTTGCGATCAAGGCCTGGACCAAATTTTGGGGCAAACTGTCGTACGGCACTGGGGTTCGGTTATCGTCCAAATAATACTTGCCAAGGGTTTCGCCGTCTGATGAAATGATTTCTGTGGCCAGGTTGGTCTGCGGATTTTCTAAACGTTCAAAAGTGGGCATTTCACCAAAAACGCCCCAACCTGCCAATAAAAAGACCAAGAAGACGAGAAACACTCCTGATGTGAAGACGATCCAAAACCATTTGATGAATTTGAAAAAGCTTTTTCTCTCTTGCTTTTTGACTTTTTTTGCCATACTCCTACTGATTGCTTTTTTCGATTTCGAGCCCTACATCGGTGATTCCTTTTAAGGATTGTATTCCCGATACATCACCGTTCTTTCGCATGGCATGTGAAATCTTAATCTTATATACGCCCGTATCGCGAAAAACGATGTTTTCTTTGTACCACAATTTATTTTCTTTGATACTGCCATAGCCTGTGCCCATCCATTCTCCGGTTGGCAAGGCCATTTCATATTCCAAGGTGTCTTTTACAGTGTTGCCACTGGGCCTTTCCAACTCGGCAATCAAAAATAGGTTGCTGAACGGATATGTATCATCATTTCTAACGCTGATAAAGAGGTTGTAACTTTGAAGACTATCCAAATCAGAGACCTCAAATTGCATAATCTGGGAGGCGTTCCACGCCCCATTGGAAGTTGGCCTAAATTTTGAGAACACCAAGTTTTCTTGGCAAGAGACCAAGGCACCAAAGACCAAAGCCAATAAAATCAATCGTTTAAACATTCGCTTTGTTGCCTGTTTTGTTGTTACGCCTCTTTTTTCTTTTTTGCTTTCTCTTTTTAGGGCGGTCAAAACGCGTCAAACTGTCTTGGCCGGCAGCATTTTCGAACATGGCCTCTCCCTCAATGACTTTCTCTGCCGAAAAGGCTTCCAAACTATCGATTTTGCCTTTGCTCTTGTTGGTGTCTAAAATCTCTTGTACCTGTTGCTTACTCAGGGCATGCCAGTTGGAGGGGTCGTTTTTGTATGAAAACCAAAGCGTTTCCTTGAAAATATCGACCTTTTGGCAAAACGCCACCCCCTTTTCTGTCTGTAATTTGGTATCTGGGGATGGAAAATCTTTCAGAGCTTCCAAATACATATCGAGCTCATAGTTGAGGCAGCATTTCAGCTTGCCACATTGCCCCGCCAATTTCTGTGGATTCAGGGCGAGTTGCTGGTACCTTGCAGAAGCTGTGCTTACCGAACGAAAATCGGTCAACCAGGTAGAGCAGCACAGTTCCCTACCACAAGAACCGATTCCCCCAAGGCGCTGTGCCTCTTGTCGATACCCGATTTGCCGCATCTCGATGCGAATGCCGAAAGCACGGGCCATGTCTTTGATGAGCTGCCTAAAATCGACCCGCTCTTCTGCAGTGTAGTAAAATGTGGCCTTTGAGCCATCGCCCTGAAATTCAACGTCGCTCAATTTCATCTGAAGGTTCAACGAGATGGCAATTTCACGGGAGCGTTTTTTTATCTCCTCCTCCCTATTACGGCATTTTTGCCAAATATCAATGTCTCTCTGGGTGGCCTTTCTATAAATTTTTGGAAGGGACTTATCATCAAAGCCCACCTTCTTCTTTCGCATTTGTACGCGAACCAGCTCACCCGTCAAAGTGACGATGCCAACATCATGGCCCGCTTTTGCCTGGGTGGCCACCACATCGCCGATGGAAAGTGGTATCGCATCAACATTTCTGAAAAACTCTTTGCGACTGTTCTTGAACCGCACCTCAACACAGTCAAAAGGTTGCTGACCGTTGGGCAGTGACATATTGGAAAGCCAATCGAAAACCGTGAGCTTGTTACAACCATCAGTGCCGCAAGTACCGTTGTTCTTGCAGCCTCGCGGTTGTCCATCCTTACCGGTTGAACAACTGCTACACGCCATATTGTATATCTTGAATCGATATGCCCACTGGAACACACCGAACAGGGTTCATAAATCTTTTCAAGGTAAAGATAGCATAATTTAAGGCAAGGGGAAACCCTATCTTTTGTACTTCAACACCTCAGAGCGGCCTTTCTTGAAGATTTTATTGCTGGCATGCTTGCCCTTTCGCAATCTTTTTTGTTCTTCGAATGGCAGTGCCGCAATCTCTTGACATTCCGTTGAACAACAGGAGTTCATTTTTTCACTGCACTCTTCGCATTGTATGAACAACAAATGGCATGCTTCATTGGCACAGTTCACATGGGTATCGCAGGACTTTCCACATTGATGGCAATTTGAGATGACATCCTCAGAAATACGCTCTCCCCTTCGATGGTCGAACACAAAATTCTTTCCCAAAAACTTATTTTCAAGATCTTTCTTCTGTACCTGTCTCGTGTATTCAATGATTCCGCCTTCAAGCTGATAGACGTTTTTAAAGCCTTTATGTTTGTAATAGGCACTGGCTTTCTCACATCGAATGCCGCCGGTACAGTACATCACCAATTTTTTATCCTCTTTATGGTCGGCTAGGTCTTTCTCGATGATATCCAATGAATCACGAAACGTATCCACATCAGGGGTAATGGCATTTTTAAAATGCCCTATCTCGCTCTCGTAGTGGTTGCGCATATCGACCAAAATCGTGTCTGGGTCTTCGATAAGTGCATTGAATTGTTCGGCATCGACATGCACGCCCTTGTTGGTGACATCAAAGGTGCTATCATTTAACCCATCAGCGACAATCTTGTTGCGGACCTTTACCTTGAGCTTCAAGAATGATTTGTTGTCTTGCTCAATGGCAATGTTCAGACGAACATTTTCAAGAAACGAAATACTGTCCAAATGGGTTTTGAAAGCTTCGAAATTTTCAGCGGGCACCGAAAGTTGCGCATTGATGCCCTCGTATGCCACATAAATGCGCCCAAGCACACCGAGTTCGTTCCAATGAATAAAAAGGTGGTTTCTAAATAGCTGTGGATTGCCGATGTGTGCGTATTTGTAGAAAGAGATGGTCAGCCTGTCTTGGCCAGCCTCTTCGATAAGCCGGGCTCTTTCTTTCGCACTTAATGTATTGTACAGTTGCATGCTATACCAATCAATTACGTTGAAAGAATCATTTTAAAAGTGCTGCAAAAATATAAAATACCTGAAAACAAACGGGCGGCCATAAAAGCCGCCCGTTCAGACCACATATTTTCTTTTTCAGTAGCGTGAATGTTTTCACCCAAGTGGTCTCGAAATCTATACAGATTTTGAATTAGTCACCCTATAGACGCATACCTTTCAAAAAGGTTGCGCGTCTTTAAAAGTTAACCGTTATTTGCTATTAAGTTAATGGGGTGAACCTAGCATGCCTTGTCTGTTTTTCCTTTACATAAAATACTCAGCTAGACTGGTAATCTGCCAAAAGAACATTATTTTAGCAAGCCCTAAAAATTTTGGATTACCTTGGGTTGATAATAGAATATTGATCATCCCTGAAGGTTGGTAATAACTAATAATTAATAAACCTTTCTTGGGCATAGCTTTCGATTATATCCAATTTGGTGGCATCGGAACCATACTCTCAGGAAAATACAAGCAATATACGTAACATGAGCAGCGAAAAAGAAGCAAAATTAAAGGCGCTAAAACTTACCCTTGACAAATTAGACAAAACCTACGGCAAGGGTGCCGTAATGAAAATGGGTGATGCTGTGGTGCAAGATGTCGAGGTGATTCCGTCTGGGTCATTGGGTCTTGATATTGCTTTGGGCGTTGGGGGTTATCCTCGGGGGCGTGTCATTGAAATTTATGGGCCTGAATCTTCCGGTAAGACAACGTTGACCCTACATGCGATTGCAGAAGCTCAAAAAGCGGGCGGTATTGCAGCGTTTATCGATGCAGAGCACGCTTTTGATCGTTTTTATGCCCGAAAACTGGGTGTCGATATTGACAACCTTATCATTTCGCAGCCCGACCATGGGGAACAGGCCCTTGAAATTACCGAAAACCTCATCCGCTCGGGAGCCATAGATATTGTAATCGTTGACTCGGTAGCGGCTTTGACCCCAAAAAGTGAGATTGAAGGTGAGATGGGCGACTCAAAAATGGGGCTTCATGCCCGTTTGATGTCGCAAGCGTTGCGAAAGTTGACCTCCACCATAAGCAAAACCAATTGTACCGTCGTTTTCATCAACCAGCTTCGAGAAAAAATTGGGGTGATGTTCGGTAATCCTGAAACCACTACAGGGGGCAATGCCCTAAAGTTTTATGCTTCGGTTCGATTGGATATCCGCCGCTCTACACAGATAAAGGACACTGACGGAAATGTTCAGGGAAACAAGACCCGGGTCAAGGTCGTCAAGAACAAAGTGGCCCCGCCTTTCAAAACGGCAGAATTTGACATCATGTACGGTGAGGGTATTTCAAAAGTAGGTGAAATACTCGATTTGGGGGTGGCCTATGAAATCGTCAAAAAAAGCGGATCATGGTTCAGCTACGGTGACACCAAATTGGGGCAGGGCCGAGATGCGGTCAAGTCACTTTTACAGGATAATCCTGAATTGATGGAAGAACTGGAGGGCAAAATCAAAGAAGCACTCTCAGCTTTAGAAGCCTCGTAAGTCACAAACTTTCGTCCAACAGTGCTTTTTGCTACGCAACCCTTGTTTCATCCCTTCATCTAAAGAAAAAGAAAATGAAGTGGTTGCATCTGATTACAAATTTCGCAATCACTTGTTTATCAGTTAATTGTAAAATTTTAAACAGATGAAAAGGGTATTCGCAGTGGCGCTTTTTAGCGTTTTGATGCTATTTATGGGGGGATGCGACCTTGACGATGATCAAAATTTTCATTTTGTGGCATTACGGATTTTGGATGCCGAAGTGCCAGAGTCCTTTGAACTAAACCAAGTCTATGATATAACGGTCACGTACCAAAGACACAATGGTTGTGTGTTTTTTCAGGGATTTGATGTGCAAGATGTCGATTTGACAACAAGAAACATTGTCGCCATAGGATCGGAACTGGTTGATACCGACACAGCCTGTACGCAGGCGGTGGAAGAGGTAGAGGCACAATTTAGATTTCAGGTACTTTATTCAGAACCCTATTTGTTCCGGTTTTACGCTGGTGAAGATGAAGACGGTAATGCCACATATTTAGAATATACCGTTGAGGTGAGTGATGCGCCTTCCGGCCAATAGTAAACTACCTCAGGGCAAGCCCATGAGATATTCAAACGAAACTGAATTTTAATTTCGAGGCAAGCCTCAGGGTATTAAACCCTTTGGGCGGTGCCAATAAACAGATTAACGATACTTAGCCAACGATTTTGAGTCTTGAAGAACTCATAGTTAACTGTAAAAAGGGAAAAAGAGCGGCGCAAGAAGAATTATACCAAAGATATTCAGGTATACTCTTCGGAATGTGCCTCAAATACTCTCGCAACAAAACTGAGGCAGAAGATAACCTGCATGACAGTTTCATGACCATTTTTGACAAAATAGGGCAGTACAATTTCAAAGGGTCTTTTGAAGGATGGATGAAACGCATTACGGTGAACACAGTAATGCAGAAATATAGAAAAGAACAATATCTGAACGTGGTTTCAGAGAATTTTGGTGATAAAATCGAGGTTGAGGAAGAACGGAACGACCTGAGCCTGTCAACGTTGTTGCAGTACATTCAAGACTTGCCCAATAAGTACCGTCTGACCTTTAATCTCTATGTTTTGGATGGATATTCCCATCGTGAGATCAGCGAGATGTTGGGCACCTCGACGGGAACATCAAAATCGAACTTGGCGCGTGCCAAAATGATTTTAAGGGAAAAAATCGAAAAAGAAAATATCAATATAGCCTAAACCCTTTAGCAATGGGAAAAAAAGACATAGAAGAACTTTTTAAAGAGCGATTCAAAGATTTTCAGCAACAACCTGATGATGGGGTCTGGCAATCCATTGAGGCCTCGCTTGACAAGAAGAAACAGAAAAAAAGGATTGCTCCCATCTGGTGGCAGTTGGGCGGTGTGGCCGCTTTGTTGGCAGTTTTGTTATATGTTGTGAATCCGTTTGATACCCCCTCGGCGCAAGAAGATGCAGCTACCACTACCGTCGAACAAAACAGCGAAGAGGCTAAAGACCTTGACCAGAACCCGAAGACAAGCGAGCAAACCCAAGTGGCCGATTCCAATGACAAGGCTCGAAAAGATGGGCATGATGCTTCCGAAATTGTGGAAAAAGACCGAAACCAAAGCAGGTTAAAAACACCATCACAGCAGGAAACTGAAATTGCTGTTGTCAATAAACGCACCCCATCAGAAAAAGCGGCTTCCAATAATAAGGAAACACAATCCGATAAGGCAACGAACAGCCCTTTCAATCTTCGGGATAATGAAAGAGAGGTTGTGGCTTCCGCAGAAAAACAGGATCGCCCAGATGTTGAAAATGCTGCCGAAAATCAAACTCCCCAACCAGAACATACAATTTCTGATAAGGAAAAGGCCGTAGCAGACAACAACAACGATCAAAAAGACAAAAACCTTCTTGAGAAGTCCATTTCAGTTGATGAAGTCGCCGTTGCCACCGCTGATAGTACAGAAGTGGAAAGCAACAAAAAATCCATTTACGATGCCATTGAAGAGCAACAAGACAACGAAGAGAATGCTTTGGCAGAAAGCAAGGCGAACAAGTGGTCCGTTGGGCCATCGGTTGCCCCTGTCTATTTCAGCAGTCTGGGCGAAGGGTCGCCCATTCACTCCAATTTTGCGGCCAACTCAAAATCTGGCAACGTCAATTTGAGCTATGGGCTTACCGTCGCCTACGACTTGGGCAAGCGGTTGACCGTTCGTTCAGGTATTCACAGGGTTGACTTTGGATACGATACTGATGATATCATTTTTTCCTCTTCTTTGGCCACATCGACCAATGGCGAAATTGACAACATTGATTACAACCAGGCCTCACGCAACCTTGTGGTACAGAGTAAGACACAAAGCGCTGCGTTTGCACCTAATGAAGAAGCTGTGGACCTGATTGCACGTACGCCTGAGTTTGAGGGCAGAATGGTACAGCAAATGGGGTATTTAGAAGTACCCGTTGAGCTCAATTATGCCTTGGTTGACAAAAAGTTTGGCGTCAACCTGATTGGCGGTGTCAGCTCTTTGTTTTTGATTGACAATTCGGTTTCCCTTGAGTCTGATGGCTTGGTCACCGAAATGGGCGAAGCCAACAACGTAAATGATGTTAATTTCAGTACCAACGTCGGTGTCGGTTTCAATTACGAGTTTTCACCCAAGATACAAGTAAACCTTGAACCCGTATTTAAGTACCAGCTAAACACGTTTTCAGATACTGCCGGTGATTTCAGGCCTTTTTCGGTGGGAGTGTATAGCGGTGTCAGCTTTAAGTTTTGAGCTGGGGATAAAAATTTAAGAGACCCCACGCTGGCGGTCGGGGTTCGTTCAACTAAGCATTTCAAAGATTTTGAAAATCTTCGAAATGGAGTTTCATGAAGTTGGTTAGGTAGGTTGCCACTCGGCAACTGCTTAGGCGCCCTGCATTTTATGTGGGGCGTTTTTATTATGAAGCTCATTCAAAATCAATTCTCGCACCTCTTCGCGAAGTGTGGATTTGTCATCCTCTGACAAGATTCCCGTTTCAAAAAATTCATGGACTTTGACTCGAAGTACCCCAGGGCCTCCCTTAAAAAAAGAAAAAGGAAGCCGCTTCTTGCAATCATAAAACGTCATGGGCACTACGGGTATTTTGTGGGCGATGGCCATACGAAAAGCACCATCCTTAAATTCATCCAAGACCATATTCTCATCGGGCACCCCGCCTTCTGGAAAAATACAGATGCTCAACCCTTGGTTCAGCCTTCGTTGTGCCCTTCGGTAGACCGCGGTTCTACTTTTGACGTCCTCACGGTCGACCAAAATGCAAACCCGTTTGTAGAAGAATCCGAACACGGGAATTTTAACCAGCTCCTTTTTTCCGACAAAAACAAAGGGATTCTTGCTTGCCCTGAGCATCAGCATGATATCGAGCATGCTGGTGTGGTTCGCCACCAACATATAGCTCTTGCCCTTTTGCATCTCTTGTTCCCTCTTGATTTTTGGCGGGCAGCCCATACCATATAAAATTGTGGTCGCCCAGATGTTTCGGGCCAACCAGAAAAATTGCGGATAGGTCTTTTCTGAAAAGGTCGTCAACAACAAAAATGGTGAGAAGATGAGAATGGGCAGTGCAACAAGCAGGTAAAACCAAATTCGGTACAACAAATGCCCAAAATTTTTGACCCATCGAAGCATGGCGACAAATGTAATGATTTGTCCCTGCTTTTGGCCAATTGCCCTGGGATTGCCGGCCAGACTGAAAGAAGCTTTTAATTCAAATTTCGACACCAGTGCCAGAGCATATAACCCTCGATTATCGAGTGAATTCTTTTACCTTTGTCGCTTGTCAAATAGACGTAAGACCGCTACGCTTTTAGATATAAGACGCTAGACGCTACAATATCGTTTTTTAGCTTTTGGTTCTGAATTTTTGACAGTTTTCAAATAGGGAAATCATTCGATTCGAATAATAGCTAACTACATGGCACGAATACTTACAGGCATTCAGAGTACCGGCACCCCGCATTTGGGCAATATTTTGGGGGCCATCATTCCAGCGATTGAAATGGCACAAAATCCTGAAAACGAATCATTTCTTTTTATTGCCGATATGCACTCACTTACCCAAATCAAAGATGGAAACGTACTACGGCAAAACACCTACGCCACGGCGGCCACTTGGTTGGCTTTCGGATTGGATGTTGAAAAAACAGTGTTCTACCGCCAGAGCGACGTACCCCAAGTTACCGAATTGGCGTGGTACCTCAGTTGTTTCTTTCCGTATCAACGGTTGACCTTGGCACACTCGTTCAAGGACAAGGCCGACCGACTGGAAGATGTCAATGCCGGACTTTTCACCTACCCGATGCTTATGGCTGCGGATATTCTGCTGTATGATGCGGATATTGTTCCCGTAGGGAAAGACCAGTCGCAACATCTGGAAATGACCCGTGATGTGGCCTCGCGCTTTCACAACCAATTTGGGGAAACCTTTGTGCTGCCAGAAATCAAATTGCAAGAAAGCACCATGTATGTGCCGGGAACCGATGGGGAAAAAATGAGCAAGAGCAAAGGCAATATCATCGATATATTTCAACCTGACAAAAAGCTGCGCAAACAAATCATGGGCATTGTTACCGACAGCACCCCAATGGAGGACGCAAAAGACCCCACCAAAGACAATGTGTTTGCGCTTTACAAATTAATGGCCTCACAAGAACAAATCGAAGAAATGTCTGCCAACTATCTGGCGGGCAATTATGGCTATGGCCATGCCAAACAGGCCCTCTTTGAGCTGATTCTACAAAAATTTAAGGGGCCACGTGAAAAATTTGAGTACTACACGAACCACTTAAATGAAGTTGATGATGCTCTTGCCATCGGCGCTGAAAAGGCCAAAAAAGTGGCTGATAAAGTATTGGCTAGGGTTCGGGAGAAAGTTGGGTATTAAGGGCCTCCCCATCCCGATAGCTATCGGAACTTCTGAAGGAGGGGTTCATATTTCGATGTATCTACACAAGAATTATATTCAAATATATTTAAAAACAGCCTAGACTTTTTTGTTTCTTTTTTAGGCGATGAAAAAAAAGAAAACACCCCTGAAGCCCATCAAGGGGACAATTGAAAAAAATTAGATTTCCGCCTCCCGATAGCTATCGGGAGCGGGAAAATCATATCGCTTCGAACAACTTTCCGGGCAAGGGGCGAACGACACCCTTCATCTCCATGTTCAACAAGGTCGAGGAAATCTTGAATACGGGCATTTTACATTCAAGGGCGATTGTATCCAACAGCTGTTTGCCGTTGGCTTGCAGATAGTTATAGACAGACCGTTCTGTTTCTTCCAACTCCACAAAAAGGGTCTTTTGTATTTCCTTCTTGGGTTTATCTTCTACCTGCCAACCCAAAATATAAATCAAATCGGCTGCCGATGTCAATAAATGTGCTTTTTGTTGCTTGACAAGATTGTTGCAGCCCACACTGAACTTATCGGTAGAACGCCCGGGCACGGCAAAGACGTCGCGGTTGTAACCATGTGCGATATCGGCGGTGACCAAACTGCCACCCTTTTCTGCCGATTCAACAATGACCGTCGCTTCGCTCATGCCCGCAATGATACGGTTTCGCTTCAAGAAATTTTCCCTATCGGGATTACTCGTACTATGGAATTCTGTTAAGAATCCGCCATTTTCCTCTACTTTCTTCACATATTTTTGATGCACTTTCGGATAGATTTGGTTCAAACCATGTGCCAAGCAGCCAATGGTTTGCAGCCCGTGTTCCACGGCCGCCCGCTGTACAGTTATGTCGACCCCATACGCAAATCCGCTCACGATTACCGGATTCAACGGAGCCAGTGCTTCCACAAAAGCTTCACAGAACGATGCACCATAACTTGTGATATTGCGGGTGCCGACCACACTGATGATCTTTCGGTTTTTGATATCGATATTGCCCCTTTTGAAAAGCAGTATCGGGGCATCGACACAATGTTTGAGGTAGTCGGGATAGTCAGCATCCATAAAATAACTGAAACCAACACCATTTTCCATGATAAAACGATACTCAGCCTCAGCAGCTTCTAAGTGTTGGGTATCATAAAGGCCCTTCAAGGTAATCTTGCCAATGCCATCGATTTTTAAGAGATGGTGCAGTTTATCCTTAAAAACAGCCGTTGGACTACCACAGGCCGTAAGCAATTTTTTAGCGGTAATATCTCCAATATGGGGTGCTCTTTGCAAGCGTAGCAGGGCAATGACTTCCTGTTCAGACATTTAAAATCAGCCAAAAGTTTTCCACAAAATAGGCAAATTAGAATGTTAATAAAAAGTTATGCGGGGCTATTTTAAACACTTCCAATTTTTGTAATATTTGCCCACATGCGAGCAGAAGACTACATCAAAGATTTATTGTACAGGTACAATTGTGTGGTCATGCCCGAATTTGGAGGTTTTCTCGCACAGTCAAAATCCGCACAGTTGGATGCTGCCACAAACACCATCTACCCGCCCTCAAAGACCATATCGTTCAACGAACAATTGGCCAAAAATGATGGTCTTTTGGTTTCTCATATCGCCAAGGACAAAGATTTGCCCTATGAAGAAATGCTGCAAGAGGTACTTCTTATTTCTAGGGATTGGAAAAAAAAGCTGAAAGCAGGCGGTACATTAGAGCTCTTTGGCGTTGGAACTCTTCGTTTGAACGAAACGGGCCGTATTGTTTTTAATCCCGAAAATAAAATCAACTACCTGACCTCGTCATTTGGTCTTTCTTCATTTGTGGCAACACCTGTCAAGCGTGAGGTATTGAAGGAAGAAGTAGAGGAACTCGAAGAGAAAATTCCATTTATCATTACCCCCGAAAAGCGGGAAGCGACAGGACTCAGGCCCTACTTGAAATATGCGGCCATTTTATTGTTGGCGCTTTCCACCGGCTTTACGGGTTATCAACTGTACAATCAATCAGCCCAAAAGCAGACGTTGGCCCGTCAAAATGCTCAAGAACAGGTTTCAAAGTATATTCAAGAAGCCACATTTTTCGACAGTGCGCCCTTAGAATTGCCTTCGCTGAGCTTGAATGTAAAAAAAGTCGATAAGACAAAGAAAACGCATTCGGTCATTGCAGGAGCGTTTAGGGTTAGGGCAAATGCCGATAAAACCATAGGGCGACTGCAAAACAAAGGCTACAACGCCTTCTATTTGGGCACCAACCGTTACGGCCTGCATCAGGTTGCTTATGATAGTTTTGAAGACCCCAAAGAAGCTTTGACCTTTTTAAAGCAGATTCGCCGCACTGAATCGCCCGATGCCTGGTTGCTGTCTGAAAAATAACCCTGTATCCATTAGAACAACCTTTTGAACTGCGTTATCTTTGCGCAAAACAAGAAATTTTACATTTTTAAGTTAGTTAATTTCTTGTTTTTTGCCTCACCCGAAACAGATTGAAATCAGTTTCGACCTCTCCTGAAGAGAGGTAGTGTTTGGAAAATTTTTGTGAAATCCACCTAAAAATCACCCTCCATTACTATGGAAAGCAAAACACCCAGCGAATCAAGAACCATCATGACCGATATGGTTCTGCCCAGTGAGACCAATCCGCTCAATAATCTTTTTGGGGGGGAATTGTTGGCACGAATGGACCGTGCCGCCAGTATCGCCGCACGCCGCCATAGCCGTCGCATCACGGTCACCGCTTCGGTCAACCATGTCGCTTTCAATCGCAATGTGCCGTTGGGAAGTGTCGTTACCGTAGAAGCCGCCATCTCAAGGGCGTTTCGAACATCCATGGAAATTTTTATCGATGTGTGGATGGAGGATCGCTTTACCGGTGAACGTGCCAAGGCCAATGAGGCCATCTATACTTTTGTGGCCGTAGACGACACCGGGCAGCCCACTGAAGTGCCACCGCTTCAGCCAGAGACTGAATTGGAAAAAGAACGATTTGATGGTGCACTACGTAGAAAACAACTCAGTTTGGTATTGGCGGGCAAGATGAAGCCTACTGATGCCACAGAGCTGAAGGCGCTTTTCGAAGGATAAAATCAGAAGTCAAAATTATTGGGATCCGGGCCAAAACGCTTGCCCTTGTGCATCGAATCTAACTTGGCCACATCTTCCTGTGAAAGTTCAAAATCGAAAATGTCGGCATTGGCGATGATACGCTCTTTCTTTGAGGATTTGGGGATGGTGACGACCCCTTTCTGCAAATCCCACCGTAATACAATCTGGGCAATGGTCTTGCTGTATTTATCAGCTAACTGTTTGAATTCATCCATTTGAAAAATTTTGCCCTGCATCATAGGTGACCACGCTTCATACTGTATGGCGTTTTCATTACAAAAATCAATCAAATCTTGCTGTACGAGATAGGGGTGAAACTCCATTTGGTTGACCATGGGCGTGATCTCACTGGTTTTGAGCAAATTTTCCAGATGATGTTGCAAAAAGTTGCTCACCCCGATGGATTTCACCCTTCCATCCGCATATAATTTTTCCAGCGCCCTCCATGTGTCCTTATACTTTCCTGCAACGGGCCAATGCACCAAATACAAGTCGAGGTATTCTGTGCCCAATCGCTTGATACTGGCATCAAAGGCTTTTAGGGTGCTGTCATACCCCTGATCCGAATTCCATACTTTGCTTACCAAAAATACCTCTTCTCTGGGCACGCTACTTTCTTGAATGCCTTGGCCCACGCCTTCCTCATTTTTGTAGATTGAAGCCGTATCAATATGCCCATACCCCGCTTCAAGTGCCCATTTGACGGCATTGATGACTTCTTGCCCGTCTTCTGATTGATAGACCCCCAAACCAAAATAGGGCATTTCAACCCCATTGTTCAATGTAAAGGTTCCCTGTAAATCCGTGATTTTTTTCATCGCTATAGTTGGTATATCCAGTCTTCTGGGTTCAATCTATCCGTGTCTTCATAAAGATAAAACTTCAATTGGGTCTTACCATCAAACCGATTGGTATAAATATCGCCCAAAACCTCTTTTACAGCTACCTTATCACCCTTCTGCACATAAACATTGGAAAGGTTGTAGTACATGCTGATGTAATTGCCATGCCGCACATAAACCCCTTTGATGCCCAATTTGTTGGTGAAAATCGTGATGACCTCGCCCTCGAATATCGCTCGTGCCTTGGCTCCCTCATCAGTGGCTATGGTCACGCCATTGTTCTGGTGTTTGATGCCTGGATACACTTTGTCAGCATACACACCAAAGCCTTGGCTTTTGATGCCTTTCTCTACGGGCCAGATGAGCCTTCCCTTATTTGATGAAAAATTATCAGCCACCAATTTGGCCTCTGGGGTCAATACGAACCTCGTGGCGCTGCTTTTTCCGGTTTTTTTGTTGGAGCTTGCAATGGCACTACGTATCAAGCGTTCGATTTCACGGTCAATGCGACGCGCCTCTTTTTTCTTTTCATCAATGGCAGCGGCATATTTGCTCTCGTTTTTGCGTATGGTCTTCAATAACTCTTTTTGGGAGCTGATTTCACGATAGAGCGTATTTTTTACCTTGACATTTTCAGCCAAAAGTTGTTCCTTGACCTTACGCTGTTCGGTGAGGTCACGGTTCAACGTCACCAATTCATCCGTTTTTTGAACAATCTTCTCGCCTTGGCCCTTACGGTAATCACGGTACTGCTTCATATACTGAAACCGCTTATAGGCCTCAAAAAAACTTTCTGATGAAAGCAAAAACATCAGTCGGTTGTTCTGTGTTTTGTTTTGGTACGATTTGCGGATCAATTTGGCATAATCGTCTTTTAACAGCTTTAAATCTTCCCGTAGTTTTGATATGTTACGGATGTTGGCATTGATTTGGCGATTCAATAAATTGGATTGCTGGTTCGTGACCCGAATCAACTGCTGGCGCACGTTGATTTTCTTGTCCAGCGCCTCAACCTGTTCCAACACGTTGCCGCGTTCCTTTTTTTCTGACAACAGCAATCGGTTGATTTCCTTGATTTCGTTTTGAAGGCGTTCTCGTTTGGCCTCCAAAGCTTTCTGCTCACTTGACTGTGAGAATGACAAAGAAGGAATTGACAGTATTGCGAAGAAGATTGCCGCAACTATGCTTCTCGTGTTCATTTGCTCAAGGTTATCTCTTTAAAACCTTTCGGTATTTTATAGGGAAAGTTCAGGTTTTCATTGACTTCAACGCTCTTGAATTCCAATGCGATTTTGTTTTCATTGCCACTTTCTACAGCATGCATTGTAACATGGCCGGGCACAACAACATTTTCAACCGATTGATAGCTGTATTTTACGTTGAGCATTCGTTTTTCCAAGGGCTGGGAAAGTTGTTGTTCCGCAATCCTAAAATTCTGTGGTTCCAAGAAAAACAATGATTTCAAAAAGGTTGATGGCCGTTTGGGCTTCAAAATGTATTGTGATTCGTCGGTTTCTGCATCATACTTTTCATCCCGCAAATCTGAAATGGCGTTGCCCAATAATACGTTCTGCAACTGGTGAAAATCCAAGTCCATCCCCGCAAAAGTACTCAGGTAACTAAAATCACCTTCAAAGTATTCGCCTTCCAGTTTATTGTAAAACGAGACCTTTTCAGGGGTGATGTAGGCCTTGACCACTCCAAAGGGTGCGCTCATCCAAATGGCTTCACCTTTTTTCATACGGAAATTGACCGTGACCCCCTGTTCGTCATCCCCGTTTGAGTATTCAATCTTTACCCTGGCACTCAAGGTATTAAAATCGGCTTCGCTACCGTAGTGGTTCTGAATAATCCTCTTGGCAGAAAGGGAAGGGTTTACCTCACCACCCGTAATCGTCTTGGTGGATTTGCAAGATGAAAGGACCAGCAAACAAATCACGAGCAGATAGTTGGTGCTTTTTACTGTAAGTCTGGGTAAGGCCATTTACAATCCTATTTTTGATTTACGAAGGTATTCATTTGCCTTTACAGTATTGCCGATACCCGTATATGCAATGACCAGTTCATCATAAAACTTTTTCGCCAGTTTTGGGTCGTCGAACACATAATCGAGTCCGTTTTCAAGTACCTTAGTGGCTTCTCTAAAACTTTTTCTTTTGTTCAGGGCGAGACCATGCGAATAGTAAAAATAAGGCTGCAAGGGATACGTTTCAACAGCCTCTTCAGAAACGGTTTGCAATTGTAAAAAATTGGAGGCCCTAATCAACAAATCCATTTTTTGTTTTAGAAAAGCTATGGGGTCTTCAGGAGGCGAATTTTCTACCGTGATGCTGACCGTTTTGGTGTTTTTTTGGAGGGAATCTTCAATTTTTCGAATCATTTGATCGATAGATTCGGTTTTTTTCAACCCTTTTAAAACGTTTAGTGCGGCATCGTATTTTTTCTGCTTAAACTTGATGGTTGCCAAATTATAGCGAAGGTCTTCATTTTCGTAGGGAATGCGCCCCTTTACAGATTCAAAGGTATCACCCTGCGCCTGAAGCACCTCGCTCAATGTATTCAAAAACCAATAATTTTCAGGTTCGGAAACAACAGCCTCAATGGCATACCCCTGTGCCGTGTAATATTGTTTGTCTTTGAGGTTAACCTTTGCCAACTCATGGTCAACAGCAGTGTTTTCAGGCTGTAACTGCTTGCACTTGAGCAAAAGGTTTGAGGCCCTGTCGTAATTCTGGATGCCTTTTTGTTTTAAGGCCTCAAAAAAGGTTTCTTGAAACTCATCGGTATATGCTTCCAAAAAGACCTCGGCACTCTCTTCTTGCTCGATGATTTTAGGGTCTTCTTGGGCCAAAAGATTGCTGCTCGCCAATATAAGTGAGTATAGAAACATCGATATTAGAAGAAACTTTTTCATTTACACCCCTGAGGTCCCCTCAAGGGGACAATCCATATCAAGCAATCTTCAATAAGTCCTCTCCTTTAGAGAGGATTTAGGTGAGGCTTTCATTCCAACACCGAATAATCACCGATACTGATGGTTTCAAAATTACCATCGTATCGTACATGATTGCCTATCATGGCATTATCCAAATTAGCATTTTTGATGATGCTATCACTTTGGATTAAGCTATTTTTAACGGTAGCGTTTTCAATCACCGTTCCCGAACCCACCGAAACATAAGGGCCGATGGTAGTGTTTTTCAAGACTACGTTTTCTCCTATAAAGCAGGGTTCAATGATGTTGGCGTTCACCTTTTCGACTGAGTCTGCAACCAGTTTTTCCCCATCTTTTTCCAAAAAGGAGAGCATGCGTTGATTTGTTTCGACAGTGACGTTTTTGTTGCCACAGTCCATCCATTCATCCACTTTTCCAGTCACAAAGACCTTGCCATCGGCCATCATACGTTTGATACCGTCGTTGATTTGGTACTCGCCGCCATTGATGATGTTATTATCCAAGACGAACTGCAGTTCGTTTCGTAACACCGCCACATCCTTAAAGTAATAAATGCCGATAACGGCTTGGTCGCTGACAAACTCTTTGGGTTTTTCGACGAGTTCTACGATATGATTCTGTGCGTTGAGGTTTACCACGCCATACGCCTCTGGATTGTCCACCTTTTTAGTCCAGATGACACTATCGGCATCCTTATCCAAATCAAAATTGGCGCGAATCAAGGTATCGGCATAGGCAATCACAGCTGGACCGGATAAGGAAGGCTCAGCACACATAATGGCATGGCCCGTGCCCTTGGGGTCCAACTGACGATAAATACTCGCTTTTGCACCCAGTTCTTGTGCCAGTTGGGTCAAACTTTCCACAACATCATCACCAAAAAAGGCGGGGTCGCCCAAGATGAAAGCGATTTCTTCTATGGGTTCGCCCAAAACCTTTGCGATATCGCTGATCAATCGGTGTACAATGGGTTTGCCTGCAACTGGAATCAATGGTTTTGGCACTGTTAACGTATGTGGGCGCAGTCTTGAACCGCGACCTGCCATTGGGACGATTATTTTCATGTAATCAATTTGTAAATTTGGAAATGAACCTATTTGAAAATTCTTTCATTGGTTTGTTGTTTCATTGAACATTGCTTCATTAACGGAATCCTGTACTCCCGAATCCGCCTCTACCTCGTTCGGTTTCAGTCAATTTATCCACCTCGACCCATTCGGCCCGTTCATGTTTGGCTATCACCAATTGGGCGATTCGTTCCCCATTTTCGATTGTAAAATCTTCATTGGACAGGTTGACCAAAATCACACCTACTTCACCTCGATAATCGGCATCGATGGTGCCTGGGGCGTTCAATACGGTAATCCCTTTTTTGGCCGCCAATCCGCTACGTGGGCGCACTTGGGCCTCGTAGCCAATCGGGAGTTCGATAAACAATCCGGTTTTGACAATCGTGCGCCCTAATGATTTCAACGTAATGGGCTCTGAAATATTGGCACGCAAATCCATCCCTGCCGAAGCATCGGTCTCATAGTGGGGCAATGCATGGCCAGACTGGTTGATGATCTTAATTTTCACGTTGTAACAGTATTCGTTTGAGTTGTGCTCCCTCCATCTTCAAAAGCACGCCCAAAAATACTAAAAGCAATAGGGTGCCGACAATCAAATTGCGGTTAAATACGTAAAATGCCAAAGCAGAAAACAGGATCGATAATCCTCCATAGAAAAGAATCTTACGCATGTTATAGGGGATGGGATAGTATTTTTTTCCAAAATAATAGGAAAGGCACATCATACTGCCGTAAGCGGCCAACGTGGCCCATGCCGAGGCCATATATCCAATCTTTGGAATCAACGCAAGGTTAATGATCAACGTCAACACTGCGCCAATTGAAGAAATATAGGCGCCAAATTTTGTGCGGTCGGTAACCTTGTACCACACGGAAAGGTTGTGATAAATGCCCAAACAAAAACTGGCCAATAAAATGATGGGGACAATCTGAACGGCCTCTAAATAGGTTTCATTAAGAATCAACAATTTGGCCAAAAGGTCAATATACACTACCACAAACAACAAAATCACACTGCCCATGATCACAAAATAATTGGTAATCTGGGCATACGTTCTTTGTGGCCGTTCTTCATTGGCATGGCTGAAGAAAAAGGGTTCAACGCCCAATCGAAATGCAGTGCCGAACAGGGTCATGAACAAGGCCAGTTTATAACAAGCCCCGTATTTACCCGCCTCCGTTTTTGAGAGCAACTCTGTCAGCATGATCTTGTCAACAACTTCATTGATGGTAAAGGCAAATCCGGCAATCATGACCGGAGCAGCATATTTTAGCATTCTTTTCCAAAGGGAAGCATCGAACGTATACTTATTTGAGAAATATGTGGGCAATAAAATCAAGAGTGTAATCCCACTGGCAATAATGTTGGAGATGAAAATATAGTTAATCTCAAAATCGGCACGATACAAGTTGTTCCAAATGGTGTTTTCTTCAACCGCCAGTTTGGGCAATACCAACAGGAAAAACACATTGAAGCCCAAATTGATGGCCACGTTCAAAATTTTAATGACCGCATACATGCCCGGCTTTTCTTTGGCCCTGAGCAATGCAAAGGGTATGATGACCAAAGCATCCAACACCAGAATATAGGCCGTGAACTTGATGAAGTCAATATCGATGTTCGTCCATTCCGCCAAGCTATCCTTGAGCAACAACGCCAATATCAAGAACAATAAGGATGTTGCCAATAAGGAAATCAAGGATGTGGATACTACATTGGTTTTATTCGCTTCCTTATTATAAAATCTAAAGAATGCCGTTTCCATTCCATAGGCCAACAAGACATTGAAAATGGCAATCCAGGCGTAGATATTGACATATTCGCCGTAACCCGAAGCATTTTCAAATACCGAGGTGTAGAGCGGTAAGAGCAGCACCGACAACATTCTGGGCATGACCGTGGCCAAACCATAAATTGCGGTCTGTTTGAAAAGCTTTTTAAGCGGATTCAATGAAAGTGGTGCTTTAAAGGAAACCCTGACGGTACCGTCAGGGCACTAATGTTGTCATAAAAGTAGCCAATAACATTCTTTGGGGCAAAATACCTATGCAATCACTGGTATACCAAAGGCTTTTTCTCTTTGATATCAGAAACTTTGACGTATTTCACCGTATCGCCTTCGATGTAGCTCACCACACATTCATTGGCATCAAGCTCGAACGGTATTTCCTCTTGCAACTTGGGGGGTTGATTGCCGACTTCCTTTTTTGGATCCCTGTGCATGATGATATCTGGCTTTTCTATGGATTTGTTACTAAAGTTTGCAGTGGCATACGATTGCCCCTCTTTTTCTTCTAGGGTTATTGTGGCCACTTTACCCCTGAAATAGGCTTTTTGAAGCGTTGCTGTTGCGGGAATATTTGTTACCGGAATTTCAAGCTTCATTCCCGAACCGCTTTCTGCCCTTCCACCGAGCCATGATTGGCATGTGGCATTACCAACTTCAAAAGGCGGATTTTCAACCAACTTCTTTTGTGATGAGCATCCCGTTAAGGAAAACCCCAATGCCAATATGATGTATGCTGCTGTTTTCATCTCTAAATTTTAAGCCTCTCAAAGATATAAAACCAAAATTGGTGCCAAACAAAAAGCCCTTGACTTTCAAGGGCTCTATTTGTTTTCGATTCCTGCTTCCGCAGGAATGACAAAAAGCTCAGTTGTTCAACGCTTCCGCACCGCCAACAATCTCCAGAATCTCGTTGGTGATGGCTGCTTGACGTGCCTTGTTGTAGGTGAGTGTCAATTGGTCTTTCAATTCCCCGGCATTATCAGTCGCTTTGTGCATTGCTGTCATACGGGCACCATGCTCACTGGCGAACGAGTCGCGAATGGCTTTGTACAGTTGTGTTTTCAACGACTTCGGAATCAATTGCTCTACGATTTCAGCTTTTGATGGCTCAAAGATGTAATCCGCCGCGTTTGAAGCCTCCCCTTCCATCGGAACAATAGGAAGAAACTGTTCTGACTTCACGATTTGGGTGGCCGCATTCTTGAAGCTGTTGTAGACCAAATCAATGCGGTCATACTCCCCTTCGGTGAAACGTTGCATCAAATTTTCAGCGATTTCTGCAACATTGTCAAATGTGAGATCATCATAAATATCACTGTGGTTTGAGGCGATGGCAAACTTTTTACTTAAAATGTCATTGGCTTTTTTTCCAATAACAACAAAATCAACCTGCTTGCCACCATATTTACCATGATATAACGATACGCTCTGCTTGATGATGTTGGTGTTAAATGCACCACACAACCCCCTGTTCGAGGTGATGGAGACGACCAACACTTTGTTGACCTCTCGATTATCGGCAAACTTGCTGCCAGCATCGCCATCAAGACTGGCGCTCAAGCTTTGCAACAACTCAGTCAACTTATCTGCATAAGGTCGCATAGCGGTAATGGCATCTTGCGCCTTTTTCAACTTTGCAGCCGACACCATTTTCATGGCGCTGGTAATCTGCATCGTTGACTTTACCGATGAAATCCTGTTTCGTATTTCCTTTAAGTTTGCCATAATTCCAGTTATGGGTTATGAGTGCTGAGTTATGAGTTTTTGATGATGCTCACCAAAATTCGTATCAATTCATCACAATTTTTCATCATTCCTTCTGGCACCTTTTTTCCTGTTTCCTCCAAAATTTCCAACCAATACATGGTCTCATCGGCTTCTTTTAGGGCTGTGCCAAACTTGTTTTTGAAATCCTTCGTACTAACGCCACGCTGTGCTTCTCTAGTGTTAGCGCCAATGCTGGTTCCACTTCTAAGAAGCTGGGATGCCAATTCAAAATCTTTATTCTCTTTGAGCTTATCACAGTAGCTTACGATATCACATGCAAATCGAAAACTTTTGTTTCGAATCGGACTATCGTTCAATCTACCACTCATCACTCAAAACTCTGCACTCTTAACTCCTATACTTTCCTGAAAGGTCTTTAGCGACTGCTGTCAATGTATCTGTAACCTCATCAGTGAGCTTTCCAGCCTTTAAAGTGCTCAACACATCACTATGCTTCGCTTTCAAGAACTCTAGATAATCTCGCTCAAATTCTTTGACCTTCTCAACAGGAACATCACGCAACAGGTTCTTCGAGCCTGCAAAAATGATAGCTACCTGCTCTTCTACAGTGAAAGGATCCCCTTGCGCCTGTTTCAAGATTTCCACATTACGACGTCCTTTCTCGATAACGTTTAAGGTAGCAGCATCCAAATCAGAACCAAACTTTGCAAAGGCTTCCAGTTCACGGAACTGTGCTTGGTCTAACTTCAGTGTTCCAGCCACTTTTTTCATAGACTTGATTTGTGCTGAACCACCCACACGAGATACCGAGATACCCACGTTGATTGCTGGTCGTACCCCTTGGTTGAACAAATCCTGCTCCAAGAAAATCTGTCCATCTGTAATCGAAATCACGTTCGTCGGGATATATGCGGATACGTCACCTGCCTGTGTTTCAATGATGGGCAGCGCCGTCAATGAACCGCCCCCTTTCACTTTGTCCTTCAACACGTCAGGCAAATCATTCATATTTTTTGCCACGTTATCGTCATCAATGACTTTTGCGGCACGCTCGAGCAATCTTGAGTGCAAGTAGAATACGTCACCGGGATAGGCCTCACGCCCCGGTGGTCTTCTTAAAAGCAATGATACCTCACGATACGCAACCGCTTGCTTGGATAAATCATCATAAATAATCAATGCCGGACGACCTGTATCACGGAAGTACTCTCCGATTGCAGCTCCTGCGAAAGGGGCATATACCTGCATTGGCGCAGGGTCTGATGCATTGGCTGCCACGATGGTCGTATACGCAAGCGCCCCGTTATCTTCAAGTGTCTTGGCAATACCAGCGACCGTAGATGCCTTTTGACCGACAGCCACATAAATACAATACACAGGTTCGCCAGCATCGTAAAATTCTTTTTGGTTCAAAATCGTATCGATACAAACAGTCGTCTTACCTGTTTGACGGTCACCAATCACCAACTCACGCTGGCCACGACCAATCGGAATCATGGCATCGATTGCCTTAACCCCAGTTTGAAGTGGTTCATTTACTGGTTGGCGATAGATTACGCCAGGTGCTTTACGCTCCAATGGCATTTCGTAAGTCTCGCCAGAAATCGGACCCTTTCCGTCAATCGGATTGCCCAAGGTGTCAACCACACGGCCAACGATACCCTCACCTACTTTAATAGACGCGATGGTTTGTGTGCGCTTCACGGTGGCGCCCTCAACAATCTCTTTTGATGGGCCTAGCAAAACTACCCCAACATTGTCTTCCTCAAGATTCAAAACGATGCCCTGCATTCCGCCTTCAAACTCGACCAACTCTCCGTATTGTGCATTTGAAAGCCCATATACACGGGCGATACCGTCACCTACCTGAAGTACGGTGCCGACCTCATCAAGCGAAGCGGTAGCTTCAAATCCTGATAATTGTTTCTTCAATATTGCTGATACCTCAGCTGCTTTTACTCCCGCCATTTTTTTCTAGACTTAAGACGTTAGACTTGAGATGTTAGACATCTCAATCTTTACTTATTTATAGACTATTTGTAAATTCTCTTTTTAATTTGTTCAATTTGTTGGCCACGCTCGCATCGTATTGAAGGTCTCCTACCCTTAGGATAAATCCGCCAACGATGTCTTCGTCAATCTTGTTTTCAAGCGTGACTTTGTTGCCCGTCATTTTTTTGACCTGGGCCAATATTTTTTTCTCCAAATCAGCAGTCATAGGTGCGGCAGTGGTCACATAAGCCATAGCCTCACCTTTCATCTTCTCATACTGCAGAATGTACTTCTGTGCCACTTCATGCAACATGCCAATTCTTTTGTTCGATGCCAATGTGGCTATCAGACCAAGGGAAATCTCATTGCTTCCCTTAAAGATTTGGTTCAATGAACTTTTCTTGACCTCTGTTTTCACCACAGGGCTATCAAGCAACTGCTGCAACGCTACATTCTCCTGAATGGTGTCTGCAATGCTTCGCATGTCATTTTCAACCTTCTCCGCTGCCTTGTTCTCAACGGCGAAATCCAGCACTGCTTTGGCATATCGTATGGCTGCTCTTGTATTGCTCATTGTTTTGGTTATTCGTTAAAGGTTAATGGTTATTCGGTATTACCCCTATTAACTTTTCACATTTAACTATTAACTTAAACTTGCGTCATCCAACAAATTCTCGACCAACTTCTGCTGCTTCTTTTTGTCGGATAGTTCGTCTTTAATGACTTTTTCCGCTATATCAATCGAAAGGCTTGCAACCTGTGCTTTGATATCGGCCACGGCCGCTTTCTTCTCGCTTTCGATGGTGGCTTGTGCCTGTTTCAGCATTTTATCACCTTCTACCTGTGCCTGTTCTTTGGCATCGGCAATCATCTTTTCCTTGATTTCACGGGCTTCTTTCAATAGCAACTCACGCTCGGCTCGCGCCTCTTTCAAGAGTTTTTCGCTATCGGCAGTGACATTCTGCATCTCCTTTTTGGCTTCCTCGGCAGCATCCAATGCATTTTTTATGCCTTCTTCACGATCATTGACTGCTTTTAAAATGGGGTTCCATGCAAATTTGTACAACAACCAAAGCAGCAAAACGAACAATACTGTCTGCCAAAAAAAGAGCCCTATCGAAAATTCGTTCAATAACTTTTCCATGTCCTTGTTTTATAAAAACTTAATCTACAAACAAAGCAAGGGCCGCAACCAACCGTTACGGCCTTTTGCCTTTAGATGACTGATTATACTGCAAAAAGTGCAGCAAAACCAATTCCTTCGATCAATGCAGCAGCAATCAACATCGCTGTCTGGATCTTACCGTAAGCTTCGGGCTGGCGGGCAATGGCCTCCATCGCAGAACCACCGATTCTACCAATACCAAGACCTACACCGATCACAACCAAACCTGCACCTACCATTACTGGAATTTCCATATCTATCTAGTTTAAAAATTAAATGTTCAATATTTTAGTTTGACTACACTCGGTAATCGAGATTCCCGTTTTCCTTCGGCTGTGCTCAGGGTGACAGCGGGAATAAATTTTATAAATGCACCAATTCTGGGTCATCTTCATGGCCTTCAGCATGGTGGTCTTCGGAGGCAAATCCGAAATACAACGCACTCAACATAGTGAATATATAGGCTTGCAGCAATGCCACAAGTACCTCAATCAACATAATGGCGAAAGCCAGGCCAAACGACAACGGACTTCCTATCCAATTCTTAAAAATGAACATCAGTCCGATCAAACTTCCAATGACAATATGGCCTGCCTGCATGTTTGCATACAAACGTATCAACAGCGAAAAAGGTTTGATGATCAAGCCCAATAATTCTATCGGAACCAATATGATGTACAATGGTATTTTACCGTACCATGGCAACGAGTCGCCCAAGGGATTGAACTGGTGCATCCAATAATCTTTGGTGCCGGTAAAATTGGTGATCAAGAACGTCAAAATGGCCAATGCCGTTGTAATCGCGATATTTCCGGTAACATTGACTCCCAGTGGGGTCATGCCGAACATGTTCAAGAACCAAATGAAAAAGAAGATGGTCAATAAGAACGGCATATATTTCTTGTAACGCTTTTCGCCGATATTTGGGCGGGCGATATCATCCCTAATGTACAATACGATAGGTTCAAAGAAACGCCCAACACCAGTCGGAATGCCGTTGTTCTTTGCATACGATTTTGCCAAGCTTGAAAACAACCACAGCATCAACAACCCTGTGATAATGATCATCACCACATTTTTGGTGATTGAAAAGTCTAACGGTTTTACATTGGTAGGATGGTGCTCCTCATCATAGTTGATGGTTCCCTCAGCATCGGTCTTGTAGATTTTGCTGTGATAGAGCCTGTAATGCTGCCCATCAACCTCGGCCAGCGTCTCGCCATGGTGAAATTTTGAGGAAGAAAATACTTTTAGGCCATCATCCCAAAGAATTACTGGCAATGGAAAGCCCACGTACACGTGTTCACCATTGTCTTTGGTATATGAAAAAAGACTAAAGTCGTGAGAATCTTGAAGGTGGTGGCTGATGTATTCCTTAATCTCGGTCTTGAGGTCTTTGTCGCCTTGTTCACCGTGTTCTTTGTCTTTGGCGGCAGCACCCTGTGCCAAAAACATTACCAAAACTATAAGAAGCTGCTTCAAAAAAGGCGTTCGCATGTTGCTCAACATATCGGTCTTCAAAAATCGGTGCAAATGTAAGTCTTTCCTTCAAAAAGAAAAAAGCATATAGCACTTTATTTTATGGGGATTTTTCAGCCGGATTTTATACCAATCCCCAATTGAAAATAGGCTTTGGTATTACTCTGGTTTTTTATCCAGTTTTTGAAGCATTTTAGAGGCAAAAAAAGTCTCTTGAACCAGTGCGATCAGATAGGGCACAAAAAAGGCGGCAAATTCAGAACGCTGTATCACCGCATCACTTTTGTAAGCAGGATAAAACACCAGAAAAAATACTGCAAATTTCAAGAGACTTCCGGCCATAAAAAGAAATCCCAGTGAATTGCTGAGTTTTTTTCTGAGTGCATACAGCCCAAAAAAAATGCCCACTGCCAAAAGGAAATTGATCAGATAGGAAAGTGGCAACAAATCGCCCCACAGGGGATAATCCAACAGAAACAGCACCAAGATATGGAAAGCGAAAGCCGTGCTCAGCGCAGCGAGCAGGGCCATGGTAAATTGAAGAGGCAGTTTTGACATCAATACTTAATTCGTTTCAACTGCTGCAAAACTACCCAAATGGAAATTGCCACCCCTAAAAGTGTGGCAATCACGGTAAAAATTCGTTTTTCGTTCTGGTATTTCTCGTCGAGCCAGTTGCCCCCTTTCACCGAAAGGTAGATGATCACGCCCATCTCAATCGCGATGCCAGATAGTATCGCCGCATTTTTAAGGCCGTTGTCTTTGTCAGGAGGTTTTTGCTGGCTCATTGGTTTTGTTCACACTGCTTGTGCTTGTGGCGCTACTCTGAACCGATGACTTAAAGCCGGTCGATGTGCTCGAACTGGGTGATGAAGCCTTGCCCATGGTACATGAAGCATTGAAGGTGGCACCCGGTTCAACGGCCAATTTTGCAACAGTCACCGTGCCCTCGATCAGCGCAGATGACTTGAGTGACAACAGGCCCTTGACCTGAAGCTCACCGTTGAACTTACCTTCAATATCGGCATTGACGCACTCAACCTTACCGTTGATGTAGCCGTCTTTGCCAATGACGACCTTGCCCGAAGTGGTCACATTGCCCTCAAGCTTGCCATCAATGCGAAAATCGGCCTCAGAGGTGATATCGCCTTTAATTTTGGTGTTTTTTTCAATTCGGTTGGGTTGGCCACCGAAGGCCTCCATGGTGCGGTCTTTTTTGTTGTCAGAAAACATGTTCTATGGTTTTGGGGTTAACTGCAGATTCTTGTAATCTGCTAAATTTTTATGGACTTGGATTATTTTATAGTTGGAAGATAAAATTACGAAATTCTCTTCGTTGATTCGATAGTCGCGGTTGTTTTTTAACAGCTCAACATAGCCCTCGGCAAAGTCTTTTGAACGAAAGCCGTGAACCACCACGAATTGATCTTCCAGATTGTAAATGTCTTTTGAAACGATGTTCTTGTAATTCAGGTCTTTAATGGATTCTTCCAGCCGTTCTTTCAGCTTCAGTGCTTCTTCGTTATCCTTGATTTTGAAGGGATAGACCACCTTCCAATTGCCGATACCCGATGCGCCGGTTTCAGAAGAAAATTCTTTCTGCTCTAACTTTGGCAACTGTTCGGCCACCATCTGCTCCGCTTTTTTGCCTTCGGGATTGTTCGGATACGTCAACGCCACATAATTCAAAGCCTCCTTGAATGGCTCAAAACCTTGGAGCCTGCCGATTGCATTCGCTTTCAACATTTCAAACTTCGGAACGATAGGGTCGCCCGTAAACCTGTTGATGTATTCTTGCGATTTTGTGATCACCTCTAAAAACCGTTGGTCTTCAAATTGTCTGTAGAGGGATGCATACATGGCATCGGGGCTGTCTGTATCACCTTCCAATACGGCTTGCGGATTCAACAAAACCTCGGCATAGCGTGAGTCAGGATGGTTTCTGATGATGTCTTGCTTCATCTGGTCGGCCAAGACCACACTGGCACTTTCTTCATAAATCTTGAAAAGATTGTATTTGGAGGGAAGTACCAACCGCTCTTCAGGATTTGATTTTAAAACCGCCTCCAGCTTTCCGGCGGCCAACAAATTTTCCTTGAACTTTTCTTTGTAGATGATGCCCAGTTGGTAGTTGGCGAAATTGCGCTCGGTGTGAAGGCTATCGATGACCTTTTCGTCGGTCGGAATCCTATCCAAATAAAAATTCAGGTCGTATTTCTGCTCTTCAGGAATGGCATCGGGGTCTGTGCCATCGGCCAAGACCTGCTCGCCCGTGGCTTCAGAAATGGCAGTTCGTGCCTTGTTGCTCCATCGCCAATCATCTTCGAGCTCACGGTCGCCCCAACGGGTCTTGAAATCATTTTTACCATACCCAAGGCTCTGTATGTTGTAGAAGTAAAATTTTCCCTTGTTCTCTTTGCCCCCTTGGGTCTCTGCAAAAGCGGCAAAGCCGGCGGTGGTGCGTTCTTCTTCTTTTTTAGCGGCTTCCTCATCCTTGCGCCTCAACTCAGCGATGTAATCCTCAAAATAGGCCTTTCGTTCATCCTCTGGCATTTGATAGATGGTGATGACACTATCGGCATACTGCACGATGTCTTCGTATTTGATGACATCCTCCAAATTGTCCAATTTCTTTTTGATGCTTCGGTACAACTTCGTGTTTTCCTCCAAATTGGTCAGCGTACTATCATAGTAAGCACCGGAAGTTTTGTACTCATTTTCATCAAAATGATAGTCCGCCAAATTTTGGTAGTTCTTGGCGTTCAATTTTCGCTCACCTTGATTGGCACGCAGTGATTTGTTGTAATAGACCAAGGCCAGACTGTCTGAATCCGTAGCCAAATGAAATTGTGCCACCTCGCGGTAAATCTTTCCCAAAAAAGGGCGGTTTTCACGGTTTTCTTCCAGCTCGGTCAAGTATTCCAACAAAAACTCTTGGTTCTCTAGATTGATTTCAGTGTTCTGTATCTTTTTCAGGTGCGCATTGATCATGTACACCCTCGGCGACTTTCGGTTCAAGGCAATCACCTTGTCAAAGGCATAATTGGCACTGTCTTTAAAGCCCAACTGGTTGTAGAGTTGCCCGATGATAAAAAGGTAGCGGCCCCGTTCCTCGTTCTTTTTAGTATAGGCCTGGGCGATTTTCAGTCTTTGAATGGCGGTATCAGGTGCGTTCAGGTTGATATAGCTCTGCGCCAGCACCGCATTGGCATCGGCATACTCTTGGTCTTTGAGTTCTTCTTGGAGCAACAACCGCTTGAGGTTTTTGATGGCCAGTTCAGGATTGTCCAAACGCATGTTGGTCTTTTCACGCCAGATAGCAGCCTCGTTCAGTTTGTCGCTGGTCACATATTTTCTGCGGATGTAGTTAAAAGCTTCGAGTGCGGGAATGTAACGTTGGTCAAAATAACGCGCCTTGCCCAATAATAAAAAGGCTTCATCGGTCTGTGGATTCCGCTCTTCATCCTTGATGTCCATACTGTGCTTCTGGATGGCCTTGGTCGCCTTTTCTTCGGCGATGATAAAGTTGGGATTGTTGTCTTCGGAGTCAAGTTTGATTTCTTCGGTGACCTCCAGTCGCTCAACGGGAAGCACCTCCCAAAAATCATCACGGTACGAATTGTTGAGTTCCTCGCGCCCCTGTTCAAAAGCGATGTTACCATTGTACAAGGTATTGTACTTGGTGTTCAGGGCATGCCAGTTACGGTTGATAAAGGCATCCTTTTTGGTGGAGCAACTCCAAAAAAGGGTACTGGTAATAATCCCTAGAAATAAAAAACGAAAATGAAGCTTCAACGTATTAATCTTTCCTACCCAATCATAACTCAAAAAGAAACAGATTATTATTGGGCTGGTCGACAAAATGCAGGGTTTTGAAAATGCGCTTTCAATTCACGAGACCTGACAGGTTTCTAAAACTTGTCAGGTCTAAAGAGCGTCACCATGCAGTCGGCCGTTCAAAATTTGCCCTGCTACGATTGTATTTTGTCTTGTACGCGACAGGTGACAGTCCCGCATATTTTTTAAATACCGTTCGAAACGCTTTTTCATCGGCATAACCCACTTGGTACATCACCTCGTTGACATTGTGTTGGGTGCTTTCAAAACTCCGTTTGGCGGCTTCGATTTTCACCCGTTGAATGTATTGCAATGGGGTATTTTGGGTCGCTTTTTTGAAGCGGCGCACAAAATTTCGACGGCTTATGGCAAAGCGTTCCGCAAGGCGTTCGACCGATATTTTTTCGGTGATGTTTCCTTCGATATAATGCTGTGCCTGACGAATGGCTTCGTCTTCGTGGTCTTTTTGGCCTTGAAAAATGGCGAACTGGTTTTGGTCAACGCGGTCAATCTCTATTTCAAAAAACTTGGAAATATAGACCGCCGCTGCACGGCCACAATATTTTTCAACCAAATGTAACATCAAGTTCAAAAAAGAGTAGGCACCACCGCTCGTATAGATGCCATCTTCTTCGGTCACCACTTTGTTGGAAACCAAATGGACATCTGGATACAATTGCCGAAAAATATCCATTGCGGCCCAATGGGTGGCGCATTGTTTTCCATCGACCAAGCCCGTTTGGGCCAAAATGAAAGCCCCTATACACATACTGGCGACCTCGGCACCATGGACAGTACGTTGTTGCAAAATCCATGGAATCAAGGGTTGGTTCTGCTGTAAATCCTCCACTAAATTATCAGGGCGTAGCGCGGGAATCATAATCAAATCAGTCTTTTTTATTTCTCCCAGAACATTATCACAATGTATGCTGAAAGCCCCGTTGTATTGCGAACTATCACGATCAATACCCCCCAACTTTATTTCAAAAAAATCATTGTCACGGGCTCCCGATTGTATCAGAAACTGGTTGGCGGCCTTTAAAACTTTTAAAGGCCCCACGATACTACTCAAAATCAAGTCGCCTTTCGGCACCAAAATACTGACGTGTTTCATCTTTACATTTTTAACGAATTAAAGATACTTCTTGCAAATGGCACAATCAACCCTTAAAAGTGGCGGATTTGGCCTTTTACGTCGGACAAGCGCTTTTGTAGCTTTGGAAGAATGGAACTCGAGGCCTTTTTATCCATAAAAACTATATTTTGCTTACAGTATCCTAAGGTAACCGAGGGTAAAATGATGAGCTCGCCTGCGATTCATTACAATGGCAAGGTGTTCGCCTTTTTCTCAACAAAGCAGAAAATGGTGTTCAAGTTTGGAAAGGATTATCCATTAGAGACTTTGAGCGTAGAACTACAAGAATTCAGTCCGTTCAAAACAAAAAGACCACTTTCGGGTTGGTATGAAGCTTCTTTTACAAACAAAAAAGATTGGGAAACGCTTGCCGAGCTATCCCTCAAATTGGCAAAACAAAATTAAAATATGGGGCAAAAGGGTGCTAAAATAACAACAGCTTCAGTGCTAATGGCCGAGCTTATTCTGGAAAAGTTGAGTGAAATGGAAAACATCACCTCTAAAAAAATGTTCGGGGGCCATGGCATTTTTCACCAAGGAAAGATGTTTGGTATGGTCGATTCAAAAGGAAAGGCTTTTTTAAAGTCAGATGGGGTCACTCATAGCTTTTTTGAAGACAAGGGCTGTCAAAAACATTCAAAAATGCCCTATTACTCCATTCCCAAAGATGTGCTCAATGATGCTGAAACATTGATGGAGTGGGCCAGAAAATCCATTGAAATCTCAAAAAAGTGACGTATCATGATTTCAAAAGCTTTTACCGACTTTTTTAAGGAATTGGCCAAGAACAACCACAAAGAGTGGTTCCATGCCAACAAAAAACGATATGAAAACGATGTGAAAGCCCCATTTTTAAGTCTGTTGAATGAAATACTTCTAAAATTGACAGCATGGGACGACCGCATACTACCTGACCCTAAAAAAGCCTTGTTCCGTATCAATCGTGATATTCGATTTTCAAAAGACAAATCACCTTACAATACCATCATGAAAGCAGGCTTTTCACCAGGAGGGAAAAAATCAGAGCTTCCGGGTTACTATTTGGGCATTGATGCCGAACATGTGCATGTGGGTGGTGGCCTTTTTATGGTACGTCCCCCAGAATTGAAAAAGGTGAGGCAACACATTGCCAAAAATCCGGATGCATTGACAAAATTGGTGCATAACAATGCTTTTAAAAATGCTTTCGGACAGTTAAAAGGTGAAAGGTCAAAACGGTTGGACAAAGAATTTTTAGAAGCCGCTGAACAAACCGACCTTATCTATCACAAGCAATTCTATGGGTTTGCTGAATTCCCCCTGTCCAATTTTTATGAATCGGATCGTCTTGTTGATGAAATCATGGCACATTTTGAAACCATAAAACCCCTCAATGCCTATTTGGGCAAAGCACTTGAATGAACCAGAGTCTATTTATTAATCATAAAACAATAAAAAAAATGACAACTAAAGAAGTAGCAGACAAATTAGTGACCCTATGCCGAGAAGGCAATTACCAAGAGGCCTATGGGCTTTATGCCGATGATGCCGTAAGTGTGGAAATGCCAGGCGTGCCCAATGAAAAAACCGAGGGAATCGAGAACATTTTAAAGGGATTTGAACAGTGGGCCAGCTCTATTGTAGAGAGCCATGGCGGTTCGGTCGGTGAACCTGTCATTACCGGAAACCATTTTGTAGTGCCCATGACCAGCGATGTCACATTTAAGGAAATTGGCAGGTGCAAGATGGAAGAGCTGTGTGTCTACGAAGTAGAAAACGGTAAAATCAAAAGAGCGACTTTTTTCTATGACCCCTCATTTATGATGGCTTCGTAGCATAAAAAAGACGCTTTTTATCCTCTGAAAGACACCCTATCAATAGACAAGACCTGCAAGGTTTCAAAGACCCTGCAGGTCTAGCCTGCGAAAAAAGTTTCCAGCTCCCTGAGTGTTTCTTTTGAGGTTTTGATATCCCTGACCATTTCACCCTTGTTCAAGACCACGATGCGTTCACAGACTTCAGTAACATGCATCAGGTCATGGCTGGAGACCAAAACGGTCACCCCGTCTTTTGCGGCCAATTCTTTGATAATGGCCTTCAGACGAATTTGGGTCGTGGGATCCAAGTTGGCAAAAGGTTCATCCAGTACCACTACTTCTGGATTGCCGATAAAACTGGCCACGATGCCTGCTTTCTTTTGGTTTCCTTTGGATAGGTCGCGCAGGTATTTCTTCTGGCCTAAAATCTCGCCATGAAAGAAATCTTCAAATTGGGACAGCAGCGCATCAACATCGGCTTTGTTCCTACCGCGAAGTTCACCGATAAAATAAAAATATTCTTCTGGGGTCAAATACCCAATCAAAAAGGTTTCGTCGATAAAGGAAGAGGTAAATGGTTTCCATGCCTCGCTTTGATCTACCCTGACATCATGGTTGATGATATGGCCCGTGGTGGGTTTTATCAAATCAAGCAACAAGCTGAACAGCGTGGTTTTTCCCGCGCCGTTGTTACCGACCAAGCCAAAGCTTTGCCCTTTCGGAATTTCTAAATGGTCAATATTCAGCACGGTCTGTGCACCGTATTTTTTAGTGAGATTTTCTGCTACGATCATAATTATAAAAGTTCAAATTCAAGTATCAAGCTCAAACTCGAATATGCTAAAGGAAAAACATTTGGCATCCAGCTTCGAGCATTGAGCAACCGTCATCCATTTTTCTCTTTAAACCCTGCGATCATGCGATATTTTTTGGTGCGGTATTGCCGGGTGATGATTTCCATAAATCGGTTTCGGAAGGCAAAGCCCACAATTCCCATAATTGAAAGCACTGCAATAGCGGCCTCAAAGGAAACCAAATAGTATAGCAACGCAAACACTACGATGGGGAGTCCCAAAACGGGCAATATGATTAAAAACTGCGTGGCACTGGTGCCCTGCATATTGCCAAACGGACTTTGATCCAACTCAATGCGTTTTTTGTTGAACGAGCCGAAGTACAGAATGACCGGAATGTTCACTCCCAAATTATAAATCGCACAAGCCGTGTTGATCAACAGTACATCGGTGCCAAAATACACATAGGGAATGGTCAAAAAGAACATGACCACAACACTGACCATGATCAACAGTGCCTTCGACTCCAAATATTTTCTGAGCGGAATGTTCTGTGCCATCATCATTTGGTAGTACGAACTGTCCCAAGCGGGAATGAACTGCCCGAAGTTGCTCAAAAAGATTCCCGTCATAAAAATGCCCAAAAAGCAGTGCATGACCTTCATCTCGGCATAAATCTCTTGGGTGTAGAAAATCAATCCGTAGAAAACGAACAACAGTGAGATCCATACCTGCGATTTGGTGCGTTTGTTGCGCCAGATCATTTTCAGGTCGAGTTGTAGAAAGGCTCCAAGCTCGCCGAAACGTTTCGTCCATGCCAAATCTGAAGTCTTTGCGGTTTTGGTCTTACCCTTCAAAGCTCCTTCGAGTGAAATATGGTTGTTGAGAAAACCATAGTTGATGCGATAGGCCAAAAACGCCAATGCAATGGGAATGAACACGGTTATCGGATACGCATACAAGCCATGAAAAATAGGGCCAAAAACGTCTTTTATAGAGAAGACGCCAAAATAGTCCAAAGCATACAGGCCTGCAATCAAAGTGCCTATGACAACAAGTACCCTGTCATTTTTGTTGATCAAGAAATTCACATAGTTGATGCACAACACCAATGCAAAGATGGAAACCAACCATACCAACACGTTCAATGTTGGATACCCTTTAAACATCAGCACGACTGCAAATGGGATAAAGAAAAACAAGGCCAAGAGGTTGTAAAATGACACTGCTGAACGGCCCAAAATATAGTGGGCAATCGATGATTTTTTGATATTTGAAATCAATAGTGGCTTAATGTCCATCACCGGCAATTTCTGCATAAAATAGCGGAAAAAGAGCTCGATCAATACCCAGTACACAAAATAGCGGCTGAGCATCCACATAGGGTTTTCATCGGGAAAGATTTCTCTTAGTATGAAATACATTCCCGCACCTGTCATCAGAAGCGTGGCCAAAAGATAAATACTGAAAAAGCCCATCAAGACCTTGACGGCGACACTTTTACCAAAGGAAGAGGACCTAAAAAACGATTTCCATTGCAGCCAAATGAAACGCTTGAACATGGTTGGAAAATTATGATTGGTAAGTATCGAAAATAACCGTTTTGTTACAGAAAAAAGGCTTTTTCTAGAAGTAAATTACCTTGGGGCAAACCTATCTGCCAACAAGACATTTAATCGAACTATGTTTTAGATTTCGAAAATCGAATAAAATTTTCTGAATCATTAGCTTTGCACCCAAAATTTAAGCTATGGGCGATTTTTATGCGCTAAAAGTAGATGAAATCAAAAGGCTGACACCCAATTCAGTTTCCATTTCGTTTGAAGTACCCAATGATTTAAAAGAAATATTTTCTTTTAAGGCAGGTCAATATATCACCATAAAACATGGGATTGAAGGGCAAGAGTTGAGACGGTCTTATTCCATCTCAACACCGCCTTCCTCAAAAAAAATCACGGTTGGTGTCAAAAAAATGCCAAACGGTACATTTTCAAAATATGCCAATGAATCCATTCAAGAAGGCGATGTGCTACAGGTCATGCCCCCTGAAGGCCGATTTGTATTTGAACCCAATTCGGCCGCTAAAAACATCATTGCCTTTGCTGCCGGCAGCGGCATCACCCCCATCATGAGCATTGCCCATACCGTTCTCGAAAGCCATTCAGAGAATACTTTTGTACTGGTATTCGGCAATCAAAGTTTGGAAGAAACCATGTACCGCCAAGAGCTGATTGAGTTATCCAAAAAATATAATGGTCGGTTTTTTTTACAGTCCATCTATAGCAGACAGACCGAAGAAAATGCATTGTTTGGACGCATTGAGACCTCAACCGTGAACTTCATCCTCAAAAACAAGTTCAAAGACACTTCATTTGATGCTTTTTACCTCTGTGGCCCCGAGGCCATGATTGATGCCGTAAAAACCACATTGCTACAAAACGATGTTGCCGAAGATAAAATCCACTTTGAACTCTTTACCGCAACGGATACCGAAGATACATTGGCAGAAACCCTTGATGGAAAAACAAAAGTGAGCGTGATGGTCGACGATGAGACCTTTGAGTTGACGATGGATAAAAAAGAAATCGTGCTCGACGCCGTTTTAAAGGCCAATATTGATGCCCCCTATTCATGTCAGGGCGGTGTCTGCAGCAGTTGTATCGCCAGGGTGACCGAAGGAAAGGTCGAGATGGTCAAAAACCAGATATTGACCGATGGCGAGGTTGAAGAAGGACTGGTACTTACCTGCCAATCGCACCCTTTGACCCCAAGCTTGAAAATTGATTATGATGATGTTTGAACTTTGCCCCCGCAGAATGCCAAGCTTTAGAGTGTTTCAAGCTTTTCAACCAGTCGTGTCAGCTCCTTTTTGACCTGACTTACACCAATGGCCCCACCTGAAACACCAGATGTAGCTTTGATCAACGAAAGCTTGGCATCACCCTTGCCATTGAACTCAATATGTGTTCTGAATTTGAAGTATTTGTAAAAAGCTCCCAATAAAAGCCGAAGTGTGCGGTCACCTTTTTCATAGACCCCATTGCCTTTATCTCCTTCTACCAATCTGTACGCTTCTGATACAAAGAAATTGTCCACATCGGCTTCAAATGTGTCTTGGTCGGTTTGTGAATAATAAAAGGTCGTGGTCTTTGTGTTGCTATCGAATTCTTTTTTGACAAATGAAGGCATATCAAGTATTTGATTTTTTGTTTATCGATGAAAAGTAGTAACGCTAAAATATAGCGGTCAAGTATCTGTAAAATCACTGAAAACAGTGATTTTACATTTTTGTATTCAAATTACCCTTATACTATACGCTTAAAGCTTTTTCCAACGCAAAACTTGCAGCATCATAACCGATTGTAAAGGCTTTGTCGATGCCCTTTTTGTCAAAAACACCGATTTGTGATAATTCTTGGGGTTCAATCATCATGTTGCATTCGCCAATTTTTTCCCTGCATGAAGCATAGATCATCAGCCCTGTGATTCGGCCTGCGAGTTGCAACGAGTTTCTTAAATCCTTTTTTTGAAGTCGCTCGGTAATCGAGACATTGCTTCCTATCACAAAATCGCATTCATTTTCAACATATTCCTTGGGAAAATTGTTCATAATGCCACCATCGGCATAAAGAACACCGTCAATCTCTATCGGGCTAAAAAAAGGGGTCAAAGCAGCTGAAGCAAGAATTGGTCGAATCAGTTCTCCTTTCTGAAATACTTTTTCTTGGCCGTTCATAAGATCTGTGGCCACTACAAACAACGGAATATTGAGTGTAGAAAAATCATCTTTGTCAAAATATTTTTTTAAAATCGGGATATAACGTTCAATGTCTATCAATCCAGGTTTGCCCAGAGCAAAAAAGCTGTATTGAAACACTGGGGTGTCCCTAAAAAATTGCAGCATTTCTTCAATCGAGTTGCCTTTGGCACATAAAGCACCCACCAAGGCTCCGACACTACTACCGGCGATACAGTTGACCGCAATATCATGCTCTCGCAGTGCCTTGATGAGACCGATATGGGCCATTCCACGTACTCCGCCACCGGAAAGGACCAACCCAATTGATTTTGATTCTTGTAGTGACTTTTGCATGCTTAAAATTAACGCTTCCGCAAGAAAACGTCCTGAAAATTAAGGTTACCAAATATTAAATTGCCAAACCGATTGGTCTGTACCGTCATCTTTTGAGCTATACGATTTATAAATCGGTGCATTTTGTCGATTATCATACAGCCGTTATCCATAAAATCACTATAATATTGAGATAGCCAATACCACAAAACAAACCGGTAGGTCGGTTTGGCTCGATATCGGGATTTATATAATTCGATGCTTCTGTCGAAATTTAATTTTGTTGTTCCTGCAAATGTATTATGGGCTTGCGCCTGGAATAGTTTACTGAAAACGCCATTTGTTAAAGTTTGCTTCCTTTTGATAAGAAAATTGAAGGATTACGACCAAACCCATTGTACATTTTTGTCGTAAGTTTACCAGACCATCAAGTTCATGCAACACGATTCAACCCAAAAAACAGCAATACTTTTTTTTGCAAACTCTGCAGAAGAAGAATCACGGCACAAATGCATACGCAAGGGCGACTCCCTATTTTCGCTCCTCACCCGACTGACCATAAAAGAAATTAAAAACGTAGGGCTTCCCTATTTTCATTATTCAGAACAACATCAGGTCGGCAGTAGCTTTGGTGACCGTTTTGCAAATGCGATACAATCCATTTTTGATAAAGGATTTGAGAATATCATTACGGTGGGCAATGACACTCCACAATTAAACTCCAGCCATTTAAACGATGCCCTAAACGCACTGGCGAAAGGAAAGAACGTACTCGGCCCCTCTACAGATGGTGGATTCTACCTTATGGGGCTTCAAAGGCAAAGCTTTGAAAAGGCGGCTTTTAGAGCACTCCCTTGGCAGACCCATCGTCTCTATGAAGCGACGAAGGATTATTTAGGTGAGACGGATAAAATCAAACAACTAGCGTTTTTAATTGATATCGACTCTACTGCAGATATAAGAATACTTCTCAGAAAGAACGCCAAGTCGCTTTCAAAAACACTGCAAAAACTTTTTCAAAGCATCCTCAAAAGAACAGAATCACTTCTTAAAGAGCATACATCGCCCGTCTTGGATGACAACTTCTATACATTGCCCCATCTGACCAGGGGGTCTCCACGGTTTACTGTCTGATTTTCCACAAACTTTATTTTTCATCCTGATATATACCAATTGGTACATATAATCAATTTTAAATTATTTCACATGGCAAATTCATATTACGACCCAGCGGATTTAAGAAAATTCGGAAATATCACCGAGTGGAGCGAAGAACTCGGAAACAAATTCTTTGACTACTATGGGAAAGTCTTTGAAGAGGGTGCGCTTAGCGCTAGGGAAAAATCATTGATTGCCCTTGCCGTTGCACATGTTGTAAAATGCCCATATTGTATCGATGCCTACACCAAAGATGGGCTACAACGCGGCATCACCAAAGAAGAGATGATGGAAGCGGTGCACGCCGGGGCGGCTATTGAAAGCGGTGCGACACTGGTACACGGGGTACAGATGATGAACAAGTACAATAAATTGTCAATGTAGGTTTCATGTTTCAAGCAATTGGAACTAGAAACCTGAAACAAAAAAAACCAGAAACTAAAAAAATGGCCACAAAATCGTTGAAGGCAAGACAAAACGAGCTTGTCACCGAAAATAAACAGTTGGAAATTCTCAATGGGGGGATTTTTGCCGATGGTGAGCTCCCCTATTTTAAGGATAAAATCGCCAACATCGGAAAGTTTCCCCTACGCCCAAAAAAATTGGAGATACTCCAAATCAATGTGGGCTATATGTGCAACCAAGTCTGTGAACATTGCCACGTGGATGCCGGACCAGATCGTAAGGAAATCATGACACGTGAAACCATGGAGCTTTGTTTAGAGGTCATTCGAAATACAGGTGCGCATACGCTAGATCTAACCGGGGGAGCACCTGAGATGAATCCTGATTTTCGTTGGTTTGTTGAAGAGGCCGCCAAAGCGGGCATTCAAGACTTTATTGTACGGTCGAATCTGACCATTATCAGGGCGAACAAGAAGTATTATGACTTGCCCGACTTCTTTAAAAAGCACAATGTGCACGTCATTTCCTCGATGCCGCACTATACCCGGGGCAAAACGGACAAACAACGTGGCGACGGGGTCTTTGACAAATCCATTAAAGCATTGCAAGAGTTGAATGCCAGAGGCTATGGCATGCCGGGAAGCGATTTGCGATTGGATTTGGTCTATAATCCCTCAGGAGCTTATTTGCCAGGTGACCAAGCGGCCATGGAAAGGGATTTCAAAAAAGCTTTGGATGAGGATTTCGGTATTCAGTTCCACAATCTGTTTGCCATCACGAACCTGCCCATCGCCCGCTTTTTGGATTACCTCATCGCCTCAGAGAACTATGAGGATTACATGTACGCCTTGGTCGATGCCTATAATCCCGCTGCCGTTGAAAATGTGATGTGTACCAACACCATCTCAGTGAGTTGGGATGGTTGGCTCTACGATTGCGATTTCAACCAGATGCTCGATTTAAAGGTGGCAAGCAAGGTGAAGCACATCAAGGATTACAATGAGGATATCCTCAACGATAGAAACATCATTATTTCGCAACATTGCTATGGCTGCACCGCTGGAGCGGGAAGTAGCTGTCAGGGCACCGTTGCATGAACCTAAGACCTTGAAGGTTTTTGAAACCTTCAAGGTTTAAAACTAATTTATTTTTTATGAGCTATTTAGAAGCCACTGTAGATGTATACAAAGAAGCGGCATTGACCCCAGATGTGGGATTGTGCTGTACCACCAACCCAATATGGGAGCTGCCGGGTCTGAAAATCCCGAAAATCATGCAAGAGATGAACTATGGCTGTGGCAGTACCGTGCATGCCAGGGATCTTTCCAACAACCCGAAAATGCTCTATGTGGGTGTCGGCGGGGGCATGGAGTTGTTACAATTTTCCTATTTCAACCGTCAAAAAGGAGGTGTTATCGGGGTCGATGTGGTCGATGAGATGTTGGAAGCCAGTCGCAACAACTTTAAAATTGCCGAAGAAGAGAACGACTGGTTCAAATCAGAATTCGTAGAACTCAAAAAGGGAGATGCCCTGAATCTACCGGTTGAGGACAACAGCATCGACGTTGCCGCACAAAACTGCCTGTTCAATATTTTCAAGGAGGAGGACCTCAAACGAGCAATTGAAGAAATGTACCGGGTGTTGAAGCCCCATGGCCGATTGGTGATGAGCGACCCCACTTGTGAGCAAGAAATGAACGACACGCTTCGCAACGATGACCGATTGCGGGCCTTATGTTTGAGTGGAAGCCTTCCTATCAAAGACTATGTAAAAGCATTGACCGATGTTGGTTTTGGCACCATTGAAATCCGTGCGAGAAAACCCTATCGCATTTTGGACCCAAAAAATTATACGACCGACGAGTTGATTTATATCGAATCCATCGAAGTGGCGGCCATTAAAGACCCAATGCCCGAGGACGGACCTTGTGTTTTCACTGGCAAAGCGGCCATTTATTACGGTGATGACGATTATTTTAATGACAACAAAGGGCATGTTCTATTGAAGAACCAACCTTTGGCGGTCTGTGACAAAACTGCGGGTGCATTGGCCTCATTGGGCAGGGATGATATCTTTATCAGTGAATCGACCTACCACTACGATGGTGGCGGGTGTTGCTAACCGGTAATTTCAACATTTAATAAGCAGTCATTCGACAAATTCGTCTATTTCCCTTTTTGGGAATGGGCCTATTTAAGATGCTATTGGCCACCTGTCTTGCTTGTTGTACCAGAATTATATTTTTCCTTGAAGTAAAAACCGATAATAAAGCCCAAGGGGCCCGAAAGAATCGATGAAACGGTGGTCAGTAGGTCTTTGTAGTCTTCGACCGCAAAGCCCTCGGTCGTGTACCCGATGATCATCGTCACGAAAATCACGCAAAAGAAGAGGATTACGAACACAAAGGCCAAGGCCCCTCGGTTCTTTTCGCGTTTTTCATCCACTGTTGATTTTTCAACCACCACTTTGTGTATACGCTCACCCAAATTTGTAAGTATGTTACCTTCCATGGCTATGATTTTTTCTGGATTTTATAACTGGGATACTCTTGTTCCAACTCCTTTTTCAAACTTTTTTCGATTTCATCGACCTCGGCCTCGGTCGGTGTTTTCAAATCTTTGTTGAGGGCGATGATCCGTTCCAAGATTCGTTTGGTCAGCCGTAGCTCATACTCCAATTCCACTCTTGATTTTCCATTCTGAATCATAATCTTCGTTTTTATAACAGTGAATCAATAAGGTTAGGCGGAATGTTCGTTTCTTTTTTGTCCAAACCTGTCTTTTTCAAAAACTCGTTAGCGAACAGTTTTTGCATATCATCGGCCAACAGTGCACTTCTATAGGTACGCCATGTTTTGGCATCTTGCCCATACATGTGATCAACAAGGCCTGCAAAACCCCAATCCGCATTTTTGCCCCAGTGGATGGTAAACGGAATGTTGTTTGCCTTGAGCACTTCAATCATGCGCTTGCCGAACTTTGTCAAGCTTTGCAGCTGGCTGGTTTCATTCCACAGCACTCCATCGATTTCAACCATGCAAGTGATTGGAAAGCGGGCAAAAGATAACGTTGCCGCTGATTTTTTGATAAAGCGCATAGCGAAAATACCCGGTACGGGGCCTTCATCGACGGTCAGTTTGGCCAATAGCTGCAATGCTTTTCGTGAATCTTTATGATCGACCCCGAATGAAAGGGCGAAAGCAGGGCCTTGGTATGGCGCATCCCAAAAAGTTTCGGCCAAGGTACCCGTGGTTTCTTCATTGACATCGGGCAAGATTGAATTTTCCAATGCCCCGATGAACAAGGGTATCGTGGTTGGAAAGTTGGAGCCAATCTTTATCGCCAAATTTATCAGGTCGCGATATACCGAGGTTTTGATAACAGGAAACGGATCGGGATAACTTTGCCTAAAGGGTTTTTTGTACATGCACTCAACCACATATTTGTTGTCATCCTTATATTGATTAACAAACACCTTATAATGATAGGGTGTCTTGCCCTTACCATTGGAATCGGTTTCCCCCTGTATCTTAAAGCTTGAATTTTTAAAATCCATTGTTTCGGCCAGTTGAAGGGCCACGTTCTTGTCAATCTTTCGAACATAACGTTTCAACAAAAACATATTCTGGGCCTCGATGACCACACCATGAATAAAGCCAAAAGAGCCCAACCCGACCAATGCAGCATTGAAAAGGTCATCGTTTCGTATGACCCTTGACCTCAACTTTTGTACAAAAACATCGTTCAGGGCAGGTTTGGTATGGCGTTCGAGATAGACAATATCACCCGGATTAGGGCCGATAATCAGATTGATGCCCACCACGTAGTCTTGTACCGAACCCACGTTGATTGCCGAGCCGTGCACCCCGGTAGAAATGCATCCGGCAATGGTCTGTCCATTACTGGCCCCAGATGTTTTCAATGACTTGCCGTGACTTGCAAGTTTTTGTGAGACCTCTTTGACGTTGTTACCACATTGAAACATGTACAGATTTGAGGCATCATAGCCTGATAGTGCATGCAGGTCTTGATCCTTGAACGAAAAATAGGTGTTCATGTGGGCGTTGTAGTGCATCCGGTCTTTTTGATGTGCAATTTTTGACATTGACCAAGCTGAGCCGTACGCTCTAAATCCCTCGTTTTGGTTTTTGGCCTCGGTTATGAGCCTCTGAATTTCTTGGGCGGCATCATTATACCGGTCAATTTCATTGGGAAGTGCCACTGATGCTTCCAGCTTGGTCTTGTACAAAAACTTGAGCGGGAAAGGTCCATTGGCGTGCAGTGTATCCCAGTTGTTCAAACTCAATTTGGTTGTTCTTGCCATGATCTTTCAGCTTTTTATACACACGTATTTAATCTTTACCTTGCGCTTTCTGCCAAAGGTCACGGCACTCAAGAGCACTGCTCCCAAGGTGCTTCGATATTCCACGGTGTGCAATTCACCCGTCGGACATTTATCGGTGGTTTTGATGAGCAGTGTAAAATCTTTGGTGGTTGCCCCAATGGTAATGACGGTATCCAATTCAATGACCTCCATATCTCGATAATAATCATCCCTGACTATCGGTGCAGTGGAATTATAGATTCCATCAACACTGCGCAACCTCACCGAGTAGCACGATTGAAACAATAGCAAAAAGATGAGCAGAGCCATCACCATGGGTATGATATATTTAAACTTGTACATCGCTTTGGTTTTAATAAAAGGGGGGATCTAAGGAGGGGGAATCTTATACTTACAAGATACGTTAAGAACAAATGTGAGAAAGATTATTTTGTATATACTGTAGGATATTTTTTATAAATTGTCGAAAAGCCTCTATTATATATATCGATAAGAGGCACTTTAAACCGACCACGTGGTCGGTTTTGTATTTTGAAAATCAGCTGTTTGTGGGCAAAATTGCCTTTCAGCGAAAATTTTCTGGCTTACGTCCATCGATTTTCACACAAACTGGTTTTTGCGGGTTCTTTGTAACAGACTTAACGGTCTGTGAGCCTGTTCATCAATTTTACGGTTAGAATTTTTATCAAACCATTTTTGATGCAGTATGAGGCAAAATTTTTAAGGCATAGTCGTAGCTACGTTTTAAAATTTTAACGAAATAATGCGTAAAAAGAGGTATAAAAAAATAATCGGCAGATTGTTGAACAGGCTCTGAACCCCAAAAACCCAAATCTTATGGAAAAGAACCGAAAACGCATGGAGACCATGCACCGAATGCGTGCCAAAGGCCTTGAACTGTTCTATCAAAAAGGGTATCACGCCACAAGTATTGATGATATTTTGAAAGAACTTTCGCTTTCTAAAGGTGCTTTTTACCACCATTTTAAATCAAAGGATGATTTTTTTATCAGTATCATACAGAACATCATCATGCAAAAGGTGTATGCCCTTTTGGTTGCGCCATTGACCCAAGATAAAAGTCCGATTCCGTCAATTATCGACACCATTGACAATGCCTTGAAAACCGCCGAACACAATGGTATGGACTGTGGCTTTATTCTGGCCAATTTCTTGAACGAGTTCAATAAGGGCGACAACGAGATCATTCAATACCTGAGGGATATTCTCAAAGTCTGGGAAATCAATCTCATTTCTTTGCTTAAAAAGGGAAGGACAGATGGCCATATCAGCTGGTCTGTCAACTGTGAGGAAGCCGCCACCTATATCATCGCTTCCTATATGGGTATTCGCACGATGATGGTGGGCAACAATGCCAAAATCATGAAATATCAGTACATGCAGCAGTTGAAGGCCTATTTATATGCCATGGAGCAGCGAGAAGAACGTGCCTATTGATTTTTATGCTCTAAAACCTGTTTGATTTTGGATAGGATTTCATGTTCAGAGATGGTTTCCATCACATTTTCATAGCCTTTGGGCACTTTATTGCCATAAATAGAGGTTGGAATCAAGGGATATTTCTCTTTGTCGGAAAGTAGGGCATTATCCATCGGCTGCCCATAGGGATAAAACCCTGCATACGGATGGGTCACTCCCCACAAAGTAATTGCCGGAACGCCATAATTAGCGGCCAAATGGCCATTGGCACTGTCCATCGAGACCATCAAATCAAGGTTTGAAATAAGTTCCAATTCCTCTGAAAACGAAAGTCGCCCTGTGATATTAACAATAGTATCGTGATTTGATGCCAAGGCATCCAACTGCTCTTTTTCTGTTGCTCCCCCGCCAAAAAAAAACATTTTATACCGTTCGGTCTTTAAGAGGTCAGCAACTATATTCTCCATTTTTTTGATGGGATACATTTTGCCCGAATGTGCCGCAAAGGGCGCAATGCCAATCCATTTTAAAGTATTGTTTCCAGTGATTGAAAGAATCTTATCAGACAAGGGCAATCTTTCCAACACATCGTCATGGGTCAATTCTACAGGGTAGCCCAGTTTGCTAAACACCTCCGCATAGCGTTGGTGCGTGCTCTTGAGCTGTTTGAATACTTTTCCTTTGTTACTGGTGAGTGCTTTCTTTTCGGCCCTGCCTTTATCAATTTGTACGACCTTGAATCCGCTGAGATTAAAAAAACTCTTTAAAATAGCACTGCGCAGTACATTGTGAAGATCAGCCACGGCATCGATATGTAGCGATTTCAATGATTTGTAAAGCTTCCACAACCCGAAAACTCCTTTGTGGTCCCCATCCAGTCGAGCCTCATAAAAATCGATGTTATCGATGCCCTTAAAAAGAGGGTTGTGAAATCCCCGTGAAACCACTGTAATCCTTAGCTGTGGATATTTTTTGGTGACCGCCAACAACACTGGTACGGTCATCGCCACATCGCCCAAAGCTGAAAAGCGAATTACCAACAGATGGCCATATTCAGCCTTTTTGGCCACGCAATACTGGATTTAATTCATCGTCATTGTACATTTTCATCTGTTTGTAGACTTTCATGTACTTGTCGCCGCTTTCAATATCTTTCAAAAGCTGATTGATCGCGGAGGAAAGGTCTTTTTTCTGCTCAAGCAAGACGTTCAATTTTTTCTGGCATGCGGCCCTGTGCGCTGCCGAGGCATCATCACGCTCTACTTCTTCTTGCATGTGATAGATTTTCAATGCCAAAATGGATAAGCGGTCTATGGCCCACGCCGGACTCTCCGTATTTATAGTGGCAGAATCCTTTGGTTGTACCGATTGGTATTTCTGAAGAAAATAACTGTCAATATATTCCACCAAATCGGTTCTATCTTGATTGCTTGCATCAATTTTGCGTTTTAGCTTCAGTGCTGCTTCGGGGTCAATATCGGGGTCGCGTATAATATCCTCATAATGCCATTGTACGGTATCGATCCAGTTTTTTCGATATAACAGTTGTTCTACTCCTTTTTCATAGGGATTTATGAATTCTTGGTGGACATCATCTTTGATATGGTAGTTATTGATGCTTTCCTCAAAAATTTCAAAAGCTTTTTTGCTGAACATTGTGGCTGTTTTTAGCAAAGATATTGCTTTGATGGCTATACCAAGAATTCAAATAGGGCCAATACCATGCCCACCACTAAAAATGCGGCCAAAATTGATTCTTTAAAGCGCGCCTTTTTGATGGTCTGTACATAGTTAGACAGAAAAATGGCTGCCGGTATAAATGCCAATATGAGATATGAACCTTCAGAAGTGTCTAAAAGGTTGACCATTAGGGCAATTGTAAAGTACAACAGCATAAAACGAAAGAGTATAATCTTGCCGCCCCCTTTTTTACTGTATTTGACAAAGTCAATCACCCCAAAGATGATGACCAGAAGAATATATGCCAAAACTTTAAAATCCAGCTTTTCTGTGAACTTCAGGCGCAATCTTTGAAAGTCTATTTTGAACCTGTAATGTTCGACAACGTAACCGCCATCATCAATCAACAACAAAATGAAGTAAGCCAACAGCATAAAGGTGAGAATGCCAGCTACGGCTGACAACCAGGTCTTGAAGGATTTTGGGGCGTATGTATTGACCGTAAAAAAGACAAGTATAAAAAAAAGCAATGCCCAAGCACAAAATAAAGAAGCGATACAAATGAACAAAGCCCCATCGAATACCTTGTGCTTTATATTTTTTAGATTTTTAGCATCGAGCAAACGCTGTATGGCGAGCAACAAAAAAAACTGGGCCCAAATGCCCTTTGGGTTTGCTAAGGTCTGTGGAAAAAGTAAACATTGCAGCGTAATAAAGAGCAAAAAATAAGCACTTTGATCGGTCATCTTTCCTCTTTTGGCCATCACATCCGCCAGATAAATGGTCATAAGCAGAATACCGGCGTGCAAAAGATTGGGTAGAACGTAGCTCACCGAAACAATATCGCTTACGGTCAAAAGTTGTACCACCCAAAAGAAAATGAATATGAACCCCAAAAGAATGATGTAGTGTATGGGCTGTGTTTTGCCAAAAAAGCTTGAAATCATCCTCGGATTTACTATTTTTGTCTCATAAATATAGACAAGATGAGCTCATTTTTTTACGGTATCGAAGACTTATTTGTCAATTACCTGTTCTGGCCGTTTGATTTTTTCCGCTTCATGCAAAGCTGGTGGTCTTCGAACGCCATCAATTGGATTTTCATGATTGCCGGTTTCGTTGCAATGCTCTACTGGATGCAACAGCTCAAATTGTTCAACGACCGGGGCGAAGAAGACAAAAGCATTACCTCACATTCTTATTTATAAGCCTCCTCCAACCCCTCCTAAGGAGGGAAAATCCATAGTGCTGGTTTAAATCACAAATCAAAGCCAATATCTTTTCGGTAATACATGCCCTCAAAATTGATTTTTTGGATGTTTTGGTAGGAAGTGTCAAGTGCTTCCCTGAAATCATCTCCGTAGGAAGTAATCGCGATAACACGACCGCCATTGGTCACGATGTTGCCATTTTCTTCTTTGGTGCCCGCATGAAAAATGATGGAATCTTTTACCGCTTCAAGACCCGTGATTTCTTTTCCTTTCTCATAGGCTCCAGGATACCCTCCGGAAACGGCCATTACGGTCACTGCTGAACGCGCATCAATTTCCAACGCCACTTCACACAATCGTTTCTCAGCCACAGCCTGTAAGACCTCAACCAAATCATTCTTTATTCTGGGGATGACCACCTCGGTCTCGGGATCGCCCATACGAACATTGTACTCGATGACCTTGGGTTCGCCGTCGACCTTTATCAGTCCGATAAAAATGAATCCCTGATAGGGTATGTTGTCTTTTTTGAGTCCTTCAACCGTCGGTCTGACAATGGTCTCCTCTATTTTTTTCAAAAAGGTTTCGTCAACAAATGGAACGGGTGAAATGGCGCCCATGCCCCCGGTATTCAACCCAGTATCCCCCTCACCGATGCGCTTGTAGTCTTTTGCTGTGGGAAGGACTTTATAATCCTCACCATCCGTCAACACAAAACAACTCAGTTCGATACCTTCTAAAAACTCCTCTATGACCACAGTGCTGCTCGCAGTGCCAAATTTTGAATCGATCAACATCGACTTCAATTCTTTTTTAGCTTGGTTTAGACCCTCTAAAATCAAGACCCCTTTACCCGCTGCCAATCCATCGGCCTTGAGTACGTAGGGTGGTTTTAACGATTCAAGAAATTTAAGCCCTTTCTCAAGGTCATCTGCGGTGAAACTCTGATACGCCGCTGTGGGAATGTTGTGCCGTTTCATAAAGGCTTTCGCAAATGCCTTACTGCCTTCTAAAGTGGCCCCCAATTTTTGCGGCCCTATCACCGGAACTTGTTTTAAGTCAGCATCCCCAAGAAAAAAATCATGTATTCCGTTTACCAAAGGGTCTTCGGGCCCCACGACCACGATATTGACATTCTCGCCAAGCACCAATTTTTTAATAGCCTCAAAATCGTTGACGCCCAAATTGACATTTTTGGCAAATTCAGCAGTACCCGCATTGCCCGGTGCCACAAAAAGATTGTTGATCTTATCGCTTTGTGCAATTTTCCAAGCCAAAGTATGTTCACGGCCCCCTGAGCCCAAAACCAAAATGTTCATTTATCGCATTTTGGGCAAAAATAGGTTTTGAAATTGGGTTTTACGAATGATTGGAGAATTCTCGATGGGCTTTTTTTTGTAATTCTTCTGGGGAAAGTGATTTAAAGTATTCATACACTTTCTTCAGTCCATCAGAACGGTTAACCTTGGGCTCCCAATCCAACAGCTCTTTGGCCCTGGTGATATCGGGCTGGCGTTGCATCGGATCATCTTGCGGCAATGGTTTGAAGACTATCTTCTGATCCGTGCCTGTTAGTTTGATAATCTCTTGTGCAAATTCTAAAATCGTGGTCTCATCAGGATTGCCAATGTTGATCGGTTCAACATAGTCACTCATCAGCAATCTGAAAATTCCTTCAACTTGGTCGTCGATAAAACAGAACGAGCGTGTCTGTGAACCATCACCAAACACGGTCAGGTCCTCCCCCCGCAACGCTTGGCCCATAAATGCAGGAACAACCCGACCATCATTCAATCGCATTCTAGAACCATACGTATTAAAAATGCGCACGATGCGGGTATCAAGCCCGTGGTGTCTGTGGTACGCCATGGTGATGGATTCCATAAAACGTTTGGCCTCGTCATAGACCCCTCTAGGGCCAATCGGACTCACATTGCCATAATAATCTTCAGTTTGCGGATGTACCAGAGGATCACCATAAACTTCGGATGTCGAAGCCACCAAAATTCGGGCGTTCTTTTCCTTTGCCAGCCCCAACAAGTTCAGGGTGCCCAAAGAGCCTACTTTCAAGGTCTCAATCGGAATCTTTAAATAATCTATCGGACTTGCGGGAGAAGCAAAGTGAAGAATATAATCTATAGGGCCACCGAGATGCACAAAGGTAGAGACGTCGTGGTGATGAAACTCGAACCGTTCTAGTGGAAACAGATGTTCAATATTCTTTAAATCGCCCGTAATAAGATTGTCCATGCCGATGACATGATGCCCTTCGGCGATGAACCTATCGCAGAGATGAGATCCCAAAAAGCCTGCTGCGCCGGTGATGAGGGTTTTTTTCATAAATCAATAGGCTTTTTCTTCTCCTTTGAAGGCATTGATGATTGTTTGTACCATGATCTTTATATCTAAAAAAAGAGACCAGTTTTCAATATAGAAAATATCAAATTTTGTGCGGTTCAAAATATCTGTTTCAGTTTCTATTTCACCACGATAACCTCGCACTTGTGCCAATCCGGTAATCCCTGGTTTTACAAAATGTCTAACCATATATTTATCTATTCTATCTGCATATTCATTGGTGTGTTTTACCATGTGTGGTCTAGGCCCGACCACCGACATGGTACCAAAAAAAACATTGTAAAACTGAGGAAGTTCATCAATGCTTGTTCTCCTCAAGAACTTTCCAACTTTAGTGACCCTCATATCATTTTTAGTAGCCGAAGAGTTGTCTGCATCTTTGTTGGGGGCCATTGAGCGAAATTTATAGCAATAAAATTCTCTATTGTCAACCCCATTTCTTCGCTGTCTGAAAAAAACAGTGCCTTTTGACTCTAATATTATTATCATACCCAACAATGGGGTTAACCACGAAAGCAAAACGACAATGACCAAACCAGAAAACACTACATCAAAGCTTCTCTTGATAAACGAATTAATCGGATTGTGCAATGGGATATCGCGCAGTGAAAGAATAGGTATGTAATCGTAGTATTCAAACTTGAGCTTTTTGGAGAAAATATTCTTGTTGTCAGGAATGAATTTTAGGGTTTTCAAATTGTTGTCGGCAAAATTGATGAATTCTGTCAATTCCTTATTCTTCAATTCAGAAACTGAACAGTAAATTTCGTCCACATCATTTTTAATGATAAAATCAAGACAGTTTTTTACATCGAAAGAAGGGTGCTTTACCGAAAATTGCCTTAAAAAATTATACCCGTACTCTTCTCGTTCAACAAAAACATTGATAAGTTGCCCCGTTTTCTTACTGTCTCCTATTACTACTACATTTCTTATACTGCCCTTTAAGCTGCCCCTATAATTCATCATGATGATATAAATGATGAATTTTACAATTGAGACTGTCAAAAACACGAGCGCAAAATACTGGGCCAAAGCAAATCGGCTCATTTCGGGCTGTTTGAAAAAGCCTATAAAGGCATATAACAACAAAAAGAAAAAAATAAACTGAGTAAATATCTTTCTTAAAACCGTTGGAACCTTAGTATACCTGTATACGGAATAAAATTTGTTTTTAGTAGATAGGACAACCCAACCCATAGAAATGTACGCATGAAATAAAATAGGTTCGCCCAAGTTTATTGGAAGAAAATAGGCAAATAAATTAACGATTAATAGATCTACAAGATAGGTCATCGGGATAATTAAATCGTTATGTTTATCTCTGAAGAAAAGCATGTTTTCATGATTAATTAATGGAGTTTCAGAACATAATTTAAAGCCATGTGTCACGATTTCTGTCAACTGATATCATACTGGATGTAATCTCAAATCTTATCCATTTTTTTGGCAGACAACATTATATCATCTCTACGGATAGATTGCCTGTTATTGGCACAATCACTTCCTTTAGAGCATAAGAAAAGTGAGGCAAAAATTGCAAAATATTCAACCCCCATGATTCTAACCATCATAGATTCAGTGAGGTTGGCAAGTGCAAAAGCAAAGAATATAAAAGTGAATAAATGGTCTCTTCTGTAAATACTGAGCAAAAACAAAAACCCTAAAGAGATTGCATATACAAATCCCCCCACGGCACCATTGACGCTCAAATATTCTAAAAACTGATTGTGGGCATTTAAATCATTCGCTGCGGCCAATGAATAGTCTCCGTGAAGGTACTTCTCTTTACGTATACCCTTTATCTTCTCAAACCCTGCTCCATAAAAAGGGTTTTCCTTAAAAATTTGGTAAGATACTTCCCAACGATCAATCCTTTTTTCATCCAAAATTTCATCAACTGAAAACATTCTACTTTTCATATATTGATTCCCGAATGTCCAAAAAACAAATGCACTAAAAAGAATTCCGAAAATCAGAAGAATCAACTGCTGTTTATATTGCCTGATGTTGTTGATAGCCAAATAAAGGAAAAATAAAACAAGCAATAGTATGGCCATTTTGCTTGCCAATTGAAATAATCCAAACAAGAAAATGATTAAAAGAATATATTTCGATACTTGAGGAAACTTTTTGTCTTGGATTAAAAAAAGAATAGATGTAACGACGAAAAGTCCTAAATATGTTGGGTGAGCATCCGTAATGAAGGTAAAATCATGGCCCATGTGATGCCATGCAAACCAATTTTGCAGTGACTCTCCTTCACTGATTATTTTCATTATGAGATTTAAATAGCAAATCGCCAATGCTGCCAAACATCCCCAGACAAGTGATATGAAAGTTGTTCGCCGTATTTTGGCATAGAAATTCTTTTCTGATAGCATTACCAGTGGCACAAAAAGAAGTGACCAATGGGTTTCTAAATAACGGAAGTTGTTAACGTCACCATTGTGAAAGGCAGCCATAGCGGATAACATAAAAAAGCCCACTATTGGCCAACCATTTACCAAAAGATTTTTTAGGCTTATTTTCTTGGAAATAAAAATGATGTCAAAAAGGCTGACCAGTATGAAAATTAATAAAAGGCCATTGTTAAGCCTCATATACATTGGAAGAGTAAAGACCACTGCAAAGAAAAGCCAACACCTATATTTCATCAATGCTTTCAAGTGATATTAATTTACAAAAAGCGAAATTCACCATAATTACACTCTTTGAAGTTATTTTCATCTAATATTCTTCATATTTCCATTTGTGGTGCTTGAAGAGTCAAATATATCAAACCCCCAATCGTTCTTTTAAGACCAAAAAAATGAACTTAGAATTTCCAATTAAATATCTTTTCCACATACGGCGGGGCTCTTGCATCAATCTATACAACCATTCAAAACCTGTTTTCTGCATCCATATCGGAGCTCTTTTGACGATGCCCGCCACCACATCAAAGCTACCCCCAACTCCCATAACGAAATTGATTTTGGAAAGTTTTTCCTTGTTATAGTACAAAAATTTCTCTTTTTTTGGTGAGCTTATAGCGACAAACAAAATATTCGCACCGCTATTCTGTATTTCTTCGGCCACTTTTTCTTCTTCATTCTTATCAAAGTATCCATTTCTGAACCCCGCAATGATATCTTGAGAATATTTTTGAGAATACGTTTCAACTACCTTCGTTACGATTTCCTCCTTGGCCCCTAGAAAAAAAATCTTATATTTTTCTCTTGAAGCGAGGCATACAAGACGTTGCATTAAGTCAATTCCAGCGACCCGTTCTTTAAGTGGTTGGCCAAGAAACTTGGATGCCCAGACAACTGCCTGCCCATCTGCATTGATCAAGTCGGCAGAATTCACGCTTTCCCGCAGCACTAAATCTTTTTGCATACTCACAATCTTGGCGGCATTAATAACCACATGGTGTATTTGAGTTCTGTTTGAAATAGCTTCAGATATAACTTCTAATGTCTCGGAAAGTGTAAGATTATCAACTGCTGTTTTTAAAAAATGAACTCTAGGCATCTCCGTCTTTTGAAATATAATAACTCATGGCATAGAACATCCAAGACTGAGCCCAGCGCATATACGGAATTTTAGAGCTTACGCCTTGTTTTTTCTGATAGTAGAAAAACCCGTTTTCATGTTGCATATTGTTGATGGTCCAACCCAATACGCTATCTGCCAAGGCCTTGTGGTCATTCAGCATATCCAATTTGGCCAGGGTTACCACCAATTGCGCTGGAGCATGAATATCTATAGGATAGGTTTTATCGTTATAATACTTTGCTCTTCCATCGGAATGAAAAAAGTTGTTCAAGTAGTAGTGCATGCCTTTTTCAAAAGAATCTTTGAATGTATCATCACCTGAAAGGTTTTGATAAGCATATAAACACTCAAGATTAAACCCTGTATGAAAGCTGTCAATCCATTGATGGAAGATCAACAAGCTATAGGCCCAAGAACCATCAAGGTTTTGATATTTACATACATATTGACATATTTTTTTCGCTTCATCAAAGAGTTCTCTTTTATCTCCATAATATGCACATTGGGAAAGCAGCTTGGCACCCAATAGGCCTGCGTTGAAAACCTGGGTTTTATCCAATGGTGAATAGGAAAGGGTATAATCACCGGAATCATTGTAGGTCTTATTTAAATCTTTCAACACAAACTCGGCACTTGTCAAAGCAGTCTTTTTGTAAATTTCTTTCCCCAGTCGTTCGTAGGCCATAAAAAGTGCTTCGACCACAAAACTGGTGGCAACAACAGTGGGCGTCCATTTAGGTTGGTAAAATGCCCTTGCCTGCCAATCGAAGTTGTACCCCCAACAGGCACCTGAATACCCTTTTGATTGCATTTGAATCAACATATCTGCAAGCTGTTCAACCTTTTTTTTATGGACATCGACGTTTGGTTCAATATCCATAAAATTGCAATAGCCAATGACAAAGAGGGCAACCCCTTTGGCATTGTACCCTTTCGGAACGCCAAAAACTTTTCTAAGATTTACCGGATTTCTTTTAAAAAGTTGAATCCATGCCAATCGAAAAAGGGGAATTCTCCCCAAAAATGTACGTTGGGTTACCCAACTATTGAGCCCATCATAAGGATCCCAACCCTTGAAATCTTCTTTCTCACAATAAGACTTAAGTGATTCTAGAGATTTCTTTACTAGTCCCTCGCCATCCATTTAATCTATATACTGAGGCAATCCCGTAGCCAAGGAATCCAAGATTTTAAAAGTGGTAAGTGTGGTATAGTAAAGCGACGAAAACGGAATAGGGCTGCCTTTATCCTGGATCTTTAAGGCATTCAAAAACGATTTCACCTCTTGGCTATGGCCCTTGCCCGACAACTTTAATTTGGTCTCTTTATTGTTCTTGTAGACCGAACCCCCTCTAAAGTCAAAGATCCTACCTATTTTACCTCCCGAGAAAACCTCGATCAATTCTTTGGGCAGGGATTTGTCACCATTGCCCAAATAAAGCAAGTTTCCTATAGAACCATCTTCGTAGCTTATAACGATGGAAATATTGTCTTCAGGGACCACTGCACTATTACTTGTTTTAATGCATTCAGCATAAACCTTCAAAGGTTTGGCATCGGTAAAAAACTGAAAAAGATCAACAAAATGGCACATCTCGCCAAGAACCCTTCCTCCACCTAATTCAGGATTCTGGGTCCAATGCTCTTTTGGAATAAATCCAGCATTGATTCTTGCGTTCATTACTTTTGGCTCACCATTGCCTGAAAACTCCTTCTTAATCCTTTCACTTAGGGGTGAAAATCGGCGATTGAATCCTACCATAAGGCTCCCGTCGTTCTTTTCGTAAGCATCCTTTACGGCATCCAGTTCCTCAAGATTCATAGCCAATGGTTTCTCCACAAAAACGTTTTTGCCATGTTTTAGGCATTCAATCGTATATGTTGCATGGGAATTGTGAGGTGTGGCGATAAATACCGTATTTATGGAGTTATTTTCAAGAATTTCACTGGCCGAGGAAGCTGCATTATGAAAGTCAAACTTGTTGGCAACGTTTTTGGCAGTGATTCCTTTTGTAGTAACGACTGTATCTAGACTTGCCCCCCAAGCTTTTACATTTGGTATCAAATAACTTTGTGCAAAGCTACCAGCGCCAATGAAACCTATATTGACTTCCTCAACCTTTGGGGATTTTTGCAAGGGCACCAATGTTGTCTTTTTTCCTTCCGACTCAGGATAATCAATTAAAATGCCGATATGGGGCTCTTCCACTTTGCCTAAAACAATGTCGTATGCTTGCTCAGCTTCTGATATCTCAAAGCGATGGGTGATTAGGTCTGACATCTTCAAGACACCTTGAGAAACCAAGTCCAAAAAAGTTTCCATATTTCTTTGTTCGGTATACCTCACATATCCATAAGGGTAATCAATGCCATTTTCTTCATAGTTCACATCGTACCGTCCGGGTCCATAAGAGCATGACATCCGTAAATCCAACTCTTTTCTATAGAAGTCTGGGTCTCTTGGCACATCCATCTTAACGGCACCAACGACCACTACTTTCCCCTTCTTTCTGCTAATCACAGCAGAAAGTTCGATGGGGTCATTGGTCGGTGCGGCTGCGGTAATAATCACACTATCAAAACCATGACCATTTGAGAAATTCTGTGCTGCGGTCAATAGGTTTTCATCAACTCTTTGCATTGCCATATCTGCACCGCTCTCCATCGCCACATCTACAAGGTTTGGAGACAAGTCAATACCGAAAACCCTGCATCCATTTGCCTTTAGAAGCTGAACTGTCATCTGGCCAAGCAATCCTAAGCCGATGACACAAACCTTATCCCCAATTCTAGGTTCCGCTTGCCGAACGCCCTGAAGCGCAATGGCGCCAAGGGTCGTAAACGAAGCCTCTTCAAAACTGACATTATCCGGGATTTTGACGACAAGATTTTGGGGAATCGCCACAACTTCTGAATGGGAAGCGTAATCCTGTCCTGCACAGGCAACACGATCACCGGGTTTAAAATGGCCGTTGCTATCCAAGGAAGCTTTTACGACACCTGAGGTACTATAGCCCAATGCCTTAAGTGAATCAAGTTTTGTCAGTACTTTGTCTAAGGTGGCTTTCAACCCCTCTTTTTTTACGTTTTGAATGACTTGGGCAACAAGATCGGGGCGTTGTTTGGCTTTTCCCAACAAATTTGCTTTCGCTACTTTTACAGTACCCCTTTCCGTTCCTGCACTGATCAAAGAACATTTATTCTCAACAAGAACCATACGATCAGACAGCGAAGGAATAGGCACTTCATCTACATACAATTCGCCAGATTTAAAATTCTGAATGACTTGTTTCATACCTGGTTTTCAATTTGATTGCAAAGGTAGGGTTTTGAGTTTTTGTTTGCCGTTGCAAAATTACTCAGTTTCTATAATAGAAATATATTTTCTGCGCAGTGTGGCAATGGTTTCTTGTGTATTTTGATTTGATGCTGTTTTTCTATCTTGATTTAGTACATTCTCTATTGCGCTGTACAAAGACGGCACATCACGATTTTGAAATAAAAAAGTGCCTTCCGGTCTCGCCACCACGTTCGAGGCAATCACCGGTGTTTTCAAGAACAATGCCTCTCTTATGGTTAAGGCATCCCCGTCGGTGTTGGTCGGTCTCACCACCAAGTCGCTACGTTTTATTAGCCAAGCGAATGAAATTGGATAGTTGAGTACCGTGATATACTGTTGTAAGCCATAAGATGAAATAGCTTCCAAATAATTCTTCAGCATTTTGTTTTCATCGTCTTTTGAAGCCACAACAAAGATGATCTTATAGTCGTTCTGGTGTTTTTTGGCCAATTTGGCAACCTCTATCATTAAATCAAGTCCGTAGAGATCTTCACCGTTATATAAAACAAGTTTAAACGCATTCGCAACTATGGTCTTTTTGTTTGCATTGTGGTGCAACAGTTGAACCACTTCGTCGGGCAATTCGGTCTCATTTTCAATGATGGGAGGTATGAAAGCATTCAAGACTATCTTTTTTTTGACCTTTATGGCATCGGAAATCCTTTCGCTTACGGCTATGGTAATGGTCGTCAGGCGCAACAAAACATTCGTGATCGATATCTTATACCTTTTATTCAGGTTGCTCAGGGAATGTATCGTAACCAATATCTTCTTTTTTAAAAGAAAGGCAATGGCAATATGTATACATCGCAGCCACCAGATGCCCGTGTGTATGTGAACCACCTGAGCATTTTTAAGCAGCTTAAGATATGCTAAGATATTACCGCTTCTTAGGTGAAACACCCCTGGGGTTTTCTGTGGGGATTCGTCTATGAACTTGAACAGATAATCTTCATCCAATATTTCTGCCAGCCGCTTTATGTGTACGCTTACGCCCCCTATCGCAGTATAAGGACCAAGGAGCAGATATATGGGCTTCTCACTTTTCAACGCGTTACCTTCCAACTATTCTATGGTTTCTGTTCAATTAAAATAGGCGCAATCAGGGCCAACAAAAAAGAGGTCAAAACAATGCCGCTATGCCTCACCAAAATAGATTCGGTTGACATAAACAATAGGCATACGAGTGCTATCGCCAATGCAAAGGTGTCTTTTTTTTGGAAGCCCTTAACCACAATAAATGCAAATGTCAACAACAGTACAAATAGCCCTAAAGTGCCATGATAAAGCATTGATTCAAGATATTGGTTATGCGCATTGTATTTGTATTTATGACCTGATTCAAAACCATATACCAAATAATTATCGTATAGGCCTTGATGCCCGTCACCCGTTCCTGCACCAAAAAGTATACCCTGTTGCGAAATGGTTTCCATAACCGCTTTCCAATGGGTGCTTCTCGCACCTATGTCATCTATCTGTACTCTTTCAGGGTCGTTCCCTTGAAACCGTTTCTGGAAATTGGGCGTAAGATATGCCGTTGATGCCAAAACCAAAGCGGCAATGAGTATGGCTCTTTTGGCAGTATTCATTTTCTTCCATAGTGAGAACAAAAAAAGTATACAGACCGCCCCCAAGGCCACTACGCTAATTCGCACGCTCAATAGGTATAGCATGATGATTCCAAAACATATGACCGCGATATTTCTTTTTTCGATTTTTTTTCTCTCCAAAAGGGTGTCATGAAGAAAATACACTATGACCACCACCCAAAATAAAGCAAAATAGGTAGTATGCTTTTCAAGTAGCCGCTTTAGTTGGTCAAAGTAAAAAAAATCACCAAGATTGTACACTTTGAAATATGTGGCTTTTACCAAAGCAAAAACTGATGCCATACATACAGAAAAGCCAAAATGTTGTAAAAGGGTTTCTTTGTGTGGTTGCCTTACTTCGATAGAACAAAAAATCAGGGGGAAAATCAAAAAGGGCAGCATTTCTACTACCTTGTTGGTCGCTTCCGTTACATCATTGGAATAAAACACCCCTGCCACTGCCATCCAGAACAACGAACTCAGTATGATGAAAGCGTATTTCCTTTCTCTCAGATATTCCCATTTTTGTTGCCAAGAACCAATGGACAACCACGCCGAGAAACTACATATTATCGCATAAGAATTGAAGTTGTAGTTTGGAAAGGGCAAAGTGATGACCACCAACAACAACGAGCCCATAAGAAGATATTGATTGATTGTTCTCCACACTTTCATCACAGTACTTTCAACAATTCCCTGACCAAGAGGTTATTTCCATATTGATTTAAATGAACACCATCGTTTCGCAAATACCCCCTTTCATCATCGAACAAATGATGAAGGTCTATTATGGATACCCCGCTTTTTGATGCACAGTTTTCAAGTGATCTATTAAATCGCAAATTATGCGCTTCAACTTTTGGGTTTGGGGCAGGCGGAAGTGTAATTGCAACTAAACGTGATTGAGGGTTTCTTTCTATAGTCTTCTCAAAAATGGTGCAAATTTGGGTTTCAACTTCTTTGATGTCTTTATTTTTATCATGGGCTCCGAAGAAAAAGATGTAGGTAGCGGCATCGGGTATTCCATCGATTCTGGCCAACAAATCTTTTGAACTGTCAAAGACTTTTGCTTCATGTGGAAAGCCATATGAATCTTTGAAACTTCCCACAAATTTTATGTTGTCATTTTTTAGGGATAGTTCTTTGCGAAGTGATCTGGCATCTCTCCAGATGAAATGTGAGTCGCCTATGGTAACCACCGTCGAATTTCCTTTTTGCAAAAGAGGAAGTTCTACTGTCTTTAATGTCATATACTTCTTTTCTATTCTTGGAATCCTATTTATCCAAACGACCCCCTTGAAGATGGCTGCGCCAGAAGCGCTCTGTTCTACGGTGGTGCATCGAAAGTAACTTTCTCGGTTTCCAGAATCTAAACTGTAGGCGGTATAATTACTGAATTGCTGTTGGTCGGGCAGCGGTACATTTGTCAGACGCAAAAAGTCGGGTGACATGGAATCGACCAAAACTTTTTTTATGGTATTTGTTGTCCTTTTCTCTTTCCAATTGTATTTCAAGACTAAAAATTCCTTGGGAGATTCTATGGCGAACTCTATAGACAATATCCCAATTAAAAAAAGCCATATTACCATGACGAAGAGCAATGAAGGAATTTTATGAGTCATACACTGATTTTTGTCTTGACAAGTATAGCAATGGATATATCCATACGAGTGATACGAGCACAAATGATAGGTTGTTCAGAGCATAGGAAAACAATGCATCAAAGATCATCGCAAAATAGATGTAATAAACGACTTGGATTTTCTTTGAGATCCTGACCCTAAGAATGACTGGAGAAAAAATGACCAAGAGGTAAGCCAGCCCCCCAAAAAGCCCCATTTCTACAAAAAGATGGGGAAAATAGGTGTCAGTGGTCGTTAAATGGGGTGTCTCATACCAATCATAACCGACCTCTCCGTAAACCGGTGAATTATAGGCAACCGAAGAAGGGCCTCCGAAAGACCCTATTCCCCTACCCAATAGATTGAACTCCTTGATATCTTCAAACATGACACGGTAAGACTCCGCTCTTGCAGAATTTCCTTCGGTAATATAGAATTTGACCCTGAGCACCAGGTTATCCCAAAAAACCACAACCTGTTTCGGTATGATCAGAATTGCAGCAATCAAGGTCACCAACATGCCTCCTACCAATTTGAGCTTATTTTTTGATTCAAAAAAAAGAATCGCTAGAAAAGCACCAATAGTTTTATAGGAGAAGCTCAAAAAAATAGAAATGGCAAACAACCATAACAGAAATTTTTTTTGCTTACCCTTATAGAACTGTTTGGTAATGAAGAAGGCTATGAGGTTAATAAAACCAAAAAGACCAAAAAAAACCACTAAGCCGGTGGCCCTGATCATACCGTTGCTCTGAAAATACCCTCGATTGCCGTCCCATTTAAAGCGATAGAACCATTGTGTTACACCACGACTCCAGTTGATATAGTTAATGATCTGCCACAGGTCGTTCAATACAACGAAGAAGATGAAATACAGAATAAGTCTATGGGCCTTTTTTCGAATCGCATAGCCATAAACCAATGCAATCAAGGGGAAGAGATACCGAAACCCTTCTGAAAGGGCAGCCCGATAATCGAAGGATACGAACAGTGACCAGATAAAAAATGGCAAAAAAAGCAAGAACACCTTGAAGAACATATTGGGAAATTTACCCCTGGCCACAACGAACAAAAACATATACAGCACCACGCCTGCCTTAATGGCCGACCCAATATCTTCATTTTGTATGGCCACGGCCTCCGCTATTAGAATGCAGATAAACGGCAGCAATAAAAAAAGGTCGTGCAACAGCTTCGAAAAACTGATACTATTTGGCAATTTTAATACGAGCTGTTTGTGTTTGTCTTCCAAAGCACCCTACTTACTATTATTCACTGTTCTGCAAAATGAACTCTTGACAACTTTTCTTGAGTTCTTCAGCATATTTTTTAAAGGAGGTCGGATTTTTTGGTGGGTCATTCCAGTTCACTTCTTCAGGATGAACGACATTCATTCTTTCACCGAAGAGCTTGTTTATCTCATTTTTATCCTGAGCGGAAAGAATGTTGATATGCGTGAGGATCCCTTTAAACCTCGACAAATGTATTTTTTCGTCTTCCAGACCATCGAGAATAAAAAGTACAGGGGTGCCCATTGCAAGGCATGGCAATGCGCAATGAATTCTTGAGGTGATCACTAATTTGGCTGCTGCATACTTTTTAAGCAGTTCTTCCGTAATCTTGAACTTTGTTTCTACATCCATATTGCTCTTAAAATGGTGCTTCACTTTGATGGCGTTTTCCAAGACATCAGGTGCAATATGTTGGCGTAAGATTTTGTTTCTTTTGACCCAGTTCATTCGTTTGAATATCTTGCCGTTCAATAGATGGTACAGGATACGTTTTGGATCATGTTTGTAAATCAGGCTATAATCATAGTCGTATAGTACGTCAACCATGTAAATATCATCTGTCTTTTCTTCTGTCCTATATTTTAGATCCAGGGTTGTGGTCAGGCAAAAACTGTAATATGCTGGTATTCCCTGCTGTTCCATAAGTTTCATGGTGTTGTAATCCCTGCATCCTACTGGGCCATTTTTCTTTAGATATGAAACCGTGTTTGGATTGGCAAAAAAAGCCTTGGAAAATCTTGGATTCAGGTGAAATGAAATAATCTTCACATCCAAGTTCGGATTTGGGGGCCAGTTTTCAGGTCTGTACGTATGCCACCCGTTGAGAATCAATTTTGCTTCTTCATAATCGCTGCGATTCAACTTGTCGCGTTCCACATAAAAGTCAACTTTGGGCAGGTATTGTGCTGCAGCAAGGCTCTGAACATAGTCTCCTATATTTACCAGCCCTGATGAGCTGTGCGTATTATCTATTAATGCGTATTTCATTGAATAATGATGTATATATAGTTTTAAAGGTTTTCTTATTCATTAAAAAAAATGAAGTAAGTGAGGTAATGATCAGAAAAAAATCTATTACGGTGTTTTCAATTAATTTGAGCGCTATCATGACAATGCTTGCCAAGAATAAAGTTAAAAAAGGAGTGATGTTTATGGCAACAACATCTTTTGTCTGACGAACCCTATAGAGTAAAACTGTCAAGAATCCGATAAGTGTGCCAATTGCAGGTGCATAGAGCCCTATGAACGAAATCATTCCAAAGCTAAACGCCAGATTAACAATTCCCCCTAACAAAGTACTTAAAAAAAGGTCTTTTGTTTCTTTTCGTTTTAGATAAAAAGCACCAAAATATGCGGCAAATGCAGAGACTGCTGTGGCCAAAAAGAGAAACGGCATATAGCGACGAGCTTCATAGAAAGTATCATCAACAGCGTATTTTGCCAACAATTCAGAGATAGATATCAATATCAATACCAAACCAAATTCAAATTTCACATACCTATCGAACACCTTGATGCTGAATTCTGAATCTGTTTTCTTTTCTTGGATAAATTGATCTTGCCAGGCCAATATAAATACTGAATTTATCATAATGAGTATCGCTGGAAAACGAGCTGAAATTGCATATATACCATTATAATAAATCGATAAAAAAATAAGAATTACATACCTGTTAACTATATTAATCAACCACCAACTTATTGAATTGGGGATGAGCGGCAAACTGTACTTTAGCAGTGAAATAAGCACAGGCCTTGAAAACATGGAAAATCTAATTTTTGTTATAATTTTCCAGAAGAATTGGATAGCCGAAGTAAGCAAAACTGCAAGTATGTTGGCAATTAAAATACCTTCTAAACCTTTATCCAATACTAGAAGAAAGAAAAGAGAAAGCCCTAAAATCAAAAAAGATTGCAGAATACCAAATAGAGCAAAAAATTTTGTGAACCCCATTCCACGAATAACCTGTTGAAAATACGTGAAATAGGCGGTAGCGGATACCATAGAAACGAAATACCACAAATAAGGTATTTCCCAATAAAGACTTATTACCAAAGCTAGTAGCCATACCAAAATCAAAAACCCAGAAACCAGTACAAACCCCGATGTCACCACCTGCCTTAGGCGAATCTCAGATTCTTTACAATCAATAATCCATCGATAGGCCGCGTCCGATATCTGTAAAGTAATTAGGGGTACAGCCAAGCTTACTGAAATAAGGATCATGTCATATTGCCCCATCTCAATTGCTGTTAAATAAAAAGAGAACAAAGGCACCAATAGAAAGATCAACACTTTAGAGCCAAAGGTTCCAAAAGTATAGATGGCCGTATTTCGAATAAGTGCTTTCCCTTTACTCATTTATTTCGAAAAAAGCTTCTTCGCTGTGGTATATTTTCGTGGTTATGATTCTATAAAAATGCAATACTAGTTTATTCATATCAACACTCAAAACACTTAAGCAAGTTATTTGGTGATTCCAATTGCAGTGGCTTTCATCCTTTGAAAGCCAATCTTAGCAGAACAAAACCCAAACATTTGATGTAAATCATGAAGGTTTTGCAATAAAACAACTAGAATAGTAATGTATAAAATATCTTCAAGTATGAAATTGAACATTCCTTCCTTTTGCAATCTGTTAATTTGTCAAGATTTTTCGCAATCCACAAAAATTACGTGTGTGCAGCTTTCAAAATTTAACCGATACATGTAATTTCTCCTATTAAGCCGAGCATTTTTCTGTTTTTTTGCTCAAGCCCCTAATTTAAATTAGAATACCGCACAGAATGTAAGGAATAATGACTCTACTTATGGCGAAAGACTGCTATTTTTAGGCCTTGGGGCTATGGTACGATAATTCCTATCGGCAACAAGCTTGGTCTTTTGTACCAAACCATTCTCTAGAAGTATTTTTTTTGCAAACCCATACCAAGCCATGGTTTTCCCATCGGTGAAGTGATAAATGCCAAATGGTTTGTTACCCAACACCAATTCTTCAATCAAAAACTTTGAAAGTGAAGCCGTATCAGTGGGGCGCCCTATTTGCTCATCGGTCACTTTTAAAGTTTCACCTTTTTTCGCTTTACCTAAAATGGTTCGATAAAAGTTTTTTCCATATTTCTTGCTATACAACCAAGAGGTGCGAATGATATAGAATTGTTCCATAAGTTCTTGCACATGTTGTTCCCCCGCCAATTTACTTCTTCCGTATTCGTTAATCGGATTTGGTTCATCATCAGGAAGGTATGGCTCTTTTTTCTCCCCATCAAAGACATAGTCTGTTGAAATATGGATTAAAATGATGTTACTATCCCTACAAGCTATCGCCACGTTTTTGACTCCTTCAGCATTTACCGCAAAAGCTTTTTCAGGTTCTTTCTCAGCCTGTTCAACGTTGGTGTAGGCCGCACAGTTGATACAAAAGTCAAAATTTTTGCTTTCAAAAACTGCTGATACTTTTTCATTTTTGGTAATATCCAATTCTTGTGACGTCTTGAATTCAAAATTCAGGTCAGAGCAATCCAAAGCCATTTCTTGCAAGGTCAATCCCAATTGCCCACTGGCCCCAGTTACCAGAATTTTTTTCATTTGGGAGCAATATTGAAATTTGGAAGCTCCTTGTCTTTGTCGGACAGTATGATTGCCTCATCAAGAAACTCCCAGTCAATTTGCAGCTCAGCGTCATTGTATAGAATACCGCTCTCGGAAGCTGGGTTATAGTATGCATCACATTTGTAGTGAAATAGCACCTCGTCGGAGAGGGCTAGAAATCCATGCGCCATACCTTTCGGTATAAAAAGTGATTTCCGTTCATCTGCATGCATCCTGAACTTTAGATGTGTCCCGAAGGTGTCACTGTTCTTTCGAATATCGACCACGACATCAATTACCTCGCCTTTCAATACCGTAATCAACTTTGCTTGTTCATAGGGGGGGCTTTGATAGTGCAGCCCTCTTAGTACTCCTCTTTTAGAAATCGAGATATTGTCTTGAATAAAATTGATTTTTAGACCAGTAAGTTTTTCAAAAGCAGCTTTATTGTATGACTCAAGAAACAACCCACGTTCATCTTTAAAAACATCGTGCTCTATTAAAAAGCAATCGGCCAGTTTTGTTTCGGTTAATTTCATTTATACTTTTAAGGCCTCACTGGTTGAGCTCACTGGCTTTTTGGTTCAGATATTTTAAGATTGACCATAGAAAGAAGCCTCCAACAAAAAGCAATGGAAGCAACACCAAGGTTTTTCCAAAAAATGGGATTTTTACCTTTTGGGGCTTTCCGAAATTGATGACTTTTATCGCATTTTCACGGGTCTTCAATTCAACATTCTTTGCCTCGATATCACGAATCAAATTATTCTTCAATTCAAAAAGAGCGGGCAAATCTACTTGCTCTTCGTCGCTTAATGTGATTTGACCTGTGTTTTGTTGGTTTTTTTCAGCGGCCAAATTAGCGGCATACTGGGCAATCAGTTCGTCAAGCTGCTTGATTAGTTCTGTATCCTTTTGAATACGGTCTTTGGCATTATCAAGATAAACTGCAATCAACTCATTGAAATATGGGTTTGAATTGATGTACTCCATCAGTTTTTTTGCGCTTTCATGTCCTCCAGTTCCATCTTTATAAAAGAATGTGATTTTATGGTTCAGTGAGTTGCGGCTCAATATTTCATCTTTGATGACATCTCCCACTTCTCTAGAGATATCCAAACCTTTTAACAGTTCCAAATACTTTAACTCATCTTCGAGTTTGCTGTTTTTATCCCCTAGTGACTCAACCTTAGCCTCAAATCCTTTAAGTTTTTCTATATCTATACCAAGTGGTTCAAAAAATGCTCGGTTCTTGGCTTTGATATTCGCCTGTATCTCTGCAACCACATCATAGAGATAATCTTTGCTTTCAATATTTGGGCGCACGATAACCTCTGTCTTCATTTTCTCAGAAGAAATCTGCTTCAGTCCAAATCCGACAGCAACACCCAATATTACCAATCCTAGAAGGATAAAAAAGTTCTTTTTGATATAAAGGAAGAACCTGAGGAAACCTCTAAAAATCCGATTGAAAAAATTACCAATCATCTGGAACAACTGCCCCAAATCAATTTCATCTGAACTATTCGAAGTTTTTTGAGCGTTATCTGCCATTATCAGCTAAATATTTGTTTTAAAATTCTGTCTGTTATCAAATATGTGGGTTTTACACCTGTGGTACCGAGACCGCCTGAAGCCAAGGTACTTCCCGTTTTCAATGGATTGTCGGACGCATAGTACGCATAGCGAACTTTTACGTCTTTTTTTATACTGTTCCGTATTTTTGATGCGGACTGAACCGCTTTTTGGTAATGCACCCCTTCCATTTCCAATCCTATAACATTCCACGTAGACTCATAGAAAAATCGGAGAATATCCTTGTTCTGAAGTGAAGTGCCCAAAACGGTCACCATGGTCCCTTCCATGACTTTTAGGCCACAACCTTCAAAATCTTTTGTGCCCAATTCATTTTTGAATGGGTAATTATCAGCAGTGCCTTCAAAAATATGGGCGGTGGGAATCATTAAATCTCCCTTGCCCCCTTCTAAAATACCTGCTTTTCCCATTATTGATATTGATTCGACATTCAAAAATTGTTTTTGTCCCTCAATTTCAATGGGTTTCAACAATTCATCTATGGTTTCATACGCTTGTTCGCCGAAAGCATAATCCATCACAAATATAATGGGTTTTTGCCGTGCCCTATCCGTACCTGAAAACTCATAGCAGCAGGCTCCCTCGCCAAATTTGGCGACATCGAATATCTGAACATCGATATTTGCACCTGATTTGTCATCAATGAACAGCATTCCGTTTTTCTTTGCATGCTGTTCTACCTTTTTGCGCAAAGGGCCATTTTTTGTTGAACTCAACGCCTCGTAAATGTCAAGACTGGGGTTGTTCGGAAATTCTTTCTTCAGGGCCTTTTTCGCAAAAAGGGTGTTCATCACGCTGTGCATGTTCGCACTGATGATATGAACAGGCCTATTCAGCAAGCCGTTTTCATGCAATGTGGTTTTGATGGTATCTGCCCACCGCTCGCCATGTATATGATGGCCAAGGCGTTCACGCAACAACGGACTGAACGTTATGGTTCGTTTGTTGCCGGTAGTGACCTCTTCAAGAGCCAGTTTACCCAGCCAATACACCACATTCAAAAATCGGTCTTGGTTCTCTTTTTTGGCCAACTTTCGGTGCATTTCAGTCACCTCTTCAAACGTTCTTCCCAAAATATTGGCCACATGGATCAATACGACCTCTCGCTCAGTATCGGTTCGCTCTTCTTTTGAAATAAATGTTTCAAGTTTTTGCCAATCGCGAATCGTTGTGTTGCTTTCCTCAATGAATACCCTGTCACATATCTTGTCTGATTCAATGAACAAAAAAGTCAAATGGGTCAAAATGTCATAGATATCAGACCGGCCCCTGGTAATCTCAATGTTCATCTGCTCTTCGTCGATGCGATAGCAGTTTCTTCTTCTTTTCGGGGGAATGATGGGCGTCAGGTGTGATTTTGAAAATCCTTCGTCGGAGGTCAGATTGATATACCTGCATTGTTCGATACCTTCAGGAAGCCGTTCAAGCACATAGATCAATCCGTTCAGCTCTGCTTTTTCTTCTGCGACCGAACCGTAGATTTCGGGGCGCAACAGCAGAAGCGCATTGCGCAAAGCATTGCCCGAAACACCAGAAGGTTTATAAAAACCACGGTTCAATAGATGACGCATCGTAATGTACAGCCGCTCTATCGCGTTTGTCGATTCTTGCGCCCGGGTGGTCTCTTTGACTTTGGTCTCAATCATTTTCAGCACAAAAGTACAGCAAATACTTGATTGGTCGCCCTGGCCTATTTTGCCGTCAGGTACGGTTGAAGCCCCTCGGCCAACTTTCTGTCATTTGACAAGCGTTGCACTTTGTTCTGGCCGCCGAGTTTGCCCACGGACTTCATGTAATCTTGAAATCCGTTTTTCATGACGGGGGTGATTTTTAAAGGTTGGAGGATTTTGCCCTCCAACAGATCAAAATAATAACTGTTCTGCTTTTGCATTGAGGCATCCAAATCCCCTGAAAAGGCCTGTATATCTCTGGGAAGCGTCTCAAACTCTACAAACCATTCGTGATAGGGCAGTTCTCCATCTTCAGGATCCGTCTGTGGTGCCACGGTAAACTCGTTTACCTTACAGCCATTTGATTTCGACAAAGCATACGACATCGCTTCTTCAACTTCTTTCGCAATGACATGTTCGCCAAAAGCCGAGATAAAGTGCTTGATACGCCCTGAAACGATTATCCTGTAGGGACTTTTAGAAATAAACCGAACGGTATCTCCTAGATTGTAGGCCCAAAGCCCGGCATCGGTAGAGATGACTATGGCATAGTCGATATTCAGCTCAACCTCTGCCAGGGTCAACCGCTTTGGGCTTTCTTCAAAAAATTCGTCAGCTTTCACAAATTCATAGAAGATTCCCGCATCGACCAGCAACAGCATCCCTTTTTCGTCTAGGGAATCTTGATACGCAAAAAACCCTTCGCTTGCCGGAAACAGTTCAATACTGTCCACCTTTCGGCCAATCAGGCCCTCAAACTTGGCCCTGTACGGTTCGTAGTTGACCCCCCCGTAGATATAGAGTTGAAAATTTTTGAACAACTCTCCGATTTCTTTGCCCGTCTTTTCTTTTAACCGTTCAAAGTACATCTGAACCCATGAGGGAATGCCCGCTATGACGGTCATGTTCTCGTTTTCGGTTTCTTTGATAATGGCCTCGACCTTGGTTTCCCAATCATCAATACAATTGGTTTCCCAACTGGGCAAGCGGTTGTTTTGCAAGTAATTTGGCACGTAGTGGGCAGAGATTCCTGAAAGGCGCCCTGTTTTGATACCGTTGGTTTCTTGGAGTTCGGGACTCCCCTGTAGAAAAATCATTTTTCCATCCACAAAATCAGAATTCCCGGTCTTGTGTATGTAATTTAAAATGGCGTCACGAGAGGCTCTTACCTGATTTTTAATGGACTCTGAAGTTATGGGAATGTATTTTGCCCCCGAGGTGGTACCCGATGTTTTGCCAAAGTATATCGGTTGACCAGGCCATAGCACACCACTGCAACCGTCAATTATGCTATTGATGTATGGTTTGAGTGCTTCATAATCACGAATCGGAACGTTTTCTGAAAAATCTTTGTAGGTAGTGATTTCCTTAAAATGATGCTCTTTGCCAAATTGGGTGTGTGCCGCCGTTGACAGCAGTTTTCGAAAGACCTTTTCTTGCGCTTTGATGGGGTTTGAAATCCATTTTGAGTTTTTGTAATTGACATACGCTGCAAAAACTAGGGCGGCCAACGATTTCAAAGACATATCTTGAATTAAAAGTCAATATAGTTTTGGGGGTCAATGGGCTTGCCCTCTTTCCAAAGCTCAAAATGCAAATGAGGCCCTGTAGATAGTTCACCGGTATTGCCAACGGATGCAATAACTTCACCCGCCTTGATCAAATCGCCCTGCGACTTGCTGAGCGACCCACAATGCTTGTAGGCCGAAATAAGATTGTCTGCATGCTCTACAATGATGACATGGCCTGTGTCGGAGGTCCATTCAGAAAAAATGACAGTGCCGTCTGCCACGGCCTTGATAGGTGATTCGACGGGTGCAACGATGTCTATGGCATAATGTTTCTTGTCAGAGTCATAGCCTTGTGAAAGTGAGCCGCTTAAGGGCGGAAACAATATGGTTCGCTCACCATCACGATTGGATTCAAAAAGATTGTATTTGTCCTCAAGGTCGACCTGCTCTCTTAGCTCAAGATCTTCTCGAATTGGTGTAAGGTCAATAGTTGAGGGGTCCAGTTTGAATTTTTCAAAAAGGGAATCACGGTTGGTCTGGTTGTTTTCCACTTCACCTCGTAGCACCATACGGACATTATCTAAATACCTATTGGTATAATTTAATACGGTCACCAGAGAGTCCGTTTTATAGGTCAACTCCGTGGCCTGTCTTTTCAGTTTAGTGGAGGAATAACCGGGTATATATTCTCTCAAGGGCGTAAATGCGATGAGCAGCGTGGTCAGGCCAATAAGTACAATGATAAAAATAGTGCCGGTCACAAAAACGTTGAGCCGGTTCAGCTTAAAAGAAATTTTTTCTTCAAAAGAGCTTTCATTAAGTATCACCAAACGATACTTATGCAGCAGCTTTCTTTTGATTTCTTTTCTTTTTTTACCCTTTTTGGCCATAAACACAAAGATAACCCAAGCATTTTATTTCTTGGTGTCGTTTATCATCTTATGAATTATTTAGCAAACTGTTCAAAAAATGTACTTGACGGGGCAATTTTTCGTTAGCAAGGTAAGACCTATCGGTTCTTTTTAGTACTTTTATTCTAATTTTCAGATTATGACTGCTCTTAGTATATTTCTTGGCATAATAGGCCCATGGCAAATCGTTTTGGTTGTCGTTATTGTCTTATTGCTTTTTGGAGGAAAGAAAATCCCAGAATTGATGCGTGGCCTCGGCAGTGGCATCAAAGAATTTAAGGATGCCTCAAAAGAAGACGAAAAAATAGAAGGCAAGAAAGAGGCCGACTCGTAGCACTGCCTACATAAAATTCTTACAATCAGGTAATTCTAGCTGTAGTTTTGAACAGGGTTTCAGGGCGAAAATCCGTTGTTTTCCCGATTCATGTCGGAAAATGCCCTTTTCACAACAAAAAATAATCCTGACCTTGCTAAAAATCTAATTTTGGCGTTATTAAAGTATCTACGGCCATCGTTCATTTTCGGGAAATGGACGGATGCGCCCAAATGATATCGACCAAGAGGATAATGAAAAAACTGTTTCTCCCTGTCATTTTGCTTCTAACGCTCATGCCGATAACGGTACGTGCGCAACAACTGACATCTTCAAATAACGTAGCTGTGACATCAGCTTTTGAAGATGATGATGAAATGTTGCCCTCTACTACAGCTGAAAGAAATGACATCAGAACAAGAACGTTCGAAAAAATTGACGGTGTTGCTTCTGGCTACCATATCATCGCCAATACCTTTTCTAAAAAGAAATATAGAAACCGGTTTGTCAGTGCCATGAAAAAAAAGGGCCTGCCCGCCTATCACTTCAAAAGTCCCGATGAAAACTACAGCTATGTCAGTATCAAACACCACGAAAATTGGAGCGATGCGGTAGCGGATTATGATTCTGACCTCGATGGTAAATACACTGACGATGTGTGGATATTGATCGTGACCGGAGAAGATGTGCAAGAGATAGCTTCCAATGAGAGTGTCAAGGGCTCTAAAAGTCAGCTAAAGCTGTTGAAAAGGGCCAACGAGCATTTTGAGACCATGCGTTATGCAGAAGCGGCCAAGTACTACGATTTGGCCTTAAAGAACAATCCATCTGCCTTTTCAAAAGAAATCTTGCAAAAAGCAGGTGATGCCTTTTATTTCAACTCGAACATGGAAAAGGCCCACCATTGGTATGAAATCCTGTATGAAAACCATAAAGATGAGATCTCTGCCGAAAACCTGTTCAAATATGCCCATGCCCTTAAGGGCACCAGCAAATACGGTAAGGCAAAAAGAATGATGCGCCTCTATAAGCGCAAGGTCAAAGATGAGCAACCCTATGCTTCTACGGGCATAAAGACAAGAGAGGCCATTTTAGACGGTATTCTTGAGGGTTCAGAGCAAGCTGAGATTAAAAACTTGTCCATCAATTCAGTATATTCTGATTTTTCACCCATGTATTACGGAGAGGATAAAGTGGTATATGCCTCTGCCAAAGATTCTGGTTTTTTAAATACCAGGCGGTATAAATGGAACAACCAACCGTACCTCGATCTCTATGTCTCAAAAATCAACGAAAGAAGCCAAGACTTAGGGGCATCTAAACGGCTTTCCAAAAAAATAAACTCCAAATATCATGAGGCCTCTGTAACCTTCAGTCCTGATGGTGAGACCATGTACTTCACCAGAAACAACACACAGGGCAAAAAAGTGATCTTTGGCACAAAAAAAATAAACTTTCTCAAAATCTACCGCTCAAGAATGGTTGACGGCGAATGGTCTGAGCCCGAAGAACTTCCATTCAACGGCAATGATTATTCAACGGGCCACCCTGCCTTAAGCCCTGATGGCGACAAACTCTATTTTGTCTCTGATAGGCCCGGCACTATCGGTAAAACCGATATTTTCTACGTTTTGGTCAATGAGGACGGTAGTTTTTCAGAACCCATCAATCTAGGCCCTGAAATCAATACCAGGGGAAGGGAGATGTTTCCTTTCATCAATGACAAGAAACTCTATTTTTCTTCTGACGGCCATGTTGGTCTGGGAGGACTGGATATTTTTGAAGCGGTTCGCTCAGAAGATGGCTTTGAACTGGCAAAAAATATGGGGCAGCCCATCAACAGCCGACTTGATGACTTTTCTTATATCGTAAAAGAAGACACTCAAGAAGGGTATTTTGCCTCTAACCGAAAAGGTGGTAAGGGCGATGACGACATCTACTCTTTCAAGCGTCTTGTACCTGAAGAAACCGTTGAAAACCGCAACGCCATTTCAGGTATTGTTACAGAATTGGTCACCGGCGATACCATGCCCAATGCGCTTGTCGTGCTATTGGACAAAAACAACAGAAAGCTCATGGAGGTTGTCACCGATGAGAATGGTGCCTTTCTCTTTGAAGACCTAGAGGGCAATACCAATTATATTGTAAAGGCCGCCCAAGAAGAGTTCTTTGCAGAAGAACAGCACGTCGCCACGCGCGACAATGAATTGGTGACCACGGATATGGCACTCAAACGAATGAAAGAGATGATTGCGGTCGAAGATGGTGTGAAGAAGCTCAAGACCGATATAATCTACTTTGACTTTGACCAATCTTACATCAGAAGAGATGCATCAGAAGAGCTTGATAAACTTGTCGAGGTCATGACCACTTATGAAGATATGGTCATTAAAATTGAATCACATACAGATGCCATCGGCCCCAAAGCCTATAACAAATATCTCTCTGACAAAAGGGCCAAATCAACGAGGGATTATCTGATTGCACAGGGCATTGATGCCTCTAGGATCGAAAGTGCCATAGGCTACGGCGAAGAGCGGCCGTTGAACGATTGTTCCGATGGGGTGCGCTGCAGCAAGCAACGCCACCAAGAAAACAGGCGATCAGAGTTCATCATCGTGAAAATGTAACTGCAAAAAACCACAATGTCAAATCCCCCTTACTCGAGGGGGGGTTTTGTTTTGCCCCGCTTAAAACATTTCATCGAGTGTTGCGAACACCTTATCCGAAAGGGCATAATCTCAGCGGATAGTTCTTTAACGGGAATATAATTCCGTTCATAGATTTCTTACAATACTTCACTCTTTTGACACTGCTTTTTGAACCCTTCATCGCATTCTTTTTGACCCGACACCCAATTTTTGGAGCTTTGAATCATGTTCAATGTGAAAGATTAATAAATGAAAAGAATATTACTTGTAAAGGAGATTTATCTTGAAGCTTTTAAGAATTTAGGGCATATCATTCTAGAACGTTATTTCAAACTGTTTTCGTGGTTTTGTTTTGTTTTGTTCTTTGTGGTGTTGTATGCTTTTGTATACCGAATTGCCACAGGATTTGCCTTCGATTAATAACATTTGATAGTGGGAATTTTAGAATGTTTACTGTAAATAAGGGGTCAAAATTGACCCCTTATTTTTTTATTGTGCATCTGTGAACTGAAGCGTTTTGAGGATGGCTTCAAGCTCAAACATATAATCCCTCTTTTGTGTAGAAGGGGCAAAGGTAAAACCCTCTAAAACCAATTTGCGATTGTGTTGCTTATCGTTGATGATGTAGGTCAAGAAGGGGCCTGCCATGGGGTATCCGTTGATTTCCCATATTCCTTTTACTTCAACCGCTTTCAGCCCATTGAGTTCAGCAGGAAACACATAGGGGGCGAAAGCTTTTTCGGTCATCATATACGTCTGCTTGCCCGGTACATCTGGCCCCGGAATATATTTTTCTCCAATAGAATCCCGCATCCTAATAATATCCGACACAAATGTGGAATCATTGGCAAAGCTGTTCTCTGGCATTTCATACACTAAGATGTTCATCGTGCCTTTTTGAATCTGACGGTCCATCCAAACAAAATTATCCTCTTGCTTGCCCACACTGTATACCGAAGGTATGGTCAACTTGATGCCAAATTTTTCTTGCAGGGCATCTTCTTTGTTCAAAGAGCGTGTAAATCGTTTTTGTGCCTCCTCAATTTCAAGTTTCCTGAATGCTGTTATGGCTTTAGGGGCCAATGAATCAACATTTGAGATAAGTTCTTCATGGCTTGTGCCCTTGACCACGGCCACGCGTTGGGGTTCGGCGTACACATCGCGCTTAATATGCGCCCTTGAAATACTGTCTTCCTCAACAAAAAGAACCGACCTTGAATGGCTCATGGAGCCCCGAAAAATTTGGGGCGGCACTTGTGTGATATTGAATATGGCCTGTTCTGGTGAAAGGCCCAGTGCGGGCTGTGCGAAATGTTCGCGTACCTTGTCACCGACGTTGCTGTTCCATAGCTCGGTGTCCATGACCACCATCAACGAGTTTATACCGCCCGTCGAGGGGGGCAGATAGCTTTTTTCTGATTTTGAATCTTTGCACGATAGGGCCCCCGCGAGAAGGCAGGCCAGAAAAAGTGTTCTAAGTTTTTGCATACGGTTAAAATAATCAAATTATCAAAACCAATGAACATGAATGAGCGTCATGCCCTTTTCACTTAGTATATGCGAAACCTTTTTTGAAAACGCTGCCGTTTAAGAAGAACAATTGCACAATTTCAGCTTTGTGCCCGGTTTTAGATTGTTACTGCTGAGACCGTTCCATTCCCGAAGGTTTTCGATGGATACCCCTGGATATTTTCTTGAAATCGTCCAAAGCGAATCCCCTTCACGAACGGTATGGTACTTTGAGCCATTGGCATTTGAGGCCACAGAGGTCGCCGCCGAAGTTTTGCTGGCCGCTTTTTGTTTTGCGGTCGAGGATGCCACATACGGTTTTCTGGGGAAAATGGTCAACCGTTGCCCGATGCGCAGATTGTTGCTTCGCAATCCATTCCAACGTTTAATCTGGCTCACCCCTACACCATAGCGCTCTGCAATCTTGCCCAGATAGTCGCCGCTTCTCACCCGATATCGGATTTTATTCTCGGCCTTGACCAGTTCAGGCAATGGTTTCTCTTGGGCATCCATTTGCTTTTTAGCATAGGCATAAATCTGTTCTTCATTGTTTACAAACTTGCCCATCATCGATCTTGGCAGTCGCAGTATATAGGTTTTGCCCTCAATTTTCGGGATGATACCCAATTTGTAGGATGGATTCAAAACCTCAAGCTCTTCTTTCTTGATTCCGGTGACTTCAGCAATCTGGTCAAACGTGATCAGGTTTTTGACATGCACCGTATCGGTGTCAAAGTAGGGGCGTTCGGCCACAACCCTTTTCAAACCGTGCTCTTGGGCATACTCAAAAATATACATGGTGGCTTGAAATGCCGGCACATAACCTGCTGTTTCACGTGGAAGAAAAGATCTGATGTTCCAATAGTTTGTTTGCCCGCCTGACCTTCTGATGGCCTTATTTACATTTCCGGGGCCAGAATTATACGCGGCGAGGGCCAGATCCCAGTCCCCAAAAATGGAATACAGCTTTGATAAATACTTGCAGGCTGCCGTGGTCGAGGCAATGGGGTCACTGCGCTCGTCGACATAGCTGCTCACATCCAAATCATACATTTTTCCTGTGGCATACATGAACTGCCACAATCCCTTCGCACCAACCCTAGATCTAGCCCGTGGGTTCAAGGCAGATTCGACGATGGCCAAATATTTCATTTCCAGAGGAATGTCATGGTTGTCCAATTCTTGTTCAAAGAGCGGAAAATAAAATTGGCTGGCGGTCAACATACGTTCCATCAAATCCCTTTTTCTGGTCAGGAAGGATTTGATCACACTTTCCAATGACGGATTGTAGGCAATATTAAAGGGAGTTTTTTTATTCAGGCGTTGCAAACGTGCTTTTAAGGTATCTGTCGATAATTCTGGAAGCACTGCGTTTGGGTCCGGATTTTGCACTTCGGTGTACATAGCGTTGAACAGGGCTGCGTTTTTATGGAGCTCTTGCAACCATAGGCTATCGTACCGCTGTGCCGCTGCGTTATCCATCAACGTGAATGCCCCCGCAGTAATGGAATCGGTGAGATTTGCCGCCTGTTGTCCATCAATTTTATTGGTAGCTATCGGGATTGATGTTTCCGTTTTTGGAAGGGAGTCCAAGACCTTGATCGCTGTGGTGGCCGCATTTTGAACGGAATCTTTTTGCCCATAAAGACTGCACAGGGCAATACTGAATAGCATCGAAATGGTGATACGAAGTGTGTTCATTTTGTTTGTTTGGAATGGGGCCAACTAAGATGCTGTTTTTTTCTGAATAAAAAAATACCCCATTCATTATTTTTTACAAAATAAAAGGGTTAAAACCAATATGTTATCGGTTAAAACCCCTTTACCAATTTATAACGTTGAAATGACTGCATTATTGCAACAATTCAACACAACCCGTTTTACTTTTTGATATTTTTATCAGGATTTCTCTGGATTCTTTCCCAATGCATTCCTCTCGCTCTATAATCGCTCGTCGGATGCAAGCAGGGATAATCAAAAAAATCTTCTATCCATCCGCCATAGGCAGACTAGAGGAAAAGATAGAAGATTTCGATACCTTTTTGTGTTTATGGCTTGATAGAAAAAAGCCCGCCTACCAATAACAATCCCTTGTTCCTGAATGAATGCATTTCTGATTATGGGGCTACGGTATAACGGGCTTTATGTGTAGGACACCTAACATTTGCATTCGTCACATGAAACCCAAAATTTTTTCACTTCTGGAAAATAAAAAAGGGTTAAAACCAATGGTATATTGGTTACAACCCCCTAAACTTTCTTGTAAAAGAATAGTAACTACATAATCGCAGCGATACCTGGCAATGTTTTTCCTTCCAAACTTTCCAACATGGCACCGCCCCCTGTGGACACATAACTCACCTTGTCCTCAAAGCCGAATTGTTTGACCGCCGCTACGGAGTCACCCCCACCGACCAATGAAAATGCACCATTTTCAGTAGCTTCGGTCACAAAATTGCCGATGGCAATGGTGCCTTTTGAGAAGTTTTCCATCTCGAAAACCCCAACAGGACCGTTCCATAGAATGGTTTTTGATTCAAGGATGACCTTTTTGAAGTTTTCCAAGGTCTGGGGGCCAGCATCCAATCCTTGCCACCCATCGGGAATTTCATCGACAGCAACCATTTGGGTATTGGCATCATTGCTAAAATCATCCGCAGCAATAACATCTACGGGAAGATGTACCGAAACGCCTTTTGCTTCGGCTTTTTTGAGGATCTCCAAGGCCAAATCCATTTTATCATCCTCACAGATAGAATCGCCTACTTTACCGTCTTGTGCCTTGACAAAGGTGTAAGTCATTCCGCCACCGATGATAAGATGGTCAATTTTATCCAAAATATTTTCGATAATGGTGATTTTTGAGGATACCTTGGCTCCCCCCAAAATGGCCGTAACGGGCTTCTCACCTGTTTGCATCACTTTTTCGATGGCCTTGATTTCATTGGCCAACAGATAGCCAAAGCATTTCTTTTCAGGAAAAAAATCTGCCACAATCGTTGTAGAGGCGTGGGCACGGTGGGCCGTACCAAAGGCATCGTTCACGTAGATATCCCCATTTTTTGAAAGCGCTTCGGCAAAAGCTTTGTCACCTGCTTCTTCTTCGGCATGAAAACGAAGATTCTCCAACAACAACACTTCGCCTTCTTGCAAGCCTGACACCGCTTCATCGACTTTTTCTCCAACACAGTCTTCTACAAAATGTACTTCGACCCCGATAATTTCTGATACCTTTTCAACGATATGTGAGAGTGACATGTCTGGGTTTGCCTTTCCTTTTGGTCTGCCCAAGTGGCTCATCAAAACACAGCTTCCGCCATCTTCCAAAATTTTTAAAATGGTCGGCTTTGCCGCATCGATTCGACTGGTATCGGTTACGTTGAAATCAGCATCCAGCGGCACATTGAAATCCACACGGATCAGTGCTTTCTTTCCCTCAAAATTAAAATCATCTATGGTCTTCATGTATTCTCGTGTTAGGTGTTCAAAAGTAACCAATTCAAGGTCTTGTCAAAAACTACATCGAATCAAATTTGTAGCTGAACCCCTATTTCTCCGTAAAGTACATCACATCTTAAAAAATGTATCTTTGAACCATGCATTTTGATGCCGTCTTGGGGCACATCCATATCAAAAATCATCTACAAACCACGGCAGATACGGGGCGCATTGCGCATGCCCAACTGTTTGTGGGTCCAGAAGGCTCAGGAACATTGCCCATGGCCATTGCCTATGCGCAGTACGTGCTTTGCAAAGATGTTAAGGAGGTTGCGACCGCTTTTCAAAATTGTACCCTGAAGTGCAATTCGCTGAGCCATCCCGACCTACATTTCGCTTTTCCGGTGGCGAATTCCGACAAGGTGAAATCGCATGCGGTCAGCGACCATTATTTGGGGGATTGGCGACAATTTGTGAAAGAGCAACCCTATGGAAATTTGTTCGACTGGTACCGCTTGATGGGCATCGAAAAAAAACAGGGGCAAATTGGGGTCGATGAGGCGCATGATATTGTCAAAAAACTATCCTTAAAATCATTTGAAGGTGGCTACAAAGTGCTGATTCTTTGGATGGCCGAAAAGATGAACATCAGTGCTTCGAACAAATTGTTGAAATTGATTGAGGAGCCACCCGAAAAAACCGTGCTGCTCTTGATTGCCGAAGATGAGGAGCAAATCATACAGACCATACGCTCTCGCTGTCAGGTACTGCATTTCAATCCGTTGCCCAATGACATCATTGCGCAGGCCCTTCAAAAAAAGGGGGTAGCGTATGAGGAAGCATACAAAATATCGCACGAAGCACATGGTAATTTCAACAAGGCTATCGACCTGCTCAATCAAGATTCTGAAGATTTGATCTTTGAAAAATGGTTCGTGCAATGGGTGCGCAGTGCCTTTAAGGCCAAAGGAAATAAAGCGGCAGTGCATGAATTGGTGCTGTGGAGCGAAGAAGTCGCCCGAACTGGGCGTGAGGCCCAAAAGAAATTTCTCAACTATTGTTTGACCGCCATGCGGCAGGCCTTGTTGCTCAATTATGGCGCCGAAGATTTGGTTTTTCTTCGAATGCACTCTGACGGATTTGACCTAAAAAAGTTTGCACCCTTTGTGCACGAAAACAATATTCTTCGCATTGTGGATGAAATCGAAACCGCCATGCTTCATGTGGAACGTAACGGAAACTCAAAAATCATTTTCACCGACCTTTCTATAAAATTGACACGGCTCTTACATGCCAAAGCTGCTTAAAACTGACGACCATGCACTTACATTTTCAAGACAATGCCGCCGAAACGATTCTGTTGCTTTTTTTGATCATCGTTTTTCTTCAAAGCGGTATTGATAAGGTAACGGATTGGAGGGGCAATCGTTCATGGCTATCAACCCATTTTTCAAAATCGCCCTTTAAAAATCAAGTGACCCTACTTTTGGGCACAATTACTTTGATGGAGCTTGCTGCTGGGTTATTCTCTGTGGCCGGTCTGATACATCTATTGCTGCATGACGACAAAACCTTTGCCTTTTATGGGGCGCTCATTTCATGTGCCGCACTACTGATGCTGTTGTTGGGCCAACGGGTCGCCAAAGACTATGAAGGGGCAAAGACGATTGTGATTTATTTAATGCCCGCCGTGTTTCTTTTGTATTTGCTACAATAAAAAACCCTAGCACTAGGCCAGGGTCTAAATTATTGTAAGTCAGTATGTTATTTTTTGTATTTGTCGTTCAAGACATTTAGAATTTCTTCCGTAAGGTCTTTGGCCTCTGCGCCGTACAATACACTGCCACCTTCACCTCCACCTAAAATATAGGTGTAGCCGTTGGCTTTGCCATACGCTTCAATTTCTTTTTTGACCTTGCTCACCACACTGTCCATCTCGGTTTGTCCTTCGGTCTGTAGTTGCTGTTCTTCTTGTTGCAGTTGTTGGCCCATGAACTGGCCCCTTTGCTGAATCATGCCATATTCTTCTTGTGCTTTTTTTTGCGACATGGTTTGGGCCTTGGTTTGAAATTGTTGTACTTCCATTTGAAAGGCCTGTGAGATACTGTCTCGCTTTTTGCCCAACACATCCGCTTTGGATTTGTACTTGCCTTCAACATCAATCTTTTCTTGGTAGCCATCCATCAATTTGACGTTATCTACAAATCCTATCTTGTCTTGCTGGCATGCCATGGCGAGAAATGTAAACACGCCAAAAATCATTTTTTTCATTTTATCCATTTTTTTTGCAGCGCAAAAATAGACAAAGCATTTGAATAGCCACTATTGGTATACATTATCCTAATATTTTTGCCAATAGCTAAAAACTATGATAAAATATTGTTGCAATAATTATGTTCTATTGATTTTTGTTGTTTTCTAAGGGTCAATTTCAGCTTTTCTGACACATTTCCGTGCTACGGCATGGCCCATATCACAAAATTGCAACAGCGGTCTTTAAAATGGATTTTACGCTTTTTGGAGGATGTAAATTTGGGAAGAGCACTCTTTAGTAACCATTGCCCTCATATTTGACCATAGGCCGAACAAAATCCCCTTGACAAATACAAAGTTGGATTCCCGATATTTCTCAGATAAGATGGAAACATAAAACGCATCAAACCACATGGGTTTCGTTTTAACCAATCTGAAGCCCTGCATCGAAAAAATGGTTTCGATGGCTGTTTTCGAAAAATGCCAAAGATGTCTCGGAACATCATAGGCGGCCCAATGCTCTTTGTAGTAGTTGGCATCCCACGATTTGTAATTGGGCACGGCAACAATCAATGTGCCGTTGTCATGCAGCAATTTATTTATTTGGGTAATCGATGTTTCCAAATCAGGCAGATGTTCCAACACATGCCAAAGTGTGATGACCTGAAATTTTTGGTCTCCGATTTCATCCAATGTGCTTCTGGCATCGATGCCCTTTGATGAGGATTTTTGTCTTGCTTTTTGGTTCGGTTCCACTCCAGCTACATTCCATCCTTTCCTATTGGCAACTGCTAAAAAATCTCCCGTTCCCGAACCGATATCCAACAACTTTCGGTTTCCGTTACAATAGCCTTCTGCTAGTTTTACCTTTCGATTTAGGTTGACCTTTTTGACGGTTTGATAAAGACTTTCAAGAAACGTTTGTTTTGAGTCTGTGTGCGAGATATAGGCTTCGCTTTCGTAATAGGCTTCCAGATTTTTAGGTTTCGGATGGGTAACCATCAACTCTTTTTCTTCGTCGTACAACAGCTCGAACACCTCTTGGCTAACCGAAAAATCCTTAGTTTTTAAATACGACTTCATTGTAATTGTGGGTGGACAAGTACTCTTTTTTGAGGTCTCGAAGATACGTTAAAATAGCCGCCCTATTGGCGTAGTTTTCATGAAGACAATCCTTTTCCACATCTGAAAACACCTCAATGGCAATATACCAACTGTGCTCTCTTTGGATACTGTTTTCTTCGGAAGCGAGATAGGTTTCAAAATCCTCATTGTTCAGTGCCGCATTGACGGTGGCGTCAACCATTAATGGAAAAAGGTTTAGGGTTTTGTCCTTCTTCTCCACTTCATAGTAGGAGAAAAAATAGTTGTGACCATCCAATTGAAAGGGCACCTCAACATCCACATAATAATCTTGAAGGTTGAACTTGGTATTGACGTAATTGTAAAAATGTTCAGCGTCTTTGGGATCTTCAAAAACGAAAACCGTTTTCTTTGGAAGCCCTCGTTTAAAGCGTTTCCCCTTGGTGATTTTGTAGTCTTTGATGTTGGGCGCTATGCTAAGCGGAATACAGGAATAAAGTGTTGTGCCTACAAAAAACAGTAATAAAACTCTTTTCATTTTGGTTTGGTTTCGTCAAAAAAACTTCTCAAAAACCAAGCCAAAACAAATTGTGTTCCACGTGGAACATTTAGTGATTTACCTGCCTAAAAAAACCAACAAAACACTGATATCTGAGGGAGAAACACCACTGATTCGGGACGCCTGTGCGATGGTTACAGGTTGAATTTCCTGCAATTTTTCCCTTGCCTCATACGACAAGGATTTCAGTTTGGAATAGTCAAAGTTTTGAGGGATTTTGACATCTTCCAGCCGATGCAATTTATCAGCATTGGCTTTTTCCTTTTCGATATAGCCAGAATATTTTACTTGAATCTCAGCTTGCTCCAAAACCTCAGTCCCTAAATTGTGCTCAGAAACATACTCAGAAACCGAATCCAATTGTAGCATGTGGTCCATAGTTACTTTTGGGCGGGAGAACACCTTGAACATTTTATCGGATTGTAATACCTTGGCTGAGCCTACTTCTTCCAGGATGGGATTGATTTCTTCAGCTTTGTAACTTGTTTTTCGAAAAAAATCAACAAATTCCTCTGATTTTTTTGCCTTTTCTTTCATTTTCTGAAGCCGCTCGTCTGAGGCCAACCCCAATTCATGGCTTTTGGGCGTCAATCGCAAATCTGCGTTGTCCTGCCGTAATAACGTTCGGTATTCTGCACGGGATGTAAACATGCGATACGGCTCTTCCGTACCCTTTGTAATCAAATCATCAATCAAAACACCGATATATGCTTCATCCCGCTGCAAAATAAAAGGTTCTTTTTCATTAATTTTCAAATGGGCGTTGATGCCCGCCATCAATCCCTGTGAAGCGGCTTCTTCGTACCCCGTTGTTCCGTTGATCTGCCCGGCAAAATATAGATTATCGACCAACTTGGTCTCCAGCGTGTGCTTTAATTGTGTAGGAGGAAAATAGTCGTATTCTATGGCGTAACCAGGCCTGAAGAATTTGACGCTCTCAAATCCCTTTACGGATTTCAAGGCTTTGTATTGTACATCTTCGGGAAGCGAAGTCGAGAAGCCATTGACATAGACCTCAACCGTATTCCATCCTTCGGGCTCCACAAAAATTTGATGGGCATCCTTATCTGCGAAGCGATGGATTTTATCCTCTATCGAGGGGCAATAACGTGGGCCTATACTTTTGATTCGTCCATTGAACATGGGTGATCGGTCAAAACCTTCTCGAAGCAAATCATGCACCTCGGCACTGGTATGTGTCATGTGGCAATCACGCTGTGTTTTTAAAATTGGCGTATCGAGATAGGAAAACTTCTCAGGATGTTCATCCCCTGGCTGGGGAATCATTTTTTCATAATCCAATGAGCGGCCATCTACTCGTGGCGGTGTGCCTGTTTTCATACGACCACTATCAAAACCAAAGTCCACCAATTGTTCGGTAATTCCCGTTGCTGCCCGCTCGCCGGCACGACCCCCACCAAATTGTTTTTCGCCAATATGAATCAATCCATTCAGAAATGTACCATTGGTCAAGACAACAGCTTTAGCGCGAATATCCAATCCCAATGACGTACGTACACCTACTACTTTGTCACCTTTTACAAGCAAGCCTGAAACCATCTCTTGGTAAAAATCCGCGTTCGGCGTTTGCTCGAGCATCAAGCGCCACTCTTCAGCAAAACGCATGCGATCGTTCTGTGCACGTGGACTCCACATGGCAGGACCTTTGGACTTGTTCAGCATCTTAAATTGAATGGCGGACTTGTCAGTCACGATTCCGCTGTAGCCCCCTAAAGCATCAATCTCACGCACAATCTGCCCTTTCGCAATACCGCCCATAGCAGGATTGCAAGACATCTGCCCAATCGTCTGCAAGTTCATGGTCACCAACAGGGTTTTTGAGCCCATGTTGGCTGCCGCTGCTGTTGCCTCCGCACCTGCGTGGCCTCCTCCTACAACTATTATATCGTATTCTTTTTCGAACATTTTCTTTAATCAACTAATTCCTCTGTAATACCTATGCTTCGACTGCGCTCAGGGTGACAACTCAGCATGACACCGAAGTGTTATTTAACACCCCCCTTGCCCCCCTCAAGGGGGGAATTTGATTGTTCCACGTGGAACAATGTCATCATTTCGTCTTCCTTCTTGCGCATGATTATCCTATCCGCTTCGGTTTTATCCTTGTATCCCAAAAGATGTAAAACCCCATGGCTCATCACTCGTTGAAGTTCATTCTCGAAAAGAACCTCATAAGAATTTGCATTCTCTCTAACCCTATCCACAGAGATAAAAATATCCCCAGAAATCATTCCCTCTTTCGAATAATCAAATGTGATGATGTCGGTGAAAGTGTTGTGGTTCAGGTATTGGTAATTGATGTCGGCGAGGTACTCATCATCACAGAAAATGTAGGCCAAGGTTTCGAAACTAGAGTTCTCCTTTTTGAAAATCCTACTTATCCAATCGGAAAACTTTTTTTCGTCATTGAGCCTAAAATCAACCTCATAATTGAAATCAATTGCCATCCTTAAAATACTGCTTTACCTTCTCCTGGTAATTTTGCCGCAAAGGTAAGGCTTGCCTGTTTAAAATCTCAATTTCAGAGGCCTGATTTTTAAGCAGTTCAGGCTTTGTGGTTATGGGTGCATTATAATTCTTTTTGTTGGTTTCACTTTCACGCTCTTGTTTCTGCCCCTGCTCCATGGCGGCATTTTCCAGTTTCAGCAGTTGATGCTGAATGGCATTCATTTTGTTCTGTGTACGCTTGGTGATGCCGTTCTCAATCAGGTCGTTCTCGAAATTCTCCATCTGACGGACTAATTTTTTGGCCAACTCCCTATCGCTGTTTTGAATCATGTCCTCTAACTGCTTTTCCAACTGGGCACGGATTTGCTGCTGTTGTTTGTAGATTTCATAGATTTCTTGCAATTCGGCCTCACTCATACCGCCACTGCTGGAACCTCCTTCGCCATCTTGTTGGCCATCTTTTCCTTTTCCGCTTTCTCCATCCTTTCCTTCTTCACCACCTTTTCCATTTTCACCTTCGGACTTCCCATCTTGCCCTTCTTGACCCTCTTGGCCCTCTTGGCCCTGTTTTCCATCCTGACCTTTTTCGCCTTGTTGGCCTTCTTTACCCTGCTGGCCTTTTTCCCCTTTTTGGCCCATTTGGTTCATTTTCTGTTGCAGCTCGCCCTGACCCTGTATAATATCGGGTAATTGAAAATCGGAATTGCCCTGACCTTGGCCCTGACCAGGCTGCATGCTCTGTTGCATATTATCCAACAGCTTGGCCAGAAAGTCGGCCAAGCTGTTGCTGGCATTGAGCACGTATTGCTGGTAAGACGCGCCTTGGTATATTTGGTTCTCCGCGATACTCTCCAATGACTTGTCGATGTTGTAATAGACCTCTGTAATCTGTTCATTGACAAACTCACCAATCTCTACCTGTCGCAACGACAAGGCGAACAAACTATCGTCGACATGCTCAAAAAGTCCGCGTAATTCTTTCTGCTTGCGAACCGTATTTGAAAACTGTGAGATGTCGATGTCCGAGCTTTGCAGCTTATCAAACAACGCTTCTTGCTTAAAGGAAAAGGTCACCAGATTATCCAAAATCTGGCGCAGCATCTCAGCGTCTTCGGTGATGGTCGAACCGCCGCCACCCATGGAGCTTTGCTGTAAGCTATTGCTCATCTCACGCATCTTTTGTGCGGCGGACTTCTGTTTCTGTTGTGCTTTGTTGACGCTCTGCTCCTGTCCATCTGACTCGGAGGATTGCTCCTCACCCTGCTGTTTGTTGATTTCTTCCAAGGCGTCTTTTTGGTCTTGTTTGACCCCTTCCTGCTTTTGTTTATCAATGTCCAATTCAAGCGGTTTTTTTAGCCCTGCATTATCATTTTTGAGCTCTTCCAATTCTGAATCGATGCCTTCGTACTTTTCATTCAACTTCTTCTGCTCCTTGTCGGAATAGTTTTGCCCCAATTTGATTTCGGAAAGTACCTCTTGGTCATTGGCCAACTCTTCCAATTTTTTTGCAAGTTGGGATGCCTTCTCCGTCACGTAGTACCGTTTCGTCAGCTCCAACAGTTGTTCCAGATTCCGTTCACTGCTGCTTTGGCTCTTGCCCAGCTCTTCCAATTTTTTCTTAAGCTCCTCCTTATCAATCTTGTCCGCGATTTTGTTCAGCTCTTCCAACAACTTTGCGTTCTTTTTAGCCTCCAATTCTTGCCGCTCCAATCGTTCTTGCAACAGCTTTTTCTGCTCATCATCCAGCTCGCCTTTCAAACTTTCTTTCAGCTCTTGGGTGAATTTTTGCATCAAATTTTCTTGCTGTTGTTGCTTTTGGATGAAATCCTTGATTTGGGCCTTATCCTGAAAATCAAGGCTGTTCTGCTGCTTCTGCAATTGGTTGATTTTTTCCAACTGTTCGCCTTGCTCCTTTTGCTTTTCCACAGATTTACCAAACTTGTCCAAAACAGATTGTTGAAAATCCAACTCCCTGTCTTTCAGTTCACTATCATCCATAATTCGGGAAGCAAATACTTGGCTTTTCGTCACCTTGCCGCCCCTGATCGCGTCATTGTCAACCACTTCAAAATAAATTTCATAATCTTGCCCTTCCTCTAATTCCAATCCCGAAGGGAACGTATAATAAAACTGCGCCACGTTACTGTTCGGACGTTCAAGTATAAGGCGTTGTTCGTTCTTGGGATTGGCCTTCGTATACCACACCAACCGAACTTGGCTCACTCGATAATCATCGGCCACCTGCCCTGTGTAGTAACTCAGGTTTGGGTTCAGCGAATCCAACACCTGATTGGCCTTTATGGACGGGTGCGCATCGCGAACCACGGCAATCGAATAACTCAGCTGCTCATGGTCTTTTATATTTTGATTGGAGGTTGTAATGGCATACTCCATGGTTCTGAAAAGACGTTGCTTCAATTCAAAATTATCTTCCATCTTTTTGAAAGAAAGCACAGTGTCTTTTCCCTGAAAATCGATTTGACCGATGTGATCTCCCTTGATGCTCCAAGTGATCCGTGTGCCTTCGGGAACCACGGCATTGCCCGTGCCCTTAAAGTTTTCCGTGTTTCGTTCCGTGTAATTGGGATAATCCAATGTCATGATAAAATCCTCAAGTGACGGTGTTGCCAAGCTGCCCATACTGTAGATGCGGGAGTCGTACCCATTGGCAGTGAAATAAAATTCTGCATTGTCGACAGGTGGCTCAAAAGTGTACTCAAAAGCATTTGCCGTTGCCTGCATCAACAAGGGCTCGCCATTGATGACCACCGAAATAGTTTCGGGGCGCACCCTACCCTGTGTATTGACCCGAAGTGTCAACGCCTGATTGTCCAACACTGTCAAATCTTCCGTCAACAGCTGAAAGGTAAACGGGGCTGGCGGCTCGTAGGCCAAATCATAGTTGACGACCCGTTCCGCAGAACCGAAAAAGGTCTGCAAATTCCCGGAAAGGGCAATCAGGGCAATCACCACAAAGGGAACCACCGCATATTTGGCGTATTTCAAATTCTCCTTAAAATCAACCGCTTGCACAAAGGGAACGTCATCCAATTGCTGGGAACGTTGTTCGATGCTGGCCAGCAATAATTCGGATTTTGCATCATCCTCGGCCAAGTCCAACAGATTGTATAGTTTGTCATCCACTGTCGAGAAATGCTTCCCGATGAGCAATGACGCCTGCTTGTTCGTCAAGCCTCTTTTGATGCGAAACAGGTAAAACAGTGGCGTGAGGATAAAACGATACAACAACCATCCCTCAAAAGCGATGACCAAAACCAACAAGAGCAAACGGGCCGTGGAGCCCATCCACAGAAAATATTCCAATGCCAGTGCCGCCATGAAAAACAGCAGCCCGAACGCGAAGAACAATAGCAGTCCCTTTACCAACAACTTGCGGTAATACTTGCTGATGAACTGGTTCAGCTTATCGAGAATCTTGTCGTAACTGCCCAAAATCGGTTATCTTTAGTACCAATATACCCTATCAATGGGGGTTCCCCTGAAAAAGTTGTGTTAAAATGAGTCATTTCAAAGATTTAAAATATCTCGCCGCGCTGACCATACCCCTTTCAGCGTTGGTCAGCATCTATTTCAAGGGGGGATGGAGTTATTTCACCGTTATCTATGCCTTCGGAATGATTCCTTTGCTGGAAGTATTGCTTCCGCAGGATTCGAGCAATCTCGAAGCTGGGGAACGGGAGCAAAAACAACGGAGCCGCTTTTTTGATTGGATGCTCTATCTTAATCTTCCCATTGTCTACGGATGTATTGGGTATCTGCTTTGGGATGTCACTGCGCACAGCTACGAAACGTATGAACTTATCGGACTCTGCCTATCACTGGGAATCGTATTGGGCGTTAATGGAATCAATGTCGGGCATGAACTCGGCCATCGTCAACAAACTTTAGAGCGCTTTTTGGGCAAGGCGTTGCTGCTGCCCTCTTTCTATATGCACTTCTATATCGAACACAATTTTGGGCACCATGCCCATGCCGCCACCGCCGAAGACCCAGCCACCGCCAAATACAACCAATCGGTATATTCGTTTTGGTTCACTTCGGTGATGCGACAGTACCGCAACGCTTGGGCCATTCAGAAAAAGCTCTTGGCAAAGGAGAATCAAGGTTTTTTCTCGGTAAACAACGATATGTTCTGGTACCTCATCTTTCAATTTGGCTATTTGGCGCTAGTCTTTTCTGTTTTTGGATTGACCGCCTTATGGTTTGCCCTTGGTGCTGGGGTGGTCGGCTTTCTCTTGCTGGAAACCGTCAACTATATCGAACATTACGGGCTCATGCGCAAAAAGCTGCCTTCGGGGCGTTACGAACGTGTTCGCGAGTGCCATTCGTGGAACAGCAACCATGTTATCGGTCGCATTGTGCTTTATGAACTCACCCGTCACAGCGATCATCACTACAAATCCGCTAAAAAATATCAGGTGTTGGACTATCACGATATCTCGCCCCAAATGCCCTATGGTTATCCGACGAGTATGATACTTTCTTTGGTTCCTCCATTATGGTTTGCGATTATGAACCCAAGGGTGCCCGATGATATGAAGCCGATTTTGCCAAATCTTATTGGAGCTTAATTTCTCTTTATGATTGAATTTTTGACCGAATGGTCTTGGGATGATCCGAAATGGCTTGTCATTTTTATGATATGGGGTGCGTTTGGTGTCTGGTTAGGATATTGGAATCATAAACAAGAGAGAAAGAAACCTTGGTTGAGTGGTTCTCTCGTTGAAAATTTAAGAGATAATATGAGAACTATCGTTTTTGCCCTAATCTTTCTCTATGGATTTATAGAGTTTTTCAGAAGGCTTATAGTTGCGATATTTAATTAAAATCCTCAGAAGCCATTCCCCCTTGAGGGGGAGTAAGGGGGGTGTTGTATCTTTGCCTTTCAAATTTTAACCATGAGTAAAAACGTCAGGGTTCGCTTTGCCCCCAGTCCGACCGGGCCATTGCATATCGGCGGTGTACGCACTGCGCTTTTCAATTACCTTTTTGCCAAAAAGCATGGTGGTACTTTTGTGCTGCGCATTGAAGATACCGACCAAAACCGCTATGTAGAAGGTGCCGAAGCCTATATCAAAGAAGCATTGGAGTGGTGTAACATCCCTTATGATGAAGGGCCAGACGCAGAAGGTGACTTTGGCCCCTACCGCCAAAGCGAGCGCAAACATCTCTATCATCAATATGCCCAAGAATTGATCATCTCTGGACATGCCTACTACGCCTTTGATGCCCCTGAAGCCTTGGAACATCACCGAAAGGACCATGAAGCCAGGGGCAAGACGTTTATCTACAATTGGCACAATCGATTGAAATTGACCAATTCACTATCGCTTTCAAAGGAAGAAGTAAAAGCCAAAATGGATGCAGGCGAAGACTACGTCATTCGATTTAAGTCACCACAAGACCGAGAATTAATGCTTCATGATGTCGTACGCCGTGAAATTAAAATCGACACCAACATTTTGGATGATAAAATTTTGTTCAAAAGTGATGGGATGCCCACCTACCATTTGGCCAATATCGTGGATGACCATTTGATGGAGATCACCCACGTCATCCGCGGGGAAGAATGGTTGCCTTCTTTAGCCCTCCACAATTTGTTGTACGAAGCCTTTGGGTGGGAGAAACCCGTTTTTGCGCATTTGCCTTTGATTCTCAAACCGACAGGAAAAGGAAAATTGAGCAAGCGGGATGGCGAAAAGGGTGGTTTTCCCATATTTCCTCTGAATTGGGAGGAATCCATCGGGTATCGGGAAGCAGGTTATTTTCCAGAGGCTGTGGTTAACTTTTTGGCCTTTTTGGGGTGGAATCCCGGTACGGAACAGGAAATTTTCTCTTTGGAAGAGCTGGTAGAAACGTTTTCATTGGAGCGCGTCAACAAATCAGGTGCCCGATTTGACCCTGAAAAGACCAAATGGTATAACCATCAGTGGCTGCAGCGCAAATCTGATCGGGAGTTGACTAATTTGTTTAAAGAGGATGTCAGGTTGAGCGCAGTCGAAACCTCTTTTGAAAACGATTATGTTGAAAAAGTTGTTTCCTTGGTTAAAGAACGAGCGGATTTTGTACATGACTTTTGGGAGCTGGGCGATTACTTCTTCGTAGCCCCCACCGAATACAATGAAAAAGCGGTCAAAAAACAGTGGAAGGAAGACACTCCTATCATCATGCAGCAAGTAGCAGATGTACTGAACGGTATTGATGAATTTTCATCGACTACTCTTGAGGCCAAAGTCAAGGAATGGATTGCCGAAAAGGAACTTTCTTTCGGCAAAATCATGCCGCCACTCCGCTTGGTCATCGTGGGTGATATGAAAGGCCCGCATCTGTTTGATATTATGGCACTGTTAGGCAAAGAGGAGTATTTACAGCGGATTGATACCGCCTTGGACAAACTATCTTGATTTATCAAAAATCAGCGAACCTCCTTTGGCCACTTCCATGCGGTCACCACAATCAAAGCAAAAACCCCCAATTCAACAAATTGGTACAACACAAAGTAAGCCATCCATTCATTGTTGATGTCGCCAACAATCATCAAAATGGAAATAATCGCATAAAATATACCGACCACAATATTCAGCCATTTGTTGATGGACGGCTTCAACACTACCGAACCCAGAATCATCAAAGCTGGAATGATGAGCAATACCGAAAACACAATGAGCAATCCCGGTGTGGTTGGCCCCACGGGAGTTTCAACCGCTATCATGCGCTCAAGATGTCCGGGGACCATCAGACCAAAGTAGTCAGCGTAGATATAGAGAAACATCCGTGAGGTCCAATACATGGCAAGCTTTGTTTTGATATTTACTTGGGGATTGTTCAGTTGGTTGAATTTAGATGACATATTATTATTTGGTTTGTAGATAAGACTATAAGAAACTTTTTTTGTTACAATAATTAAGGTTTTGTAACAAATCTCTCGTTTTCTGCACTAATCTTATCCAAGACTTTTGTATTTTCCTGTTTCCATCTAAAACACTATCGCTATGGGCAATTTTTTGTTGATTCCAGTACTCTTTTTTGGGCTGATCATTCTGTTCGCCTCCTTTTTTATTGTCAAACAACAAACTGCCGTTGTTGTTGAACGATTTGGTCGTTTTCAGAGCATTCGTAATTCGGGACTGCAGATGAAAATCCCGTTGGTAGACCGTATTGCAGGCAGGCTGACACTAAAAATTCAGCAATTGGATGTCATCATCGAGACCAAAACGTTGGACGATGTCTTTGTAAAGCTCAAAGTATCTGTACAATTTGTGGTGATTCGAGAAAAAGTGTACGATGCCTTTTATAAATTGGAGTATCCGCATGACCAAATCACATCTTTCGTCTTTGATGTCGTTCGTGCCGAAGTGCCCAAAATGAAATTGGACGATGTGTTTGTCAAAAAGGATGATATCGCCATTGCTGTAAAACGCGAACTGCAAGAATATATGTCCGATTACGGATACGACATCATCAAAACGCTCGTCACCGACATTGACCCTGATGCACAGGTAAAGGCGGCCATGAACCGTATCAACGCCTCGGAGCGTGAAAAGATTGCTGCCCAATTTGAAGGGGATGCCGCCCGCATACTCATTGTAGAAAAAGCCAAGGCCGAAGCTGAAAGCAAGCGGTTGCAGGGCCAGGGTATTGCCGACCAGCGACGTGAAATCGCCCGCGGATTGGAAGAGTCCGTAGAGGTGCTGAACAAAGTGGGCATCAATTCACAAGAGGCTTCTGCACTGATTGTTGTTACCCAGCATTATGACACATTGCAATCCATTGGGGAGGAAACCAATACCAATCTGATTCTGTTGCCCAACTCGCCACAGGCAGGTAGTGACATGCTCAACGATATGGTCGCTTCGTTCACGGCAAGCAACATGATTGGCGAGCAGATGAAAAAGACCAACCCGAAGAAAGGCAATGAAAGCTGAGAAATCATTTCAACTTTAACGCAAAATCCCCCAACTAATGGGGGGATTTTTGTTTTGAAGCGTTCTAAAAACTGTTTTCAACATCTCTCTTGATGCAGTATTGCTTAACTATTGGGTTTAAATTAAGGGCTTAAAAAAATACCGATTAATATATTTTGAGTCTTTCTGGCCATGTTGAGCTTGTTTAAGCATCTTACAATACAACCCTTCGGCTGCGCTCAGGATGACAAACTAATTTTTTTGCTCCAACTTGGCCCAAGTATCCCGAAGGGGAACGGTACGATTGAATACCAAATTGTCAGAAGTTGAATCGGTGTCCACATTGAAATACCCCAGTCGCTGAAACTGAACCCGATCACCGATTACAGCGTCTTTTAGACTGGGTTCTAAATATCCCGTGACCTTGTTCAGCGAATCAGGGTTCACAAACTCCATAAAATCCTTGTCTTTATGCGCATCTGGTGTCGGGTCATTGAACAAACGGTCATACATGCGTACCTCAGTGGCAATCGCGTGCTTTACAGAAACCCAGTGCAGTGTGCCCTTTACCTTGCGAAGGCTTTCTTCGGTACCGCTGCCGCTTTTACTCATGGGGTCATAGGTGCATTGAACCTCAATGATGTTTCCTTCTTCATCTTTGGTACAGCTTTCTGCTTTGATGATGTATCCGTTCTTTAATCGCACTTCCCCACCCAATTTCAAACGGAAAAACTTACGGTTGGCCTCTTCGCGAAAATCATCTTTTTCAATGTAGATTTCACGGGAAAATGGCACTTTTCTGAAGCCTGCTGATTCATCTTCAGGGTTGTTCTCTGCCTCCAGCCATTCTTCCTCGCCTTCTGGATAATTGGTAATGACCACTTTCAACGGATCCAACACAGCCATTACCCTGGGTGCAATTTTGTTCAAATGGTCGCGGACGTGAAATTCCAACAACGAGACATCCACCACATTCTCTCGCTTGGCAATGCCAATAGTATCTGCAAAGTTGCGGATGGCTTCTGGGGTATACCCCCTTCGGCGCATTCCAGAGATGGTGGGCATGCGGGGATCATCCCAACCTGAAACCACTCCCTCCTCAACCAATTTCAATAGTTTCCGCTTACTCACCACGGTGTGGCTAAGGTTTCTACGGGCAAATTCGCGCTGTTTTGGCCGTAGTTTATCTTCTGATACCAACTGGTCTAAACACCAATCGTACAGTTCACGGTGAGGCAAAAATTCCAACGTACAGAGTGAATGTGAAACCTGTTCAATGTAATCCCCCTGACCGTGCGCCCAATCGTACATCGGGTAAATACACCAATCGGTATTTGTCCGATGGTGCGCTTTATGCAATACCCTATACAAAATAGGATCGCGCATCAACATGTTTGGCGAGGCCATATCGATTTTGGCACGCAAGACGTGCTCGCCTTCCCCAAAATCACCGTTTTTCATGTCTTCAAACAATCTCAAATTCTCCTCAACTGAACGGTCTCGATAGGGGCTGGCCACCCCAGGTTCTGTGGGTGTGCCCTTTTGTTCGGCCATTTCCTCTGAGGTTTGGCTATCGACATAGGCTTTTCCATCCTTGATCAACTGCACGGCCCAATCATAGAGCTGCTGAAAGTAATCAGAGGCGTAACATTCGTTTTCCCAACGGAAGCCAAGCCATTCGACATCCCGTTTGATGGCATCTACATATTCTTGTTCTTCCTTGGTGGGATTCGTATCATCAAACCGAAGGTTTACGGGCGCTCCATAACGTAGTCCAAGGCCGAAATTCAGGCAAATAGAGCTTGCATGCCCCACATGCAGATATCCGTTCGGTTCGGGTGGAAACCGAAAACGTAAATCGTCTTCGGAATAGCCCTCCCTAAGGTCATCTTCAATGATGTGCTCTATGAAATTCAATGATTTTTCAGCTGTGTCCATGCATTAAAACGAATCATATTAACCAAAGACCCCGACGATAAGTCGGGGTTCGTTCGGCCGTCAAATTTCAATGTTCTGCTTCAACAGATTTTGAAATTTGGGCCTCACGAATAAGCCACAAAAGTAGCAAAAAAGGGTGGTTTTAAGGGGTTTTGAAGTGCTTCTTCATACAAATAAGCGCGTTTCACAACAGATTTATCGGGCCGCACAACAATAAATTCGGTATCGGCGACAATAACAGCATATTTGTTATTGGAATACTGTATGGAAAAAGCTCGCGAGACGGGCAGTGAAAAAAGCTAACGAAGAAAAATGTCTGGGATGATTCCCCAAAGTCACCCAGAGCCTAAAGCTGCTATAACCATGAGACCTATTTTGCTAACACGTATTCTATTGGTCGCTGCTTGTGCCCTATTTGGTGCCCAAGTGAGCGCTCAAGACTTGAACAAACCTACACCCGCCCCTAACCCTAATATCGGAGCTTCCGATCCATGGGACAAAGCCTGTGCTTCAGACACTTTCAACGAATATTTTGTCAACTTTACTTGGAGCCCCAACCCTATCGTGAACAGCGATAATGAATTCATTTTAGAGCTGTCAGATGCTTCAGGAGACTTTTCAAGCCCTGTCGAGCTTGATCGTCGTTCTGACATGAACGCCACTTTTGATTTTGATTTCAATTTTGCCCTACCCACTGATGTTCGGGGCAGTGGCTACCGAATGCGGGTCAGAAGCACCAGTCCGGCCGTGACAAGCCCTGCTTCAGATGCCTACAGCATGTACTACATTGATTACAAACTGCCCATCTTGATAAGCCAGGATGGTAACGGCACCATTCCACCTGGGGGCGAAATCAGCCTTTGTGATGGGAACAGTATCGTTTTGCAGCCACACAACGTACCTAATGCAAATACCTATCAGTATATTTGGTATCGAAGCGGCACCATATTGAGTGAAAAAAGTGAAAGTCTTACGGTTTCTACGGCGGGCATGTATTCTGTAGAAATCGACTACGGAACATGTTCGGGTTCTGCCAATACGCTCTCAAATGTCATTGACATCACCACGGGGTCAAGCCAAGGCGTGGCCATCAACCCCCCAGCAAAAACAAATCTGTGTCCAGGTGAGACCGTAACCCTTCAGGCCAATGTGACCGGACAGGGCTTGGATTATACTTGGTACAAAGATGGAAACCCAGTAACAGGCCCGACCCTCGAAGGAGACTCTTATGTAGTAGACGCCTCAATTGCTGGCTTTGAAGGGGATTACGAAGTAGAAATTTCGGGAACCGGAGTTTGCCAAGAACGTTCTTCGGCCGTGACCATGACCAACGCTGGTGACTTTACGGTAACCCGAGACAATGCGGCCACCATTGTTCTCTTGCCTTCGCAAACAACAAATTTGTCAGTATCCACAACGGCAACCACACCTACCTATCAATGGTACAAAGATGGAAGTCCAATTTCGGGGGAAACCAACAGCACAATCACGGTGAACGATATTGGCACCTACTTTGCCCGTGTCACCGAAAGCGGTGGCGCATGTGCCGCAACGCCCAAAGATTCAGAAACTACGTCGGTGGTCGCTCCAGCTTCCTTTGAACTGGTGGTCGATTACAGCTCGTCGTACACTGCATGTTCCTCTACTGATGTCACTTTAGGGATGTCTGTCATCAACGCCGTTGCTTCTGATGGTTCAAAGACCGATGTGACCAGCGATATGTTGGGTGCTTTCTCTTACCAATGGACAAGAGGGGGTTCAGATATTTCTGGGGAGACCAGCAGTACATTGGTCATTACCGACAATGCCGACAACGGAAGCTTTGCCCTACAAGGTACTGTGGATAGCTTTAATGCTACATCCAACACATTGGAAGTTCGTCTCAGAACTTCAGAAACTGTCGCTATAACGAGCACTGAAACCGTACTGTGCGTGGGCACCAACAACGTGACCATAAGCACAGCTCGAGATTTATCGGGTGAAACATTTGAATGGCAGCGTAACGGCCAGAATACTGGAGCTGCCACCGCTGATCTAGCCGTAACCGAGTCGGGTTCATACCAGCTTGTGGTTACCGTTGACGGCTGTCCTGTACCCTCGAACACTATTGAAATTACCGATTTTGATGCTTCTCAATTGGTGTTGGATAGTGAGACGACCATCATTTTCCCTGAGGGAGAATCACAAACGGTAACCGCCAGTGGTGCCGCAAACTACGAATGGTATGATGCCAACAACGCCCTGATCAGCAGCACAGACAGTGCAACATTTACCGAAGAAGGCAACTATTTATTGATTGCCACAATTGGCAATTGCCAAGTTAGCCGCGCCTTGACCGTTGAATATCGCGATAACTTTCAAGTGCCCAATGTGATTACGGCCAACGGTGATGGCATCAATGACCTGTGGGTATTGCCCAACACCTATTCGAGAAGGGCTGATGTTACGGTAACCGTCTTCAATGAAAAAGGGCAGGAAATTCTCAACCAGGCCAATTATCAAAATAACTGGCCCCAGTCATCAACGGCTTTCGCACAACAGAATATGATTTTCTACTATAAAATCAGAAAAGAAAATAAAACCATCAAACAAGGAACCATCACGGTAATACGATAACCAAACCATGTACAAAAAGGTATTTCCATTACTGCTTATCTCACTTTTCTTTTTAGGGCAATCCGTTGCCCAAGAAGAAAGTCCTGCCATCACCTATAGGGCTCCATCACAGAACCTGTTGAAGTTCAACAGGTTTTTGATCAACCCAACGTTTTCAACGGTACGGGAGGATAAGTCTTATATCAATCTATTTCATAGAAACCAATCGGTATCTTTTGACGACAACTTTCAGACGTACTTTTTGAGCTATAGTGGTCGAATAGGGGACAGAAGCGGTGTTGGGGTCAGCCTCTATACCCAACGTGAAGGCATCTTCAACAACTTTGGGGTGCTCGCCAATTATGCCTATGGAGTGCGCTTGGGTGAAAAAAGCAACTTTACCTTCGGTGCCAATTTTTCGTATTACAACAGTGGATTGGACCAAGGCAGGGCCAATCTTTTGGATCCCAACGATCCGTTGCTGGGAAGGGATGACAGTACCCTCATCTTGTTCCAGCCAGGATTCAACATTTCTTTTGGAAGGTTTGATTTCGGCGGTTTTGCAGAAAACCTCTTTGATTACAACCTAAAATCGAGTGAATCAAATACTGAATTCAGCGAAAAGACCTATTCGGCACATTTACAATATACCCATCAGTTTGAAAACGCTTCCGGCATTTTTGAGCAGGGCCGGTTGTTGCCCTTGGCACGTGTCAGAAAAGTGGGAGAAGAGGATATCTCTTATGGTGGCGGTGTCATTATGGACTTGCCCCGTCTGGGATGGCTGCAAGCGGGTTATGATGATTTGTTCGGAGCATCCGCGGGGCTTGGTTTTAACCTCAACAAGCGAATATCCCTTGGATATACGGTTGAAAAGGGATTGGACAATAATTTGGATAATCTGGGCCTGACCCATGAAATATCGTTGGCCTATTCATTTACTCCAACACTGACCGAAGACCGCGTCATGCTTGAAAAAGATTTTGAGGATGCATTGGTCAACAATGAGGATGAAGATGTGCCTGTTGAAGAACTCTCACTGACTGAAAAAGACCAGCGGATTGCTGATTTAGAAAAGAAATTGGCCGAAAATGATGCCATATTGGATGAGCTGTTGTTCCGCCAAGACTCTATCGAACGCACCCGTCAAAGCGATTTAGAGCGCAGGTTTGAAAATGTCATGCGCATGGTGCGCCGTGAGACCCAAGGTGAACAACCTGAATTGGAAGAAAAGGCAAGACAATTGTATTTCGCCAATGTTGATAGTGCCGACATCATTAAGAATAGAACAACCGACCCGCTATCAAACCATGGTTTGACCAACACAACGGCTTCCAAAAAAGTCATCAGGCTTGATAATGTGGAAAACTCTGTGGCTGAAAACTCCTCTTTTGGGGCTACAGATATTGAATCGACCAAGAAATTGGCAGCTATAAAGAATCTTGACGAACCTGTATCCAATTCTAAAGTCGCTATGGAGGAGGCATCCAAAACCACCTCTGAAAAGAATGATAACGTTCGGTATAAAAAGACGGTCAGAAACTTCAAGACATTCACCATTCCTGATGTTCAAAGTGGTCACTATTTGATTGCCAATGTATATAAGGGCACTAAATACATGAACAAGTTCATAGAAAGTCTTGATGCACAGGGTATCGAGGCAGACTATTTTCACAACCCCAGAAATGGGCTGAATTATGTATACCTCAAAAGTTTTGACAATAAACAAGATGCTGTTTCGGCTTACAGAACAAAGTTGGGTGGCGCTTACCAAGGAGACACCTGGGTCATGAAAGTGACCGGTGATTATGATGGTACCCAATATGCCAGCAATGATGTCCAAGATTCAAAATATGGTGATACACTGCAGCAGAACGTAGTCGCCAACCAAACAAGCGGCCAGCAACAAAACCAAGGCGGCCCAACCTTTAAAACGATTGACATAGACGGTGTTGGGTCTGGTTTCTACATTATCGCCAACGTGTTTGAAAAACCACAAAACGCCAACCGCTTTGTACGCGAATTGAACGCAAAGGGCCTGAGTGCCAGTTACTTCATCAATCCAGAAAATAACTACCGGTATGTTTATATCAAAAAGCACGGCACTTGGACGAATGCTTTGGTATCATACTACTCCAAACTAAACAACAGCTACGATGACCCCATGTGGATCATGCGTGTGAAACCCAACCAGATAAGCTAAAATGAAAAACCGCTTTAAAACGATGGCCATAAAGAACTTGTGGCCGTTTGCCATTGCTTGCTTATTCACCTTGATTGCCCATGGTCAAGAGGCAGTGCCCTTTGTGCCAAGGCTTGATGGTGACAACATCAAAATTAGGGGAGACATCATTTTTGTAGGTAATAATATTCTTAACCGAGCCACAGAAACAAATCCAGCGCAGGCCAACACGCCCTATAACGGCAGTCAGAACAACAACTCACTGTGGATGGAGTATATCGACATCGATAGCGACCCAACTACGTTTAGTTCCAGTAGTGCCGAGCTGAACATTACTGACCCTTCTTGTTCTCAGGTGCGATATGCCGGTCTTTATTGGGCCGCCACCTACCCAAACGAGCGCAGTACCAATGGCGGTGCGCCATTTGACGGAACGCCGAGAATTGAAGACTGGTTCAACATCAAATTCATGGTTCCTGGCGGAGCTTATGTTGATTTAACAGCAGATACTGCGGCGGATCCCGTTGGGCAAGAAGACGATATTATTTTTGATGGCTACGATTACAGCAACATCAACAACTCTTTTAAAGATTCACCATACATCTGTTACAAAAATGTGACCGATTTGGTGCGTTCCAATGCCAACCCAAATGGTGAATATACCGTGGCCAATGTGCGCGCCACAAAAGGCCGTAGAAACGGATCAAGCTCAGCGGGCTGGGTCATGGTCATTATCTATGAAAATCCCAATGAGTCTGGTAAGTTTATTTCCACTTTTGATGGTTATGCGGGGATGTCAGGGGCCGTTGGAAATGTTGAGGTAGATGTTGATGGATTTAGAACATTACCTGCGCCATTCCCCGTACGGGCACGAATCGGTGTGGGTGCTTTGGAAGGAGACCGCGGTATTAGAAATGACCGCTTTTTTATCCGTGCTGATTTAAATGCAGGGAATCCGTTCACCAATTTATCCACGGGAAACAATCCGGCCAATAACTTTTTCAATTCCACTATCACCAACAATGGCAACCAAGTACCGACCCGTACTCCTTATGGAACAAACACTCTTGGCACCGATTTGGATATTTTCAACCTAAACAATCCCAACGAAACGGTGCTGCCCAACGATGAGACGGGCGCAACACTTCGATTTACGTCAACAGGAGACGGTTATGGGGCTTTTCTTGCCGCATTCTCCGTAGAAATCATCGAGCCAAACATTGTTCTTGAGAAAAGGGTCGAAGACATCGGGGGAACCGACATTACCGGACAAGGCGTAAACCTTGGCCAGCTTTTAGACTATGTGCTTTCGTTTACAAATTTGGGCAATGACGATGCCACCAATTATACCATTCGCGATGTGTTGCCTGTGAATACCACATTAGACGAGACCAACATCACCATGCCTCCCGGAGTAACTTATACGTTTGACAGCGCAACCAATGAAATAGTTTTTAGCATTCCTGACAACCTTGTTGAGATTGGTGATCCTATCGCATCTATTCGAATGCGGGTCAGGGTTGCCGAAAACTGTTTTGATTTCGTCGATGCTTGTAGTGATTTGATTGAAAACCTTGCCTATTCGACCTATCAAGGCGCTTTAAATTCTGCGGTGATCACTGACGACCCCAGTGTGTCTGATTTTGATAATTGCGGCTTTGTGACTCCCGGTGCAACCAATTTTTTATTGGATGACCTTGAAAACTGTAGTTATACCCGAACCGTACTGCTGTGCGGAAGCACTGTAGAATTGGATGCCGGAGATGGTTTTGATTCGTATACTTGGTACTTTGACAATAATGGAGACCAGCTGATAGATGCGGGTGACACCGTGATAACCGATGGCGATCCAGACAGTGATCCCAGTACTTTTGTTGCTGACAGAGCTGGCACATTTATCGTAGATAAAGATGTGGCCGACCCATGTAAGGGCTTTCAAGAAGTTATCATTGTTGATTTGTTCGGGTCAACCCAAACCAACCCCATAACGACATTGATCAACGATACCTCAAATACCGTCGATGGCCAAATTTTGGTGTGCCCAAACGATGGTGAAGAATTACCCGAGATATTTCTCTGCGGTTTGAACGATACCGAATTGGTACAGATCAATATTCCCGATGCAGATAGCATCGTCTGGGAACAACTGGATGAGGCAAGCTGTGCTGCGGCCACACCCAATTGCCCCAATCGCGACAATGGCTGTGCTTGGAACACCGTCGCCACCGGAAGTGATTTTATGGCCGATGATGCTGGGCAGTACCGTTTGAGCATCAACTATGCCAACGGCTGTTTCAGTAGGTTTTATTTTAATGTGTTCAAGAACAACCTCGACCCAAACTATACGTCAGAAGATATTTTCTGTACGACACCAGGCAATATCACGGTGACAAATATGCCGGCCAATTATGAGTATCAGTTGGTCAACGAAACTACTGGTGCCATTGAAGTGCCGTACAGTGCCAATAACGGGCCAAGCTTTACCATTACCAATAATGGGGCGTATCGTGTTGAGATGCGCCAGCAGGGCGTGACTGATGGCTGTACGTTTATGATTGAGAACATTGGTGTTCTTGACCGTGATTTTCAGGTGGATATTGATATCACACCGGCCAACTGTAATGCGTTGGGCGCCATAGAAATCGACGTACTCAATGTCAACCCGAATTACAACTACTATCTGCGTAGACAAAGCGATGGCGTACTAATTGATGATGAGACCGCGCAGCCCGACAACACGCACACATTCACGGTAAATCCGGGAGACTATACCATAGAGGTGACCACCCAAGATGGCTGCACAGACTCACAGGATATTACCGTGGGAAGAATTCCCGACCCTGACCTTTCGGCTGTTACGATAGATGACATTGGTTGTACTGCGGGCAGAATCGATTTAACACGTACTGGCGGACAGGGCAATCCTGATTTTCTTTTCGCCATTTGGAGTAAGGATGGGGTCATTTTGCACCATCCCGGAGGTAGTCCGACTGAGCAAGACATTGTAAACAACATTCCGGCAGATGCCTATCAAGTAGACCCCTTTTTCCTGTTTGGCTGGAGGGATGATGATGGCGATGGCAGTGATGAATACATTCCCAATGAAGACGGTGACTATGTCTTTATCGTTGTCGATGCGAACAACTGCTATGCCCTTTCAAATGAAGTAACAATAAACGATTTGGGTCAAATGACCGCATCCGTACCCACCCCTGTAGACGTTTCTTGTAGTGGCGGCAGTGATGGTGAAATCAACATTGTTGCGGTTGGTGGCATTGCGCCGTATACGTATAGTATTGATGGAGGAGCCACTTTTGTGGGTACCGCTTCTTTTGTAAACCGCACCGCAGGCAACTATAATGTGGTTGTACGAGACAGTTCAGGCTGCGAAGTTTCGTTTTTGTATACGGTCAACGAACCTTTCCCCTTGACCGCTTCAGCAGGTATCTCCAGGGATGCCACCTGTGACCCCAACGGCGCAGAAGTACGTGTTACCAATGTAACTGGTGGAACCGCTCCCTACGAATATAGCTTTGATGGCGGAGCGACCTATGGAGGTTCCAGTATTGCTGTGCTTCCTCCAGGAGATTATACCGTGATTGTTCGCGACGATAACGACTGTACTTTTTCAATGGATGTGAGCGTTGATGACGACCCCATGCCACCCACGGTAACCCTTACTCCTGAAGTAAGCTATAACTGTGACGGCACAGGAACCATTACGGCCACTCCTGATATAGCAACCTATGATTATACGTATGAGTTGGATGGTGTGCCGAACGCCCCGCCAACCAGTAATGTGTGGAACAATGTTTCACCAGGAACCTATACGGTGAGAACCTATTATACTTCAACCACACCGCCTACCCCGAGCATATTGCTCAATGAAGATTTTGGAGCTGGGGCCACAATTGCAAGCCCAAACACCACAGGGTATTGTTTTGAACCACAAGATGGCACCAACACTTGTTTGAATCCCGCACCACAAATCAATGATGGAGAATATGCCGTTACTAGCAGTATTGTTGCGCCTTTCGGTGCGTGGGTCAACCCTACAGACCATACAGGGCTTGTCAACGGCAGATATTTGGTCATCAATATCGGATCTCCTGGGCCTGGTCAAGCCATCTACAGACAAGTCATCAATGACATTGTGCCCAATCGACCCATTGAAGTTTCACTTTGGGCCATCAACTTATTGCGCAGCACCCATACAGGGCAAGTAGATCCTGATTTGACAATTGAATTGCGCGATACAGGCACAGGTGCTTTGGTCGCTTCTGACAACACCAATGCCATACCACGAAACGATCTTTGGAACAATTATCCAATATTATTGAACCCAGGGCCAAACACCAGCCTAGAATTGGTCATCGTGACCAACGAAAGTGATGATAATGGAAATGATGTGGCCATTGATGATATTGTGGTACTTCAAGAGCCCGAAGTCTGTTCACAGTTTGTAGAAACGCCGGTTACAGTGGTAGCGGGCAATACTTTTTCAGCATCTGTCACTAATTTTACCAATGCAAGTTGTAATGGGCTTTCTGACGGCACCATCACTTTTGAGGTCGAAAATTTCGATGCCGCGGCCGGGTTCGACTACTCTACCGATGGCGGCACAAACTGGACAAACTCGACTATGTCTCCTCTTACGACAACAGCAATTTTTGGTGCGGGTACACATCGCATTGATATCAGAAAAGCAGATGATATTAGCTGTACCACTTTTGTGGAAGAAACCTTAACGGCGCCTACGCCGGTAGTGGCCAGTGCGGCCATCACGACTCCTTTGACCTGTACCAATGGCGGGGCGACCATTACTGCAAGTGCCTCGGGCGGCACACCCACTTATGTGTACCAGTTGGAGGATAACTTGGGCAATGTCATCGGCGCTTATGATTTCGCCACCAACGGAAACAATACAGTATTTACTGGCCTTGCCGCAGGCGACTATTTTGTGATTACAAGGGATGCCAATACCTGTGAGGATGCTATTGATACTGCTTTGACCGTGGCAGATTACAATACCATTGTTTTCAATACGGTTGAGACAGCCTGTTATTCCGGTAACAACGATGGAAGCATTCAAGTAAACGTCACAGACGGCAACGGTGATTACCAATTCCGCATCAACGGCGGTGCATGGATTACCCCGACCCCAGCTACGGCGACCACTTATACCTTTCAAAACCTGACCAATGGCAGCTACACTATTGAGGTAAGAGATGGGCTGGGCTGCGATGAAACTTCATTGCCAATCATTCTGGATCCAGCATTAACCGCAACGGTTGATGTGGTCGATATCAGTAATTGTGGCGATGGCTCTATAACAGTGAACGCCACAGGTGGCAGTGGAACCCTTGTTTATGCCTTTGTCACGAACGGCACAGCGGTAACACCCGCAGATTTTGGTGCTGCCAACACATTTGCTGTGACCACCGGAAACGATGGTGATTACGACGTCTACGTACGTGACAACAATGGTGCCTCGCCTTTCTGTGAATATACGGAGACCGTCACTGTAAATCCTGCGACTCCTCTTACGATAACGGCAACACCAACTGACCCCCAGTGCCACGACGGTACGGGAAGCATACAGGTCGATCTCACTTCTGGCGAAGCTCCTTATACCATACAAATCATTGATTTGGACAATGGTGGTGCTTCCGACCAAACCGATACGAATGTCACCGTGACCAACCGAACCTATTTCAACTTGATGCCGGGCAACTACACTGTCAACGTTACTGACGCAGATGGCTGTACAGTTACGGATAGTCCTTTTATTAGCAATCCAGATGAGCTGACTGCAGATATCGAAGGGATTGCGCCTGTGAATTGTGATCCAAACCCCAATTTATACGGTTTCAGATTCATCAATTATCCATTGACCATTGGAACTCTTGAGTTCAGTGCTGATGGAGGTGCTACATGGCAATCTAGTGACACGTTTGTGGGTGCAGCTTATGCTTCGGGCACCGAGGTTGAGCCGGCTATCAGAACTGTTTCTGGAGCGACACAATTGTGTAGAACCGATTTGCCAAGATACACCACACCCTATCCTTTGGATGATTTGGATATCAGCATTTCAGCCATCATCGTAGACTGTAATGATCTTCAAGTCACTGTTCAAGGTACGGAAGGCCTTGCTCCCTATGAATACGCATACTCAGATGACCCTGTGAATTTTAATCCTGCTACTGCAACATGGTTTGCGGGTTCCACCATCGATTCAGGTGGAAACACGGTGCCGGCTGGTCACGGCAGGCATATCTTTACAGGCCTTGTACCAGGCAGAACCTATGTGTTCTATGTGCGTGATTCAAGCCCCTGTGTGCGCCAGAGCTCACAAAACGTGAACGACCTCGCGCCACCACCTGTACAGATCATGGCCGATGTAACACCAACTTGTGCAGGACAGACCAACGGTCAAATTACATATACCGTTACAGAAGATACTCCAGGGGAGTTGGGCGGAACATTTGATTGGGATTTCTTCAGAATAGACGATGTGGCTCCGTTTGGACCTCCTGTGCTTGTAGACTCAGGCACAGAAGCTGGTTTCACTTCTGGAGATTCTTTCACTGTGCCAACTCCAGCAAGTTTGGGCGTGGGCGATTATTTTGTTGAAATTCGAGGAGCAGCGCCAAACAACTGTGTCATAGGAAGCGAAAATGCTCGAGTAGAAGAATTGAATCCTATCACTGGCACACCAAATGTTCTTCAAAACATCACCTGTGACAACCCAGGACTTGTAGAAATACAATCCGTATTTGGCGGTGGAGGTACGTATACCTACACACTGACCAGTACGAATTTTGTAGCTCCTATCGTCACTACGGACAATCCTGTTGAAATACCGATCGCCAATCTAGTAGATGCCACTATAACGCCCTTCAATGTTGATGTAAGCGTGGCCGACCAATATGGCTGTACCAATCCTTTGGGCACTGTTTCCATTACTGTCGCACAAAATCCGAACATTGATAGCATAACCGTAGCGAACTGTACAACGCCATTTTCCATCACGGTCATTGCCAGTGGTGGTTCGGGCACCTATCTGTACTCTATTGATGGTGGCGCGACCTATGTTGACAATGGTGGTGTATTCAACAATGTGGCCGTGGGCAGCTATAACATCGCCATCATCGATAGTAATGGTTGTACGGACACAAACCCTGTGGCCACTGAGGTGTACCCTACCCTACAAGCGAATGCTGCGCTGACGACAGCTAAAGACTGTGAGTCGGGTGTGGCGGGCAATGCTGAAATCACCATCGAGGTTTTTGATGGTTCTGGTGGGACAGCGGTGGGTGCCTTCAACTATGATTTTGAAGTGACCGGGCCAACAGCGGGTTCAAGCCAAGCACGCACCAATCTTACGCTTAATCCGTTTGTGTGGAACGGTGCCAGTGAAGTAGGCGGCTATACAGTTTTGGTCTACGACAACAATGTGCCTTCATGCCCACCAAGAAGTTTTACGGTCAATGTGGAGCCTGAGGTATATCCCTCATTGAACATTGATGCTTTTTCAAATGAAACCTGTATTACATCTGATGACGGTTCTATTTCAATAAGTGCCGTGGATAATGGCACAGGGCCGTTCACATTTCAAATTACGCATTTGAATGGCGCTCCGTTGGGTACGCCCATCAATCCTACCTCAAGCACGAATGTGACTGCAATATTCACAGGGTTACAAGGTTCGGCAGCAGGAAACAATTATACCATTACGGCAACTGCCGCTAACCATTGTACAACGACTCAAGACCAGATCATCACCGAACCTGATGCCATTGTAGTGAATACTATTACGCCTGTTGAATATGGGTGTTCTGTCGGGAATAACCCGGATAATGCCACACTGACCTTTGCGGGCGCTGTGGGGGGTTCAAACAATTTTGTTCGTTTTGAATTTATTCGAGATGGAAGCCCTGTTCAAGACGGGCCCAACCAAACCTATACCGAAACGGACTTAGCAGGCGGAAGCTATGTGATCAATGTGTATGATGACAATGGCTGTGTCGGTAGTACAACGGCTACTGTGCTCCCATTTGTGGAAATCAGCGACCCTGTTATCAATACCACGGTTGATGTGACCTGTAACCCAGGAAGTGATGCACAGATTGAAGTGGGTGTTACCGTCAATCCCGGTACGGCCACTCCAAACCTCGAATATGTGGTCACAGGAATCAATGTGGTTTATGGCCCTCAAACCATAACTTCGACCAACCACTTGGAAACCTTTACCGGTCTGAGTGCGGGCAATTACAGCATCTCCATCACGAACTTGGATACGGGCTGTGTCACCAACACGGTGCATACCGTTGACGAACCTGAAGAAATGGATGTGGTGGCCACCAAATTGACCGATGAGGAATGTTTGAACAATGGGGTAGACGATGGAAGTTTCTCTATCACCATTAGCGATTATGTGGGTGACTATTCCTATCAGGTCTACGATAGCAGTGACAATCCCTTGCCTGGTGCAGGATTCAGTGGCACCGGAAACACAGGTACGGTATTGCCGCCAATCACCAATTTGTCTGGGGGAGTATATTACATTAGAATTACACAGACCGATGCGCCTTTCTGTGTAGAAGATTCGAACAATATCACTATCATCGCTCCCGACGCACCGATAACAGCAGCGGTGAGCGAGGAGGCGAATGTGACCTGTTCGAACGACCAGGGTGTCATTTTGGTCGACCCAGAAGGAGGTCAAGGACCCTATACCATCGTACTCGACAATACGACCACCGCACAAAGCTACACGGAAACCAATGTTGAAGCGTTTATGTTCAATGGCCTTTCAGCGGGCACTTTTGATATTACCATTACAGATGCGTATGGGTGTGTTCATACAGACAATATCACTTTGATACAGCCTGACGATATCGTTGCTTCGATTACAAGCACGGCTTTAAGTTGCTACAACGGCAATGATGCCAGCGTGACCGCTTCGATTGCCCCAAGAACAAACCCTGTGGCACCTGTTTATGAATATCGTCTGAACCGCTATGATGATTTGGCGGGTACAACTCTGTTGTCGACCTCGGCACCGCAGTCTGCCGCAACTTTTAACGGATTGAATACTGGTTTCTACAGCATTACGGTATCTGATGATGTCAGCTGTGCCGATGAGACCGCTATCGTTGAAATCATTAATCCTACAGAAGTAGAAGCCTTTTTGGTGCGTACCAATCCTTTGACCTGTGAAGACGGTGTTGAATTTGAACTTTCGGCAACTGGCGGTAGTGGAACGTACGAGTACAGTGATGACAACATCACATTTATCCCAATGGCCGGTAATAGTGTGAATTTACCTGTCAGTGGCACTTTGGGTGCGGGCACCTATCAATATTTTGTGAGGGATGCTGTGAATGGCTGCGTGGCAGTAGCCTCCAACATTATTGATGAAGATCCTATCATACCATTGTCGTTGACACTGGATACGACAGCGGCAATAATCAATTGTGATGGAGAAAGCACGGCGCGGATCGTCGCTGATGCCGATGGTGGTCTTGGCAACTATATGTTCGAACTTTATACAAATTATTCTGGCTCGTTGGCAGACCTCAATAATTTGGATCCGGCCTTGTTGAATGTCGCTGACCGTATCGCGGGGCCTTCGGCAAACGGAACTTTTGCCGACCTCCCAGCAGGCACGTATTATATCAACGTTTTTAGCGGTGACTGTACCGCACCTCCGCAGCAAGTGGTCATTGCCGACCCTGCTCCGTTGACCTATTCGGAAGGCTTTGCAGATGAAACCTGTGTGGGTGCTGAAGATGGTTATATCACCGTGACGCTGAGCGGTGGGGCAGGCGGTTATCAATATGCCATATCGCCCAACCTTGACCAGTTCAGTGATGAAAACACCTTTACTGACTTGTCCCCAGGTAATTATACCGTAATCGCCCAAGACCAAAATGGTTGTTTTGAAGTGTTGGATTACACCATTGGTTCAGCGACGCCCATAACGGTCACTGCCGATACCGTGACCCATGAAATCTGTGCGGGTGATGCCGACGGTTCCATAACATTGGGCATAACAGGTGGTGTTGCGCCATACCGAACAAGCTTGAATTCAAATGCCGATGCCGATTTTGTAAATGGTCAAGTACAATTTGACAATTTGGCAGCGGGTACGTATGTGATTTTTGTGAGGGATGCCAATGATTGTGAGACCAACATCATTGTTGATGTTGAGCCTGGTGTAAATTTGAATGCCACGGTCACGCCAATCTATGAGTGTGACGGCAATATTCCCGAAAATAGGATAGAGGTTATTTTGGAAGATGATACCGCGTCGGCCGATGTGATGTACGCATTGGATTCCACGAATCCTGCCGATATGCAGTTGACGCCCGATTTCACCAACATGGTGCCGGGAAGCCACTTTTTGACCATCGCACATTCCAACGGCTGTATCAATACCGTTGATTTTGAAATCACCGGCTTTGAACCCTTGACATTGATACTGGAGCAGAACAACATCAATGAAATCACCGCTGTGGCCGCTGGTGGTCTTGAAGAATACACGTTCATTTTTGGCGATGTCGACAATGGTGCCGACAACACCTTCTTCATCAATAGAACAGACACCTACACCGTGACCGTTATAGACCAAAATGGATGTGAAGTGTCAGCTGAAATATTTATGGAATTCATTGATATAGAGATTCCGAATTTCTTTACTCCGGATGGTGATGGCATGAATGACCGCTGGCTTCCCGATAATTTAGAAGCATTCCCGAATGTACTAATGATCATTTTTGATCGTTATGGTAGAGAGCTCTATAGGATGCGTTACGGGGACGCTGGATGGAATGGAATATATCAAAATAGCAACCTTCCGACCGGTGATTACTGGTATGTCATCAAATTGCAGGGAGAGCAAGATGACCGGGAGTTTGTAGGACATTTTACCCTGTACAGATGATCAACAAAAACGTAACCTAAACGACATGTTCAAAAAAGCCCAAATCTTTTTATTGGCCCTGTTCGCCTACACCGGTGCCAATGCGCAAGAGCTGACGATACCCCAATTGTCGCAGTACATTGCCGATAATCCCTTTTTGATGTCGCCGACCTATGCGGGTATCGGTGACCATATCAAAGTGCGTTTGAATGGCCTTACCCAATGGGTGGGCATCGAAGATGCGCCCGACACCCAAACACTGGCTGCCGATGCCAGGATTGGTAACCGTTCGGGGCTGGGAATGCTACTCTACAATGATAGTAATGGAGAGACCAAACAACGGGGGGCAAGGGTTTCTTTTGCCCATCACCTGACCTTGAATCGCTATGAGGATGAGTTTCTTTCCTTCGGAATTTCGTATAATTTCAACCAGTTTCGAATCGATATCGAGAATTTCAGGGACAATAACGACCCCAACGTAACGGACGACAGGGCCACGACGAACCATAATTTTGATCTTGGTGCCCTATACCGTTATGGAAAGTTTTATTTCAGCGCCAATGCATCGAATATTTTGAACAAAGACCTTTCTACGTTCAATCCGGTGTTCGAGCCCAACACTTTGAGAAATTACTATCTCTATACGGGGTACAGCTTTATGAAGAAAAGGAACAGCAAACTAGAGCTTGAGCCATCTGTTTTTTTCCAGTGGTTTGAGAGCGACGGCCGTTCGGTAACCGATTTGAATGCCAAGTTTCGTTTTCATGATTTTGAAGATTACTATTATGTGGGCCTGACCTACCGTTTCTTGAACGATCAATTGGGCGAGCCTTTGTACATAGCTCCGATTGCGGGTCTTAAAAAGAGCAATTTCTATTTTGGCTATTCGTATCAGGTCATCACGAATGAAATTTTGGGTTACAGTACGGGCACCCATGTGGTCACTGTTGGAATGGATTTATTCCAGGGCATCAGCAACTGCCGTTGTACCTACTAGAATTCTGCTTTCTTTGACGTAATTTTGCCCATGTTTTAAGACCAATGGGAAAAATAAGACTGAACAACATTCGTGTGCACGCCAACCATGGGTGTTTAAAAGAAGAAGCCATCATCGGTAGTGACTATCGGGTAGACCTCGAAGTGAGTGCCAACCTTTCGGGGCCTGCCGAATCTGACCGCCTTTCTGAAACGGTCGATTACGTTCATCTAAACAGGATTGTCAAAGAAGAAATGTCGATAAAATCAAACCTTTTGGAACATGTTGCAAAGCGTGTTTTGAACAGAATTTTTGATGAAATCAACGATGTGGACAGCGCAGAGGTTTCCGTTTCAAAATTGAATCCACCTATTATGGGCGATGTAGAAAGCGTGTCGGTAATCTTAGAGGCAAAACGCTGAACCATTCTTTGGCAAGCTAAAAAAGTGTGGTACATTTGTAAGCGCAGATGGCATCGTGGCCGAGTGGCTAGGCACAGCTCTGCAAAAGCTTGTACAGCGGTTCGAATCCGCTCGATGCCTCAAAGAACAACCCTGACGAAAATGTCAGGGTTTTTTAGTGGCTTATCCGTTCTATGCCGTCTTGTATGTTGAACCTGTCACTGGGCAAAAAACCCTTGATAATCAGAACCAGACCACAGACCAAAAGCACTAGCCCGAGTATTTTTTTTACCAACCGTATCTTTTCTTTGGTCAATTTTTTCTTCAGCTGTTTGGCCAGTAGAATTTTAAAAAGATCAACAATAAAATATGTGGAAAGCACCGTGGTGAAAAAGGTCAAGATGCGATTGGGATTGTTGTTCAAGCTGGGGCCAACAACAATCAAAACACCAAGCCAGAACACCAGCACCCCGACATTGATAAAATTCAATAAAAACCCTTTTACGATAAGATTGAGAAAGGTGCCCTTTGAAGGCTTTACCCCAGGCTTTTTGACATCTTTTTTGACAAAGATGACAATACCGTAGACCAGCAAAATCATTCCGCCAAAAACATACAGACCAGGTTGGTTACTCAGGTTTTCAAGCAATTGAAAGCTGGTGAAATATGCGATAAGCAAAAAAAGGATGTCGGCCAAGATAACGCCAATGTTCAGACAGACACCTGCCCTGAAACCTTTGGTCGCACTTGTTTCCAACAGCACGAAGAAAACTGGGCCAATCATCATGCTGAGTACAAATCCTAGTGGAATGGCCGCCTGAACATCATCAATCATCACATTTATTCAATTCGTTCGATTTTTCCTCCAAAGACCGTTTTTTCATCCATTTTTTTTGGATTTCCATAGACAAAAACCTTTCCGCCCGCCTTCACGTTGGCTTTTACATAATCAGTGGCATAAATACTGGCCTCACCGCCCGCGTTTACGGTAACCGTTGTAAATTCTGTTTTCAACAGTTTGCCGTCATAGCTTCCGCCGGTGTTGATAATGACATCTTGGTTGTCAGAAGAGCCTGTTGTGGCTATCTCGCCACCTGAAACAGCTTTAATCAACAATTGTTCCGTTTGGCAACTCAACTGTATCTCGCCCCCCTCTTGGGCCTTCAATTCCAACACATCTTGAACAAAAGGCTTTTCTGACGTGATGCGGGCATCTTCATTCACGTCTACAACATTGATTTTTTCAGTGTAGTGCACATCAATAAAAGTGCGGTATCCGCTGAAAATCTTATCAATTTCCATCCGAAGTTTTAATACTCCAGAATTGTTGACTATGGCGACCTTTCGAGTGTTTGCTCCAGTGATCACTGCTTTGTTCTCATCAGACTTGATAAGGTTGATTGAAAGCCCATCAAATGCTTTTATTTCATTGAAATCGGCCAAGTTTTGGGTTATTCTTTCCTCTTGTGCCCCAACAGCACAAAAAATCAAACAAAAAATACCAAAAGAAAGAAGGTGTCTCATGCCATCGTCTCTATTTGACAAATATAAGGTAGGCATTTTCAATACGATGTTATGCTTTTTTGCCTATCAGCGAAAAATCTAAATGGCGCTTTACCAGGTCTGTGTCTTTGACCATCACAACAACTTCGTCGCCCAATTGGTAGACATTGCCAGTTCTTTCACCTACAATTGCGTATTGTCTTTCGTCAAACGTATAATAGTCGTCTTTGATATCACGAATGCGTACCATGCCCTCGCATTTGTTTTCAACAATCTCTACATAGATGCCCCATTCTGTCACTCCGGAGATTACGCCCAAGAATTCTTCATCTTTATGATCTTGCATGAACTTGATTTGCATGTACTTTACAGAATCGCGCTCAGCACTGGCGGCAAGCAGTTCCATATTTGATGCGTGTTTGCATTTTTCATCATATTCGGCTTCGTTCTGTGATTTTCCTCCATCAAGATAATGTTGCAACAATCGGTGCACCATGACATCAGGATATCTTCGAATGGGTGAGGTAAAATGGGTGTAATAATCAAAGGCAAGCCCGTAGTGTCCTATATTGTCCGTGGTATACGCCGCTTTGCTCATGGTGCGTATGGCCAGGGTATCCACTAAATTTTGTTCTTTTTTCCCCTTGACATCTTCCAAAAGTTTGTTTAATGAAGTACTGATCGTTTTTCTATCCTTTAAATTGACACTATGGCCAAACCTTGATATGACCCCGTTCAATGCCATTAACTTTTCTTCATTGGGCTCATCATGGACCCGATATACAAATGTCTTTTTGGGTTTTTGCCGACCTATATATTCCGCCACTTTTTTGTTGGCCAGCAACATGAACTCTTCAATTAACTTGTTGGCAGCTTTTGCTTCTTTAAAATAGACACCAGTTGGGTTGTTTTCTTCATCTAAATTGAATTTTACCTCTATTTTATCAAAAGAAATTGCGCCTGAGCCCATACGTCGTGAACGCATGATTTTTGCCAATTTGTCAAAGGTCAATATCGCCTCTACTACAGCTTCAGAGACTTCATACGCCCCTTTTCGGATGGATATTTCCTTCGGAATCGTATGCTGTTCCGTTTCTATGATATGTTGCGCTTCCTCATAGGCAAAACGTTCGTTCGAGTTGATTGCGGTACGGCCAAACCATTGTTTCTTAAGGTTTGCATTATCATCCATTTCAAAGATGGCAGAAAAGGTATATTTCTCTTCATTGGGCCGCAATGAACAGGCATTATTTGAAAGTACCTCTGGCAGCATCGGAACCACCCTGTCAACCAAATAAACAGATGTGGCCCTTTGGTATGCTTCTTCTTCCAAAATGGTTCTGGGCTGAACATAATGGGAAACATCTGCGATATGTACCCCTATCTCGTAATTGCCATTCTCCAATTTTTGAAACGATAGTGCATCATCAAAATCTTTGGCGTCTTTTGGATCAATGGTGAACGTGAGTATGTCACGCATATCCCTCCGTTTCTTGATTTCTTCTTCTTTGATAGAGGTATCAAGTTGGTTCGCATATTGCTCGACTTCATAAGGAAACTCGTAAGGCAAACCATATTCTGCTAAAATGGAGTGTATCTCTGTGTTGTGCTCGCCTGGCTTGCCCAAGACTTTCACCACTTTTCCGTAGGGTGACTCCGCATCTTTCGGCCATTCGCCCAATTCAACCAAGACCTTGTCTCCGTCCGTGGCTTTTCCTGTTTTTTCAAGAGGGATGAAAATATCGGTGTACATCCTTGGGTCTGTTGGCCTAACAAAAGCAAAGGTTTTGTGTTTTTCAAATATGCCAACGTAAGCCGATTTCTTTCGCTCCAACACCTTGGCCACTTCTCCTTCTGCACGTCTGCCGTTTCGGTTGGGTCTAACATAGATTTCGACCATATCACCGTGAAACGCACCGTTCAATCTTCTTTCTGGTATGAAGATGTCATCTTCCCTATTGTTGACCAAAATATAGGCATTGCCACTTGTGGTCAAATCTACCTGCCCAGTCAAGCTCTTATTTTCTGTGGGCTTGATTTGGTAACTTCCTTTAGAAACCTCAATGATGCGCTTCTTCTCTTTGAGTTGCCCCAACCTTTTTATGAGAAGATTTCTACCTGCAGTATCGTTTATATTGAGTTTGGCCGCTATTTGCCTGTAATTGTATGTTTTAGATGGGTCGCTTTCTAAAACGGTGAAGATGCCTTTGGTTATTTCATTTTTTTTCTGGCTTCGTGCTCTCTTTTTCTTTTTCGACATTCAAAGGAATATTTGCGGCAAATTACAAAGAATAAACATTTGGGGTGATCAAAGAAGCAGCTAGTTTTTATTCACAAACTATTTATTTGTTATTCTTTTTTCTTTTTATAAATATTAAAAATGGTGATGATTATGGTTTGTGAATTTGTTGAACAATTTTTTCATGTTATTCTTGACATGAACAACTTCAAAAATTTGTTGACATTTTTTAAAATACAAAAAAGCTATAAATCAAACTCTTGATATGTTTATCAACCATTATGTAAAAGTAATGTCAACATTATTCTATTGAAAATTTTATGGTTGTACAATGTTAATTTATTGTAATTTAAAGTGGATAATTTGATAGTATTTTCTAAAGGATTTTTTAGAAAACGGAATAATTAATTTGTATTGCACAAATAAAACCAGACAAAGAAATCAAACCATTATGAATTTTCAAGAAGCTTTTAACAAAAGGAAGTGGCGCATAAAAGATTGACTTTTAGATTATTGAACATTTTAATGTTTTATTTTTCAACAGCACACTTTTAAAAGTGTTGTACCTTTGCAGTACACAAAATCAAGGGCCTGAAATGTGCGGAAATTTTTAGTTTCTTCAGTTTCAGCAAACTGTAAAATTTTAAAAAGATGAAAATATCCATTGGAAACGATCACGCAGGAACAGAATATAAGTTAGCCATTGTGGGTTTATTGAAATCCAAGGGTATTGAAGTCATCAACCATGGCACCGATGGCACCGATAGTGTCGACTATCCTGATTTTGTGCATCCGGTAGCCAATGATTTGGAGTCAGGTGCCGTAGATTTTGGCATTGTTGTATGTGGAAGCGGCAACGGAGCGTCAATGACCATCAACAAACACCAAGGAGTAAGAGGCGCACTTTGTTGGAACAAAGAAATCACAGCATTGGCACGAGAACACAATGACGCCAATATTCTGAGCCTTCCGGCCAGGTTCATTGCTCTGCCCCAGGCACTCGATATGGTAGAAACATTCTTGAACACCAAATTTGAGGGCGGCAGGCATGAACGAAGGGTAGAGAAAATACCATGTGTTTGATACCATGGGGCACCACCATAATCATCACCATTACCATGGTGTCACAAAAGGCAAGAAATTAGGTATAGCAATACTCTTAAATGTATTGATTACCGTTGCCCAGGTGATTGGTGGATTCATATCAGGAAGTCTTTCCCTGCTTTCAGATGCACTTCACAACTTTAGTGATGTCATATCGTTGATTATCAGCTACCTTGCCAGTCGACTTACCAAAAAAAAAGCTACAGCCAATAAGACATTTGGATATAAGAGGTCGGAAATAATGGCTGCATTTATAAACTCTGCGACCTTGATTGTTGTTGCCGTGTTTTTAATCGTTGAGGCTATTAAACGCTTTTTTGACCCTCAGACAATTGATTCGAATTTGGTGATTTGGCTTTCTGTTTTGGCCATCATGGCAAACGGTTTCAGTGTCTTTTTGATTCAAAAAGAGGCACACACCAACATGAACATGAAATCAGCGTACCTACACTTGTTGACCGACATGATGGCCTCTATTGCTGTTTTTGTAGGGGGGCTGCTCATGAAGTATTTTCAAATTTTCTGGATTGATTCGTTGCTGACCCTGCTCATTGCACTGTACCTTATTTATATGGGCTATGATTTGTTGAAAGAATCGACAAAGGTGCTTATGCTTTTTGCACCAAAATCTATTATCGTTAAAGACATCGTCACTGAAATTTGCAAAATAGAGGAAGTAAAAAACGTACACCACGTACATATTTGGCAATTGAATGAAGAAGAAACACATCTTGAGGCCCATATCGATTTTACAGAAGACATCAAACTTTCAGAGTTTGACAGAATTTTAAGCATTATCGAAGAAAAAGCGTATCATGACTTTGGCATCAACCACGTCAACATTCAGCCAGAGTTTGGCAAATGTGATGATAAAAACATCATTGTTCAAGATTAATGGAAATAACGATCAAAACCTTTGACGAACTTACCAAAGAAGAGCTCTACCGGGCCCTGGCGTTGCGCAACGAAGTCTTTATTGTTGAACAAGAATGTGCGTATCAAGATGTGGATAGAAAAGATATGAGGGCGTATCATGTTTTTGGTAAAGAAAAGAACAGATTGGTTGCCTATGCCAGGGTGTTCAAAAAAGGTGACTATTTTGAAAATGCCAGTATTGGCAGGGTTTTGGTAAAAAAAGAGTATCGCGGAAAAGCCTTGGCATCGGCTTTGATGAAAAGTGCGATAAGCTACATCACGACCGAAATGCAGGAAGACACGATTGCGCTTTCCGCACAATGCTACCTGACCAAATTTTATAATGATTTGGGCTTTGTCAGTAAGGGTGCAGAATATTTAGAAGATGGAATACCACACATTAAAATGGTGTACCGAACTAAATCTTGATGGGCTCTTTGTTGCTCAGATTGATATCCTCAAGCATGGTGTCTGTAAAGCGGTAATGGCCCCTTGTGGTGATAATTCTAAACCGGTTTGAGTTCATACGGCTCAGGGTATCCAAAAACAACCACTTTGTTTTCAATAACCTTGGTTTTTCTGACTTTAAGCTGATATCAAAAAAGTATTTTCGGCCGTTTTTTACTGCAACGATATCGGGCGTGATTTTAGAATCACTTCCTTTTCGCACATACGATTTTGGGGTTTCATAGCCATCTAGATCGGCTTTGATATTTTCAAATCCGATGGCCTCAAGATGGTTGATCGATTTCTCTAAAAATGCTGTGTTTTCTTCTTTGTCCTTTTTTACCATAACCTATAAAATAAGAAAAAATGGAAGAAATCAAAATCTGCAAAACTGATTAACAACGACTTAACAGAAATCAGACAAAACGTTTGGCAATTTGGTTTTCAATGAGCCAATCGAGTTTTAGAACAAGGTTCAAAGGTTGCTCCGCTTTATTTGATTTGGAATGGAACAGATAGCCTTCCCTCTTTTCATCGAGTTGTTCAATGGCAATCTTACCGTGGCTTTCATTGAGGGTTGTCAGCTGATTTAAAAGCAGGTTGTGGGTTAGACCCCTATCATTTAGAAAATCAATCAATTTTTCTCGATTGACAAAGGTAATCTTACAATAGGCATGATGATGTGGTTCGTCAGTGAATATGCCCGTTATCAAAGCATAGAAATCCGTCTCTTTGGTCGTATCAAAAAGCCATCCTTCCTTTAGCCGACCCTCTTTTTTATACGAGATTTCGAAGGCAAAAGTGGGCAAATCTTCATTCAGATAATCCAATTGGGCTTTCTCGTCAATGTTAAAAACCTTTTTCGTTTCCCTATCTGTAAACCGAACATCAATGCCCTGTAATTGTGATTTTTTGTCGACGACCCTCTCAAAGGTGTAATGTTTCAAATGAGCGGCGTAATATCCATCCAAAAGCAAAGAAAGGCGCTGTTCTTTTTTCAAATCTGAACGGAACGAGCTTTTTAACCCCATCAGTCGACCGTGTGTATTTTCTCTGCCAAAGCCGCACCGATTTTCTCGACCACGCCCACCACCAGTGCATTGCCCATAAAAAAAGCCCTTTTAGTGTTGGTGATGCCGTCCAATTTGGTATGGTCGTCAGGAAACATGTTCAAGCGTTCCAACTCAACAGGGGTCAGTCTTCTCAAGCCTTTTTCGGTTTGTACCACATGCTTAAATCGAGAGGGCGATTTACCCCCTTCACCGGTAATAATGGTGCGTGAAGGTTTGTTCAGGGCATCGGGAAACACCATGCTGCCCTCAGAATAATTATAGGAATATCCAGTTTTGCTGGTGCGCAGCTCTTTTTTGGCGCCTTTGAGATATGCCCATTTCGAGAGTTCCTCTTTTGGGATAAAAAAATCTTCGGTGACCTCGCCATTTTGCAAAATATCGGCAAGAGATGTTGTTGTACCGCTGAAATCGGGTGTGGTTTTCATTGTGAACACTTTGCCATCAACACAAAGCCCAGTGTTCAAAAAAGGAGAAGAGGGCATGCCAAGGTTGAATTTTTTTGAAAGGGAGACCAAATCGTGCTTCAATTCAAAAAGTTCAGGTGATTCTGATGGGGTTTCCACAGGAAAAGCTTTTGCAATACAGCCCTTGTCCATCAACCAATCGCTTTCTGAGGTGGTTTTTAGCGATTCGTAAAGGGCCGTAGATTTGTGATAGCCCAAAAAGAAAACCCGTCTTCGGCGTTGCGGCATACCGTAATCGGCCGCATTGATGACCCGCCATTCAACGGCATAGCCCAAATCGGAAAGACTTTTCAGCATCACAGCAAAATCGCGCCCTCTTTGCGTTGCGGGGGATTTTAAAAGCCGGTCGACGTTCTCAAAAAACAGATATTTGGGCTTGTTCTTTTTTTCTTCCAGAATTCGGTGGATGCTCCACCACAGCACGCCTTTCTTGCCGATAAGCCCTTTTGAGTTTTTTAGGGTGGTGGCAACCGAATAGTCTTGGCAGGGAAAGCCTCCCACTAAAATGTCGTGATCAGGAATCTCGTTTGTAGCAATGGTTTCGATGTCAAGATTGCTATGATTTTGACCCCCGAAGCGCGCTTCGTACACCCATGAGGCATGCTGGGCCCTGGTCGAGGGCTCCCACTGGTTGCTCCAAACCACTTGATAATGGTCTGTGTTTTCAAGGCCGAGACGAAACCCGCCGACCCCGGCAAAAAGCTCGCAGACGTTTAGTTTTGACATGGGGCAAAAATAGGGAGAAAATAAAATTGGCGGTAACGATCTTGTGGGCGGCTTATATACACCCGCAATTAATTATACACCGTGTTGGCAACAGTATTTTTATTTCCGTTAAGATTAGAGAACATTGTCCAAGTCCTGTCTCCCGATTATGGCCATAATCTCAACAAATTCCCCATTTATTCTGTAGAAGATGCTGTCCACTCCACAAACACAGCGTCTGTAGTCATTTTTTATATAATCAACAGATTCAAATGAATATGGGCGTTGGGCTATCATGTCGAAATGTTCAAAAAAGGTTTCAAAATATTTGTCCGCTTGGGTAAGTCCGAATTTTGCTATTCCGTATTGGTGAATCCGAATCAAGTCTTTTTTAGCTTCGTTGCTCAGTCTGTAATCAGCCATTGAGCAGTGCTTTGGACTGTTTTAAAACATCGTCCTTTCCGTCGTTGGTAAATCCACTCTTTTCGGCTTTTTCCAATTTTGCCCTGATCCAGTCAATTTTCGCTTGCTGTTTTCTTGCCTGTCGCACAAGGTCATTGACCAATTCACTTTTACTGGAATACTCTTGATTGTCCACTTGGGATTTCAACCACTCATCATTGGGTTTCGTGAAAGAAATGCTCTGTCTGGCCATTGTACAATGTTTTGGTGTAAAAATACACCAAAACAGAATCAATTCCAAATTTCAATATTGTGCCATATTGGTCTCGGCTATGATTTCGTTGCGTGGGTTAGCACTTAACTTTGCAAGTACACACCAAACTGAAAATCCGCGAGGATTTTCAGAAGTAGGCGAGAACAAGCGATTACTTATAGCCATTGTTGTAGCAAGTGCTTTTTACATTTGGCTAGGCGGTTTGCAATAAATTTATTCCACTCAATTCCTGTCCGATTTGGTGAATTCCGCTCAGAATTTTTTCGGTCTGTTTCGCAGACGGTTTTTTGTGTCCTTGCACATATTGGGACAGCAATGTTGCGTTCATCCCAATTTTTTCGGCAAGAAACTTTGCGTTTAGAACTTTGTAATATTTGAAGAACTGCTTAAAATCAATTTCAAATTTTATGTCGTTCGGCTCGACTTTTACCTTTTCTTCCTCAAAGTAAAATTCGGTCGCCTCATACGCATTGTTTATCAATTCGGGAATGGACTTTCCAGTTGTAAAGATTGGATAGTCTTCCGAAAATGCGGAAAATCCAGTATCGGTTTTCTCAACGGTCAAATTTATTTTTTTCTTTCTTGCCATAACTTATCTTTTAATTCCAGCGTCCTTGAGTATTTTCTTTTCCAACCCTCTACCCATTTCCTGACTCCCGTGGTTCGGGAAGATGATAGTTCCCTTTTTAGTTTCGTGTCGCATTTTTACGTGCGAGCCTTTTTGTGAAACAGGATACCAACCGTCTTTTGTCAGAATTCGATAAAGTTGGGAACATTTCATTCAGTTTTGTTTTCAATCCAAAACCAAAGGTAAACAATAATTTACTTTTAGGAAAGCAAAAAATGTTCCGAAAGTTGGTTTTTCGGGCCGGAGACATCGGTCATGTGTATGATTGGTTGCGGACTTTTCCAACGGAAAATGTCCGCCCGCAATTAATTATACACCGTGTTGTAAACAGTTTTTTAATCGAAAAACCAAACGTCGTTTACAAGACTGCCCATCCAACCGCCCACTATCCATAGTTTATCGTCAAACACTGAATTGGCTTGTTCTGCCCTACGGCTAAATTCTACTATTTCCGTTTCCTGCTTCCAAATAATACCATCTTTGCTGGACCATATATCGTTACCTATGACCCCAGCAATAACCCACATCCTATTTTTGTACACAACCGAAGAATGTCCGCGTCTTGGTTGAAAATCTGCATTTATGGTCTCCAATGACCAATTCGCTCCATCAGAACTAGACCAAACATCATTTAAATCGCCATTAACTATATCAAAACCTCCAATTACCCACATTTTGTCATGAAATACAACATTTGTATGGAAACCTCTTGGTGCGAAGGCTGCATCACCGGTCTCTAAATTCCAAGTTATTCCGTCCGAACTAGACCATATATCATTCAAATAATTCGATGATACATCCCTTCCTCCAATTATCCATATTCTATTGTTAAAAATCACACTGGTATGCCCAATTCGCTCAGAAAATGCTGCGTTTTCAATATTTTGAGTCCAGTTCTTACCATCAGGAGAAGACCATACATCATTTAACCTTGAATTTATTCCGCCACCTCCTATTACCCAAATTTTGTTATCAAAGACAATAGTGGTATGGTCGGCTCTCGGGGTAAAGGACTCTGCTGAATTATTTGGCACTTCTTCAGTCCAAGTTACACCATCGGTACTCGACCAAACGTCATTCAACAACCCACCGTTTACGGCTCCATTTGATGCATGAAAACCACCTATGACCCATAGCTTCCCATTGAATTCAATTAAACCATGTTCCGTGCGAGTGGAAAATTGGGCCTCCCTTGTCACTAATGTTTCACGAAACAATCTTGTTGTAAAAGAAAATACTTCACTTGAAGTACTATTGCCCTGATTGTCTAGCGCAATTACCTGCCAAAAATACGTAGTACTATGGTCTAGATTTTCAGATATTTCGAATGTTGTTTGTTGTATGTCATTCGCGATTATTGTTGAGGGATTTTCATTGCCCACATCCAATAATAAATCGTAAGTAATCGTATCTCCATCTGGATCAATCGCATTGTCCCAGATTAATGTTGGATTTAAGACAACATTCATTTCACTATTAGGGACTTCTAGTAAATTGAAATCCTCAGGTGGTTGATTTTCTCTTGTAGTAAATGAAAACACTTCGCTGTTCGTAGTACCCCCATTTCCGTCTGATGCAATCACTTGCCACGAATACGTTGTATTAATTTCTAAACTGTTATTAACAGTGAAATCCGTGGTTTGTAAGCTGGAAGCCAAGACATTGTTTGGAGTTCCATTACCAACCTCTAATAAAAAGCTATATGTGACAGAATCCCCCTCGGGATCTGTTGCTCTCCCCCAAGAAAATTGTGGGTTAAGTGAAACATCTAATGCGTTGTTTCTTATTTCTAATAACACAAAATTATCTGGAGGGTTATTTGAAGAACCATTGTTTGATGAATCATCACTTCGAGAGCAAGAAATGATAAGAAGAAAAATACACAAGGATTTTATTCTGATTGCATTCTTAGAAAATGTCATTCGTTCTGGTCGGTTTGTGAGGTTTATACTAAGATGCTGAACATAAGAATTTTAATCAATATTGATTGTAATTTGATCTCCCAATCTCCTTTCTGGAGTCATAAAAATTACGTCTCTGGTGACTGCATCGAAAGGGAAAAACGCAGAACGCGAGAAAGAACCTTCCATCAGTAAGCGGTATTCTGTCCTCTCCGGATTAAGTTCTACATCAATATTTCCTTGGGGATTGAATAAGAAGAATGAGCCATTTGAAGGAACCCCAATAAAATCGGTCAAATTTTCACCGGTGACGATAAGGGTATCCCCTTCACGGTAGGAATCTTGGTTGACTGAAATAATTTCAGGCGAATTTTCTGCCAAAACATCAATGAAAAAATCGGATTCTATTAATATATCACTGTTTTTATACACTATCCTATAATTTGTGCTCGTACTTGCGCTTTTAGGTATTTTGGTTGTGACTCGGTTTGTAATAATCCTCTGATTTTCAAAAGAAGCGGTTTCAAGAATTGGCAAGTCTACTCTCATAGAACCGTCATCGAGAAATAATTCCACTTCAGGTTCCAATGGATCTAGAAAGTCTAAATCAATGAACATTTCCGCTCTGGTAAATAACAGTTGGGCTCCAAACCTTGGACCGACCAAAGTGAATGCATTTATCTTATATGCTTGGTTGATTGCAACAGTGTATTGCGTACTGACTCCATTTTCGGCGGTCACTGTGTAAGTCACTGGAACAGAAAAATCAACTGTTTCCCCTGAGGCTGGGGCTATCGTTGCATTTTCAGAAATTTCAATTTCTGGAACTAATGCAGAAATGTTAAAAGACCCAGTTTCAAATGCAATTTCGTTTATGTCTTGATCTATTCGAGCCTCAATAGGTTCGCCGTTTATGGTAACTATAAAACTAATAATTTCATTACCAGTACTAAAGGGTCTGTTGCTTACATTAATTTCATATCTTCTTTCTTCACCGTTCTCAGCTGTAACTGTATAAAAAACACTTTCACTAAAGTCCTGTGAAATTCCAGAGTTCGGCGCTATGCTTGCGCCTTCGGAGATTTCTACAGTCGGAGCAAGAGTAGATACATCTGCCCCGACTAAATCAAATCTAACCGTATTGTTTTCTTGATCGATTTCCCCATTAACCGTTTCTCCATTTACGTTAAATTGAAAAAGGGTAATAAAATTTTCACTACTACGAATAGTATTATTCACAATGACAACATATTCCCTTTCTATTCCATTTTCTGCAGTTACCGTATATCTAACTGATTCATTGAAGTTTCTGGAAGAATTGAGAGAGGGATTAATTGTAGCTCCTTCTGAGATGGTTATGGTTGGTGTCAAAGATGTCAGATTAGCATCAATCACATTAAATACGATAGAATTATTTGACTGATTTATCTGGCCATTTACCAATTCTCCATTAATGGTAAGTTGGAAAAGAGTAATAGAATTTCCTGTACGCAACGGTTGATCTGATGAAGAGGAACAAGCTATCAAAAAGACAGACAAAAAGAATAGTACAATTTTTTTCATAAATAGATTTGTGGTTATAGTTTGATTTTTATGTTTCGTTACTTTTTGAAAATTGTTTACAACGCCGCGCTATGTGAAGTCCGGCGGATTTTATGGAAATATAGCAAAATCCTTTCAACAATGCCGCTGGGATTGGGCATCGGGTTTACCCTGCGGCATTGTTCGCCAAGGAGTCCGCACCAGCGGACGTTTCCTTGTGGATTTTGCGGTATTGGGAATAAAATCAGTCGACCAGATTGCATATAGCGTCCCGATATGTCGAGTAGTTGAGCCGTTGCGGCGATATTGTCAAGAATGTCCCTTATCCTGCGGTCTTTGCAATCTGGCATAGCGCGGCGATGATGTCGACTCGCTTTTGGTGCGGTGACTGCGCCAGCAGTGCAGCAAAAGTACGCCGCAGGCGTATTCGACATCATCGGTCTCGGCTATGATTTCGGCTTGGCAAATCCGTCAGGATTTTCCAAGTTCGGAATCCAGCCGTTTTTTAAAGTTATGGTTTTCGTTTTGTGCAAAGGGAAAGCTGAATTATAGCCATTGTTACCTGCTGGCTTTTTTTCTTCTTACCAATACTTGTTTAAAATATTCATTCAAAAGTCCATTTCCATTATATATCTCCCGAACTTTGGATTCAGATTCTTCACAAGCATTTTGATATTCCGTTTGATTTATTTCAGTTGGTTCTTGTGAACCTAAATATACCATTTTGTAAATCGGATTATTTGGTTCTAATTCCGACGCTTTTTTAAGCATTTCACGTCCTTTTTTATCCAATTCCTCATAGTCACCAAATTCATAAGGAAATATTGAAACTGCATAACCTGTAATAAAGTTAAATTCAGCCAAGTCCGAATATTTTTTCAGTCCACTATTCAATTCCGTTTCTAATTCAGTCCGTAAGTCAATATCCTTTGTAAATTTTCCATTTACATCTTCTAGCATTGACCACAAAAAGAAAAAATAAAATTTCCAAGTTTCAAAATCCGCTTTGTTTTCCGAAATCAGTTTTTGATATTCAGAAAATGCCTGATTGTACTTTTCGGCACTTTCCAGTTCAAAAATTTCGTATAGAATTTTGTGCATTTCGATTTTATAGCTTGCAGGTAACGCCGCGCTATGTGAAGTCCGGCGGATTTTATGGAAATATAGCAAAATCCTTTCAACAATGCCGCTGGGATTGGGCATCGGGTTTACCCTGCGGCATTGTTCGCCAAGGAGTCCGCACCAGCGGACGTTTCCTTGTGGATTTTGCGGTATTGGGAATAAAATCAGTCGACCAGATTGCATATAGCGTCCCGATATGTCGAGTAGTTGAGCCGTTGCGGCGATATTGTCAAGAATGTCCCTTATCCTGCGGTCTTTGCAATCTGGCATAGCGCGGCGATGATGTCGACTCGCTTTTGGTGCGGTGACTGCGCCAGCAGTGCAGCAAAAGTACGCCGCAGGCGTATTCGACATCATCGTCTCCGGCTATGAGTAGTTGCGTAGGTTCGCACTTAACTTTACAATTACACACTACGCTGAATATCCGTGAGTATTTTCAGAAGTAGGCGAGAACCAGCAATTACTTATAGCCATTGTTGTACACTGGCTTTTAAATGTCCAAATCTCCAAAATTAGTAATTGTAATACCTGGACTATTAATATTTATATCAATTATTTCTTTAACTGTTTTGTTGTCGAGTTCACTGATTTCATTTATTAATTTCTTTTTTTCATCCTCTGTAAAATATTCAGATTCATTTATTACGACTTCCTTGTCAATTATATTATGAAATTCGGACCATTCATCAATTTTGTAACTTCTGAAAGGTGTACATCCAATAGCCTTAAATTTATTTGATTTCACATCTTTTTTTACAGTAAAGAATGGTTGGTTAAATCGTAGTTCATTAATCATTCTGCTATATGTACAATGTTTGAGATTAGATTCATTAAAGTACTCTTGCAAAAGATTATTATACCTTTCTCCTAATTTCGTTATTTCATCAGAAAATCCATAAACAAGAATATGATTGTAGTGAATTTTCTTTTCAGGTGTATTGTTGAAATTGTCCTTAAATAGGGTTCGAAGTAATTCAGCACAATAATTTTGTACTTCATTTTTTGAAAAAGAACTCCACTGCTTTAATTGGTTATATGCTTGCATAAAATCAGAAGAAGGACATTGTTCAGTAGCTTTAAAAACTTTTTTTGAAGGGTCTTCTAACTCAATGAAGTTAAAGTATAGATTTAGAGAGTTTCTTGAAACAATTAAAAAATCTGGTGCTCTATCGCCATCAGCACTTTTTAATTGTGGTTGAGAAATAACAACATTACCTAAAAATGCATAATTCGCATCAATACCACCCAAAGCAGATAAAATACAAAATGGATTTTTTTCGATAAATTCTTGAACAGCTTTTTCATCTCTACTAGACGATTTTTTTCGAAGTTCAATAAGCTCTTTAAATTCCTTTTTTACATTTTTGAAATGCGTTCCATATTCTATCATTTCGTTCAGTTTTTAGCTTGTGTACAACGGTCTTGTGTATGATTATTTGCGGACTTTTCCAACGGAATATGTCCGCCCGTACCGAAGATAATTGATTGCAGGAATTTCCATGTGGAAATTCCGCCCGCAATTAATTATACACCTTGTTAGCAAATGTTATTTTAATTTATCATTCTTTTCAAATCGTCCTTGGCTTTTTCCGCTTCACGATTAAAGAAAAACATTGTCATGGCGTATAAGAACAATAGTAGGATGAGAGCTGTCCAGTCAAATCCTCCAGAATTGTAGATTTGTTGTAATTCCTTATTGTTTTTTAATTCTTGTCTCAAATCTGGGTCCTGATAAATCTTTTCAATAATTTCCTTGGATTCAGACTTGGAATTAAAAGAAATTATAACCATTCCAAGTGCAAAAATGCTCATGAAAATAAAAAGTCCTGCCACAACCTTTTGTAATCTGATTTTTAAACTTACAGTTAAACCATTCCCCTTTTCTTTTAGTTTTCCATAAACAATTGGAATAAAAGAATTACGTCCACTTTTTAAAATTCGGCGTATTCTGAATTCAGAATAGCTCTTATCAATTATACCCTCGTAATCCTGATTTGAACTTTTATTAATTATAAAGCCAAGTGTTTCGTTGGGCTCAATATTATTTTCCAAAAGCCTTAGTATTTCCTCTTTGGTTTTACTGGTTTGGATTTCTATGTTCTCGAAAGGAAGATAATTCATTAATATTTGCTAACGGGCTCGGCTATGATTTCGTTGCGGACTTTCCCAACGGGAAATGTCCGTATGAAATCCTGCCGTTTTGTTTGTTTTGAGGTTTCAAGTTAGCTAGAATCTAGCAATGAATTATAGCCATTGTTAGGCAACGTATTTATTTTGGATTTGGTCGGCCGATATACGAGTAAACGATAAAGTCCGATTTTGGGTCTAGAAAACGGAAAAATTTTAGTTTTACGAGAGGCAGTTCAAAGTCCTTCTCGTCATATACTTCGAGTAAGGTTCTTGCAAAAATAGAGCGGTCCATTTCCTGTCCATTTTGAACTAATTCCGAAATCTTTTGATTAAAGATGAAATCCTTTGAATTATCCGGGTTCAGGTAATTTTTTGCAATCAAACTACTTTCGATGGAGGGCATAATTTTACTGATTCCGTTTCCCAGTCCTTCAAGAGATTCTTTTAGGTCATAGGCAATTGAAAGTTCGGGCTTTTCCTCTGTGGATATTTGTTTTAATAGTCCAGCATAGCTTTGGTAAGTCCCATCTGGAATTATTCCCTTTGAGATTAGTTCTTGTTGGTAGTCTGAAAGAATGTTTTTTAGTCCGTTGTGGTAATCTGGATTTTTATTCTGGAGTAATTTGTCGATTTCTACTCCGTACTGATTTGAGGTCACTTGGCAAATTGTTTTTGAAGTCAACATAAGAAAACATATTCCCAAAAAAACCACTGTTCGATTCATATGTTGCCTAACGCCGCGCTATGTGAAGTCCGGCGGATTTTATGGAAATATAGCAAAATCCTTTCAACAATGCCGCTGGGATTGGGCATCGGGTTTACCCTGCGGCATTGTTCGCCAAGGAGTCCGCACCAGCGG